>CAMZBI010000030.1 GCA_947304585.1 uncultured Clostridia bacterium | reverse complement strand
TGCGAGCCGCAGGCTCGAGTATGCACTTCACTTCGTTCCGAAACGCGCCTTCGGCACGAGTGGTGCGGCGCCGTGATTGCTCTAAGGCGTCGCTGCGCACTGCAGTGAACAGTGATCAGTGAATAATGAACAGTTGTTGTATAAGACGAGCCGGCGCTCCAGGTTTTTCTGCTGCGCCGGCTCGTTTTCTTCTGCTGAGTCGTTATAATTTGCGCATTAGCGCACCCACTCGCGGGGCGAAGCAGCGCACCCACTTGCAGCGAAGCTACACCCACTGCGCCGAAGGCGCATCACTTGCGACGCACAGCGTCGCACTCACTGCGGCGCCAGCCGCATCACTTGCGAGCAGCGCACCGCGCTGCGAGTCACGCTCTATAATCGTTGTCAGTGGCCTCATCCGTGTTTTTCCGCTGTTCTTCAATTAATTTGCGGGACTTTTTGATATCCGAGGCATCCGGTTTTTCAAACACCGTAGGCGAGTGGATAACGACCTGGGTGAACGGGATGCTGATCTCATTGGCGTCAAACAGGAGCTTGAATTCGCGGTTCATGTCGCGCTCGACCTGGAAGCGGTTGGCCTCTTCGCAGCGTGCCACGAATTTGAGGGAAACGCCTGATGCGCCCAGCTCGGAAACGCCCTTGTAGAAGGGGCCTTCGACGATGTCCGGGATGGCCTTGCCGATCTTCTCGATGTTGTCCTTGATCACTGCCTCCACCCGCTCGATGGATTCGCCGTACTCGATCTGCACCACGCAGGGGACCAGGGTGAGGTGGTCCGTGAGGTTGATGACTGTGCGTAGGTCTGAGTTGTTCATGATCTTGAAGTTGCCGCTGGTGTCCTCAAAACGCGTGGTCCTGATGCCGATCTCTCTCACCGTGCCCCGGAAGCCGTCAACGATGATGATATCGCCAACGTCAAACACGTTCTCGAATACGATGAACAGGCCGGAGATTATGTCTTCGATGAGAGGCTGGGCGCCGAGGCCGACGATCAGGGACAATATTCCGACGCCTGCAAGAAGTGTTGCGGTGTCAACGTTGAAGGCCCTGAGTGTGGCGAACAGGAAGCAGATCATCGAGAGGTATTTGATGAAGGAGCTGAGAAGGTTGAAGATCGCTTTACCTTTTTTGACAAAGGTTACCAGCCAGCTTATGGCAAGCCTTATCAGATAGCCGATCGTGAAGAAGAAGCAGGCGTAGCTGATTATCCTGATCCAGATGATGTAATCACCTGCTCCGCTGAAGGGGTTCAGACTTCTGTAGAAGGGACTGTCTGCACCGAAAAAGGCTGCGCCTCCGATGAGAAGTACAAAATAGACTGCGGCAAGGCAGAGCATCGCCACGGCAGCAACCGTGCTGACTGTCTTCTGGGTTTTTTCCGATTTTTCCTTAAAAGTGATCATGTCCCGGATTCCTTTCTTTGAGAATGGGTGTTATTCGTTTATGTAATAGAGAACGTACAGGTAGTTCTCAGGATCAAACGTATTCTTGTAGATGATCGCGCAGACCGGCTCTGTTGTGTGGACAAAAAGCCTGCTTGCGTTGTAGCCGTAAACGTCCGTGTTGCCAAGGGAAACAGGTTCTATCAGCTGTTCCGTCGGGTTGGAGGCGGAAACTATCGTAAGATAGCCTTCCTCGCCTTCCTCAGCGGGATAATAATAGCACGTGAAGTAGTAGACCATTTCGTCATCTGAAAGGGCTGACGGAGTGGGGTCGGGATACATATATGCCTCGCCAAAGGATTCGACCTCTGTAACGGTCAGTGTCACAGCCTGGCTGATCCGTCTTCCCTGCTCAACGAAAGTCGTATACAAGTCGCTGTCATTGAGGGAATCGTATTCGTAACCGCTCCAATAGACGTTCGAGACGTCGTCTTCGGTGAGACCGTCCGCAGTGTAGAGTGCCGCGGTATACTGTCCGGGACCGAACTCGTTTTCCTTGCCGAAGGTCTCGAAATTGATCTGCTGGCTTTGACCAAGATCATAAGCGCCCATATCCTGACCCGCATCCATTCCGGACAACACGGCGCTGACAAGATCTCCGTCGCTGTTGAACAGCAGCAGCGCAGTTCTGCGGTTTTTCCCGGAGGCGGTGTTTCCGGTATCATGATCCACCGGCTCTATATACCCGGAGTTGAAAGTGTATCTAAAGCCCGGGTACGACACGCTGCTTTCGTGCATTTCGGAGGTCAGAGCCTCCTCTATGGTGGCGGGGCCGTAGCCCTCATGGGCTACAGAAATAGACGGCCTGGTCTTTCCTGTAAGAGTGGCAGTGAAACTGTCGATTTCAGTGTCTCCGTTGGAAATACTGACGGTGTAGCTGCCTCCGTAAACAAAGTCATCTGCGTATGCGTAGTAAGTCCCGGTTCCGGTCTGTGTCAGGACCAACGTATAGCCAAGACTGTCTGTGATCGCGATCTGCGCTTTGGGATAATCAGACGCAAAACCGTTGGTCAGTACAAACACCCCGTTTCCGTCGCCGTCCATATGGAATACTGCGGTAGTGTCGGTGGTGAAAGTTGTCGAGCCTGCCGCCTTTCCGCAGGAGAGATCCTGCACGGTGATGGTGTAAGTCGTCCTAGGCGAGAGTGTGTTCAAGTTGATCTGAACGTTGGCGCCTGAAAGGTCCATGTTGACAGACGTTCCGTTCACTCTCAGTTCGAGGGCATTGGCGTCAGGGTTATTAAGGCTGATCTGCATCGAAACGGAATTATACGTTTTAGTGATATTTCCGAAGGATGCAGTCGCGGCAGTTCTCTGCCTGGTCTCAAAGGGATAGGTCAGGATGACCGTGCCGTCCCAGTCGTAGAACACAAGGGTATGGGATGAGTGTTCGCCAAGTCCGGACAGTACAAACGTCATTGAGTCGTTTCCGCTCACGTAGCTGCAGAGGGTGCCGTCGAGCTTGGCGGTGATATCGTTGCCGTCAGGATTTTCGTAAGAGAAAACAATGTTTGCTCCCGTCAGGGAACTGCTGAAGCTCACCGGCGTTACGGTCGCTGCGGTCCTCTTATCCGTGGTCACACTGCCCGAAAGGATCGTATTTCCGTCTCCGTCAGAAAGCTTGTAGTTGTAGGTCGTATCCGGGTCAAGCCCATCAAGGGAAACAGTCAGCGTGCTGCTTGTGGTCTGAGCAGCTTCGACAGACAATCCGTTTACGGTCACAAGAATGTCAGAGGGATCGATGTTCTGCACGCTGAAGATCATGTCGATCCAGTTGAACGACTTGCTTACCGACGCCAACGATGCCGAAGGAACTGGCTGAGCCGTTGGAGCGGCAGTCGGTTCGGGAGTAGGTGTCGCAGTACTGCCTGAGGGTGTCGCCGTAGGAGTGGCAGTCGGGGTCGGCGTAGGCGTTGCGGTCGGGGTCGGCGTAGGCGTCTGTCCCTGAGGCGTTGGCGAATAAGGTGTAGCCGTAGAGTTGTCGGGCGTTGGAGTCGGTGTTGCCGTTGGAGCAGGCGTTGCGGTCTGTCCCTGAGGCGTCGGCGAATAAGGTGTCGCCGTTGACGTGTCGGGGGTCGCAGTCTGTGAATCCGGAGTCGGTGTTTCGGAAGGAGTCTCAGTAGGTGTCTCAGTTTCTCCGGTCTGTCCGGGAGTCGCAGTCGCCTGCTGAGAAGAACCCGGCGTTGCAGAAGCAGTTCCGGAATTATCCGGCGTCGCAGTAGCCGTTCCGGAATTATCCGGGGTGTTCGTCGGCGGCGCTGTAGCCGTCTCGTCCGGCTCATTTTCCTCAGTCGGAAGAATATAACTCAACTTCAGGCAGGAAGTCTCTCCGTCAAACACTTCAAAATAGTACAGCCCTCCGGCCTCAAGCCCGGTAAACAGGACTGTGGGCGATGCAGGGCTGACGTGCTGTTCGCCCGAGACGTTGCCGTCTTCATCGGTCAGAACAGCCAAAAACTCCGCTTCCTCGTCGGGAGTGCGTATACTGAGCACCAGTTCCAGCGACTCCTGGGTAGCTGCATACTTAATAACGTCAACGAAAACAGCGTTTATGAAAACGATAACGACAACCGCCACAGGAACGGAAACAGCCGCCATCAGACTCAGCAGACGTCCGATCCTGTTTCTGCCTTTTCTCAACAAACTCTGGTGCTGGTGTGACCTGACCGAACTGCTTCCCGAATTATAGCGGTTGGATTCATCGGATATGTAGCCGCCTTCTGTGGCGTAGATCTCATGCTCCCCGATCCGGCTTTCATCGTTAAATTCAGAATAGGTCTGAAATTCCGGAGTCTGATCGTTATTCTCGTTAAGCCTGTATTCTTCGTCCATAGCCGTCAATACTTAAACACTGTCAAAACAACTGCCGGGAACGCTGCCCCTCATCCGTCGTCGCGGCGGGCTCTCCCTTTGGATTCAGTTTAGCACATTTTCTCCGGTTTGTAAACGCCAATCAGCCTCCGTCAATGCCGCCGGAAAAGAGTCCCGTTTCCTTGCGTCCGACCTCTGAAAGCCCGAAAAAAGTCGAAAAAACGGCAGGTGACAACTTGTTGCGGAATTGGCGAAAATATTGTAGAATAGCACCAATTCACTGACAGGAGGAATCCCATGGACGATTCGATCAAACGGTTTGACATGGCTGCCCCGCCAAGGCGCACCAAATGGTACCTGAGAGGCCTTATTCCCCTTCTTTGCGCACCGGACCTGATCACCCACAAAAACAAGCTTGTAAAGACCGGCATGGAAGGCATCAAGCCTCCGTATCTGCTTCTCTGCAACCACAATGCGTTCATGGACTTCAAAGTTGCCTCCAAGGCGATCTCGCCTTACAGGGCCAACTACGTAGTGGCAATTGACGGATTCATCGGAAGAGAGGGCTTGCTCCGGGACGTGGGCTGCATTTGCAAGCGCAAGTTCACAAACGACATCACCCTGATCCGCCAGCTGCGGCAGACGATCAAAAACGGTGACGTTGCCATAATCTACCCCGAGGCCCGGTACTCTCTCTGCGGCACCACCGCCGTTTTGCCCTCTTCTCTCGGCAAGCTCTGCAAACTGCTGGACGTTCCGGTTGTCACCCTCATCTGCCACGGTCACCACGTGAACTCGCCCTTCTGGAATCTTCACGACAGAGGAATCAAACCCACCGAAGCCGAAATGACTCTTCAATACACACCCGAGCAGCTGAAGACTGCCACTCCCGACGAGATCAACGCCCGCCTGGTTGAAGCTTTTCAGTACGACGATTTCGCCTGGCAGAAAGAGCGGGGCATCCGCGTCAAATACAAGAAACACGCCGAAGGCCTCCACAAAGTCCTCTACCGCTGCCCCAACTGCAGCACCGACTTCCGCATGACCTCCGAAGGGATGAAGCTCGCCTGCACCGCCTGTGGTAAAACCTGGACCGTATCCGATCTCAGCGAGATCTCAGGTGATGACGGCTATACCGAGTTTTCCCACATTCCCGACTGGTACGAATGGGAGCGACAGTGCGTCCGGGACGAGGTACTCGCAGGCACCTACACTACAGGCGTCCTTGACGTCCACATCGACACCCTCCCCAATGCGGACAAATTCCTCCACCTCGGCAACGGCAAAATGATCCACGACATGGACGGCTTCAAAGTGACCGGCACCGACACCGAAGGCAAGCCCTTCGAGCTCCTGAAGCCCCCGGCCTCCCTCTACTCCTGCCACATCGAATACGAATATTTAGGCAAATTCGGGGACTGCGTGGACCTCAACACCCTCACCGATACCCTCTACATTTACCCCCACGGCAATGACTTCTCCGTGACCAAAATGGCTCTGGCCACAGAAGAACTGTTCAACGCCACCGTGGGCAAGGTCAAGAACAATATTCCGGGAATAGCATGAACGCGCCTGCGGCGCGAGTGGTGCGAGCCTACGGCTCGAGTGAGGCACAGCTTCGCTGAGAGAGAACGCATCACTTCGTTCCGCAAGTGATGCGGAGCGGGGCTCCGCAGTGATGCGCTTCGCGCAGTGAAAAGTGATGCGCCTGACGGCGCAATATGTGGCATAGGGTTCCTCAAGTGATGCGGAGCGGGGCTCCGCAGTGATGCGCATGCGGCGCAATGATATTTCGTTGCCGTTGATAGCTTTCGCTTGTTCCCCCAGCTTTTCCAGCAATAAAAAACAGTGAGTCTGCGCGGCCCACTGTTTCTTTTTTACAATCTTTCCAGTGCGAAGCACTGCACCTAGCGGCGTCAGCCGCAATCAATCGCGATGCGCAGCATCGCGCCTACTTGCAACGCATCGCGTTGCACCCACTCGCGACGAGCAGTGTCGCATTGCACCAACTCTCGGAGCTCCGCTCCGTGCCCCACTCGCAGCGCCTTGCGCTGCGCCCCACTAGCGACGCGCAGCGTCGCGCTCAATGATTTTCGCCAGCTCTCTCCTCGCCTTAACAATATCCTCATCCCTTGTGGAGTAGTCCGTGATGCTCTTAGCGACAATGTTGACGATCTTTTTGATCTGGGCGTCTGTGGCGCCGGCTTTTTTTGCCAGCTGGATCAGTTCAAAATCGTCGATTCCATCCCTCACCGCCTCAAGGCGCAGGGAGGAGCAGGGTCCGTCCACGCCAACCTGTCTTCCGCTGTAGAGCAGGGAGCCGTCGCCGTAGACGTAGGGGGTAAGCCACTTCACGGTATTGGCGTCGTTCCAGGGATCCGCGATCTGATCCCAGAAGGTCGAGCTCCAGTAGAGGAAGCCGTTCACTCCGTAGAGTTCAGCCTGCCAGAAGATGGACCTGTTTTTGACGCCCTGCATGTTCACGTAGAGATTGGCGTAGGGGTCGCCGGGTTCCCAGCAGACGTACCACCAGAGGTCGTCGCCCCGGTCACACATTGCCCGCATGCGATCCGCGAAGGGTTCTTTTGTCGCCGCAAGTTCCTCGGAGTAGATGTTTTCCTGGTCGAAACAGAAAAGTTTCGGGCACCAGATGTTCATGTATTCCTCGGCGTAGTCGATGCCGTCCTCGTCGCCGATGGCGGGGTCAATAAAGAAGGGAACCACCATGCGGTAATTCGGGAAGAGCTCCGTGAGGCGCATTCCGGCTCTGCGAAGGTCGTTGTAGGCTGCGGCGTCCGAGGGCTCGTCAAGGGGATAGAAGTAGGCCTTTTTCAGCCACTCCTCTTTTTGGGACAGTTTGTCGTAGTAGGCCCGGATGCGGTCGTCGTCCGAATAAGGCACCCGGAAATTGGTCACTCTCGGGTCGTCCATGTATTTGTCGGCCCGCTCGTCAAGGATGTCGTAGGGCAGGAAATAGGCGCAGACGTTGTGGTCCAGAAGGAATTCGTAATATTTCACGTAAAGTTCGGTGGTCTTTTCGCCCTCGGACTTTTCCATTTTCTGGATCGAATAGGCGGAAAGGTCGGAGACGGCGGTCATTGACCTTGTTTCGGGCAGGCTAAAATTCCAGACGTGGACCGTGATCTTGCCCTTGTCGATGACCTCATCCCTGTCAATGACCCGGAATTCCGTCACGTAGTCCCCCGGGGCGGCGTCCTTCGAGTCGAACAGAATGTAAAAAGGCGTTGCCTCGTTTGAAGAGATCACAAGGTCATCCGGAACAGGCTTCAGTCCGTCGGGGTATTCCACCGACACTCCGTTCAGGCTTTCGTCCGTGAAAAAGGGCTGGGAGTAAGTCGTGGGGACGTAATCCTCCAAGAATACTTCCACGCCAATGGCGTCGCCGTCCTTGTTCACGGGCTTGTCGATTTCAACGGTGACCGGGCCTGTGATGAACTCGTATTTAACCACTGCCTGGCAGCCCTCTTTTTCGTCCGCGGCCATATAGACCGTGTATGAGGCGTTCCTGCCGGGTTTTGAATCTCTAAGAACCTTTTTTGTCGGCGTTTCAAACCACATAGTTCTTCCTCCTATCCCGTCGCATCCGGGCAGGCAGCAGGTGATAAGCATTAACAAGGCGATAAGCGCCAATATTGTCCTTTTATACATTGCGCAGTCCTCCCGGTTTTTCAAGAAATAATATTGGCGTTGCCAAGCGTTTATGATCAACGGACCCCTTCCGGAGATCCCTCAACTTTCCTCCCTGCGGGCCACCGGAAGCTTCCAGTGGAACAGAGCCGCAAGTATTCTCAGGGTAAATATGACCGCCGCACCGACTATCATTGCCACAATGTCTCCGGCGATCATTCTCAAAAGAACAAATACACCGCAGCCGATGAGCGCCGCAGTGGCGTAGAAGTGTTTTACAAACACGTAGGGTCTGTTGCCGGCCATCACGTCTCTCATAACACCTCCGCCAACGGAAGTCACCACACCGACGAATATGAGCAGGAAAGGGTTGTTCCCGAAGCCGGCGTCGACGGCAAAGCCCATTCCGACCATTGCAAAAGTTCCAAGTCCAAGGGAATCCACCACGAGAAGCAGCACGTCACGCACTTTTTTGGCGCCGCCGTGGATCTTTCTCACCGCAGGGATAAACATTATCAGAGAAGTGCCGAGAGCCACAAGGGCGTACACCGGATCGGTGAACAGCCTTGGCGGCACTGTCCCCAGGATCAGATCCCGCAGGAATCCTCCGCCCGTTGCAGTCACAAGGCCAAGTATTGCCACACCGAAAAGATCCATCTCCTTTTCGATGGCCACCAGTGCGCCGGAAATTGCGAACACCACCGTACCGAATATTTCGATTATAATTAAAACAACGTCCATAAAACTTATCCCGCTTCGTCAAGATAATCCTTCGCTGCGGCAAGGAACTCTACAACCGTAGGCCGTCCGTGTTTCGGCCTGTAGCGGTCCCCGAAGACCGCCCTGAATTTTGTCCTGTCTCCCTGTTCCCAGCTGTCGGCAAGGGCATCTCTCACAGCCTTTTCCACCGCCGCTTCGCTTTTTCCCCGTTTTTTCGCTATTTCAGGGAAAATTTCCTTTGTGAGCGACCCGTAGATCTCCTCTGTCTCCGAGGCCAAAAGGACCGCTTCCACACAGTCCGTGAATCCTCTGGACGCTCTCTTAAAACCAAGTTCCTTCAGAAGTTTAGAGACATCATCCTGTTTCTTTTTTCTGACGCTTTCATCCGCCAATGACATCGCCCCCTCCCATTGGGGATGATATCACTTTTGGCGTAGGTTTTTAAACCGGAATAATATCGCCCGGAAATAAAATATTTTCCGGAAATATCCGGCTGTGCAGGCGTTACGGGTCACTCGATATCAAGGCCGTTGACGGATGCGTTGATATTGAATATCCTAAGAGATACGGTGCCCTCCGGGACCGTTGTTGTGACCGAGGTGTAAAGCCCGCTGTCGATCCTCAGGGTAGCGGTGTTTTCGGACACCTCAAGCCTGTAATTGTGGAAATCAAGGGAAGTGAAGAAGAAATCGTCCTTCCGGAACAGTTCTTTTTCGATGGCCCCGTAGACCTCCTTTATCACGAGAGTCCTTCCGGTGATGTTGACCCGGAGTTCCCTGTATCTGCCGTTCTTTTCGCCGAATCTGAAAGCGTAGCCGCCGGCTCCTTTTTCCGGCAGAGCGTCTATCCTTATGGCGGCTTCGATGGCGAAATTCTTTTTGGGAAGGTTTGCGGTCACCGCTTTTTCGGACCCCAGAGACTCGCAGCAAAGGTTCACCTTGCCCTCCTCGGCCTTTGTGAAAAAGCACTCGGGAATAGTGAATTTTTTCTCAAGCTTTTCTCTAAGTTTCTTTTCCAGAGACCGTTTTCTGCCCTCTTCGTCCGTCACGCTCTCCATCCGGCAGTGATCGAACACGCAGAAACCGTCATGAGAATCGCCGTTTGATGCGATCCCCACGTAGACGTCCAGGTCCTCAGATGTCTCGAAGGAGATCTCTTCAAAGCGTGGGTATTCCGAGACAACGGTCTTTTCGGCGATGACTTCACCGGTTTGGATGACCTTGGCAACAAGCTTTGCTCCGGAAGGCCCGGTCAGCGTCTCGCAGGAGAATTTGTGAAGACCTGCGCAGAGGTGAAGGCCCTGCAGGCAGGACACGTCGCCCTCGTCAAAATGCTCGATCATGCCCTTGGTCTTGTCGCAGTAGACAGCTGTGTGAGCGGATTCGGGATCGGAGTTGCGGTTTACCGTCCAGTTGGCAAGACCTCCCAGGGAGAAGTCGCCGTTCCTGAAGTCGCTTGCGGAGACTATGCCGCAGTCGGTGAGAATGTCCGTGGCCTGGATGGGGCCCAGGGAGCAGATGCCCTCGTAGCGGTTGTTAAATATGCGGATCTGCTTCACCGGCGAGTAGTCGTCGGTCTCGGTGTTGTCGAAGGGTTGCTTGCCGTTGTAGGGGTTGTCGAACCAGGCGCCAACGGGATTCACGCAGGTGAGCACGTTGTCCTCCGCAACCACGTTGGAGATCTCTTCCCGCTCCTGGTCCGGGTCGCTGGTGCCCCAGGTGATGAAGCAGATGGCCTTGCCGCCGCCGGAGTTCAGGTAGCAGTGTTTTACGGTCACGAATCTCACCGAGTTGTCCTCGTCCCGGGTATTGGTCCACCAGAGAAGGCCTCTCGGATCCTCGTAGTGGGTGCTCATGACTATCGCGTCGTCGTTGGACTGGAAGAAGCAGCGGTTCACCAAGGCATTTTTCACGCCGCAGACGCCAAAGCCGTCGCCGCTGACGCACTTGACCCTGTGGAGCTTCACATTGGCAATGTACACGTTCTCGCAGTGGTTGAAGCTGGTGTGGTAGTTGTTCGACCTTTGGATCGAGATATCCCGCACCTCGACGTTTTTGCAGATAAAGAGGCCCAGGGGAATGCAGTGGATCCTTCTGTGGCAGCCCACAGAGTAGCCGGGCATTCCCACGTTCTCCTCGGAACCGGTGTCCAGCATCCTGATAACACCACCGCCGGTGATTTTAATGTTTTCAAGGTTGGCTCCCTGGATGAGAGGGAGATTGGCTGTGTGAAGGTTGTGGGTCCAGTTGATGCCCGGAATGATGTCGTCGTGGCCGTAGGCCGGCTCGTAGGTGTAATGTTCTCGCCTCTGGGACTGCCAGAGCACCGCGCCTGTCTCAATCGAAAGTTCCACGTTTGAGCGGAGAAGGATGCTGGTGACTATGTACCGTCTGCCGTAGAAGCTGCCGTCACCTGGGACAACGACCTTTCCGCCGCCCTTCTTCGCAACGTGATCTATCGCCTTCTGGATAGCCTCCGTGTCGTCCGAAACCGCATCGCCCTTTGCGCCAAAGTCAGTCACTTTTACCGCAAAAGAAGGAAGTTCAAAGGAATAGGGGCTTTTGTCGAAGCACTCGTAGTTTTCGATATAAAACCTGTCAGTAAGGCAGCGGGTCTTTGATCCGTCTTCGGACCTTGCAAACAGCAACAGCTGGTAGGGAAGCATGGTGGTCTTGTCGTCCCTCAATGGGATGTCCCTGATCTCAAAGCTCTCTCCGGGGGCTGCGTTTTCCGGGAAGGGTATACCGGCAAGGTATTTCTTTCCGGCAACCGTCTCGCTTGCGGTTCCGAACCCTGTGTCGTCCGCCATGGTCCCGGCGTACACCTCTATCTTCCCGCCAATGAAAGTCTCCGCAAGATCTTTCACCAATCCTTTTCCGGCGTCCTCCGCAAACTTTCCGCTTATCGAAAACACGTCTTTCTCAGGATCCGCAACGCAGGACTCCGCCTTGCAGTAAACGTCGTAAAACGGCTTTTCCTGCTCGAAGGAATAGCTGTCGATCACCAGCTCTCCCCTGCCCTCGCTTCCGAGTCTGAAGCCCGTGAGCCTTCCGTCGCAGCCCGGGCAGGCTGAAAGGTTGAAATAGTATGCATGAGGCTCTTTGTCCTTGGCAAGTTCCAGTTCCACCGAGTTTTCCCCGGCATATTCGGGGGCCGTTTCCGAAGTAAATTCAATGGTTGCGGTTTTTGCGCCGCAAAGGTTCCGGATAACGGCAAAAACAGTATTTCTTAAAGGCATCTTCATACCGTAGGCATTGCCCTGGTCAAGGGGAAGATCCTTTGCCTCGAAATACCCCTTCCCGTCAAGCCCCAGCACCATCGAGCCGCCCCTGCCGCCAAGGGTCGCACCCTCCGAAACACTGTAGAAATGGTGCTGTCCCGGAAACTCGCCAAGAGTATTTTTCACGTACACAAGATCTATCCTGCAGGAGACCTCTCCTCCGTTTGTCTCGAGAACCAGTTTTTCAGGCTCAAAATCCATTTTCCCAAGTGAAAAACAGATCCCTTTGCCGGCGGCAAATCCTGCCTCGCAGGCACTTGCAAAGCTCTCGCCCTTTTTTCCGAAGAACACCGCCCTTAAGACCGTTCCCGCCTCTGCAGTCGCATCCGAGAGTCTTATGCCCGTAACGTCTTTCAGCAGCGCCTTCGTCTCATCGGGCAGCACGACGGTCACCGGTCTTTCCTTTGAAAAACCGAAGACGCCAATATTCCCCGCCCCGTCCGCTCTGAACAGGTCCGGAACGTAGTTGTGGGAACATATCCCCCTCATCGATTTGGAAAAAGGCCCGTAGTTTACGCAGTAGGAAAAATCCGTCTGGGGTCTTCTGTCGTAGGTGTATTTGTTCTTTACAAGAAATTTTGCCATCTTAACAGTCTCCGTTTGTTTATTGTTTTTAAAGTTACTCTCCGGAAGTCTTTTCCGGGATGATCATTTATACTTTGCCGCCTTGGATCGCCTTTGGTGGTGACGGCAGCTCTTTTTCATTTTCAGTAAATAACTTCCTTCAGGAAAAGACCCTCGGGAGGGGCCGTAAATCCTGCAAGTTTTCTGTCCCCGGTCTCCAGCACCTTTTTCACGGTATCCCCGGGAAGGGAACCGCTGCCTATTTCAAGAAGGGTGCCTGCGATTATCCTGACCTGGTTGTAAAGGAAACCGTCCCCCGAAAGGGTGATCTTAATGATCCGGGGCATCTCAAGCGACTCCTGTATAAAAAGCCCGCCGCTCACTACTGTCACGTCTGCGGACATGATCTCCCTTACCGTGCTCTTCTTTCCCGGTGTGCGTGTACAGAACCCTTTGAAGTCGTGGGTTCCTTTCAAATCTTCGCAGGCGAGCCTCATTGAATCAATATTCACAGGCTTTCCGTAGCAGTAAACAAATCTTCGCTCAAATACCGGCGGTTTTTTCTCTGTTGACACGTAGTATTCGTAGGTCTTGGCCTTGGCGGATAACCTTGCGTGGAACCTGCTGTCCGCCGTCTCCACTTTGTCCACGGATACGGTCTCGGGGAGATACCTGTTGAAGTGATCTCTGACCTCTTCCGGAGTCATTTCTTTGTCAATAAATACGTTGGCGACCTGACCTTTGGCGTGGACGCCCGCGTCAGTACGCCCTGCACCGTTTACAGGGGTCTCCCTTCCGTTCAAAAGAGATGCGATGCTTTCAAGCTTTCCCTGGATGGTGTCTCCATTGGCGTTTTGCTTCTGCCAGCCTGAAAATCTTGTTCCGTCATAGGATATAGTCAGCTTGAAGTTCTGCATATTAAGTCGCTCATCAAGGTGTTAAAAGCCCTTCCCCGCTTTTGTGCGGTTTTCAGCCGCGCGGGAAAGGGCTGGATTCAGTTGTTTAAGTCTGTGTTAAGATCAGTCTTCTTTGATCTCTGTGTCTTCGTCTACCGTTGCTTCAGCGGGAGCAGCCTCTTTTTTCCTGCCTTTGTTGAGGATGAGGTTCACGATGATGCCGAGGATGAGAGCAGCGGCAACTGTTGTGATAGTGATCTGGCCGAAGGTAAAGGAAAGTCCGCCGACGCCGCAGATGAGTATTACGGAAACCGTGAAGAGGTTTGCGTTGTCGTTGAGATCGGATTTCTGGATCATCTTGAGTCCGGATACAGCGATGAATCCGTAGAGGGTGATGCAGACGCCGCCCATTACGCAGGGAGGAATCGACTCAAGGAATGCCATCACAGGGGAGATGAAGGAAACCACGATTGCGAGGATCGCGGCGCAGAGGATCGTAACGATGGAAGCGTTGCCGGTAATGGCCACGCAGCCGATGGACTCACCGTAAGTTGTGTTGGGGCAGCCGCCGAAGATCGCACCGGCAAAGGAGCCTACGCCGTCGCCAAGGAGAGTTCTCGAAAGTCCCGGATCTGTGAGAAGATCTTTTTCAATGATGGAAGAAAGGTTCTTGTGGTCTGCGATGTGCTCAGCGAACACGACGAAGGCAACAGGAATGAACGCAACTGCGATGGAGGCAATGTAGCCCGGGTTGACGGACTTGAGGCCCTGGATCGCATTGATGAAAGTGAACTGGGGAAGTGATACGAACGTGGAAACGCCAACGCCGCCTGCAACCAGAGCTTTGAAGGGTTCAAAGCTTACGATCTGGAGTTCGGGTTTTCCCGTTGTGATGCCGATGATCGTGAAGAAGCATGCGAGGCCATAGCCGGCAAGGATACCGATGATAAAAGGAACAAGTTTCGCCATCTTCTTTCCGTAGGTCGAGCAAACGACTACAACCAGCATCGTAACGAATGCGCAGATGAATGCAACGTAGGGATTGGCTACTGCAGCACCCTCGGCATTTTTAACACCGCCTGTAACTGCGTCGCCCACTGCGTTTGCCGCAAGGCTGAGACCGATAATTGCAACGGTGGGGCCGATAACGACTGCGGGCATGATCTTGTTGATCCACTTAACGCCTGCAAACTTAACGATGATCGAAAGGATCACGTACACGAGACCGGCAAACGCTGCTCCGATGATGAGTCCAAAGTATCCCAGATTCTCGTCGCCCATTGCAAAAGCGCCTGCGAAAGCGCTGAACATTGAGCCCAGGAATGCGAAGGATGAGCCGAGGAACACGGGGCTCTTGAACTTCGTGAAGAGCAGGTAAACGATGGTTCCGACGCCTGCGCCGAACATGGCTGCGGACGGCTGCATGTGGCTTCCCGTCACCGAGTTAACTACGCCCGGCACTGCGATGGTAGCCGCCATAATTGCCAGAAGCTGCTGGAAGGCGAAAATGACGATCTGTCCCGCCTTCGGCTTGTCCTGAACATTGTAAACAAGTTTCATAAAAACCTCCATATCTTGCACACACTGGTACAAATTAATATTTATCATCAAGCAGCGGACTTGCGCCCTGCCGCATTATGACCTGAGTCAGTCCCTCAGTCCAAAGGACCTTCGGGTTTATCCGTAAAGTTCCACCGCAGTCTTATCGTCGTAGGGCGGTATCTTTACTTCGATATGCTCGGACCTTGAGGTGGGAATGTTTTTGCCAATGTAATCCCCTCTTATGGGAAGTTCCCTGTGGCCCCTGTCCACCAAAACTACAAGCTGTATCCTGGAAGGTCTTCCAAGCCGGATCACAGCCTCCATGGCAGCCCTTGCGGTCCTCCCGGTAAAAAGAACGTCGTCCACAAGGACGACAATCTTTCCGTTGATATCAAAATCGGGGACACTGTCCCCGATAGCAGGATTTTCATATATTTTAGTGAGGTCGTCACGGTAAAACGTCACGTCAACGGAGCCGCAAAGGGGCTTTTCACCCGTAATGTTATAGATGTTTTCCGCAATGATCTCAGCCAGCGGTATACCCCTTCTTTTAATGCCTACAAGGCAGAGATTTTCGCAACCTCTGTTCTTCTCGATGATCTCATGCGCAATGCGTACGAGGGCCATTTTAACGGCTGTTTCGTTCATCAATGTGGCCTTGTAAGTGCTCAAAAAGCGGGTCCCCTCCTCACTGGCCTAGGGTCTCAAATATTGTATCAAAAAACCTTTTTTCGGTAAAGTGTTTTTTTGACTTTTTCACCCCTTTTTTCACCCTTTTCCGCCAAACCTTTCCGTAACAGACTTGCAAAAACCGGATGTCATCCCGTGCAAAGATTTTGACGTAAGCGCTGCGTGACAGGTCAATATTACGGATCATACCATTCCTACTTGATTTTGACAGGAAAAACCTTTGTTATCCATTGTTTTCACCTCGGATCAGTGATATATTGTAATTGAATTGAAGTGAACGTGCGGCCGGTTTGCGGAAAGCTCTCTGAAGGGCCTTGCCGGCGCCGCTGCACCTGAATGTTTGATTGGAGACAAAATGGACACAGTAAAAAAACTCAGACAGGAAATGGAGACACGTCCCGGCGGTATGTTCTTCCCGAATCTTTACAGATGCCAAGGGTATAAAACAAGCTCAGGCACCGCCAACGTTGAAAAAAGAAGCGACGGGGTTGCCGCTGTTTTTCTGCTCTCCGAGCCCCACATTTACAAAAACGATCTGATCCTCGGAAGCATGAAGGACTGCTTTGTCGAGGTGTCCGAGGAAGAACTGGCTGCCGCCAATGAAACCATGGCCCTCTTCCCGGAGCGCTCCTTCATCACAAACTATGACCACTTTGCTCCGGACTATTCCACTCCCATAACCCTCGGTATTTCCGGCATGATCAAAAAGATCGAAAGATCCATGGATATTCACAGGGACAGCGCCTCTTCCGTCGCCCTTCTCAAAGGCATGAAGCGGACCCTTGAAGCCCTCCTGGGAAGGCTTAAAAAGTACGCGGAAAAAGCCAGGTCTCTCATTGGCAGAGGGGATTACGACGACGAAAAGCTTGCCTTTGCGGCGGAAAACTGCGAGGCTCTGCTCCTTGGCGCACCGAAAACCTTTGCTCAGGGGCTTCAGCTGGTCTGGATGATCCACAACTGTTTCGTCTGCGAAGGCCGCTACGCCATGGCTCTCGGCAGGATCGATCAGTACCTCTACCCCCTCTACAGGCAGGATGTTGACGCAGGCAACCTCACCGACAGTTTTTGCGAGGAGCTCCTTGCCAATGCCTTCCTGAAGATCTGCGAGTGCAGATTCAGGGGCGGCGACGACGTGGTGAACATCTGCATTGGCGGTGTTGACGGGGACGGAAACAATGCGGTCAACGGTCTCAGCTACTGCGTGCTGCATGCGGTTAGAGACGTGAACCTGCCGGGGCCAAATCTCTCCGCAAGGATAACAAAGGATTGCCCGGATGAGTTCCTTGACGAGTGTCTCAAGGTCATTGGCACAGGTCTCGGCTACCCCGCCCTTATGAACGACGAGGTCAACGTGGCCGCCCTGCTGAGGAAGGGTTACGATCTGAAGGACGTGCGAAACTACTGCATGGTGGGCTGTATCGAGAACTTCATCCCCGGCATGCAGCCGCCCTGGTCCGACGGCCGTTTCGACCCCATCAACTACCTTGAATCACTGCTCCGGGATACGAGGGCTGAGGCGCTTGACGCCATCGGATCCATGAACGATTTTATGGAGCTTTACGAGGAAAGACTTGCCAAAGGCGCCGCAGACTACATGGAATGCGTGAAAAAGGCCTCCTTTGTCAAGGATCCCGAGAACAGCATGTCGCCCTTTCTCTCCTGCTTCTGCGATTTCTGCATTGAAAGAGGCCTTGACGTCAACATGGGCGGCACCAAATACCCCTCTGCCCACGGAGCGGCTCTTATGGGCATCGGCACCGTGAGCGATTCCCTGGCGGCCATCCAGAGAGTGGTTTTCGACGATAAATGCGTGAAGCTGTCCGAACTTGCGGAGGCACTGAAGCACAATTTTCAGGGCTATGAAGATCTCCGCAGCGTTCTTCTGGCGGTGCCCAAGTACGGCAACAACGACGACTACGCCGACAAATACGCGGTCTGGTACACAAGCACCCTCTCGGATATGTTTGACGGGTACAGGACGAACGACGGGGGTCCGGTCTATACCATCATGGCCTCCAACATCTCCAATATTCCTGCGGGAGCAGCCCTTGGCGCCACCCCCGACGGAAGACTTGCGGGAAAACCCCTTTCAGACGCCGCTTCGCCGACTTACGGCTGCGACACCCGGGGCGTCACCTCCACCCTGCTCTCCACCTCAAAGCCGGACTACACCCGCTGCGCCTGCGGCACCGTGGTGAATCAGAAGTTCTCGCCCTCCGTTTTCAAGGACGGCAAGCGGGAAAAACTTGCGGCACTCATCCGGGTGTATTTTTCCAGGGGCGGCCAGGAGATACAGATCAATTCCACCTCCCGCAAGGTCCTTGAGGACGCCAGGATCCATCCGGAGAACTATCAGTCCCTCGTGGTGCGTGTATCCGGTTTCTCAGCTCTCTACGTGACCCTCTCCGACGAAGTGCAGGAAGACATACTCAGCCGCACCCAGCACGAGGACGTCTGATCTGATCAAACTTGCAAGTCTATGAGCACGCTTAACGTCAGCAACATCCAGCGTTTTTCCACAGGAGACGGGCCGGGCATCCGGACCACCGTTTTCCTCAAGGGCTGCAATCTGAGGTGTCCCTGGTGCCACAACCCGGAGAACATTTCGAGTGCTCCGGAAGAACTTTTTTTCGCAAAAGCAGGGAAAAAAGAGGTCTACGGGAAACTCATGTCACCCGCTGATCTGGCGGAAGACCTTCTTGAGGATGCGGATTTTTACATTCGCAGCGGCGGGGGAGTAACCGTAAGCGGCGGAGAGCCCATGCTGCAGTACCTTGGAGTTTACGAACTTGCGAAATTATTGGCGGCCCGGTCCGTGCCCGTCATCATAGACACCGCCGGGTGCGTGCCCTGGAGCAGTTTTGAAAAAGTCCTTGAGGTCGTAAACGATTACTATTTTGACGTCAAGGCGGGGACTCCGGGAAAGTATTCGGAGCTCATTGGCGGTGATCTTGCCCTCATCGAGAGCAACCTTAGAAAGCTTGTGATGGCAGGCGCCAACGTGACCGCCAGGATACCCTTTATACCCGGTGTAAACGACAGTGACGAAGAACTGAAACGGATCGGCGAGATCATCGGCTCCGCCGGCGTGAAACATGCGGACCTGCTGCCCTTCCACAGGCTTGGGGTCGCAAAATACGAGGCGATGGGCCTTGACTATAAATACAAAGACACCCTTCCGCCCTCCCGGGAGACCCTTCTGCGGGCTGCGGAGATAATCGGCAGGTACACGGAGACCGGCATCGAATGATTTTATGCACAAAAACCTTATTTGAAGGGAGAAGACCATGAAAGCAAAAGCGGCAGTTTTCAAAGGACAGAACAAACCTTTTGAAGTGAGAGAATTTGACGTGACCAAGGCCCCGTCGGGATACGGGAGAAGCGAGCTCATCGCCAGCGGAGTCTGCGGCACCGACATACACATTTACAGGGGCAAGCTGGACACCCCGGCGGACACCGTCATTGGCCACGAATTCGTGGGAAAACTCACGGACTGCGACCCGGCGGAGGCTTCCCTTTTCGGGCTGAAGACAGGGGACAACGTGATCGCGGACATTGCGGTTCCCTGCGGCAAGTGCCTTCTCTGCAGGACCGGGGACGACGCCAACTGCGTCAACATGCAGGTCACCAACGGCGAAAACGTGAACAGACCTCCCCACTTCTACGGCGGCTATGCGGAGGTAAACTACACTCCTCTTTCGAATCTTATCAAGATACCTGAGACGGTGGATCCCGTTGCCGCGGCGATTTTTGCCTGTCCCGGGCCAACGGTAATACACTCGGCAAGGCTTGCAGCCCGGGCGGGTTTTGACATAGGACCCGACACAGTTTGCGCAGTACAGGGCCTCGGCCCCGTGGGGTGTTTTGCGGTCATTTATCTCAAAGGCCTCGGCGTGAAAAAGATATACGCTGTCAGCGCCCACGAGGACCCAAAGCGCAGCGAACTCCTCAAAAAACTCGGAGCAACCGATGTGTTAAGCCTTGAAAAGGATGGTGAGGAAGGCGTTACGGAAAAGCTGCTGTCGGAAAACAGTGGCCTTGGCGTGGACCTTTGCGTGGAATGCTCGGGAGCTCCTTCTGCCGTAAATTTAGGTATAAACGTGCTGCGTAACCGCGGCCTCTATCTAATTCCCGGCCAGTACAGCAACAGCGGCTGCATAACCCTTCAGCCCCAGATGATCACCTTCAAGGCCCTCCGTTTTATCGGCTCCTCCCAGTATTCGGTGGTCGACGTCCGGGACTACCTTGAATTCTTGCGCACCCACAAGGAGCTTGAGCCGGACATACTTGCTCTCGGCACCTTCTACAGCATCGGCGAGGTCAACAAGGCCTTCGAGGACGCCATGGTGGGCAAAAACATTAAGACCCTGCTGGTGAAATGAATTGCCAAAGTTGCCTAAAATAAGGTATAATCACTGAACAAAGACAATTCCGGCTTTTATCCGGTATAAATTGATTGCCCCTGAAACGGAGGATATTTTATGAAAAAACTGATTGCGATAATTGTTTGTGCGCTGCTGGCTGTGTGCCTTGTGCCGGCTGCGGTTTTTGCCGACGAAGGCGAAATTCTCGATTGTGACGAGTCCTTTAACTATGGCACATGGGTGGACAGTTTTTACTGGAACGGACAGCGGCTTCCCGGCGCTGCCAGGGAGACCATTGACGAGTATCTGGACAACAGAGACATGTACAACGTGGACACCCGCGAGACCTGCGGATTCCTGGGCTGGGCGACCTTCTACGACAAGATCACCGTTTTCGGCTACATGCTGAACGGCGAGATAGTGACCAGCGAGGACTTTTTTTACCCCGAGGAGTCTAACCTGGCTTCGACCGTTGAGTCCTGGTGGCCCGGAAGCGGAGAGACGATCCGCCGATTCCTGGTGACCGTTCCCATTGCAGGCCTTTACGGGACCAATGAGATCGTGGTTGTGGCCGTGCTTGAAACAGGAGAGATCGTAAAGCTCAACAGTGAGAACTTCCCTGATAGGGATACCACCGTAGTGTTTGAATTCGACCCGGATCCCAACGCAACACCAACGGAAGCGCCAACTGAGACCCCCACACCGGAGCCGACGGAAGTTCCAACTGAAGTCCCCACCGAAGTGCCCACCGAAGTGCCCACAGAGACCCCCACACCGGAACCCGCCAAAGAGGAAAAAGGCTGCGGAGGTTTCGCCTCCGGTTCGGCTGTTCTGGTTGCCGCCGCTGCCGCAGGCTTCGTGTTCCTCAAGAAAAAGAACAGATAACAAAGCTTTTTGCCAATGATTTACTGCGGCGCCGCATTAACGGGTCGATCCCTGCGGCGCCGATTTTTTTGCGCAACTTTTATTCGGGGCAGGCAGGGACTTTTTGTGTTGATCGACTGTTGATCGACCGGCGGCTCTTTTTGGTGATTGACCGGGGGCTTCAAAATCACTAAAATATACCCGGAGGGACTTTTAAGATGATCAATGTAATGAAGAAAATGATACCTTTTATGCTTGCGCTGATCATTGTATTGGCGGGTATCGTTTTGTTTATTATGATAAAGACTCACTATTTTGAGCGCGGCACGGTCGCGACCCCCTCTCCGAAAAACAGTCCCATTGAAATTGCTTCTTCCACGCCGGGTCAGGAATCTGCGCCGCCCACCGATACTCCGGAGCCTCCCGAAGAAACGCCTGTTCCTACCATTGCCCCCACAGAGCCTCCCACGGCCACCCCGGAGCCCACCTTCAGCGCAATAGTGGATCCTGTTTTGTCAGGAGCCGAGATTGCAGGGAGCATTAAAGTCACTGTAAAAGA
Organism: uncultured Clostridia bacterium; assembly: GCA_947304585.1. Taxonomy (GTDB): domain Bacteria; phylum Bacillota; class Clostridia; order UBA1212; family UBA1212; genus UBA1212. The sequence continues at coordinate 7,125 of CAMZBI010000030.1, read as the reverse complement.
CGGCCTTATCGACGCAAAATATCCCTATAATACCAAGGAAACCGACATTGCCAAGCTGCGCCTTGAAATTGGCGGCGAGAATATTAGCAACGTCTCCTGTCAAACCGAAGGCTTCGCACCCTGGCAGACCTATCCGGTCACGGTGACCGACAAAAACGGTCTCACAGAGGAGTTCAGTTTCAGGCTCACGCCGGACGGCAAAAACATTCCGGTGGTCTCGATCTACACCGACGGGCCCGTGGACAGCAGGATCGATTACGTTGGCGGCACGATCTACATTGACGGCGACAATACAGAGGATTACGCGGGGAAAAACCTTGGCGGTGCGTCTCTCAAGATCCGGGGCCGGGGCAACGCCTCCTGGGAACAGACCGAAAAGAAATCCTACAGGATCAAGCTTGACGAAAAGGCCTCGGTTCTGGGCCTGAAGAAGAACAAGGACTGGGTGCTGGTCTCGAACCATTTTGACAAATCACTTCTCCGGAACGTGGTGGCCCACACCATGGCCCAGAAGATGGACTATCTCTATTACACTCCGACCCATATACTCGTGGACTTCTTCCTCAACGGAAAATACATGGGCGTCTATGCGATCTGCGACAAGATCGAAGAGGCCAAGAGCAAGGTCAACATCTACAACGGCACCGCCCCCGACGAGCCCGGCTTTTTCATCGAGATCGGCTGGGACTACTCGCATCCCTACGTGAGGGACCGGGACTACTTCGACACGGACATAATAATCCGCCTGTTTGTGAAGGAGCCCGAGATCACATCCGCCAATAACGCCGACATGCTCTACATCAAAAACTACATAAAAAAGGCGGAGCAGGCGATGGTGGCCGGTAAAGGGTATGAGGAATATATAGACGTGGACAATTTCGTTGACTGGTTCATCATCGCGGAACTGACCAACAACACCGAGATGGCCTTCTACAGAAGCTGCTATTTCTACAAGCCCGAGGGAGGCAAACTTACTCTGGGGCCTGTATGGGACTTCGACATGGCTTTCGGCAACCACAGCGACGACATCAAGAACTACGACGGCTGGGCCACCGCGGAAGCCACTTATTGGCTCGTCAACGACACCTGGATGACTTACCTTGTCAAGGACCCGGCTTTCATGGAAAAAGTCAGGACCCGCTGGCTGCAGGTGAGAGACGTACTCCTGGAGACCGCAATGAGCACCATTGACAGGCAGTACGCTCTGGTCGCAGACTCCGCAGAGCTTAATTTTAAGGTCTGGGATATTCTGGGCAAGCAGATCGGTATAGGAGCCGTGGATTACAAGATCTACAATACCTACGAAAAGCAGGTCGACTATTTGAGACAGTTCATCACGACAAGGGCGGCTTACATTGACAAGCGGCTGGGGACGGCGGGTTAGTTTTCAGTTAACAATTAACAGTTATCAGTGAACAGTTGTTGTGCGGCTTCGCCGCGATCTCTGCGCCGCAGGCGCGCTTTGCGCTTTGCACAAATAGTTTTCAGTTAACAGTTATCAGTGAAGAGTTGTTGTGCGGCTTTGCCGCGGTTACTTTCGCTGCGCAATAATTAACAAATAACAATTAACAAAGAACAGTTGAGGCCCGCGGCTCACCACCGTCACCACAACTGTTCTTTATTATCTGTTCACTGCGGCGCCACGCGCCGCCCAGCACGAAGCGCATCACTTGCGTCGTCAGCCGCACTCACTTGTGCGAAGCACACCCACTAGAGGCGCCAGCCGCACTCACTTGCGCCGCAGGCGCATTATCAGTTTTTTCGCCGCAGGGACCATTACAAATACGCAGATCAGGATCGCGATGAGAACGAGGGCAACGCCGCCGGCTATCTTTCCGGCGTCAAGTTTTGGCGTGTTGACCGGTTCCTCAGGCTCCGGCGTTGGAATCGTTTTGCTCCGTTCCTCTTCCTCCCGGCGCAGCCGTTCCTCTTCTTCAAGCCTCCGTTGCTCTTCTTCCTGCCTTTTCCGCTCCTCTTCCTCCTGCCTCAGGCGTTCTTCCTCTTCTCTTTTGAGCCTTTCCTCTTCTTCCCTCTTCAGACGCTCCTCTTCTTCTTTTTTGAGGCGTTCCTCCTCTTCTTTTCTGAGGCGCTCCTCTTCCTCAAGGCGCAGCCTCTCCTCCTCGGCAAGCCGCTCCTGTTCCGCGTAGGAGACGATGTTTTCCATCATGTCATTGGCGCCTGAATCAAGACCCACCGTGGTCCGGTAGAGGCCGAAATCTGCGCAGCTCAGGTAGTACTCGTCGTCAACGTAAAACCAGGTCCACTGCTGGGAAACGTGCTTTTTATAGGCATTTTTTTCGACTTCAAGAGGGGTCTTGCCGTTCAGGACGTCCATGGACTGCCTGAGGTCAAGTCTCAGTTTGTTCTCGCCGTAGAGGTGGAGGTAGGTCTTTGGCACGTCCCATGCACCGTATTTCTGAACGGACTCAGGCAGGAAGGACTCGTCGCCCGTTTTGGGCACAGCCTCTCTGAGAGCCGCGCAAAGGACCATATGCCCGCCGTGGCCGTACTCGCCGTCAATGTCGTGGGTGACAATGACCTGGGGCTTGAATCGTCTTATGTTTTCCGCCACCGAAGCAGTGAGCTTTTCGAAATCGTATTGCTTTTTGGCCTCCGCAAGGGTTTCTGAATAGTAATCGTCAAACTCCATGTTCACCGGGTAGTTTCTGAGGCCCATTGCCCAGAGGCCGTCCAGCTTTTCGTGCTCCCGGACCTTTGACCCGTTCCAGTAATTGCACATGTAGACCACCTGGGTCTTGTAGTCAAGAGCGTTGTAAAGCGTGATGGCGCCGCCGAAGAACAGCACCTCGTCGTCCGCGTGGGTGGAGAACACCAGCAGGTCGGCCTTTTCAAGGGGCTTGTCCCAGACCTGTACGTCGGAGGGCAGTTTTCCCTCGGAATAGGCGTAGATCTCGCTTATTTTAGTCCAGCCGGTGGTCTTGATCACGCACTCGGTGGCACCGTCAACTTCAATATAGTCGTGGATAAATCCGTTCTGGCCCTTCTCTTCCTCTTTGCCGTTGAAGGTTATGGTCCAGGGTTTGACCGGGGCGTCCCAGATGACGTATATGCCGGCCATTGGCGAGTTGGACTTTACCGTGACCGTGTCGCCGGAGACAAAGGCCTCGGAGGTCTTGTAATCCTTGTCGAGGAGCGTCGGGAGGGAATTATCACCTTTCTTTACGGAAATGCTCAGGGGTTCCGCTTTTCTCACAAGAGTCACAGACGAAGTAACGCTGCCTTTGTATTTGCCGTCATCGCCAATGTCGCCCTCTCCGGAGTATACGCAGGCGGTGATCTTTATGTCCGTGTTGATGTAGTCTACCTTGCTGCCCGCCGTGATCTTCATCGAGGACAGAATAAGGTCCCCTGTGTCTTCCGGGGTCAGGTGGGAGTACCAGGTGTTTTTGGGCACCCGGATGTCGTCGTAGAGATAGTTTTCCAGGTATTCTTTATAGACCAGTTCGTCCCCGGGCTTTACGATCAGAACGTCAAAGGACTTGCCGTCGGAGGTTCCGAATTCCACACGGTAGCAGATCCGCGAGTTCTCGCTGCCGGAAAAAGCGTTCCAGGCTTCGTTCCAGACGTCCTGGTACTGTCTGCCGTTGTCGTCGATCTCGTAGGCGTAGGAAGCGATGGGATAAACTGTGGTGATGTCTTTTCCCTTCACCCACTGGGATTCATAGACGTCGCCGAACCGGGAGTAGATGCCGTCCCCGGAGAAATATCTGAAAAGGAAAACGTCCGAAACGCCCTCCGCCGACACGCCAAGCACGCCCGCCAATGCGATCACGGCAAGCAAAACAGCCAGTGCCGAAAAAGATCCGATTACACCTAAAATGCGCTTCACTTCGCAAGTCTCCTTGTTATAACTGTGCAGACTTAAACGGCTTAAGTCAGGGGCAGCGGTCCGGAAGGCACTTCCGCACACCTGAACCATACCCGTAAATGAATTGCGGGCAGCCCGCAGCACCCTTAAATGGTACCACGTTTTGCCCGCTTTAACAATCAAAAAACAGTTGCTCCAGGCCCGCACAAAGCGGTTGCCCGGATTTTAGCCCCTCTTCAGCATGAAGGCTCCCGCCGGGATGCCTGCGGAATTGCAGAGGTTGATCTCCTTGCCGAAGAAATTGCCGGTCTTTACATTGTAAGCCACACCGTAGTTCTTCGACGTCAGCTTGACTTCAACGGTATCCGTGCCGGTGATCCTGCCGTTAACAGCGGTGCCCGCAAAGTTGCTTGTAGAGACCTGCATGAAGCCCTTTACTGTATCGCTGCCGTCGATGGTCTTGAGACCGGTGCCAACGTTTTTGTACTTGATCGTTGCCGTCAGCCCGTCCGCTGAATAGGTGACGGATTCGACAATTGGTCCGGAGGCATTGTCAAGTGTAATTCCACCCTCTCCGTTGAAAGCACAGGCGATCTTGGCGGCTCTCAGGGCCTGTTCGTACTTGCAGTTGGGGTGGAGACTGTTCCAGTAAGAGGTGTCCGCCCACACGTCGCTGGACTGGACCTGGAACATGTTCTCGCTCATCATAACCATGTTGCCCATCATGCCCCGGATCTTGCCAACGTCCATATAGGCCCACTGTCCGCTGTAGCCTGAAGGCGCTGTGTACATGGTTGGGAATTCGATAAAGTAGACGGGGAAGTTCTTGTTGTTGGTGTTGTGGGTGCCCCGCATGTATTCCACGTAGTCGCAGAACACCTGGGGATAGCGGTTGGCCTCGTTTCCGGAGTAGTCGCTCTCGCCCTGGTACCACAAAATGCCGGCAATGGGCATCCTCTGGAAAGGAGCCATGAACATGTTGTACAGATGGCGGGCATGATCCGCGTTAACGCCGGTGGTCACGTAGTAACCCTTTGTGGAGTTGTACGTGTCGGTATGGTATTTTTCCGCGATCTCGTTGCAGAGGAATGCTCCCAGAGGCTGGCCGTTTCCGTCGATCTCGATCATTCCAACTGGTACCGTGCCGCCTGTGGCTCTTACGTAATTTCTCGCAAAAAGATAGCCGATGGCGGAGAAATTGTTGATGTTGCCCTTGGTGGCGTTCTTCCAGGAGTTAGATCTGGTGATGTCCTTGGCCTCGATGTCCCCGCCCTTCAGAACCGTGTTGTTAGGCATGGTCTGGGAGTTGTAGTTAATCCTGATGGGGTAGTCGAAGTTGGCGTTCCGTCCGCACTTTTCATCGTCGTTTGCATCCACAAACTGCCAATGGCTGTCCATTCCGTACGCGCAGTTAGACTGGCCTATCACCATGTAGACGTCGCCAACGAGAACGTTGGTCAGCTCAACGGTCTTGGTCTTGCTGTATACTTTGAGGGTGTTGCCCATGTTCGCATTGGCGGGGAAGGACTTGTCGAAAACGATCATCCACTCGCCGTCCTTGACTGTTGTGTAGGCTTTTTCGCCTAAAAATTCGGCAGTTATCAGTCCGCCCTCGGCAGCTGCATCTGCAAATCCCCAGATCTTCACAGGCTCGTTCCGCTGGATAACCATGTTCTTTGAGAACACCTTTGCCACTGTGAATTCAACAGTCTCAGGCTGAACGGGCGTGGGTGTCGGCGTGGGAGTTGGAGTCGGTGTAGGGGTTGGAGTTGGAGTCGGAGTCGGCGTCGGTGTGGGGGTCGGCGTCGGAGTAGGAGTCGGGGTCGCTGTGGGTGTGGGCGTCGGAGTAGGAGTAGGTGTAGGCTCCGGCGTCGGTTCAGGCGTTGGCTCAGGAGTGGGCTCTTCCGTGGGTTCGGGAGTGAGCTCAGGGGTCGGCTCGGCAGTGGGTTCCTCTGTGGGTTCCTCCGTCGGCACGTCTGTGGGAGCGTCGGTCACAGCCTCAGTAGGAGTCTCTTCCGGTGCCTGTGTATCCGTTGCTTCAGTCGGAGTCTCCGCAGCGGCCTCCTGAGTGCTTTCAGGCACAGTCGTTGGAACAGGCTGCTCCGGTCCGATGCAGGACGCAAACAGTGCGGCAACAATTATCACGGCAATGACCGCCGCCGCAGATCTTAAAAATGAAACATTGCTTTTTTTCATCGTATTTTCCTCATATAACATCATCAATCCGTCTCACCCGGACCTGCCGGGCAGTATCTTTTCAGTTATTTTACAATAATCCGCGGGTTATTTCCACAAAAAAACAAATCACTGTGCGCAGAATATCACCTTTGCAAAATCATTTTCGGCAGTACTTATATTTGTTGAAAATTAAAAAACCGGCGCATCCGAAATCACGGGGCACGCCGGTTTTTGTTCAGTCTGTTGAGACCGGCGCAGGGCCGGCACTCAGTCAGTTGTTAAATTCTTCAGAAAGCTTTCTTCTTAAGAACCACGAGAGCAATTGCTGCTGCGGCAACTACGAAGATGATCATAGAAGCGTCTGCTGTGGGAGCCGGAGGCTGCTGTCCGGGAACACCGACGAATGTGAACGAAGTGTTCGGAGGAGTTGCAACGCCTGTAGCTTCGAGCTGATCGTCAATGGCAACTTCTGTGCCGTTTGCAAGTTTGACCATCATAACGATCGTCTGTTCGCCTTCAATGCCTGCAACGGGAACTGTTACGCAGTATCTCTGAGCAAACTCTCCGCCTGCGCCTTTAACAGCTTCTTCTGTAGCCTGGAAGAAATCTGCGCTGTAAACGGGAGCTGCATCGCCGATCTTGTAACCGAAAGCTTCGATTTCCTGATCGAATCCGATCCATCCGCGAAGCATGAGTTCCTGGATAGCGCCGTCGCCTTCGCCAACTCTTCTGCTCCGTGCATCAAGCTTATCGGAAGCGTTTCCGTCAGCCTCACCGAAGTTGAGCACGCCGTCAACGTAGAAGGAGTCGAAGGATGCGTTCCTGTAAACATAGGCAGGGGTTTCCGAACCGCTCTCAGGGCCGTTGTAGATAACGTAGATCTCTCTGTCTTTCTCGTTGTCGGTGCCTCTGTTGTCAAATCTGTCGAGTTTGACCTCGTCGCCGTTGGCGAGTTTGGCGTAGATCCAGATAACGTTGCCTGCGCCTGTGAGGCCGGAAACGTCAACGGGAATTGTGAATCTCTTCGCGTACTGTCCGCCTACGCCGATAACAGCGTCCTCGGTAGCTGCAAAGAAGTCTCCGTAAACGATCGCTTCGTCGTTGATCTTGTATCCGAA
>CAMZBI010000029.1 GCA_947304585.1 uncultured Clostridia bacterium | reverse complement strand
TGTTTGAAAGTGTTTGAAATTTTTTTATCCTAATGCATTAAGCGATTGCCCTGGCCCACTCTCCTGCTTTTCAAAGCCCGTTTAAAGCCCGGCCAATCGAGTTTTTGTCCTGTTTTGTTTGACTGATAAAATCAGTTGTGATAAACTACTTTTTTATGAAAAGGCAGGGCTTTTCGGCCTTCCCTTCACGTCAAAATTGCAATGAAAGGCGAAAAAAATGTCAGATCTCAAAGCAAACGAAAACCCCGAGCTGGTGCTTGAAACCGCTAATTTTCTCACGGATATAATTGACGAAGACCTGGCCTCAGGTTTTGACCGGGAGATCCACACCAGATTCCCGCCGGAGCCCAACGGTTACCTTCACATTGGCAGTGCGAAAGCCATATTCATAAACTCCTCCATTGCCAAAAAGTACGGCGGCAAATTCAATTTAAGATACGACGACACCAATCCCGAAAAAGAGGACACGGAATACGTTGACTCCATAATCGAGGACCTTCTCTGGCTTGGCGCCGAGCCCACAGGCGGCGTGTTCTACGGCTCGGATTATTTTGACAAGTGCTACGAATACGCGATTAAGCTGATCAAAGACGGCAAAGCCTACGTCTGCGACCTCTCCCCCGAGGAGATCAAGGAATACCGGGGAACCCTCACTGAGCCCGGCAAAAACAGTCCCTACAGAGACCGCACCGTTGAAGAGAATCTGGACCTCTTCGAGAGGATGAAAAACGGCGAATTCCCGGACGAAAGCCACACTCTCAGGGCAAAGATCGACATGTCCTCCAGCAACTTCAACATGCGGGATCCCATCATCTACCGCATCTGCAGGCAGCACCACCACCGTCAGGGCAACAAGTGGTGCATCTACCCCCTTTATGACTACGCCCACCCCATTCAGGACGCCATTGAAGGCATCACCCACTCCCTTTGCTCCCTGGAATTTGAAAACCACAGGCCCCTCTACGACTGGGTCATCAACAATATCGACTTCGAGAAAAAGCCTAAGCAGAGGGAATTTGCCCGTCTTAACGTTACCTATACCGTCATGAGCAAGAGGTATTTAAGACATCTTGTGGAGACAGGAGCCGTTGACGGCTGGGACGACCCCAGAATGCCCACTCTTTGCGGTTTGAGGCGCAGGGGCTACACTCCCTCCTCTATCTTCAGATTTGTTAAGAACGCCGGCATTGCCAAGGCCAACTCTCTCGTTGACATTGAAGCCCTTGAGCACTGCATTAGAGACGAACTCAACGCGGCAGCTCCCAGAAGAATGTGCGTGCTGGATCCTGTAAAGGTTACCGTCACCAACATTGAGGAAGGCAAAACCGAATATTTCGACGTGGCCAACAACCCCAATGATCCGGAAGCAGGCACCAGAAAGGTTCCCTTCACAAGAACCCTTTACATTGACCGCCAGGACTTTATGGAGGAGCCGATTCCGAAGTTCTTCAGACTTAAGCCGGGCGGCGAAGTCAGGCTTGCCGGGGCCTACATTGTAAAATGCACCGGTTTTGAAAAGGATGAAAACGGCCAGATCAAAGAGATCATCTGCGAGGCCGATCTCGTGACAGGAAACGGAATGCCCGCAGACGGCCGCAAGGTCAAGGGCACAATCCACTGGGTCAGCGCAGACACAAACTTCAAGGCCACCGTAAAGCAGTACGACCGCCTCTTCACCGAGCCCAACCTCATGGACCTCCCCGAGGGAAAGACCTACAACGATTACCTGAACCCCGATTCAGTCAAAACTTTCGACGCGGTGGCTGAGATCTCTCTCAAGGACGCAAAGCCCGGCGACAGGTTCCAGTTCACAAGAACCGGCTACTACTGTCTCGACACCAAAAGCGCCAATGTCTTTAACTCCATCGTAGGTCTTAAAGACACCTTCAAAAAGATCATAGAATAATAATTGTTCGTAGAACACACAGAACGGCAGCCCTTTTGCGAAAGATTCCCATGGCTGCCGTCTCTTTTTGTATGCGGTTAATTGTTTGTCACAAAATGTCTCTGTGTCTTGACGTGAAACTTACTATTGCCTCATCGTATCCCTCTTCATTGTTGATCCTTACGTGGGAATGGCCGCCCTTGCTGAACCAGCGCTCCTCTTTAACCGGTGAAACACAGTTGTCGATAAGTTTTCTGCTTTCAACGGGAAGGGAATATTTGTCCTTGTCGGTGTAAATAAACAAGATGGGTTTGGCAAGTTTCTTTACAGCCTTGTAAGGGCCATAGGTGAGGCAATTGGCGCCTGTGTTTTTCCTGAGAATAAGCATGACCTCGTAGGCCACCGGGAAAGCGGGCCGGTTCCACTCCTTCATATGAAGTCTGAAAGTCTCAAAGAAGTTTTTATACATGCCGTCGGCGCACATTCCGGTAAAATATCCGGGGCATTCCGGTGACGTCAAAGTGTATATTGCAGTTGAAGAGCCAATGCATATGCCGTGGAGAAATACTGTGGATGCGTTAAAACGGTCGTGAAGGAGTTTACCCCAGAGGAGCACGTCTTTATACTCGGGGATACCCATTCCGAAGTATTTGCCGTCGGAAAGGCCTGTTCCCCTGCTGTCCACCGCAAGAACGTTAAAGCCCGCTTTTCTGTAAGGCTCTGCGTAATAATAAGAGTATGCAAGAGACTCGGTCCTGCCGGGAAGAATAATGACCGCCTTGTCAGAGCCAAAATCGTAGTATTCGCCAAGAAGCCTGAGGCCGTCGTCGCTAACTATCTCCGCCTCTTTCATATTGGCGGCATGCTTTTCCGCCCAGTCAAGCCCTCTTTCAAACATAAGGAGCTGTTCCGGATCGTCGGGTGCGGAACATTTCCTTTCACGCTTTTCGTTATCAGGTCTGATAAGGGTCTTGTCGTATACGCGCTTTGCAATATAGAACGTGAAAAAGACCGAGAAAATCAGCCCGGAGCCAAGAAGTATTCCGACAATTAAAATAGCTATTCCGGAAGGTGTCATGGGGACCTCGTGCGGCGCAAGCGTCGCAATAAAAAAAGTAAACAGTTAACAGTGGAAAGAAAACTCAGGCGATGCAAAGAGCATCGCCTCGCTTTACACGATTCCAATAATGAAATGCTGGGACTTCTGCCCGCCCGGTGTGACGATAAACTCTATGTCCGGGTAGGTATCAGACAGTCTGTCAGCCAGTTCCTCGCCCAGGTCTTCATCTGCAGGCTCACCGGTGAAGATTATTGCAGTCTCCCTGTCTTCGATTTCCGGGACAGCACCTATGCTTTTTGAAGCCACGTCAAAAATATCGTCAACGGAAACCGCAGCAATTCCTCCCGGCACGAGAATACCTACGAAATCGCCCTCTTTGCAGGAAAGCTTGCCGCTTCCGTAGTTCTTGCTGGCTTTGGAGACAGTGACAGTGGCAGTCCGCTCCGCGCCGTTCTTCATAAGACTGATCCGTTCCTCCTGGGAAAGCTGGGGATCGTCATTGGCGAGGCCGAAATAACCGGCGGCAGGGCTGAGGGCGCATATAATGTGGACGTTGGCGTCTTTGCTGATATCGACAGCCTGTTCCGCCGCAAGAATTATGTTCGGGTTGTCGGGAAAGATCACTACAGCGGCATCCACGGAGACCTCTCTGATCTTTGCTATGCAGCTCAGGAACTCTCCGGAGGAAGTGTTCATGGTGGCGCCGCCGTCAAGGACAAAATCCGCTCCGCTCTCCTCGAAAAGCGAGAGGATGCCTTCGCCTGTTCCAACAACTATCTTGTAAAGATCTTTGACGGGGAGCTTTTCATCCGGGGCTGCAGGAGCCGCTTCGGATACGTGCGTGTTCGGTTTTTCTTCGACACCTGCGCCATAAATATTGTTGTGCTGGAGACACATGTTCTCAAGTTTAAAGGACACAAATTCACCGTAATTCTGGGCAAGTTCGATGACTCTGGCAGGCTTGAACGTGTGGACGTGGACCTTGACCCGTGTTCCAAGACGGGAGACCACAACGGATTCGCCAATGCCCTCCAGCGCAGAGACAAAGCTCGAAAGGTTGAATGTGTTGATGTAGTCCTTTCCCTTCATAAGCTGGAGCAGAAACTCCATACAGTAGCCAAACTCAAAGCGGGTGTTTTCGTTAAAAGCGGATGCAGAGGTGTTGACCTTGGGGGCCGCATCGGTATTGGCGCTTATGGAATAGCCTTCGATGTATGAACTGTCGTTCAGATAGTTCAGCATTCCCTCAAATATGTACACAAGGCCCATGCCGCCGCTGTCCACAACGCCGGCCTCTTTAAGGCAAGGCAGCAGTTCAGGGGTGTTGCCAAGGGAAATCTTAAGCCTTGAGATATACATTCCGAGAAGCACCTCGACGGAGCAGCCTCTGGGGAGCTGGGGCCTTACAAACTCTATACCCTCCCGGGCAACCGTAAGGATCGTTCCTTCTTTAGGGGACCTGCAGCCGGCGTAGGCCTGCTTGTAGGCGTAGGTAAGAGCAGAAGCCATTGAAGCTGCCGACATTGTCTCGTACCTTCGGAGACTTCTTGCAAAACCGTCGAAAAAATTGGAGATTATGACGCCTGAGTTACCTCTGGCGCCGAACACCATTCCGTCGGCAAGTTTTCTCAGATAAACGTTCAGCTTATCATTGCCGCCGGCGGAGTCCATTCCGTGGGCGATGGTAAGCCGCATATTGGTGCCTGTATCTCCGTCGGGGACGGGAAAAACGTTCAGCGAGTTTATCTTCTCTTCCTGATCCGATATGCTCTTATGTGCGGCGATCATCATTTTTTCAAACAGAGCGCCGTCGATGTGATATACAGCCATAATTTTCCTTTAAAATTTTAAATGTCTGAGGCCGGAAATGGTCAGCCGTTGAGCCTCGCCAGGGTTGCCCTCTCCTCTTCAAGGTCTGCCGTAAGCGGTTTTCCGATGTAGTAGCAGGCCATGATGCCGGGACCCGCATTGGTGCCGCTGGTCCTGTAGATGTCCGTGTAGTAGATCTCCTTCGGATGGAATCTGTCCTTTATCATCTCAAGGAACTTCTCGGCGGGCTTCCTTCTGTTGGAGCTGGCCACGATCATGATCTGGTCTTCAGGATCGGTGACTGTCTCGCCAATGTAATCCAGCAGCACTTTAAACGCCGAACGCTCGCCTTTGATCTTGGCAAGAACAGTAGTCATGCCCTCCTGGGAAAAATCGCCAACGGGCTTTATGCCCACAAGGGTTCCCATGAAGGCTTTGGCGTTGGATATTCTGCCTTTTTTTGCGGAAAATGCCAGATCGTCGTGCCAGCCTGCCTGGTGGATGCAGTTCTTCACGGACTCAAGATATTCAACGGTCTCGTCGATATCAAGACCCTCTGCCCTTTTTACTGCGGCAAGGATCGTGAGAAGGCCTGCTCCGGCTGCAAATTTTCTTGTGTCAAAGCAGCAGATCTTGGCGTCCGGAAATTCCTCAAGGATCTTGGCCTTGGCGGTCTGGGCGAAATCATGGGTGCCGCTCATCTTGGAAGACATGGCTGTATGAAGGATCGGAATGCCTTTTTCGGCGTAAGGTCTGAAAATGTTAACGAGCTCGCCAACAGAAGCAGGCGCAGTTGTAAAGCCGTCCGGGTCTTTCTTCAGCGCATCATAAAACTCTTCGCAGCCGCCCTCATTCCAGTCGAGAACGGAATCGATCTCTTTTCCGTCGGGCAGCCTCAAATGTCCCTTGATGTACTCTGTTCCGAATTTTTCACGAAGCTCAGGTGAAAGATCGCAGGAAACGTCTCCTAAAATAGCAAATTTCATAAACCGGTCCTCATAAAAATATGGTTTAACGTTCCGTCTCTCCGGGCTGTTAAATGCCTGCAGACACAATAAAAGCCTTAAGTTCTTTTTCTATCTCGGGTCTTTTGGCAATAAACGCCTCCGCATGGCCCGCTCCCTCCGCTATAAACAGACGTTTATTGGCGGATCCAATATTGTTATAGTTTATCTCGGCATTGTCAACGGTGACGTGGGGATCTGTCTCACCGTGGATGAAAAACGCCGGGATCTCGCATTTTGAAATTCTTTCGTCGATCTTGTTCTTTTTTATATCGATCCCGAGAAACAGTCTGCCGGAGATCCAGCAGAAAAAAGCCACCATTTTCCCGAAAAACCCGTACTTTTCAGTTCCCACCGAAAGTGCGTCGTAGGCCCTTCTGTAACCGCTCTCGAGGACCAGAAGTTTAACCTTGGGATAATTCTTCAGCCTGTCCGATGCAAGGCAAATAGTGGCGCAACCCATGGAAAGGCCGTAGAGAGCCAGATCATCGTCCGGACGCCTTGTCGATATATAGTCCAGCCAGGATATCAGGTCCTCCTGCTCCCTCTCACCAAATGTTATCGCTTTCCCCTCGCTGTCGTAGTGAGCCCTGTGAGAGACCAGCAGCACGTTATAGCCAAGGTCTTTCATCGTCAGGAACCCTGCGTGGATATTGTTGTAGGGAATTGCACGGTAGCCGTGGAGCGCAATAACGGTCTTGTTGTATCCGAAATCGAAGAATCTGGCGCCGAGAGTAAGCCCGTCGTAAGACTTTATCCTCACCGGTTCGTAGGCAAACTGTCTGACTTCTTTGATGGCGGCAAGGAGCTCATCCGCATATTTTGCGTAATGAGTTTTTTTGAGATCCAGCGTCTCGAGAGGCACTTCCTCGCCTCTCAGGTAGCATCCCTTGAAGCACCGGATGGTCATCACGGCAATAAACAGAATAAGAACTATTCCCACTCCGGCAGCCACGAATCCCATGTCACTTCTGTCTTTTCTCTATGTATCTCACCACGTCGCCAAGGGTCTGAAAATCGTTCATCCCCACGTCGTCGAAAGTGATGCCGAACTCGCTCTCGATAACGATGATCATATAGATCATACCCACCGAGTTAAGTCCGAAATAATCCGCAAGCCCCGAATCCTCACCGCCGGCTCTTATCCTCTCGGCGTCTCCGGGATTCTGCAGAACAAGTATTTCTTTCAGCCTGTCGCCGATCTGTTTTTCTTTATCCGTAAACAAGGGGATCCTCCTCTGTCCGTTTGCCTCTTCCCCGTTCGTTCCGGGGTTCAGGCGTTATTTATAATACAATACGCTTCAGCCGAACTTCTTGTAGCGTTTGATCTTCATTGCCGGAGTTCTCTCAAAGTCTTCCGTTCTGATGGTGACCTTGGCGGGTCTCTGGTAAGAAGGCAGGGATTTAGTGACCTCTGCGATCGCTTCCATGATAACCTTGCCCGCTGTCTCCTTGTCGAATCCGCCGATCTCGGTCTTTCTCGGCACAACTTCAAGGTGCAGGAAGTGAGGTCCGTCACCCTCGGCATCCTCGAAAAGCTGGCAGTCCTGGATGTATTTGATGTTGTTGTAGTGGGTCTCCACCTCGGCGGGCGAAACGTTCTCGCCGTTCGAAAGAACTATGATCTCCTTGATCCTGCCGGTGATGTAGATGCAGCCGTCCTCGTCAACTCTGCCAAGATCTCCTGTCTTGAACCAGCCGTCCTCTGTGAAAGCGTTTTTCGTCTCCTCGGGGTCGCCCACGTACTCCTTGAAAATATTGATGCCTTTAAGAAGGATCTCGCCGTCCTGAAGTTTCATCTCCTGGAAGGGATAGAGAATGCCAACGGACTCAGGCTTTTCGCGGTTGAAGGGGTTGCCGGAAACCAGGTTCGAGGACTCGGTAAGTCCGTATCCGGGATAAACGCTCACGCCAAGATCGCCAAACTCTTTGATCAGATACGGGGGCACCCAGGCCGCGCCGCAGATCACCGTCTTGACGGAGCCAAGCATGTTTTTCTTGAACAGCTTTGAGAGGGAAAGAGCCATCTCCACAAGGGCCGGAACCGCCACAAGAACTGTGGGCCTGTAAGCGCCGATGTCCGCAAAAAGGTCCTTGTTGTTCCTGCAGATGCAGAGGGTGCTTCCCGTGTAAAGGCTGGTCATCATATTCCTGACTAAACCGAACACGTGGGACAGGGGCAGGCAAAGAATGTACGTCTGATGGAACACATCCGGAAGGTCGAGGCAACCGTAAACAGTGCCTGAGATAAGGTTCCTGTGGGTCAGAAGAGCGCCCTTGCTGCGTCCCGTGGTACCGCCGGTGAACATGATCACGCAGTCGTCGTCCGGCCCAATATCTCCGCAGGCCTTTGCCTTTTCTCCGGACGCGCCAATATCAAGGGCCTTGAATCCCGGCTTTTTCGCAGCAGCGATCTGGGTCTTGTCCTTAAACATTTCGGCAGCCACAATGGCTTTAAGTCCGAACTTCATCGAAACGCCAAACACGGTCATTGGGTCCAGCTGAACGGGCAGTACTGCCGCAGTCGCGCCAAGTGTTGTCACTGCTATAAAAGCTTTTACAAAATCAGCGGAATTGGGGGCAATGATACCTACTCTGTCGCCCTTCCCAATCCCTTCGGAAACGAGATATCCTCTATATGCGGCAACGTCTTCGTCAAGCTCTGCATAGGTCTTAACGATCTCCTTGTCGCGGATGGCAACCGCATCGCCGTAAGACGCGCATCTGTCCCACATCTCACTCAGATTCCTGTACCATCTGATGGACTCAAAAGTGTTGGAATCCGTAAATCTTCCAAAATAGCTAAGGTCAAAAGCTTTCATCTGTTTCCTCCGGTAAAATAGTACGTTCCGCGTTCTGCAGAACGGTAAGTGTCATTGGAAAGTCAGCAAAGGGTCTTCAGGTAGTTTTCCTTGTCGGTAATATACCTCGTCACTTCGTTGATCCGGTCCATCGTTGGCATATTGCCAAGCATGGCTTTTACGTCAATTGGCTCCCCAACGACAACGCGGATCCTGTCAAAACCGTTCTTCCTCGGCTTGAGGTAAACAGGCCAGATCGGAGCCCCGCTTGAGAAGGCCATCATCACCATGCCCGATTTTAGATTATCCATCATCGGTGGATTTTTTTCAAGTTTTTTCTTGTCATCAGCCCCGCTGTTATCACCTGTGTCAGCGGTTTTTTCATTGGTTCTCACCACGTGGCCCTCGGGAAATATGACGCACATATTGCCCTGTTTAAGGTTTGACGTAATCTCACGAAAAGAACTCATGCCGAAATTGTTCCGGTCAATGGGAATCGTAAGAAACTGCTTGAAAAGCCAACGGTTGAACTTGGAAGTGAGAAGATCGTCGGTGCAAACGTAATGGTGACGCCTTTTCCAAAGGGAAAGCATCAGATAAAGGGGGTCAAAGAGGGAATTGTGGTTACAGATCATAAGAACCCCGCCCTTAGGCGTTTTTTTAGCCTCAGGGGTCTCGTATATCTTTTTCGGCCTAAACCACAGAAGTCCCGGGGCCGCGGTAATCATTATGAAATCGTAAAGAAATGTTCCCATTGCAAAGTCCTTTACTTCTTAAGTTGCCAATTCGCGGCGCACCCGCCACGCTACTGATCACTGTCCACTGTTCACTATCCACTGTAAACTGTTAACAGTTCTCTCCTAACTCCT
Organism: uncultured Clostridia bacterium; assembly: GCA_947304585.1. GTDB lineage: Bacteria > Bacillota > Clostridia > UBA1212 > UBA1212 > UBA1212. The sequence continues at coordinate 20,404 of CAMZBI010000029.1, read as the reverse complement.
TTATCCTGCTTCTCAGCGCCTCAGAACACACCCTCAGATTTTCCGCTTCAGACCGTTCCGGGTCATAGTAATCAAAAACGTCAAATGGCTTTCCGATGACCACATGGGCCCTTTTCTTCAGGCTGAAGTAATTCCCGTCGGTATGTACGGGAATGATCTTGGCGCCTGAGGCTAGAGCGATGTATACGCAGCTTGGCTTGAATTCCAGAAGATCCTTTTCCTCAGGCAGGGGCAGCCTGGATTCCGGAAAAATACCCACAACACCGCCCGCATCAAGTATCTCAAGGCTTTCATCGATGAAATCAAAGCTTTTCGAGTTGCGATCAACGTAAATTGCACCCATAGCCTTGAGCAGAAACCCCAGAGATTTCTTTTTGTACAGGACCTCGGCGGTCTGAAAACGTACAGTCCTTGTAAAAAAGGTGAAGATCAGGGGGACAATGTCAAAGATCGAAGTGTGATTGCAGACTATGATGCAAGGGCCCTTGATATGTCTGCCCTGGACCTTTTTGTCCTCGTAGAGGACTTTCGTGGTGAAAAGGAGTAGTTCTGCCGGCCAGCCTGTTATTTTGATGAACCAGTTGACGAAGGAATGTATCACGTTTCCACCCTCCTCTCGTCAGTCTGCAGTTCTTCCGCAGCTCTTGCCAGCACCGCTGGAGTGACTTTTTCTCCTGCGACAGCAACAGGCATACTTCCGGAGTATTTTCTTGATATCTCAGAGATTATCTCAAAATAGTCAAGGGAACTGATCCCCTTGTCTGCAAAAAGATCCGTATCCGGGCCGAATTCCGAAGGAGCCTTGCCGGTGCAGGAGGCAATTATTTCAATTATCTCAGGCAAAAGCCCGATTGATTCCGTTTCTTCGGTGACGACTGCATTGGCGGTATCGGAAGGTTTGACCTCATTTATGAGTCCTTGCTCAAGCCGCCTTTTAAGGCTCTTCCGGCTGACTTTGAAATCACCTGCAGGGATGAGATTGTCCCTCGTTAGAATTATCCGGGTGACGTTGCCTTTTAGAGGAGTTTCAAAGGCTCTTTCCGATATCCGGGTCCTGACATCCTCGAGATCATTTCCGCGAAGGCTTTTTGAGACTTCGGCAACCACAGTCGCTCCGTTTCCGTCGCCAATGACGCAGACCTCGTTGACCCCTTCGACAAAGAGATGCTTCTCCACCATATCCGGGTTGATGTTTTCACCGCTTTCGGGGATGATGAGATCGTCGGCCCTGCCAAGGATCCGGTAGCTCTTGCCGGCTTTTTGCGCCATGTCTTTTGTGGGGAACCACTCCGGGAGGTCTTTTCTGACGCCGTTTTCAATTATACTGTCCGCCATCACAAGGCCCTTGACGTAGAGCTGACCGTCTTCGATACGGTAACTCACTTTGCCAAGAGGCTTTCCCACGTAACCTTTTATAACATATGGGATGCTGTTGGACAGTTCAACGCTGGTGATTCCTGTTTCGGTCATGCCGAAGCCGTTGACCAGTCTGTAGCCAATGAGATTGAAAAATCTCTGCACATCCTGCTTCAGTGGGCCGCCGCCGCTTATCATAAAAGAGATACTTTCGGAAAACAGTTTCCTGCGGACGGGTTTGAAAGCCGCCTTTGAAAAAGCAAGGCCAAGAGGTGTCCCTATAAGAGGTATCCGGTACAAAGCCTCAGCGATCAAAAGACCCTTCTCCAGCCTTTTTGCGGTGGCCGGGCCAAGGGCATTGATCTTCTTCATTGCCCCTTCATATACCTTGTTCCAGAAGAGAGGCACCGCAAAAATGTGGGTCACGTGGCGCCTTCTGACTGTATTGGTCAGTGTTTCGGGGCTGAGATCGTTAAGAAAAACAAAGGTTCTCGAGAAAAAGCCGAACCAGAGATAAACCGCAACAAATCCGAAGATGTGGTAGAAAGGAAGAAATGTCAAAAGCTTCAGTTCTCCCTTGTAGTGTCTTTTGGCGATCCTGCTCTGCTTTATGATCTCGAAGGAGTAGGATATCTGGTGGAAAAAGGTCTCCGCGTTGTAAAAGCACAGCTTGACGTTTTCCGTGGTGCCGGAGGTCATGAAAATGATCTCATTGGCAAAAGGCTTTTTTGAAGAACCGTTCTGCTGTCCTGAGTACGTTTCCCTGTTCTGCTCCTTCAGCCCCTCAACATCCTCAGCAGACATTATTTGGATACCCGGGAAATGCTCCAGGAGTTCAGCGGTCTTCTTCCCGTCGCATATTATAAATCTGCAGCCGCAGTCTGCCGCGGCCTTGGCGAGTGACTTTTTGTCCAGCAGCAGATTCATAAGGAGCGGACTGACCCCGGAAACAATAAGAGCCCAAAAGATCTCGATCCACAAAAGACTGTTTTCCATGTATATTCCGCACACGGAGTCTTTTTCCGAAATCATTTCGGGCATCTTTTCGCCAAGGGCTTTTGCAAGAAGCAGTATGTCTTCCTTAACTTCGCCGTAGGTGTTTTTTATTACTTTAAAACCTTTCAGGCGTTCCGCCATCGTATTGCCGGATTCTCTGAACATGAGTTCAAAAAGGGTCTCAAAGCTCTTCTCGGACCTCTCAAAGACCTCAAGTTTTCTTCTGACATATGAATTGACGCTTGGCGCCCCGCCTAAATTCTTTATTCTCATGAAATCTTCAGGAAATAGAGCATTTCCCGCAATTACCTGTTATTTCACTGCCCGTTTGCCAAGAAGCAACGGTTTGTTCCCCTGAGTTTATTTAACCCTCGTGCAGTTTGTATGCCTTCAAAGTATTCTTCATCAGCATAGCCACGGTCATAGGACCGACTCCTCCGGGCACGGGAGTAATTGCGCCGCAAATACCGAAAACGCCGTCAAAATCAACGTCGCCGCAAAGCTTTCCCTCTTCGTCACGGTCCATGCCAACGTCGATCACCGCGGCACCGGGTTTGACGTATTCTGCGGTAAAGAATTTGGCCTTGCCGATTGCAGCGATCAGTATATCCGCCTCAGACGTCACGCTTTTGAGATCTTTTGTCCTTGAATGGGCAACGGTGACCGTTCCGTTTTCTGAGAGCAGAAGAGCCGCCACAGGTTTTCCGACTATATTGCTCCTTCCCACCACGACGCATTTGGCGCCGCTAATCTCAACCCCTGCAAATTTCAGAAGTTCAATGATACCTGCGGGAGTACAGGGCAGGAACACAGGATCACCGGTATATACCCGGCCAACGTTGACCGGGTGGAAGCAGTCCACGTCTTTATCAGGCGATATCCTTAAAATGATCTCTTTCTCGTCGATCCCGCCCGGCAGCGGCAGCTGAACCAGAATTCCGTCAACCTCACAGTCGCTGTTCATCTTATCGATCACAGAGAAAAGTTCCTCTCTGGTCACGTCAGCGCCAAGTTCAACGGTGACGGAATCGATGCCGCAGTCCTCGCAGGCCTTTCTCTTGTTTCTGACATAAACCTTTGATGCCTGGTTGTCGCCGGCAATGATGACGCAGAGTTTTGGCCTTCTCCGCCCTTCTCCGGAAAGTGCCGCGCATTCAGAAGCCACCTCGCCTCTTATCTTAGCCGCAAGAGCCTTGCCGTCGATTATAAGTGTACTGCGATCTTTCATTTCCGTATCCGCCTCTCAATTATCTTTTGATTACCTTCCGCTTCCCGGCACCCACCGGTCTCGAGTTATCCAAATAACCTTCTTCAATCAGTCTGTCGAAAAATTTAGCACCGGTGTTATACCCGATTTGAAATTTGCGCTGAAGTTCGGATATGGACACCTCGTCCCGGGTAACGACGTATTTAAGTATCCGGGCGTACAATTCCTCGTGAATATTGTCGTCACCTGTATAATAACTGCTGTTTTCCATAACTATACCTGCCTTTCAAACTATCGCTTAATTACTTTTCTCTTTTTCGCACCAACAGGTCCCGAGTTTTCCACCCACCCCTCGTCAACCAGTCTGTCAAACTGCTTTGCGGCCGCATTGTACCCGATCTCGAACCTTCGCTGAAGTTCGGATATGGATATCTCGTCACGGGTCTTCACGTATTCCAGGATCCGGGCGTATTTATCCTCATTGGGGTTGTCTCCGCCGCCCTCCATTCCTTCAAAGAACAGCTGTTCGTTTTCGGAAGACGCTGAGGAGGGATCACTGAGCATATCCTGTTCAGCCTCTGTTTTAGGCTTGACGTTGTTCTTTACTTTAATGTATCCCACAATATCTTTGATCGATTCACTGGAGCAGAAACCGTTCTGAAGCCTTCTGAGACTCTTGTGCCCGTTAATAAGGCAAAGCATGTCACCCTGGCCGTTCAGTTTTTCGCCGCCTCCTGTGCCAAGAACGATTCTGGAGTTGATGTTGCCCTGGACCAGCAGACAGACCTTCGTAGGCATATTTGCTTTAAGGATACCCGTAAAGATCTCTGCCGAAGGTCTCTGGGTGGCAAGTACCAGATGGATTCCGCAGGCCCTGGCAAGACTTGCGATTCTGGAGACATAGAACAAAGCCTTGTTGTCTTTGTTTCCGTTGACAAGGTCGGCAAACTCATCGATGACCACAACTATCCTCGGCAGGGTCGGAATTCCGTTCTTTCTGGCCATGGAGTTGTAGTCGTTAATAGTGTTAAGTTCAAACCTTTGCATGAAATCATAGCGCTTGTCCATCTCGTAGCACACCCATGCAAGGGCATTCGTGGCCTTCTCCTTCTGATAGATGATAGGAGTCATGAGATGGGGCAGATTCTTGTAAACAGGGAATTCGATCTTTTTAGGGTCCACAAGGATCAGTCTGACCTGGTCCGGCGATGCTCTGAAAACAAGGCTGAGTATCAGACCTCTTGTAAATACGCTCTTGCCGGAGCCTGTTGTTCCGCCGATCATGATGTGGATCATTTCCTTCATTGTGGAAACAACCGTATTGCCCCGGATGTCAAGGCCCAGTGCCACCGGCAGATCCTCTGCGTCAAGATCCATAAACTGTTTTGAAGAAATAATGTCCTTCTGGTAAACAGGGAACGTGCTCTTGTTGACCATCTCGATGCCAATGGCATTTTCTCCCGGTATAGGCGCTTCTATTCTGACGTCCTCGCCGGAAACGATAACACTGATGTCCTCGCCAAGACTCTTGATGCCCTTGACCGCCTGGTCGGCTCTCGGTACAACTATGAACTGGGAGAAGGAAGGTCCGATGTAATACTTGTCGCAGGTGACGGCAATGCCTCTGGACTCAAAGAGCCCCCTCAGGCTGTCCAGCATGGCCTCGTTCTGAAGTCTGATTTTGGAAACCGCCTTGAGCTTTTTCTCCTCGTCGTAGGAAAGCAGATCCACCGGCGGAGCTTTGTAATTCTTGTATTCGCCCTTGCTGAGCACAGGCAGATTTCCCGGCTCTATGGAGTTGAAGATAGCCACGGGATCGTCCGAAAAAGATTCCGCATCGATATAGTCTTTGGGATCTGCCTTGGCGGGAGCAGCAGGCTTTTTGGAGGCCCGTTCACCGCCTGTTTTGTCGGATGTCTCAGCGCTTTTTACGGGTTTTGCAGACACTTCGCCTGACAGAGCAGTTTCATCGTCGTCTATACCGCCGAAATCAACAAATATCTCAGGTTCCTTCTTCCCTGAAATGCCGCCGTCGCTGACGTCAACTTCCAGTTTTGTTCCGTTTTCGCCTTCACCGTCTTCAAACACGACCTTTTTTACAGGCTCTGTGCTTGAATAATAAGACGTGGTGGGAACTGTATTCGTTGGAGTAAAACCACTGTCACTTTCGTCTCTGCCGTATGAAGAGTTATCGTTCTTTCCCGTCTTTTCACCGTTATCCCTGTTTTGACGATCATTGGCGGGAGCTTCGGGCTCATCATCCTCATCCTCATCGAGTTCGGGAGTCCTGTTGACGACTTTTATCGGTTTATGAGAATCGTTCTTTTTCCTTGAAAAAAGTCTGGAGAACAGAGACGCTATGCCTCTGCCGATCTTGCCGAAAACCCTGCCAACAAACGCAAAGAAGGGAAGCAGGGAGAATCTGAACAAAAGCAGAGTAAAGATTAGAGTCATCGGAATGAAGATGACCAAAGCGCCGATCTTGGAAACGAAGGCAAGCGCAAGGGTGGACAGAGCGCCGGCAAAAACGCCTCCTCCGAAATCGCTGACCGTGTGGCTGCTCCATAGGGAGAGGAACATGGAAATGAAGTCGAAATTCGTTGATGTACGGTTGCTGATATATGCCTCATAAACGCCCGAAAGGGTGTGGAGAAGCGCAGTGACCGACAGTATGAAAAAGACTATTATCACCGTTGTCCGCGGGGTAAATACAGAAGCTCTAGTGCCCCTCAGTATCGTGATCGCAAAGACAACGAGGGTTATCAGCATCATATACGTGCCGAACTTGCCGAAAAGACCGAAAAGGACCATGCTGACGAAGTCACCCAGCGGCGGAGCCTTTCCCAGAGTGCAGACGGCAATGAACACACAAATAGCAAGGAGAATTATTGCAGAGATTTCCTTGTAATTTGCGCTGCGGCTGCTGACCTTTACGTGAGGCGGATCCTGTTGTCCCTCTTTTTTGACCTGTTTCTGGTTTGCGCTGCTTTTTGTGTTTGTATTCTTTCCTTTTGAATTACTGTTTTTCTTTGTGCTTGCAGACATTTGATCACCTTTTGTATTGTCCGGACCCTCAGGAATATTACATCCGCCAGATCCATTTATCCTGGTTAATGTTCAGCCGAGAAGAGCTTCAACATAATCGTCTATCATTTTCTCAGCTCTTTGTTTTGTCAGTTCCGAAACGTACCGGTCGATCATCTGAGTTCTCCCGGCATCGTCTCCGTATTCAATGCAGTAAAGCAGTATATAGTTTTTACCGTCAAAAAAAACGCAGGTATCGCCGTTGGTCTTTATTGATGAATCTATCATCGCCGCAAGCTTTTCCCTCTCTTCGGCAGAAGCTGCGTGGTCCGTGACATCTTCCGCAAAAACAGTGCTGCCGTCGCCGGAAAGACCATTTATCTCAATGAGATCCACCATTTTTTCTGAACTGTCAAGCACACTGCCAATTTTTTCAAGCAGTTCCCGAAAATTCCCATCTTCCGTTGACCAGTCTGTGTATCCTGGGACGGTGATTCCGTCAGGCAGCAGCGGTTTGGTCTTTCCGTCAAAAGCTGCCCTGAGAAAAATGATATCTGCGGTCAAAAGGCCCTCTTTTTCCAGATATTCCTCTGTCTCTTCTCTTGAGACAGGGTTTTCTTCCTGAAGAAGCATTTCGAGGCCCTCTATCATGGAATATCCAAGGACAATAAGCTTGTACTCGTCAAGGGAAATGTTGTAGACTCTGCAGCAGCAATCTTCCAAAGACTCGTCTTCCGAGTTTTTTAGAATCCCAAGGCCGGCCTCAGCCTTATCCGCGGCAACGTTGATTTCCGTCTCGTCCACGGCAATGCCCCTGGTCCTGCAGAAAGAAAGTTTTGCGGCAAACACTTTTGCATCAGCCCCGGGATCCGCCGAACCTTTGCCTTCAAAATACCTGACGTAAAAATCCAAAACAGGTGTTCCGTCGGTAAGGCGGACAGTCCCTTCTTCAGTGCCGGTATTTTTCCCCGGTCTGCTTGCATCCGGATCAGGCCTTCCGGAGCATCCGCCAATAAGTAATGCCAGGACGACCACCAGGATGACAGTAACAGGTATGAATTTATATCTTCCGTTATTCAACTCTCCCATCACCTGTCTTCCCGCCAATATACCGATCGGCAGTAAGCCGGATCCCTTTCCGTGAAAATCAGTCGTCAAACACCGTGAGTCTGAAGCTTCTTACAACGTCAAATACCTCTTCTCGGAAGGTCTCAAACTCAGCAATCGAAGTATAAGTCAGGACTACTGCGCAGACGTTTCTGGCTCTTTTGGCGCAATATAGAGTGCCGTAGACGCTTTCTCCGTCCCGCATTGCTCTGAAATCAACTGAATAAAGCTCTGTTTTTTCACTCTCAACGTTGACCTTGTCGACAAATGAATCCATCTGGATAATACCGGTGTCTTTTCCAAGCAGTCCGGATCTGAGTCTGTCCTGATAGTAGTCCATCACCCGGTCAAGATCGGCGTTTTTCAGATCCATACCTTCCGGTATATTGTAATAAAATGAAATCTTAACCGCATCATGTCTTACGGTTATCCCGTCGCCACCTGCGGGATTTTCCGTCTTCACTGCAGGTGTCAGCGTAACCACCAGACCCGTCTCTTCGTTCATAAGAAATCCGTACTGCTGTTTTTCAGTCTGCCAGTCCTCGGGATGGTCAAATCTGAAAAAGTACCTTGAGGCGTTGTAAGTGACAAGCCCTTCTCCCGGCCCTTCATCGGTAATGGCCTCTTCGAGGGCAATTATCGCAGGCCAGCTGAAAGCCACGGCAACAACAATAATAAAGATCAAAAGGAATAGGGTCCTCTTACCGTTTGTGTTATTCGATTCTCTGTAGCTTTCGTCACTCATTTTCGGCAAGAAATAAAGGGGGTCACCCGTCGATTCTTCTTATTTCATAGCCCTCCGACCTGACGTAGTCGATAAAATCGCCAAGGATCGTCGCGTTCGTAGAGGAAACCGCATGGAGCAGATACACTGCGCCTGGATGCAGCCAGTCCTTCAGTTTCTGGAGAGACGCCACGGGATCCGGCTGGTTTTCGGTGTTGTAGTCTCCGTAGGCAAAGGACCAGAAAGTAGTGTGATAGCCGAGATAGCAGGCAAGAGCCAGGTCTCTCGGTGTTGCGGCACCCTGAGGCGGTCTGTAGTAAAGCGTCGTAAAGTCCTCGCCAAGGACGTTCTTAAGCTTTCTGTAGACCGAGTTCAGTTCTTCGCAGAACTCTTCGTTGGAAAGGGTTGGCATCAGCTTATGGTGCTCTGTATGAGATCCAATAAGATGTCCCTCCGCCAGCATCCTTTCCATCATGGCCTTGGTCATATCTCCGTAATCTATAAAACCGCCGGTCACGAAGAAGATGGACTTGACGTTTTTCTCTTTCAGCGTGTCAAGTATGGACATTGTGTTTCCGTTTTCGTAGCCGCAGTCAAAGGTGAGATAGATGACCTTCTGATCGGTATTCTTGCGGTAAATACCGCCGTACTGCTTCAGACAGTTAAGGGTACTGGAATACCTGTCCCAGGGATAGGTCACGTTTCCGTTTCCGTCTCTGATGATCTGCCCGCAGTACCAGTCGTAATTGTCTTTGCAGTCCTCAAATCTGTCGGTGGAAACGCCGTCAAGGAATGAAAAATCGATAGTGGCAGGATCGATGATCCTCGCCGCCACGTCGTCGATTCCGGTAACAGCGGGAGTATTTGCCGGAGTGGGAGAAGGCGTTGCCGTAGCTGTCTCGGGAACAGGCGTTGGCGAGGGGGTCTGGCCCTCCGGGGTCCCGGTCTCAGTTATAACAGGTGAAGCTGTGCTCTGTGCGGGTTCCGGAGTGCTTTCGGCAGCAGGTTCCGGGGTCTCGGTAGCAGTGAGGACAGGCGTATAAATACTTTCTGCAGGGGGTTTTTGAGAATATTTGACTATACCGACTATCTCAATGACGATAAACGTTATCAAAACAATAATACCGATAATATACATCACCGGCATTATATTCTTTTTGCTTTTTTGTTTTTGAATCTTATCATTTGTACCCATAGTATACCCCCGTCGCGGCCGGATCCGGACAGGCTGAGCTGTCTGCCGCCGCCAAAAAACCTACTTAACAGTATACCATTTATTTGCTTAAATTTCAATTGACCAACGCATAGGGAACGGGTTTTCTGTTCCTGAAATAACAGGCATCTTTAAATCCGGCTTCCAGCAGTATTTCCCTTGCTTTTTCAAAACCCTGTCCTAAGTTTTCCGGAGAGTGGGCGTCCGAACCCAGCGTTACAAGCCGGCCTCCCATTTTTTTGTACTCTTTGAAAACGTCAAGACCCGGCATGAAAAAGTCGAATTTATATCTTGAGGCATTGATCTCCAGCGCCAGGTCCCGTTCGATTATCACAGCAAGGATATCCCTTATTACATGGCCAAGTTCCGGGTCGAAAAGATCACGCTTTGTGAAATCCAGTTCATACCGGTTGATCAGGTTGAGATGGGCTACGACGTCAATGTCCGACTTTTCCGCGGTTTCAAGCACGTCCTCATAATAGATCTTCACGACTCTTCTCACAAAGTCCGGAGGAAGTTCCCGGAAAAGATGATCCGAGAAGCAGAAATCCTCTCCGTCAATATATATTTTGTGAACTGATCCCAGCACCATGTCTAAAGGAAGATCGCTTATCATTTTGGCAACTGCTTCCGGATTTCTGATACTCTCACCCACTTCAAGACCCAAAAGGATCCTGTTTTCATGATCCGGAATGTTCCTGACAAACGGATCTTTTAAAAGATTAAGGTAATCATCATGTAACGAATAGGCAGGGTTCAGGAATTTTTCCCCCTCAACGCCAATGTTTATATGATCGGTAAAGCAAAAACCGTAAAGTCCCTTAGAAAAAGCAGACTCAGCTATCTTAAGCGGGTCTGCCTCGGAATCATGGGAGCTTCTGGTGTGAAGATGACAGTCAAACAAACCTTCGAGCATTGTTTTAACCTCAAGTGAGTGATCAGGTAAGAATGATCAGGTAAGAGTTATTAGTGAAGAGTGGATAGTGAAGAGTTGAGGGGCGGCGCTGTTTTGCTGCCGGCGCCGCGATTACTGCTGCGGGTCGCAAAGCTTAGCAAGTGAAGAGTGAATAGTGAAGAGTTGCGGTGTGCTGACGCGCGATTATGCGATGATGCGCGTCACAGTGATGCGCAGTCAGGGCTCCTCAGTGAAGAGTTAAAAGTGAAAAGTGGGCTGCGTTTTCGCTAAAGCGCACCGCGCCAAAGGCGCCTCATCACTCGCACCGCAGGGTGCGCACTGCGCCGAAGGCGCCCCACTATTCACTAATAACTAATAACTAATCACTAATCACTATTAACAGTTCAGCAGACCTTTACTATCCATCCCTCAGGGCCTTCGATCCTGCCCATCTGGATACCGGTGAGGGTGTCGTAGAGCTTCTGAAGAACGGGACCCATCTTCTCCATACCGCTGGGGAAGTTGATCACTCCGCCCTCGTAAGTAACTCTGCCTACAGGGGAAATGACCGCTGCGGTGCCGCAGAGTCCCGCTTCCGCAAAAGTTTTGACTTCTTCGAAAGGAATCGGTCTTTCTTCGGCATCCATTTTGAGTATGTTCTGAGCAACATAGATGAGTGACCTTCTTGTAATTGACGGCAGTATCGTTCCGGATTTGGGGGTTACGATCTTTCCGTCTTTAGTCACGAAAATGAAATTGGCGCCGCCTGTCTCCTCGACGTAGGTGCGTGTTGCCGCATCGAGATACATATTCTCGTTGAAGCCAAGCTCATGGGCGTGCTCAATGGCAAAAAGGCTCATTGCGTAATTAAGACCGGCTTTTACGTGACCTGTTCCGTGGGGAGCAGCTCTGTCAAAATCGCTGACCATGATGCTTACAGGTTTTGCGCCGCCCTTGAAGTAGGGGCCAACAGGAGAAACGAATATTCTGAACTGATAGTTTACGGCAGGTTTAACGCCAAGCACCGGGCTTGTAGCAAACATATACGGACGAACGTAAAGGGTCGCGCCGGAGCCATACGGGGGAACGTAGTCCGCATTTCTTTTAACCGTTTCCACAACTGCTTTTATAAAGCGGTCCACGGGGAAGACAGGCATGCAGAGTCTTTTGCAGCTCTCGGCCATTCTTGCGGCGTTGAGGTCCGGGCGGAAGCAGACTATGTCGCCCTTCTCCGTTCTGTAGGCCTTCAGACCCTCAAAGCAGGTCTGGGCGTACTGAAGAACGCCGGCGGATTCGTTGATGGTGACGTTGGAGTCGGTGGAGAACCGGCCCTCGTCCCACTTGCCGTCAACAAAGTCAGATACGAATCTGACAGGGGTCTCTCTGTAAGCAAAACCGATATTCGGCCAATCCAAATTGATTTCAGCCATGATCTTTATCTCCTTTTTCAGCAAAATCTATGTGGTTTATTCAGTGTTATCAATCGAAAACGCCCCGAACAAAGGCCGGGGCATTTAAAGCAGCGGCGGCCGAAGGAAAAAGATCGCTCAGTTTCCAAACCAGACCTTGTCTGCAAATAAAATGAAGAAGAAGAACCCGAGGGCGAACACAGCCGCAACCAGAAGCGCTGCACCTGTAACGCCGAGGATGAGCCAGAGAGTCTCTTTCTTGGAAAGCTTTCTGAGATCTTCAGCCTCACCGTTCTGCTTAGGCGCATCGCCTGAGTACCAGGGCATGCCGTCAACGTTCATATTGGCGATGACCCTGCCGTCATCCTTCAGTTCTTCTTCGTCTTTTTTCATGTATGTTATTTCTTCTGAGCTTCTGCTTCGGCTGCCATCCGGGCCTCGAATTCGGCGGTCTCCTCAGGGGTGTCGAAAAGGTGGCATGCGCAATAGTGGCCGGGTTCGATTTCCTTATACGGAGGAGCGATCTTGCTGCAGACGTCCATTCCCTTTTCCTTGCAGACCTGGCATCTTGTGTGGAATTTGCAGCCCTTGGGGGGATTGGCGGGTGAAGGAATGCTTCCCTCAAGCACTATTCTCTCCATTTTGTAGTCCGGATCCGGCACGGGGATGGCGGAGAACAGGGCCTTCGTGTAGGGGTGGAGAGGATTGGCGAATATCTTCTCGGTCTCCGCGTATTCCACAAGAGATCCGAGATACATAACGCCAACGGTATCCGAGATATGCTCCACAACGGAAAGATCGTGGGATATGAACAGATAAGTGAGGTTAAACTCTTTCTGGAGCTGTCTCAGAAGGTTGATGATCTGTGCCTGGATGGACACGTCAAGAGCGGAAACAGGCTCGTCGCAGACGATGAAGTCAGGGTTCAGGGCAAGAGCTCTTGCAATGCAGATCCTCTGCCTCTGTCCGCCGGAAAACTCGTGGGGATAACGGTCCTTGTGGTATTCCTGGAGACCGCAGGCCTTCATGACTCTTGAGATGTAGTCATCGTACTCGGCGGGAGGAACGACCTTGTGCTCCTTTACGGCCTCGCCAATTATCTCGCCAACGGGCATTCTGGGAGAAAGACTGGAATAGGGGTCCTGGAAGATGATCTGTATCTTCGGACGGATCTCTCTCAATTCTTTTCTGCTGAGCTTAAAAATGTCTTTGTTGTTGTAAATAACCTCTCCGTCGGTCTTTTCAAGAAGCCTGAGGATCGTTCTGCCGGCGGTGGATTTTCCGCAGCCGGATTCGCCGACAAGACCCATGGTGGTTCCCCGTTTGATCTTGAAGGAGATGCCGTCAACAGCTTTGACGTGACCTGTGACGATCCTTAAAAAACTGCTCTTTATAGGGAAATACTTCTTCAGGTTCCTTACTTCGAGGACTATGTCGTTGTCCCGGGTTTCCGGTGTTTCGTTGATGTTCTTTTCGTTAAACTCGTCCATGTTCACAGCTCCTCCGGATCAATAATTTTGGGTCTTCCGACTATCACGCCTTCGTCAATGAATCTGTAACAGGACACGATGTGCGTATCGCTGATCTTGATCTCAGGGGGATACTCGCCTGAACACTTTCCGGTGCAGAACTCGCAGCGGTCTTTAAAGTAGCAGTAGTTGGGCATGTTGATCGGGTTTGGAACGCTGCCCGGGATGTTGTAGAGCTCGTCCACTTTCTTTCCCACGACCGGCTTGGATTTCATGAGACCAATGGTGTAGGGGTGGCAGGGATTGTGGAAAATATCCCAGGCTGTGCCCTTCTCCACCACGCGGCCCGCATACATGACCACGACGTAATCAGCCATCTCGGCAATGACGCCAAGGTCGTGGGTGATGAGCATGATGGAGCTGTTGATCTGGGTCTTAAGGTTTCTGAGAAGATCCAGTATCTGAGCCTGAATGGTAACGTCAAGAGCGGTGGTGGGCTCGTCCGCAATGATAAGCTTCGGATTGCAGGCAAGCGCAATTGCGATCATGACCCTCTGACGCATACCGCCGGAGAGCTCGTGGGGGTACATCTTGCAGACGCCCTCTGCATTGGCGATACCGACCATTTTCAGAAGCTCAATGGTCCTGTCGCAGACCTGTTCCTTGGTCATTTCCTTGTTGTGAAGGAAGAGCACCTCGTTGACCTGATCGCCGATCCTGAAGACCGGGTTCAGGCTTGTCATGGGCTCCTGGAAGATCATGGATATCCTGTTGCCGCGGATCTCCTGCATGATGGACGTGGGGGTGTTGACGATGTTGTAGGCTGTGCCGTCGTCGTTGTTGAGACGGATCTCGCCGCCGACAACCTGACCTGTAGGTCTTTGGAGAAGCTGCATAACGGAAAGAGAAGTAACGCTCTTGCCGCAGCCTGATTCGCCAACGACGCCAACGGTTGACTTTTTCGGGATGTTGAAGGAAACGCCGTCAACGGCTCTCACGACGCCAATATCAGTAAAGAAGTAGGTGCAGACGTTGTCCAGCTCGAGGACGTTGTTCTCGTCCTGCATTTTTGTCATGTAAAGAGCCTTGTCTTTATTGGCGTTGTCCCTCTCCTTTTCCAGTTTTTTCGTGATCTTTCTGTTTCTTCTGGAAATATATCTCGATTCCTTGCCGGAGATGTATGCAGTTTTTTTCTTGGATTTTTCAGCCATTTGAAGTTCCCCCTTCCGTCAGCGCTTCATCTTCGGGTCAAACGCATCTCTCAGACCGTCGCCGACGAAGTTGAATGCGATAACAGTGAGACAGATCAGGATGCCAACAGGGATCCAGATGTACGTGTACTCCTTCATCGCCTCAATGGTGGACACAGAGTTTATAATATTACCCCAGGTGGCCAGCGGGTGCTTGACGCCGAGACCGAGGAAGGACAGCGAAGACTCCGTAAGTATAACTCCGCCGAGACCCATTGTCATGGAAACGATGAGCTGAGGCATTACGTTGGGAATGAGGTGCTTGAATATGCGCTTGCTGGTGCGGAGACCTGTTGCTTCCGCAGCGATCATAAACTCCTGCTCTCTCAGCGAAAGGATCTGGCCTCTTACGAGCCTTGCGATACCTGACCAGCCAAGGATACCGAGAATTACCATCATCCAGAGAAGTCTTACGTAAGGATGAAGCTTGTAATAGTCGAAAATTGAGGCCACGATGATCATGATAGGCATCGTAGGTATGCAGTAGAATATATCAACCAGCCTCATGATAAGAGTGTCGACCCAGCCTCCGAAGAAGCCGGCAATACCGCCCATGATAACGCCGAGGATAGTCTCGAGGATAACAACTACGAAGCCGACCAGCAGCGAAACACGGCCGCCGTAAAGAATACGGGAGAAAACGTCATAACCGTCGCCGTCGGTACCAAGAATGTGCTGAGCAGAAGGACCTTCGTAAATTGAGATGAGATACCTGTTCATCATATAGGTGAAGTAGTATCTTCTCTCCCCTGCCGTCTCTTTGCGGATGACGTTTACGGTCTCGTTTTGAAGTTTGATATTTCCGTCATCGTCAACGTCATATTTACCGGTCTCGGGGTTGAGCTGGGGAACGTCGTATTTGAAGGAGTACTCTTTTAAATTGTTGTCCTCCATATCGTCAACGATGGACGCCACCTTCATCTTGAATGAAAGATCAAGTGAGTCCTGACCGGAGGCAAGTCTTGTGGAATAACGGGATATGTAGGCGTAAGGCTCGCCGTCGACAGTCTTTAAAAGAAGGTTTTCTCTGTCCTCCGGATCGAAAAGGTAATCCTTTCCCTCATAGGTGAACGGGAGAAGATCGCCAAGTCTTTCAAGGGCCTTGACCTTAAAGTCGCTGCTGATGGCGGCGGTGTGATCAACGGCGTCAAAGACAAGTTTTGTGGCGAGAATAGTCTTCTTTTTGCCCTCCACTTCGTTCATCTTGGAGACTTCCGTATTGGTCTTGGATTTTACGTTGAGATAGTAATCAACGCCGTCAAACTCAAACGAAGTCTGTTTTGCGGAAGAAGCAGCCTTGAGAGCGTCGAGGAACTCCTCCGACACACTCTCGTCTGAGGAGAGTGACTGGGAAATGGGATCGTAAGTGCCGAAAGGCTTGAGTTCACCCGTGACCACAGCTTTGTAGACACGGTCTGCAACTTTCTCCAGAAGTATCTCGTTGTTACCCCTGAGGAAAGTCTTGGATATCTCTTTTTTGACTTCCATTGTCATAACTTCGGAATCAATTCTGAGCTTCAGATCGTCAAGGACAGGATCGTTTTCCGGCGCATTGGCAAAATATTTTGTATAGGAATAGAGTTCGCTGGATACCGCATATTCCAGTTCAAGAGCATCGATCTTGTTGAATTTCTCAGTCTGGTCGTAAGGATATATCGCGGCTCCGATAAAGCACATCACAAACATGAATATGAGAATAACAGATCCGGTGATGGCCAGTTTATTTTTAAGGAAGCGCTTCGCCACAAGTCTTGCAGGACTGAGGACTTTGATACGCTGGGAATCGTCAAGAGCAAGGGGTTTGTCATCTCCTGATTCGTCCCGGCGGTTTTTGAGTTCCTCGGCTTCCCGTTCCTTTAATTTCTCGTTCAATAAATTCTGTTTGTATTCAGCCACTTTTCTCACCTCAATTCACACGGACTCTCGGGTCTACGACCGCATAGAGTATATCGGAAATCAGGTTTCCGAGAAGAGTCAGGACAGACATGAGCGACAGATAGAACATGGTAAACGGAATGTCGCCGCCTGTCATCGAGTAATATGAGGCATAGCCAATACCGTCGAGAGCAAAGAGGGTCTCGGTGATGAGAGCTCCCGAAAACAGTCCGGGAAGAGATCCGCCAAGTATGGTAACTATCGGGATCAGAGTGTTTCTGAAAGCATGGTAGCCAATGACCTTGCTTTCGGGAAGTCCTTTTGCCCTTGCGGTACGGATGTAGTCCGCATTCAGGACCTCCAGCATGTTGGTTCTTGTATAACGCATAAGACCGCCGATGCTGACAAAGATCAACGTCAGAGCCGGAAGCACAAAGTGCTTGGCAACGTCGAGGAAAGACGTCCAGGCAGTTGCAGTCTCGGCAATATAGTCTCTCGAGTGCATGCCGCTTATATCGAACCACTGAAGTCTTACTGCAAAAATAAGTTTTAGAAGGGTCGCCACGAAGAAGGTGGGCAACGAAATACCTATAAGAGAAACACAGGTCACGGTATAGTCCGTGATACTGTACTGCTTGCGGGCGGCAAGCACGCCAAGGGGAATGGCAATGATAACCTCAAAGAAAAATGCCACAAGCCCCAGGAAAAAACTGTTCCATATAACTTTGGAGAACTTTTCTGTACAGGGCATGTTCCACTTCCAGCTGTCGCCGAATTTGCCCTGCACCGCATTTCCAAGCCATGAGAGATAGCCCCTCACAAGGCCTTTATTCATTCCGTACTGTTCATTCAATTCCTCGAGCCACTGAGAATAGGTCTTACCGCCCATTCTTGACGAAGCGGCCGCAAGTTCTCTCGCAGTAGACTCCACATAACTGGTAGGCAGATTGTAGATCAGTGTATATATGAGGAACATCGCGAAGAAGAAGATAACGACGCTCAGGAGCAGCCTCTTGACTATAAACTTGAACATAAAAGTTCTCCTTTACAATTATATTAGCGGCAAGCAGGGGATGAACCGCTGCTTGCCGCCTTTTTTATTCTGCTTAGAGAATTCTAAGCGCTTAAGTTCATCACTTTGCAGGATTCATTTCGAGGGTTTCGATATCGTTCATCCAGCCCCAGAAGGTGGTGATATCAGGAGTAACGGTGCTCATGTTGACGCGCTCGGTACTGAAGATAACAGCGTTCTGTCTCTGGTATGTCGGAATCTCAACGGCCCAATCCATGATGATGTCGAGGCAGTCTTTGTAGATCGCTTTTCTGTAAGCGTGGTCTGCGCTCTTACGTGCATCCATGATCTTCTGGTCAAGAGTCGGATCCTGGATCCTGTAGTGGTTGGACTCGGAGGAGTTCTCGCCGCCGCCAACAACGTTGGTGCTGTAGTAAACCTGATACATATCGGGATCTACTGCTGCGCCCCATGCAGCTGTCCAGAAGTCCTGGGTGCCTGCGTCAAGAGCATTCAAGAGAACGTTGGAGTCGGACGGGTCATTGATATTGAGTGTGATACCGACGGACTCGAGAACTTTCTTAGTGTCTACGAGTATACCGTATGCAGGGTGATCGCCAACACCGTCGCCGGGAACGATTACTTCATAAGCCATTCTTGCACCGTCGGGAGCAGCTGTGAATTTGCTTCCATCCCATGTGAAACCTGCAGCCTTGAGGAATCCGATGGCGGCATTCTTGGCAGCCTCGTACTTCTGGTCTTCGGTCATGTCAGCGGTGTAGATCGGGTTGCCTTCAACGTCCTTGGAGTATGCGAGAGCATAACCTTCGTCGTTCGGCTTCGGAGCAGCCCAAGATGTGTTGGAGATAGGATACTGGATGATAGCAGCTCTCTCTTTGTAGTAGGAGTAGATGTTTGTATCTCTGTATACTGCGAAGAGTGTAGCGAATGCTTTACGGAGAGCCTTGGACTCTGCGCTTGCAGGATCGTTTCCGACTTTAACTGTGGAAGCGTTTGCGCCGATGTAGCCGTAGCCAAGGTTGTCAACTGTGTTGGTGGTGATAACGTTACCGGTGAGAGTTCCGTTGCTGTTTGCCTTCTTGATTGCTTCAACAGCTGTGTTGTTGAAGGAAGGATCTGTTACGTCGAACGTACCGCTCTGGATGCCGGGAACTTTATCAGCGTCGTCGGTCTCCTGGAACTTGATGTATGTGATCTTCGGAGCGCCTTTGTAGTAATTGTCATTCTTCTTGAAAGTGACAACGCCGTCCTTGTAATCCTGGAATGTGTAAGCGCCTGCGCCCATAGGAGTGCTGGTCTTAGCTTTTACAGTAGTGAGGTCGCCCTTGTCAAAACCGAACTTGTTGTTAGCGTAATCATATTTAGCTGTGTCGCCGTAGTAGTGGAGAGGAGCAATGGTAACGCCAAGCTGGTAGATGGAAGTAGCGTCGAACTCAGTCATCTTGATGTTGAGCTCGTAGTCGTTAACTCTCACAATACCTGCAATGTTATCAGCGGATTCACCGGTCCTGACTGCTTCGTCATAGTAAGCAGCCTTGTCGCCGAGTTCAGCTGCAAGAAGAGTGGTGAAAGGATCGCCGGCTTTTTCCTTATCAATTTCGGTAGCAACATAGTTGTAAGCCAGGCAGATCTCGTTCCAGTAAGATGCAGCATCCGGGAAGCTGTCTACGAGATTGTAGTTGGTCTCTGTAACGGCTGATGTGAAGGTGCCGTCCTCGCCTACAGAACCGAATCCCCAGAGAGCCATACCGAGCACAGTCTTAAGGCCTGCGTCGTCTTTGATCTCTTCAGCGGTCTTTCCAAGAACTTTGGGGGCACGGTCACCGTAATTTTCGTAAACAACGTCAATTATGGTCTGCGCATATGCAACACCGACTTTGTCCCAAGCGGTCCAGTAAGCGGCTGTATCTTCCTCGGAAACACCGGAGGAAACAGCGTCTCTGCCTGCAAGAACAATAGCATTGCCGCGGGTGTACATGTTCTTCATGTAGTCCTTAAGACCGAGAACAGGCTGAGCACTGAAAGTTGTGGAACCTGTGTAGGTAGGATCGCAAAGAACGTAGATGGAGAAGATAACGTCGTCAATGGTCAGTTCTTTTCCGTCGCTGAACTTAACGCCCTGTCTCAGTTTGATGTTGTAATCAACTGTGCCATCATTGTTGATTGTCTCAGTGACGTCGGACATACCTGTGTAGGTGTACTCTGTTCCGTTGTAAGATCTCTTTTCGCCTTCGAGTCCCCTATAAACAACATTACCTTCACGGTCTGTTGAAATAAGGCCAACGCTTGTCATGCCTGCAACGTCAACGTCGTAAGCAGTGGTTGCGAAGAACGGGCTGAACTTGCCGGAGAATCTGCTGTATCCTACGACCAGAGTGTCTGCACCCTCGTACTTCGCATCGGGAGCCTGGGTGGGAGCCTCTGTGGGGGTCGGATCATTAGGGTTCACGCAGCCTGCGAAGAGTGCGCAGACCATTGCAACAGCCAGAAAAAGAGCACAAATCTTTAATACCTTTTTCATTTTAACCTCCATAAAAAATAAAAATCTTTGCCTAGATATGAGTCAGCGGATGTGGATCCTGGCTGAAATCTCGACACTAAATACGCCGAAAATTTTAGCATAATAAAGCAAAACCTGTCAACACCTTTTTTTAAATAATATGTATAAAGCAAAAATCGGGGCCAAAGTGCCCCGAAAACGCTTTAAATCTTGTCCATTATGAGCTTTTTCCGCGGTGAAAACGCCAATACAGCGCTTATCAGCAGTGTCCCGGCTGCAGCCATGAATATCCCCGTCTTTAGGAATAGCACGATAAAAGTTTAGGAGTTATAATTTCCACTTAAAT
>CAMZBI010000028.1 GCA_947304585.1 uncultured Clostridia bacterium | reverse complement strand
TTTGCCTTTGAGCAGTCTGCCGGTAAAAATCTCCGTCAAAATTTTACACCATCAGCGCTGTGCGCTGCAAGTGGGTGCGGCTGACGCCGCAAGTGTGCGTGGCTTCGCCACGAGTGGTTGCGCTGCGCGCTGAAATTGAATCGCGGCGCCTTCGACAAAAAAAAACGCAGCACAACAACTACTCACTTTTAACTAACAACTGATCACTTGCGACGCAACGCATCGCACCGCCGCACCACAACTATTCACTCTTCACTATTCACTGATCACTAATCACCCTTCACTCTTCTCTTAAATTTTTCTTAAAATTCTTAACAAAATCAACAATTTCTGTTTATTTTTGCTGTAGCGATGTGATAAAATAAGTTACTTGATGTGGCTTTTACGAACGTGACCGAATAGTGTAAGGTTCAATCGGAAAGTTGGCCCTGTTTATCAGGATATCTTTTTAGATTGTTTTGGCGTGCAAAAACATGTGCCGCCGTTCATTTTGGATTGCGTTCTCAGGCCGTTTCATTTGAACAAACACAGGAGAAATAACATGGCAAACAGAGGACAAACTCCCGCCAAGCTGAGAGTCATTCCCCTTGGCGGACTTGACGAAATAGGAAAAAACATAACTGTTTTCGAAACAGACAACGATATGATCGTGGTCGACTGCGGCATCACTTTTCCGGATGAAAACATGCCGGGCATTGATGCGGTGATACCTGACTTTACGTATCTCGAAGAGAATTTCTCTAAAATCAGAGGAATATTTATCACCCACGGCCACGAGGACCACATTGGCGCCCTTCCATATCTGCTCAAAAAAATCAACGTGCCGATCTACAGCATGAAGTTCACCATTGCCCTTATCCGCAAAAAACTTGAGGAAGAGGGTATCGCAGACAATGTTCAGCTGGAAGAGGTCCGTTACGGGGACATAGTGATAAAGGGAGATTTTGCGGTGGAGTTCATCAGGACGAACCACAGCATCTCCGACAGCGCGGCTTTTGCGATCATGACCCCCTGCGGCGTTATCATACACACCGGTGATTTTAAGGTAGATTACACCCCCATCGACAATGCTCCGATAGATCTTATGAGACTTGCCGAGCTTGGCGAAAACGGGGTCCTGCTTTTGATGTCCGACAGCACCAATGCGGAGAGAAAGGGCTTCACCATGTCCGAACGGACAGTTGGCGCCGCTTTTGACGATCTGTTCTCAAAGATCACCGGAAGAATAATAATCGCCACCTTCTCCTCCAACATACACAGAGTTCAGCAGATCCTGGACATCGCGAAAAAATACGGCAGAAAGTGCGCAATCTGCGGCCGCAGCATGGTAAACGTTGTGGACGTTGCAAGGGAACTGGGCTACCTCGACCATATCGAGGATACGGTGATCGACATTGACGATGCGGGTAACTACGACGACAGCGAGATAGTAATCATCACCACCGGAAGCCAGGGCGAGCCCATGTCGGCTCTTACCAGGATGGCCAGCGCCACCCACAACCAGGTCGAAGTCTCAAGCAATGACACTATCATCATCTCCGCAAGCCCCATTCCCGGCAACGAAAAAGCCATTGCAAGGATGATCGACGAGCTCTTCAAACGCGGCGCAAACGTCATCTACAAGGCTCTTGCCGATGTCCACGTATCCGGTCACGCTTGCGAGGAGGAGCTGAAACTTATTCTCTCCATCACAAGGCCCAGATATTTCATGCCGGTACACGGCGAGTACAGACATCTTGTCCACCACGCCAACATTGCCAAAAAGCTTGGATACACCGACGACGACATCTTTATCATGAACAACGGCAACGTCCTTGAATTCCGCAAGGATGACATCGTTATCCGTGAGGAACAAGTGGATTCCGGCAATGTCCTCATCGACGGACTTGGCGCAGGAGACGTGGGAAGTGTCGTCTTGAGAGACAGAAAACACCTTGCCCAGGACGGTCTCATTGTTATAAGCATGGTGGTCTCCTCCAAGACAGGCGAGCTTCTGCTGGATCCCGAGGTCACCTCAAGAGGTTTCGTATTCATAAGAGATTCGGAGAATCTGCTGAGCCAGATCGCAGTCATTGCCAAAAGCGCCATGGCCGAAGCGCCCACCGACTTCTCTTCAAGGTACAAGGGCATAGACATAAACGCCAAGCGGGTAAACGTCAGGGATACTGTTCGCACGTTTATTTTTGAAAAGACCAAGCGCAACCCCATGATCCTTCCCGTTATTATAGAAATGGATCCGGACGAAGTGGTGTCCGGAAGATACGATTTTATTTGATACGATCTGATCAGTATTGGAGTTTACTATGGAAGATAATACGATCAACAACCCGATCCCTGACGCGACTGTCGAAACAGACGGCCTTCCTCAGGACATACCTGCCCAGGATCCGGGAGATTGTTCCGGCGAATCTGCGGAACATGAAATGGCAGGGCTGACGCCTGTACTCATTGGCGGTCAGCCTGTGTTCCGGACCGTTCAGCTGTTTGACGCAAGCGGTTCGCCTGTCCTTGAAGACGGAAAGCCGGTGTTCAAAAGAGTCCAGAGATTTGTGAAGAACGGGAGGCACGTCTATATCGTTCTTGAGAAAGTTACCGACAGTACCGGGAACGAAACGTATATACCCGGACTCGAAGAATTTGCGGTGGAATCAGACCTTGCTCCCGAAGCCCAGACCAGGGCCAAGAAAAGCATTGCCGCGGACAGAGAAAAAGCCGCCGGCGCCTCAGAAAACGCGCCTGCCAAGCTGACCGCTGTGCTGTCCCCGGATCAAAACTGCGACCTTCTTACGTCATCAGCATACAAAAGAGCCGGCATAAGCATTACGGTACTCAGTGTGATAATGTCTTCGATAAGTACCGCCGTCGTTTATGCAGCTATTTTTCTCTGTCTGGTTATTTCGGGACTGTCCGGAGATCTGTCCGGAGATATTGGCAATATAATCCTCGGTCTTTCCGGCGAATCAACTTTCAGCGTCATCGAATCCAACATTACTTTAATGGCCTTTGCGATCGCCCTCGGATCCGTGCTTGGCATGGGCGGAGGACTCGTTGCAGAAAGGCTGATCCTCTCAAATCGACATTATGAACCGATACAGAAAAAGAGGCTCGGCTTCAGAAACTTTATGATGGTCACGCTGATATCACTTGGCGTCTGGTCCCTCGGGGTTTATATCGGAAATTTTGCCGACATATTCTTCCCGATCCAGTCCTCCGACAGTATCTTGGACGTTTTGGAAAACTCAGGTGTCCGGAGCCTGCCGCTCCACGTCTACGCCGTCATAGGGGCTCCGATCCTCGAGGAACTGGCCTGCAGGAAACTGCTGCTCGACCGGCTCCACAAGTACGGTCAGATTCCCGCCATGATAGTCTCGGGCCTTCTCTTCGGGCTTCTTCACGGCAACAGCGGACAGTTCTTCCTCGCATTCTTCCTCGGTGTCATTTTTGCCGCAGTTTACCTGAAAACCGGCAACATTCTGTACACCATGGGTCTCCACGCAATTATCAACTTCACCGCCTCCATTCCCACGTTCTTAAGCTGGGCCGGCGTTGACGTTTCCGGAGTGTTTTATTTCATCCTTCTGCCCCTGTTCTTCGTTGCAGGAATCGTTCTGCTGATCGTAAAACGAAAAAGCGATCTGTTCTCTCTCACCCCATCCGTTTGCGAGAGACCTGCTTTTCAGGTATACGCCAACGCAGGCATGCTCATAGCCATGATCGCCGGTACCGCATCCCTGCTCGTAACGGATTTCATGACAAGGATCCTTGGCGCCATCAGATACACGCCCCTCAATCTTCTCGGACTTTTGTCTACTCTTCTGGTCCCCGTTGCAGTTCTTGCCGCGGTCATTGTGACCCAGAAAGCTTCAAAGAAAAAAGATGTGTCGGTTTCTTGCGAAGCAGAACCCCTCCCGGGCCCGGCAACTCCGGAATGATAAGATACCTCTAACAGATACCAAAAAACGGGACTGCCGGCCTGATAACAGGTTGCGGTCCCGCTTTTTTACATAGGGCAATATGCCCTCACGTTTTGAGGCGATTCATCAGTAATCCGATTTCTCAGCCTTGAACGTGTACACGGCGCCTTCAACTATATTGGTGGAATCAACACCTGTCATAGCATATTCGCCATTGATATAAAAGGCCCAATAGTATCCGTCCGCATTGTAGTCAAGCGTAAGACCGTTGACAGTCTTGACGTAGAGACCGTACTCACTGGGATCCCCTGCGATGAGTTTCTTCTCAACGAGAGCATCTCCAACAGTTGTTTTGGTCGTCTTGATGTCAAAAGAAGTCTCTTTGCCCTCTTTGTCAACAACGATGAACTTAAATGATACCTGGTCGGAGCCTTCATTCTTGCAACCTGCCATTCCTGCTACTGAAACCGCAGTCAGTATCACGCAAAGCACGATCGCAAGAAATGCTTTTTTACTGAACTTTGTGTCTTTCATAAGCATCTCCCCTTTGCAATTAACTTATAATCACTTTTCCTTGCCGGCGCCCGCAGCATCGTTAAACGAACGGAAAAGTTTTTTCATGCATTCGGGTATTTCGACTGCGGCGGACAGTTTCCAAGCCTTCTCAGCGAACATCGCCAATGACTTTATACCGAATCTGCGGAATCCGGTCTGAAAACCGCTTTTTGACCGCCTCACGGCGACGGGCTCGTTCGGGAATTACACCCGATTCCCCTCATGCAGCAGAGATTATACAAAATTGGGAGATAATAGTGAAGAGTAATCAGTGAAGAGTGAGGAGTTAAGAGTTAATAGTGAAGAGTTATTAGTGAAGAGTAAGCAGTGAAGAGTGGCTGCGCATTGCGCCGAAGGCGCTTTCAGCAATCGCGGCGCCATTAATATAACAGCGCCGCACCTCAACTATTCACTATTCACTTTGTGCCGAAGGCGCATCACTTGCGGCGTCAGCCGCATGTGCCCCACTCTCCTTCGCCCTTCTCTCGCATTCCCGCTGCCTGGCGATGGCTTCCTCGCAAAGGGCGATTTTCTCAGCCATGGAAGACCGGTCGGGCATGCTCACCTTGGCGTAACATATTGGCAAGCCCATTGAGACAAACCGCTCTTCGTATTCTGTCACAATGTTGGAGAGATCCTCATACCAGGGTTCGTGATGCAGGTCATAGGATATCCGGAGAATACTGCAGCCGTAGTTTTTGTAAGTTTCCACTGAAAAATCAAAGAGGTCCCGGTTGTCGGTTTTCTGGATGATATTGCCCCCGGCCTTCAGGATTTTTATGTAGAGAGGCATAAAAGTGTCGGAGGTCAGGCGGTGCTTGTGCTGTTTGTCTCTTGGCCAGGGGTCGCTGAAGTTGAGGTACAGTTCGTCCGCCTCTCCTTCCTCGAAGTAATCGCTGAGGTAGCGGGCGTTGCCGTTGATCAGGAGGACGTTTTTGAGGCCCATAGATGTGGCCTTTTCCGCTGCCAGCACGATCACGTTGCGCACTATCTCTATGCCGACGTAAAGAATATCCGGGTTTAAGGCTGCAAGTCCGCAGATAAAACCGCCCTTGCCGCAGCCTATCTCCACTCTGACGGCTGAGAAGCCCTCTTTCCAGCGGCCTTTTTTTGATTCAGGACTGTCTACCACATAACTTGAGCAGGCGTCTATTCTTTTTTCCAGGTTTTTCTTGGTTCTTGGTCTCATTGACCCTCCCACGAAATCATTTATTAATTGGCGGTCAGTTGCCGCCGTAGGCTATTTTTGTTGTGTCCAGGCTGTAAACTGCCACTGTACTGTCCCT
Source organism: uncultured Clostridia bacterium (assembly GCA_947304585.1). GTDB lineage: Bacteria > Bacillota > Clostridia > UBA1212 > UBA1212 > UBA1212. Next base: position 24,560 of record CAMZBI010000028.1, on the reverse strand, counting down.
GACGATGATCCGCTTGTAATCTCCGTAGGCGGCGATTCGGCTGAGGTGGGGCGCGTCTTTGGCGTCGATCTCGATCATGTCATTGTAGCTGACGTCGATATCCTTAAGGCTGTTGGCCATGGCAAACACTATACTTGAGATCGAACAGTCTCTGAAATCCGCAAACTCCAGGACGGCAAATCCGGAAAGGTCCACTTCCGTTATTGACTCGTTCTCCGGCGCTTCCAGATGTTTCAGATTTTTGAGCGTGTAGAGCTTTCCTATAGAAGCATTATCGGCACCGGTATTTGTGATGCAGATGTATTCCGCTTTCTCCAGAAGCTCGTAGGCAGGCTGAATCATGAATTTGTTGTTTTTCAGCAGAACAGTTTTTGCGTTTTTCAGCGTACCGGCGTCAAGGATGTACAGTTTGGCGTTGTCCGCATTGAATTCCTCAACCGTGCACGTCTCCGGAAGCATCACATACCCGATATCGGTATCGCTTATGTCGAGATACCTGAGTTTTATCTGCGCTCTGAGGTCCAGTTCTTTAATCTTGGTCTTGCTGAGAGAAAGGCTTTCGAGGTTAACAAGGGCGTCGAGATCCTTATACATATCGGCAATGTATTCGCCTTCAAGATCCAGATCCGTGATCTTCAGGAGGTCATCGGTATTCAGGACGTAGTCGTCGGGATATGTAAGGTACTGCTCCGGATAGTGTTCTCTCAGCCAAGCCAGAGTCTTTGACCTCATGACAACGTTGACGAATTCAAATTTCTTGCTGTCTTTAAGTATCTCGGTGTAGCCTGAGAAGGCAATGTGCTTGAAGTAGGCTCTGGCGCCGGTGGAGGCTTTGGCGTAGACTGCGCCGTAAACCACTGTGGCGTCGTATTCAACGTTGGCGTCGGGGGCAAGGATCGTGCCGGAGATGATGGCTTTATTCAGTTTAACGACTTTTGCCTCGTAACAGTTGATAATGAGCCTGGAGGCCAGGTTGCCGCTGTCGTCGTGGACAAGGATATAGTAGCCCGAAAGATCCACTTCCTCGCCGGGTATATTGATCAGGCAGCAGAAGCCCGGATTGACGGAATCCACCCAGATATAGTCAAAATCTCTCAGTGTGTATTTCCCGCAGATACTGTTCTGATCAAGGTTGTAGACCATGCGGACACCCTCGTCTTCCGTTGCGATGCAGGAGAAGCCTGTCTCATCGGGGTTCTTTTCAATGTTCGTCCACTCCTTGTGAGTTGCGGCAAGCCTTGAAAGGGATGCGGAAAGCTCGCGGTAGTCGCTGTATTCGGTGTTTTCCGAAGACTGGTTCGCCCTGCTCTGGACCCCGAGTATGTTTCGGCCGGAAATACCTTCCATCATTCCGCCGGTCTCGGAGATGGATTTGAAAACAAAAATCAGGAAGGCTGCGGCAGCGCCAAGCAAAATAACAAGAAGGAGTGTAAAAAAGGGGAAAGGCCTCTTTTTTCTCTCCGGTTCGTCCTCCTCCGGATCAACAGTCTGAATTTCGATACCCTGACCGTAGTCATCCCGGTCAAGGTTCTTAAGTTCATCATCGATCGCTTCATCGAAGTCTGTTCCGCTATTAAGATCTGTGTCCTTTTCTTCCATACTTTTTCGATCCCGTTCACTTGTCCGATCGATCAGATCCCGAACTGTTTTCTTTTCTGCTCCCTTCCGAACAGCTTCTCAATGGCGTCGGCAACGCCGCATTCGTCATTGGTGCCTGTTATGTATGAGGCTTTTTTTTTGACCATAGGGTCAGCATTTTCCATCGCAACGCCAAACCCCGCCGCTTCTATCAGCGACAGATCGTTTTCGGAGTCTCCGAAAGCCACGGTGTTTTTAATATCAACGCCGATCATTCCGCAAAGAGTCCTCAAGGCATTGCCCTTGCTTACTGATCTGTCCACAAATTCCATACAGCCCCCGCCGGAGGTGAAACAGGACAGCGTCTCCGGTATCAGCTTTGAGATCTCTCCGGATATCCAGGGGGTTCCGTCCTCGCCGGCAGTCCAGTAGATCTTGTCAATATTGCTTCTTCCTTCCGGAGTTTTCCTGAGGAAGAAGGGATCCCGGGCGTCAAAATAAACGGTTTCCGCAAGGGATGCCTCCGCATAGAGTTTCCCGGGCCTTGTCCTTCGGGTGATGTAAAGTTTCTCATCCGCCCATATACATGCGGTGGCAGAAAGCCTGTGGCCGAGATCGATCATATACTCTGCGTCTTCCGCCAAAAGCGGAGTGCGCAACAATTCTTTTTTAGCTCCGGCAGTGGCTATTCTGGCCCCGTTGTGAGCTATTATATACCCTTTCTCGCCTTCAACGCCAATAAAATCTCCCAGCGAAGCATAAGATCTGCCGCTGGCGATCACAAAAATGACCCCGTTGTCCCCGCAGATCTTTGCTGCTCTCCGGTTACGGTCGGGAATCTCAGCTCTGCAGGTTATAAACGTGCCGTCCATGTCCGTGGCAATTAGCCTTACGGTGCCAAAATCGTATTGGTCATTACCGGAAAGTCCTTTTTCCACTCTGCACCTCTTAACGTCTGTCAGTTCCGGGAATCAAACGCCGGAAGGGTTCTTGCCTCTCTTGACAGATCGCCGTCTTCTTCAAATACAGGCTTGATCACGAAGGAATAGGCAAAATTCTTCTCCGAGAAGGCATATTTTTCAAGAAGTTCCGGTCCGCAGCTGTTGGAGCCGATCCCCGCATTCTTGTAGTCTATGTGGACGAAAGTTTTGCCGGACTCCATGAGGTCGGTTTCGTATGCAGCTGCGTCAAGCTGATACTGGCTGTATTTGAGGCAGGAGAATTCAAAGTCCGGAATGCCTTTGAACATGAGGCCCCGCATATTGCCGTCGTAAACGTAAGCCCACCGTGTCTTGTAATGGTTTCCGGTCTCCTGAGGCTTGATATAGGGAGTGTAGTTGTCCCTGACGTCCATGTCGAAAAGGCCTGCCCTGGTGAACGCCTTCATGTCAACGTAGGAGCTTTCGGGACCCATGCCGAAAAATTTCATCCGGTCATTGCCCTCAGGGAGTTCAAGTTCCAGGCCGAATCTGGGAAGCCTCGGCGCCTCTTCTGCAACCTCTCCGGTCACCGAAACACCTATCTCGCCGTTTCCGTAGACTGCGAAAAATGCCGAGAATCTGACTGCGGGCATCATTGACGGTCCGCCGATCGAATAGCTTCCGAGGAACACTGCGGCTGAGGCACTTTGCTTAAGGATCCTAAACGAATAGCATTTAAGACATGCCCTGTCGAAATTCCAAAATCTCCAGACGTTTTTAATATTCCTGTCGTTGTCCGTGGGTGCCCGCCAGATGCCGAAGGTGGCGGTATTGGCAAGAAACTCTGTACCGTCAGAGACCAGGCTCTTGGGCATGCCCTTCAGTTTGTCGAAAATGTAGATAAATTCAGAGCCGTCTCCGCCTTTCACGAAGAATTCCGAAGAAGTCTCTTCAAGTTCTATCCCCGGCATGCCGGACTCCGGCGCCGTTTCGCACTCGGTCTGGGTCACGTCAAGTTTAAAACTGTCGGAAGACAGAACGTACCCTGAATCCGCCCAGGCTCTCGATTTCCCGTCAAGAATATCAACTTCAAGGAAGTACTCGTAAATCGAAATATCCGGAAGATTCGTGTCAAGCTTTATGACCGTCGATCTGTGGGGTGTACAGTCGGGCAGCTGACGGAAGTCCTCGTACCAGACGCCCTTCTCCGTTGTCACTCTGTACTTTAAATCAAACTCCCGGAGATCCGTAAAGTCTGTCCTGTTGATCAGCTCAACAAGGCCCGTCTTTCCGTTAACAAGCCTGACTTCTACAGGAGCGTACGTCTCTTTCAGTTCCAGCAGGCCCGTCGACGGTTTCCTCTCAGGACTCACAAGCCCGTCAACGCAGAAGTTTCCGTCGTGAGGGAACTCGCCAAAGCTTCCTCCGTAGGTGTGAACGCTTTTCTTTTCCGGTTCAGAAATACCTTTCGGCACTCCCTCAGCGGCATATTGGGGATGTTTGAGCGCGTTCAGCACCACAGGGCCGTCCTCTGTAAAGATAGCGGGAATGCTGTGATCCGCAAACTCCCACACGCATCCGCCAATGAGGCTTGGATAGCGGTATATCACGTCCCAGTAGTCCTTTGAATCACCGGGGCCGTTGCCCATGGCGTGAGAATATTCGCAAAGGAAGAAAGGAGTGACTTTTTCCTTCTTTTCGGCTTTTTCCAGGTTCTTTCTGCCTATCTCCTCAACAGAAGGTATGTCAAGATACATCCGGGAATAGACGTCCTCGGAGACCATGTCGTAGTCACTCTCGAAGTGGACCGGTCTCGAGCCGTCCCTGGTCTTGCAGAATTCGGCCATTTTCATGAAGTTTTCGCCAAAGAAAGACTCATTGCCAAGAGACCACATGATCACAGCCGGGCAGTTCTTGTCCCGTTCGAGTGTTTTCATGATCCTGTCCATAAAGAAGTTGTCCCAGGACCTGTCGTCATTAAGGGCGTTTTTATACTTCCCTCCCGGGTCTCCGCCGCTTCTGTAGGTGCCGTGAGTCTCGGTATCGTTTTCTGCGATAACGTAAAAACCGTATTTTGCGCAAAGCTCGTAAAACTCCGGAACCGAGGGATAATGGGATGTCCTGATGGCGTTGACGTTGTGTCTTTTCATGAGGAAAAGGTCTCTCACAATGGCGTCGTCCGGCATATATGAACTCCGGAGCGGATCCGTGTCGTGGTGGTTCACGCCCTTCAGTTTGACAGGCTGACCGTTTATGAGAAGTTCTCCCGCCTCACCGATTTCCACCTTTCTTATGCCTACGGTGACCGGTATGGCCTCGTCCTCCGACAACAGGAGCAGCGTATAGAGATAGGGGTGTTCCGCATTCCAAAGGACCGGATCGTGGACTTCCATCGAAACCACTCCGTCCTCCGGTTCCGCCTCCGCAACGGCTTTTCCCTCTCCGTCGTACAGGATCGCCCTGACCCCCGGATCTTTGCCCGAAAAGTCAAATTCAGCCTTTATGACCGCATTGGCGTTTTCAAGGTCGATCTCCTGTCTCACGAAAACGTCCCTCACGTGGTTTTCGGGTCTGGCGATAAGAGTGACGTTCCTTATGATGCCGGAGGTCCTGTATTTGTCCTGATCTTCAAGATACGTTGCGCAGGCGTATTTCACCACCATGACGCCAATGTCATTATTTCCCTCTTTTTCCGCAAATTCAGTTATGTCAAACTCATTGGGGAGATGGGTGCCCTGGCCCATGCCGACAAAAGCACCGTTGACGAACACGAAAAACATGGCGTCAACGCCGTCGAACCTGAGGATTATCTTTTTATCCGCCCAGTCTGCAGGAAGAGTAAAGCTTCTTCTGTAAAAGCCTGTCGGATTCTCGTCCGGAACGTGGGGCGGATCAAAGGGTATCGGGTAGTCAACGTTGACGTATTGGGGCTTGCCGTAGCCGTATTCCTCCCAGCAGGAAGGCACTTTGATCTTTTTGCAGGACAAGCGGTCATCCCCCCGGGAAATCGCCAATGCGGCCTCTTCCGGGCTCCCGTAAAGGGTGAAATTCCAGTCCCCGTTCAGACTTTTTATCCTTCCCCCTCTTTTTTTCGCCCGCGCCAATGCATCGCACTTTTCCCCGTAGGGAATGTAATAAGCGCGGGGAGGAAGAGTGTTGATACCTGTTTGAAGGTGGTTTTCAATTGCGGCTTTAAAGTCGAAACCTGCCGCACCGGGTATGCCATGCTGACCGTTTTTATCCATCGAATTATCCTTTCGTGTATCTGCTGCCGGCGTAAGAGCCCGCTTTATCATTTTCTCTCGGCGTCAAATTCGCCGTCCCTCATTATCACCCGGAAAAGATCTCCCTTTTTCAGCGATCCTGCGTCTGAAACAGGTACGCCGTCTTTTTCTATCAGCGAATATCCCCTTTCGAGGACGTTTCCGGGCCCGAGAGCCTCAAGTTTTCCTTTCAGGAGAAGAACTCCTGTTTTTTTTTCGTGAAGTAATAATGCGGAGGCGGTTTCCAGCCTTGAAGATGTGCCGGAAAAGTCGATCCGCTTTGAAGCCAAAGCACTTTTAACGTCTGATGAGTTAAACCTGTCTTTCAGCCCTGCAAGGAAACTGCGCTTTTTCCCGGTCAGGTCGCTGATAATGGACCTGAGTCTTAGACCTGCGGAATCCAGCATCTGGCTTTTCGTTTCGATTCCGTCAAGAGGCCTGGTGAGGGGCGGTCTCTGTTTTAAAAGCGAAAAGACCCGTTTAACGTTTTCAAATTTCGAGTCAAAGCTTCTGCCCAGCCTTGACTTTAAGGTGCGAAGATCCAAAAGAAGTTTTGCTTTCTCGGGTACCGCTATCTCCGCAGCCGCTGAGGGTGTGGGAGCCCTTCTGTCTGCAACATAGTCGCATATGGTAAAGTCCGTCTCATGTCCCACCGCGGATATCACCGGCAGAGGACAGTTGTAAATCTCTCTGGCGAGAACTTCGTCGTTGAAGCAAAAGAGATCCTCGAAGGATCCTCCTCCCCTGGCAATGATGAGCACTTCGCACTCATTTTCGGAAACCGCCTGTTTCAAAGCCTTAATGATTCCTGCGGGAGCGTCAGCGCCCTGGACCGGACATGGATAAAGTTTAACCGGCATCCCCGGAAATCTTCTTCCGGAAACGTTTCTTATATCCTCGATCACAGCGCCTCCGGGTGATGTGATCGCTCCGACTTTTTTCGGTAAAAAAGGGATCTTCTTTTTGTGCTCCTCCGCAAAAAGACCCTCCGCGAACAGTTTCTTTTTAAGAATTTCAAACTGCTCGTAAAGCCTTCCGGTGCCGTCCTCCGTAAGAGACTCGCAAACAAGCTGAAATGCCCCGTCGGGCTCGTACAGCGAGCAACGGCCCCGGGCAATGACCTTGATACCGTCCTTGGGAACAAATCTGAGATATGATGCGGGACCTCTGAAAAGGACACACCGGAGAATGGAATTCTCCTCTTTCAGTGTGAAATAATAATGACCCTGGCCGGAGCGTTTCACGTTCGAAAGCTCTCCCGTGACTGCAACGTCTGAAAGTAGCAAGTCCCCGGCGATCACGTTCTTTACGTACTTGTTGAGTTCTGTTACAGAGATCGTTTTCATAAAAGGCTGAAAAAGCTTGATCAGCGGGCTGATCTTTAAGCCGTATCAAAGGATAGACAGTCGCGGTCTTATTGTCCGGCTTGGGGAAGCTCCTTGGCTACTCCCGAAAGGACTCCGTTCACAAAAGCGCCGGACTTCACGTCTCCGGCCTTGGCCAGTTCCACAGCCTCGTTGATGGCAATGCTGACAGGCACAACGTCGGAGAACTTCAGCATCTCAAACACTGCCACCCGAAGGACTGCGATCTCGGTCCTGTTGACTCTGTCAAATGACCAGTTTTTAAGATTCCGGGTTATGGCGGCGTCTATCTCTTCGATATTTTCCGTAACACCTTTTACCACCGGATAAAGGTACTCGGCATAATCGGGAACGTCTGCAAAAATGATCTCCTCCCTGCCCTCTTCTTCAAATTTGGCGCCGAGAACGTCCTGGATGAATTCCTCCACGTCAAATTCTTTTTCCGCAGATTCTTTTTCCTCCTGAGTCTGTTCTTCTTCACGCAGCATCTCGAGCACGTCTTTGTATTTCTCCTCGTACTCGAAGCGGGTCATTGTCGTGCGCCTTCTGATGCCCTTTCCCACCGGCTTGCTGATGGTTATGGTGTCCGTAGCCCTTTTTGTTTTTTCGGGTTTCTTCGGCGTTTCGCTCTCCGCAGCCCGCTGCTCTCTGAGAACGAAGTCGTAGGCGAACACGCAGTCAACTGCAAAAGCTCTCATAGTGCGTCTGTCAAATGGAATCTTCTTTTTGCTCATTTCATTTCTCCGTCGGGACTAATACCCGTTAATGTCCCGGTTTTGGGGACCTCCTGCATTTTTTATTCTTCCGCAAGGGCTATTCTGAATATTTCGTCGACCTTTTCCACAGTCGTGATCTTAAGCCCGTTTCTGACTTCTTCGGGAAGTTCCGCTATGTCCGCCTTGTTCTCGGCAGGCACCAGTATCTCGGAAATGCCTTCTTTAAGCGCCGCCAATGACTTCTCTTTAAGCCCGCCAATGGCAAGCACGTCTCCCCTAATGGTTATCTCGCCCGTCATGGCGATGCACTGCTTCACAGGATTCTTCGTGATTGCAGAGAAGATGGCCGTGGCAATGGTAACACCCGCCGAGGGACCGTCCTTTGGCGTTGCCCCTTCGGGAACGTGGACGTGGACATCCCTGGTCTTGTAAAAATCCGCCGGAATACCGTATTCCGCAGCTTTTGACCTGATAAAACTGAGGGCTGCTGTGGCAGATTCACGCATGACGTCGCCAATGAGACCGGTGACCTCAAGTTTTCCTGTGCCCTCAAAAACATTTACTTCAACGCTGAGGAGCACGCCGCCCACGGCGGTCCAGGCCATTCCGTTGACGGTGCCAACGGCGGTCTTGTCCAGTCCTGTTTCGAAACGGTGGATGGCCTTACCCGCTCCGAGCATCTCGAAAATCAGTTTGGGCGTTACGGTGACCGTCCGCTTACCCTTGGTTTTCATTATGCAGATGGACTTTCTGAGTATCGCTGCGATCTGTCTCTCCAGTTGTCTGACTCCGGCCTCCTGGGTGTAGTCGTTGATCAGAGTCTTCACGGCAGCTTCAGTGAATTTTACCGCATTTCTAGACAATCCGTGCTCTGCCGCCTGCTTCGGGATCAAATGCCTTACGGCTATTTCCATCTTCTCGCTCTCGGTATAACTGGAAAGTTCTATCACCTCCAGCCTGTCAAGCAGCGGCGAAGGAATAGTATCGAGAGTATTGGCGGTGGTGATGAAGAGAACTTTTGATAGATCGAAGGGGACCTCCGCGTAGGTGTCTGTGAACTCTTTGTTTTGCTCCCTGTCCAGCACCTCCAGAAGTGCGGAAGCGGGATCGCCCCGGAAATCGCCGCAGAGCTTGTCGATCTCGTCAAGCAGAACTACGGGAGAATTTGATTTGACCTTCTCAAGAGCGGTCAGTATCCTGCCCGGCATGGCTCCGATATAGGTTTTCCTGTGGCCTCGGATCTCGGCCTCGTCCCTCACGCCGCCAAGAGAAATGCGTACGTATTCCCGGCCCAGCGCCTCGGCAATCGATCTCACAACGGAAGTCTTTCCTGTTCCGGGAGGTCCGAACAGGCAGATAATGCTGGAAGCGGTGGCCTTTTTCATGGTCTTCACGGCCATGAATTCCACGATGCGCTCCTTGACTTTAATAAGTCCGTAGTGGTCCCTGTCCAGGACCCTTCTCACCTCTTCAAGGTCAATATCCGGTCTCGCTTCGGGAGCCCAGGGAAGATCAAGAAGAAAGTCCACGTGCATTCTCATAACCGAATAGTCCGGCGACGAAGACGGTATCCTTCTCAGCTTATTGATCTCTTTACGTATCTTCTCAACGGTACTCTCACCCATATACGGAGCAAGGCCCGTCAGTTTTTCCTCAAGCAGATCGCTCTCACCCGCCTCGTCATCACCGAGTTCCTCTTCTATTATGCGGATCTGTTCCCGCATAAAAGATTCTTTCTGCTGTTCGGACAGGCTTAATCCGGTCTTCCGCAGAATGTTCAAATGTATCTGTTCGTATGAGAGAAGCTTATTGGCGATCTCAAGAGTGATCATGAGTTTTTTGTAGGGATCGTGCTCGGTCACTATCGCCTTTTTATCCTCGTACTCCGCGTCCATGGCATTGGCGATGCGGTAGCATAGAACGTTGGAATCCGAAACAGAGATCACGTCCGTCACGTCTATGTTGCGCTGGTCGGACATTCCCACTGTTTTCGCATATTTCTTCACAAGGGATTTAAGGACTCTCTTAATGGGGCCCGGGGCTTCCGACTGAAGAAACTCCTGACTGTCCGGTTCTATTTTGACCGTCGCCATGTAGATATTGCCCGCATCCCGGTCTATCTCCATCTCGCTGCAGTGGGCGCCGCACACGCCAAAAAGGGTCACGTCGCATACGCCTATCCGGTCCTTCATCTCTATGTTTCTGACCTCGCAGATGACTCCGGAAAGAGAAACGTTTTTTCCAATCAGTTCTTCCGCCGCTTCACAGGCCGCGGATTCACTGTCATATCCCTCCATGGAGTCCACGAAAGGCAAAAAAACCTTTTTATGGGTGATATCTGCAGCTATAAATCCCGCAACGTTTTTGAACTCCGTTGCAGTAAACACCTCCAATGTGGCGGGAAGCACTGTCTGATAGGGGAGCATGATCGCCGGCAGAAACAGTTCATTGTCGTTTATGGTCTTATTGTTGAATGATCTCATCGTCTCTCCATTAAAGATATAAAAAAATGTTCCGGTTCATTATACTACCCGGGAGGCGCTTTTTTCAAGGAAAATACACCCGTGACGGTCTCTTGATCCCCCTTATTAAGCCTGTTTAAAGTTTCCTGCAATCCTTTAACCGCCAATGATCCTTCGCCGGTTGAAACTGCCTGTTTAAGGTTGATTTATTGCAACGGCTGTGCGATAATTTGCGGGACAAAGAAAAACCGGCGGAGCGGTCCTGCATGCTTACAGTTTATTACACAGAGATACCGGAGAATAAAACCGTTGACGGGGAAAAGATCATTGCCAAACTGTCCCTGTCAAGGGCCTCCTACGTATTGTCCGTTGCCAACCCTGAACGAAGGATCTCATCCGCATTGGCGTCTCTTTTGTTTGAAAAAAAAGCCGCTGCCGCAACAGGTTTGAGCATTTCTGATTTTTCCTATATTTACGGAGAAAACGGCAAGCCTTCACTTTTCTGTCCCAAAGATCTTTCATTCAATCTCTCCCACTCAGGCTCCACGGTCTGTGCGGCCATTATGTGCCCTTCCGGAAACGGGGCAGCCCCACTCTGCGGAACGGACTGCGAAGAGATCCCTGATCCCGGAATAAAACTTGAGAGTTTTCTTAAAATCGCGAAAAAGTATTTTGGCGGGGAGGAACTCGGCCACATCTTCGGTAAAGTTTCCGATTATGACAAAACAGTCGCTTTTCTGGAGATATGGACCGCAAGAGAAGCCCACGCAAAACTCACGGGCAGGGGCATTTTCGGCGAGATCGGAGAAAAAGACACTGTGACGTTTGATCACGGAAAGATTGCAGGCTTCAGAGACGGGACCCTTCTCTTTATTCATCACACGGACAAAGCAGTGATCTCCGCTGCCGCAGAGAAGCTGTACAATGGTCCCGGAGTGTTTTCAGAGGTGCCCTTTGCCCTTCTCACCGACGAAAAAACTTGACAATTCGACTTTTTTATTTAATAATATGTCAGTTGCACTCTGGTTAATTGCCGGACTGAAATTCATACAAAAGAGAACTGGCGGAAGCATGGAACTTAACGATCAAACTGTAAGAGAACTGTCCCTTTCCGAAGGGGCTTTAATATATTTTATCGGCATTGGCGGGTCGAGCATGAGCGGACTTGCAGAGATATCCCTGAACAGAGGTTATAGGGTGTCGGGCAGCGATATGAGCGAGTCCTCAGCCACTTTGAAGCTCAGGCAACTTGGCGCTGCTGTAAACATCGGGCACGTTGCAGAGAACGTCGATAAAAGCATCGACCTTGTAGTCTACACCGTCGCTATTTCTAAAACCAATCCGGAATATCTCAGAGCCCTAGAACTTGGAATACCTGTCGTTGAGAGAGGCGTTTTTCTCGGTTATATAGCCGGCCATTTCGAAAAGACCGTTGCAGTGGCGGGAGTCCACGGAAAAACCACCACCACGTCAATGATCGCTTCCGTTCTTCTCAATGCGGGAATGGATCCCAGCGCCCACATCGGCGGAGTCCTTCCGGGTGTCGGCAGCAGCGTCATCACCGGCGGAAGCAGTTATTTTGTTACCGAGGCCTGCGAATACCACAGGAATTTCCTTCACATCCTGCCCTTCGCCGGGATCATCCTCAACGTCGAGCCGGAACATCTTGACTATTTCAAGACCTTCGCCAATATGAAAGAGGCCTTTGCCGCTTTCGCAGGAAACATCCCCAAAAACGGCTATCTGATCCTTTGCGCCGACTCGAGGCACGCCCTTGCCTGCGCTAAAAAAACCTGTGCAAACCTTATCACATACAGTGTGAAAAGGAAAAAGGCCCCCTGTGTGAAGAATGCTCTTGGCAAAAAAGTATTTGCCCATTTTTACGCAAAAGACCCGGTGCTTAAAGCTCTTCCCGCAGACTCTCCCTGCGATTTCAAAGCGGGTTTCACGTATACTCTTATAAGGAACGGCTCTGACGTTGGCACAGTCAATCTTCGCATTCCGGGGATCTACAACGTGCTGGACTCTCTTGCCGCGGCGGCTGCGGCCTGGTCTCTCGGTTGCCCCGACGAAATGATACTGAAGGGCATGTCGGAGTTTACCGGCGCCAAAAGACGTTTTGAAGTTGTGGGATGCACCGAAAAAGGCGCGGTGGTCGTGAGCGACTATGCCCACCACCCCTCGGAGATCAAAGTCACAATCGAAGCGGCGAAGCAAAACACCAAAGGCCGTGTGATAGCAGTTTTCCAGCCCCACACCTACTCGAGAGCCCTTCGCTTCAAAAGAAAATTTGCCAAAGCCCTGAAAAAAGCGGATCTTGTGATCCTCACAGAGATCTACGCCGCTAGGGAGAAAGACACGGGCCGCATTTCTTCCGCAGATCTTGAAAAGCTGTTTTTGAGGAAAAAACTGCCGGTGACGCTTATCAGCAACTTTGACGACATTGCCGAAAAGGTAAAAAAAGAGGCCGGAGAAAATGACATCGTCCTGCTCCTCGGTGCAGGAACGGTGAATCAGATCTCAGCCTCGCTGGTGGTTCCGTCGAAATAATTATTATTCGTTCATAAGTTCATTCTTCTTTTCGTTGCTCAGACTGTTCAGAAGTTTCATGCAGCCCTTCACAACGCAGTACTGGGGATCGTCTGCGATCACCGTGTCTATGCCTGTGCCTTTGGAGATGAAAACGTCAAGTCCTGCCAGTCTGCTGCCCCCGCCCGTCAAAACTATGCCCCGCTGGTGGATGTCGGAAACCAGCTCCGGCGGAGTGTTCTCAAGGACCTTGCTGATTCCCTCGATTATCGGAAGGGCCACGTCGCTGAGCTGCTTGATCAGTTCCTCCGGGCGTATCTGTTTGTCCGCCGGCAGTCTCCCGCTGAGTTCAAAAGCCGACACGTCAAAAGGCTGCACCCTCACGTCTCTGTAAACGCAAACGTTCTCGTTCTTTATCTTCTCCGCCGTCCTGTCGCCGAGGACCATCTTGTATTCCTTCCTGAAATACATCTTGATCGCTTCGTCAAAGGACCTGCCGCCAACGTTTACGCTCGTAGCCGCCACGATTCCGTCATAGGAGATGACCGCAATGTCAGTGATCTCGGCGCCGATCGAAACTATCAGCTTGCCGTTGGGCGCCGACACGTCAAGATTTGCGCCAATGGCTGCGGCAAGTGGCGTCTCCACAAAAAAGATTCGCCCTGCTCCGGCCTCTCTAAGCGCCCTCTCGGTGGCACGGCGGCCCACGTTGGTTATGTCGCAGTGTACCGGAGTGATCACATCCGGTTTGATAAGTCTCCTGATGGGATTCTTGATGGCTTCGTCGAGGAAATAGCCAACCATATTCACGGTTACCGTATAATCCGAGATGGTCCCCTTCTTTATCGGTCTGATGATGTTTATGTCTCCCTCGTCAGTTTTACCTTCTATGATCCTCGCTCTGCCGCCAATGGCAACCACTTCGCCGCCCTGTCTCACCGCAACAAGAGAAGGCTCATCAACGATAAGACCCTTTTTCTCCACGCATATTCTGATGCCCGATGATCCGAGATCAACGGCAATGTTTTGTCTCCATGTGCCCATATAAGCCTCCCGGCAGTTTTTTCCTGCATTGATGATTGTAACATATCAATGCGCTTCGCGCAAGAGATGCGCCGAAAGCGCCGCACGGCGCTTTCGGATAGTGAATAGTGAAGAGTGTATAGTTAATAGTTGCAGTGCGCTGAAGCGCAATTACCTACACGTACGCCCGCTGCGATTTCGCCGCAAATGTTGCAAGCCTGCGGCTCGAATGATGTTCGGATAAGTCACTCCGCTGACCGGAGCAAATCTCTTGATTTTTTGGCTTTTTCTCCTATAATAGAACCAGTTCATACTGCGTTTTTCGCTGAGAGGAGAAACAAAATGGCAAAAAAAGCAATATACGACGATGTCAAATTTTTTAACAACTACATAGATCTCCGGAATAAAGAATTCAATTACAACGACATGATCGAGCAGCCCATCGTCTTCGATCTGATAGGCTCCGTACAAGACAAAACAGTTCTCGATCTCGGCTGCGGTTACGGTGCAATGACCGTTAAATTGGCCAATGCCGGCGCAAAAAAGGTTATTGGCGTGGACGTCTCGGAGAAAATGATCGAAAAAGGGATAAAAGAGAACCCCCATGCCAACGTCGAGTACAGAGTAATGGCTGCAGAAAATCTGTCCGAGATCAACGAAAAATACGATACGGTCGTAAGCTGTCTCGCCATTCATTACATAAACGACATATACAAACTGTTCAGGGATGTTTACGGTATTCTGAATAGCCGAGGGGAATTCGTATTCTCGATGGAACACCCGTCGTACACCGCCTGCAAGGTTTCCCAGAAATGGGTCACCGACCCGGAGAACGGTCTTGTCACAGGTTTCGTTATGGACCACTACGGCGAGGAAGGCGTGAGAAAGATCGAATGGCTCGGCAAGACAATAACAAAATATCACCACAAAACGGCCACAGTCATCAACGCTCTTATCGAGGCAGGTTTTGTTCTTGAAAAAGTTGTCGAGCCCTCTCCTGACAAAAAGATGATGGAAAACGTGCCCAAGACAGTACATGAGCTTCACCGCCCCGCTTATTTGATAATCAAGTGCAAAAAGGGTTGAAAATGGATTACAGATACGATTTGTTTATATCGTTCAAAAACTCCACCGAAGAAGGCCTGACTGAGGACAGGAACGTGGCCAAGTCTTTTTTTGAGCGCCTTTCCGGGGACGGTTTTAACGTTTTCTTTTCAAATCAGGTTCTCTCGGATGCCGGCGTCTCCAACTATATGTTTGAGATTCAGAGCGCCATCGAAGGAGCTAAAGCTTTTCTGCTGGTCTTTTCTCACATCGAGTACATAACTCACGGCTGGGTTGCCCAGGAATGGATGACTTTTCTGAATATCCTTCTTAAAGATCCCCGCCGCAGTATTTTCATTTACTCGATCAATAAACAGGCTGCGGAACTGCCTCCTTTTCTCCGGCCCTATGAGTGTTTCGATGATTTTAATTCTGCGCTGTCCCACATGGCCAACGGCATTACAGGAGAAAAGCCTTCGTTGTCCGGCTCATCCGCCATTGGCAAAAGGGATTTTTTAAACGCTTACTGGGGCCTTTTCGGGAATGGGGGCTTTGACGTTTTTATTGACCGGCCAATGGGGGACAAGTTCTACAATTATGAAGTATACAGGCTGAAAAGCAGATTTCTGAGCGACGGTGACATACGCAAGTACACAACCGGCCTGGAGACACTGATCAAGGAGAGAAACAACCCCCTGGCGGCCTACCTTCTAAGCAGGCATTACCGCAATTTCAGATACCTTGACCTTTCCCTTTCAAGAGCCCTGTCGAAAACGGCATACGACAGCTTTTTGAAGAAAGTCGGCAACTCTTCCACAAACGGTGAAATAGGTCTCTGGATCCTTACCGACAATTGTGAGTACGACGGGGCGTTCTATATGTGCGACGTGATCCACGACGTGCTTGACGCCTACGATGTCGGCACAGAGATCAGGATCCTGCGTCCGGGAGAACTTGACTCCGCAGATTTTGGCAATCACAGGAAGACCGTGCTTTTCTGGTCCGACGTATGTCTGGACATTCCGGGGACCTTCATTGAGAAAATGCATGATCACAGGGACAAACTTCTTCTGGCGCTGAATTCTTTTGGCGAGAATGCAGTTCCTTACGATATAAAAGACCTTGATCTTTTTGAAAACAACAACACGGAAATAACCAAACTGTGCAGGATCCTTCTCAGTTAACAACGAAGCCCGGGATCTTTCACCGCCAATGACCAACAGGAGACGCAATGATATACCAAAAAGAGATACAGAGAGCAATTGACTGGTTTTTTGAAACTCAGGACAGAGAAAACTTCGGCTGGAGCTGGGTCAGAAATATATCTCCGAACGAGCAGAACACTGCGGAAGTCGTTTACGCCTGCTCTCTTTTCAGTGAATACCTTTCTGACAATCAGAAGCAGCTCATCAATGAAGCTGTCAGGAAATGGCTTTTGATGCCCTCAAAGCACGCGGTGCTCACCATCGACTGGGCGTGGGTGGGATTGGCGCTTTCGGAATATTCAGAACACTATTCGGAGTTTAATCAGGATTTCGGTATCGAATACATAAAAAAAGACATTGAAAACTGCGTGTCTTCCGTGCTCGCTCTTCAGAATACCGACGGCGGGTGGGGAGACTACAAAAACGATCTCTCCACGACTTTCAGGACCTCGATCTCAATTGTATTCCTAACAAAGCAAACCTGCGTGAAAAACGATGCGGTCAACGATGCGGTAGACGCAGCAGCGAAATGGCTGACACAGCTTCAAAACGAGGACGGAGGCTTCGGAAACCTCTATATTAAAAACCTGACCAATAAAATAATGGCCTTTTACGCCGGTGTTGAGCAGGAGATAGTTGAAAAGCAGTATATGTCCTCTCTCTCCGCAACCGGATATGCGCTCTGGGCTCTGTCCTGCGCCAACAAATATCTTTACGGAAAAGAACTGAACAGAACTGCAGAATATCTCAGAAACCCCGCTTTTGATCCGGATTACGAAATATTTTTTGAGGTCGGCATAAGAAGAGGAACCCTGTTCACCTTCCGCCATTTCGGCGCTGCGTGGATGGGCATCGGGCTTCTCGCCTCCGGCAAATCAAAGTTTACGTCGCCGGAGATCATCAAGCTCATCAAGCATTTTCTGCATCTTTTTGACCATATAAACGGCGGTTTCAGGTGCACCGACACTTCGGAGGTCTACACCTGGTCCAACTGCAATTCGCTGATGTTCTTGAAACTTGTGACAGACTCTCTTTCACAGATGAACGGTATCGATTACACGGATATAGTCTTCGAGTACTACATGAAGAAATGATTCTGTCACCGTAAATCATGTTCGCCCTGTCTGCAGACGCCAATTCAAAAAGCGTCCGGGTTATCATCCCTTCTCTTACAGGAGGCCCCATGCTTCTTCAAACGTCAACTGCACAAAAAAACGCAGACGCCAAATACGTTGATGACGGCGGCCTGTTGCTTGATCTGATCCGTTCCGCCGGCGCAGGTCTGGCTTCCCGGATAGAATCAAGATGGCTTGCCGTGAGTTCACATGACCCAAGTGACAGTCTTTCAAAGCCCGGTCAGGTGCTCATCTTTATCGGCCCCGGAAACAACGGCAACGACGGCCTTTCCGCAGCAGAGATCCTCGTCTCAAAAAACATCCCCGTTAAAGTCTTCAGACTCTCCGGATTCAAGAAAAGCGATGATAAAAACGCCGCTGTTTTAGAGAAAAACCTTGCTCTTGCAGGAGTCGCTGTGTCCGTGATTGATTCCGATGTTATTTCTTCAAAATATTTTTCTGAGTCGGTAAAAAACTCCGCCTGCGCGGTGGATTGCATTTTCGGTTCAGGCTTCAAAACAGGCAGACCCCTCCCCGACTCCTTTACTGCCCTCTGCAGCGTTCTGAATGAAAACTCTCCCTATACTATCTCCGCCGACATTCCCTCGGGGGTTTCAGCAGACACCGGAGAAACGGCGGAGGCATTTGTAAACGCCAATGAGACCGTCACCTTCGGAGCCCCCAAGCCCGGTCATTTCATTCTTCCCGGCAAAGCCGCAAGAGGAAATCTTTCCGTTTCACCAATACTGATAAGGGACGGTTTCACCGGACCTGATGCTCCCGAGTGTTTCTCCCGGGAAGACAAAGCGGATGTTCTTTCTCTTCTGCCAAAGAGGAATCCCATTGGCAATAAATACACCAACGGCCGTGTCCTTGTGATCGCGGGATCAAAACAGTTTGCCGGCGCCGGTATCCTTGCGGTATCAGCAGCTCTAAGGGGCGGTTCGGGTCTTGTTACAGCGGCAGTTCCCGGTTCAATATCACCGATGATCACCGTTGCCTGCCCTGAATCCGTCAGGCTGCCTCTCGGAGGCACGAAAACATCCTTTATTTCCGAAAAACATGTAGAACAGCTGCTGGACGCGTCGGCGGTTTTCGATTCAGTTGTTATCGGTCCGGGTCTCGGCAGATCACCCGGAACCGTCAAGGCAGTAATTGACTTTCTTAAGAAGACAAAATGCAGGAAGATCGTCGTTGACGCCGACGGGCTGTTCGCCCTCTCCGTCTATTCTTCGCTGTGCGACAAGCGTTGCACGAGTGTACCCGCGTTTGTTCAAAAATACGAAGGTTTGTTCACAAAGAGCGAGCTCATACATGATGTCCGGGATATTTTTGAAGGAAAGGATGTTGTGCTTACGCCCCACGCAGGAGAAGCGGCAAAACTTTTAGGTCTCTCTTCCGAAGAGATCGACCGCTCAAGGCTTGCCGCCGCCAAAACAATTTCCGAAAAGTTCGGCGTTGTCACTCTCCTTAAGGGCAACGACACGATAACGTATTCGCCCGGCAGAAAACTCACCGTAAACAACACCGGAAATTCCGCACTTTCCAAAGGCGGTAGCGGCGACGTATTGGCGGGTCTTATCGGGGCTCTTCTTGCCCAGGGTTCCTCTGCATATGACGGAGCAAGAGTTGGTGCTTTCATACACGGGCTGACGGCAGACATTCTCTCGGAAACAAAAACCGAATTTTCGGTGCTTCCGGGCGATTTGGCAGTAGCATTCCGGGAAGTAATGTGTTAAAATACCTTGCCGGCTAAAAGGCACGCCCCTTTAGTTAAACGGATATAATCTTCGCCTCCGACGCGAACGTTGCCGGTTCGATTCCGGCAGGGGGTACCATCAAAGAAACGTCTTTTGTCTACCACGGCAGTAGGCGTTTCTTGTTTCTTTCAGTACAAATATTCAAGAATAATGTTATTACTAAAAAGATTCGAAAGGGAGTATTTCAAGTGCCATTAACAAGTAATCAAAAACTAATTTATGATATGTGCATCCGTGAACTACCGTTATCAACAGCAAGATTAAGTGATGAATATTATTATAATTCAATCGTTTTTTGTCTTATTGATGCAATTTATAGCATAAGCGCGTATTATCCAACTGTTTCTCGAACTGTGCAAGACTATTGTGAGCGGTTTCATCTCGCTCGGCTTGATCTTACGAAGAAACGCCCGCTAGACACTCACACAATCAATGATTTCATAAATAACATTACTCCGTTTGCTGGTACGGATTACGGCGCATCAGAAATCTATCACAATAGACAAAGGACTTCGACTCGCAATGGTATTCTCAAAGCAGAAGCCGTATATCAAGAAGCCAAGATATTGAAGAATCACAATATTAATACTATTGCAGATTTTAGGGCATGTACAAACATCGGCGCAGTAGAGAACGATTTTAAAACCGTTAAAGGGCAACATTCCGGGATCTCATTTTCATATTTATTGATGCTTTCTGGAGATGATAATTATATAAAAACAGACAGGATGCTGTTGAGATTCGTTAGAACTGCGACCCACGCTACTGTGCTCAGTTTAGATGCGGTAAATGCTGACTTGCGAGCAGTATGCGCAAATCTTGTTGCTTCAGGCTACACAGATCTAACCCCGAGATTGCTCGATCATGTAATCTGGGAATATTCAAGGGAAAACTTATAAAAAAGCCTAAGGTATTCTGAACAAGGCATACCGGGCATGTGGATCTTGGCGTGAAGGATTGAAAAATCCCGTTATTATGCTATACTGACTGAAGAACAGGTCGATATACCGGGATCTTCAATGCAGTGAACGAACAATCAGGAGGTTTTTATGAAAGTATTATTGGTAAACGGAAGTCCCCATACTGACGGGAACACATCGATAGCTCTTAACGAGATGGTCAAGGTATTCCAAGCGGAAGGAATCGAAACTGAGATCTATAACATTGGCGGCAAAGCCGTAAGAGGTTGCATGGCCTGCGGGAAATGCGCTGAGCTTGGCAAGTGCGTATTCAACGACGCGGTCAATGAAGTTGCAGAGAAGTTCGAGAAGGCCGACGGAATCGTTCTGGCCTCCCCCGTGTATTACGCTTCTGCCAACGGTACTCTTATCAGCCTGCTTGACAGACTGTTTTTCAGTTCGTCTTTCGATAAAACCATGAAAGTCGGTGCCAGCGTTGTTGTGGCAAGGCGCGGCGGATGCTCTTCTACCTTTGATGGTTTGAACAAGTATCTTATGAACTGCGGAATGGCTGTGGCGACGAGCCAATACTGGAACAGCGTTCACGGCAGACAGAAAGGCGAAGCCGAGCAGGACGCAGAGGGTCTCCAGACTATGAGAGTGCTTGCGAGGAATATGAGTTTTCTGATCAAATCCATCGCAATTGGCAAAGAAAAGTTCGGCCTGCCGGAAAAAGAGACATGGCAGCCCACCCACTTTATCAGGTGATCGCGTCAAACAGGCCGGACGTCCTCGGGGACTGCTCCGTAGTTTAAGCAGATAAACAATCGCTGATAAGCGGTATTATTAACAATGGCCCCGACTGACGTGGATCAATGAAAGAGATCCATGACGTTGAGGCCATCTTTTTTAACGGAAAATCCCGGTTTGAAGCGTAGCTTTTGCATATAGTTTTGGCAATTATCAAATCGGCCGGGAAAACGGTCCAACAGCCCGTCAGTACCCGTATTTTTCGTAATTGGGTTCTATGATCTGCTTGTTGTAGTCGTTGCCGCCCGGATAATTGGCGCTTTTGAGGATTCCCGGAGTGATGCCCATTTTAAGGAGTTCCTCCACCGCAACGGAAGTCAGGCTCCACATTATGTAATCGGAGGCAATACCGGAGGCTGCGGCGAAGCGGGCCTCGATGCCCTCTACGTCCAGCATGGCTTCGGCGGCGGGGGCGCAGTTGTCAAGGGTCAGAGTGGCGATCTCATACAGTTTTTTCCCTGAGGGATGCACCGGATCGACCTTCACCGCATATTCCATTGAGGTCAGTGCGATGACCTTTATCCCCATTTTTTCCGCCTCATAGGCAAGGTCCACCACTTTTGCAGTCCTTCCCGAGACTGAACTGACGAAAAGCACGTCTCCCGGCCGGATATTTGACTGTGTCAGAGCATATTTTGCGGCAGCCTCCGTCGGTCTGTCAAAACCAAGGTCTGACCTGTCCCGCTGCCTTGATGGGCTTTCCACGTTGAGATTGTAGCTGAAATGCTTGTAAAAGATCGGGCCCCCTCCCCTGTAAATAAGATCCATCTCGATGGAATGGCAGATGCCCGAGAGGAAAATGCATCCCCCCTGCGCCACAGATTCGGCAACGATCTTTCCCGCTTTTATAATGTTGTCCTGCTGGGTGTTTCTCACCTTAGCAAAAAGTTCCTCGACTGCGCTTTGATATCTGTCAATGAGCATTGTTTTTCTCCGTTCTATTATATTTCGTATTTAAAATCGCTGTAGTTTTTTTCAAGGGTCGCGTCATCATCTTCCGAAAGAGCCCGGCCCCCTTCAGTCATTTTCATGACCACTCCGCCAACAACCGGCAGAAAACGGGGCACCACGAGTTTTGAAGATGAAAGGTACCCATAAGAAGCCTTCTTAAACGCTTCCAGGAAGACGGGGTTTTTCTTCCATACGCTCCCTGATATCACCACCGGAAGGCCCTCAGGTACGTTTTTCATTCTGACAAGAGACATGAGCTGCTCGCCAAGGAGTCTTCCCGAAGTCGCCAATATCTCCTTTGCGACAGCGTCCTGCTCCGCAGCCTTGACGACAAGAGGCGTAAGTGATGCGATCTCCGACACCAGCGAATCCGTTTTCTTCCTGTAGAGTTCAAAGAATGCCTCCCTGAAGTCCGCATCCCTGTTTTTTCCGTATTTTTCTCTAATTATCTCTGTCAACACAGTGGCGGATCCCCTGCCCTCGTAGCCGTGTATTGCCGCGTTGAAGGCCTGCCTTGCGATATAGTAGCCTGAGCCCTCATCCGATATAAGGGACCCGTATCCACCGGCGGAGCATGTTTCCCCGTTAAACGTCGCAAAAACAGTGGCGCCGGTGCCTGAGATCACAAGCAGCCCGTCACCCGTGATTCCCGCAGCGGCAAGGCTTGTCCTCATCTCTCCGTATCTCTCGGTTTTGTTCACCTGCACAGTTCCGGCGATCCGCTCCGCCAGCGAATAAGGAAAGACGCCGCAGACACTCTCGACCACGTCTCCCGCCTTTAAACCAAGGCCGGAAATGATCTCGCCGTACCGCCCGTCTATCTGTTCCTGAGTATTGGTGTTTTGTCTTAGACTGCCGGTTTTTACAAACGCCAAAGGCCTGAAGTCTTTGTCGAAACGTATGGCCAATGCCTTTGAGCCGCCGTCGTCAACGGCAATGCATGTAGGACAGTTCAAACTGTTGATTTCTTTCGGAGATCCGCTCATATTGTGACCGCTTCACATGTAAAATATGTTGTCTCTGTACTCTCTGAAAATTGCCGCGTTGTGTTCGTCACCGCCGTCAAGATTGGCGCTCATGAAGACAGGGGGAACTATGCCCTTCCCTATGAGGCAGTTCACCGCGTCGATGATAAGACCGTTTATCAGTGCTGCGCCGACGGCCGTTGACGTGGGACCAATGCGCTCGGGAAGTCCGTCTATCGTGACCGCGGCGTCACCGACCGCTCCCATGTTGTCGATCACCATGTCCGACACCTCAAAAAGCCTCTTTCCCGAGGCGTGCCTTGACGTGACAGACCGGGAATAGGCCAGATTCGTGATGCAGATGACCGTCATTCCCTTTCCCTTTGCGGCAAGGGCCATGTCCACCGGCACGCTGTTTCTGCCGGAAACCGAATGTATTATGATCACATCCCCCTGCCCTGCGGGATATGACTCCAGTATCTCTTTTCCGAGGCCGGGAATGCGTTCGTTTTTGCTGGTATCGGTGATCGGCCTTGTGTTCAGCATCATGCCGGAGTAAAAGATGGGATTGACCACCGCAAGGCCGCCCGTCCTGTAAAAGACCTCCTCGGCAAGGATCCCCGCATGGGAGCAGCCGAACACAAACACGTTTTTCTTCACGGAAATCGCATCGGCAACAGCCTTCGATGCATTGGCAATGACATCCCGCTGGCTGTTCCAGGCCTTGTCTATAGTATCGTTTACGATTTTGATATAGTCAGTTCCGTTCATTGAGTTGCTGTTTTATGTAGTCCGCCGTCAGAAGCTTTTCAACGATCTCGTCAACGTCAAGGAGCCTTGTGTTGTGGCTGGTGTATGATTCCGCAAAGGTCTCGTCCAGCTTTCCGTCGGTGAAGAATTTGTCGTAGTTCAGGTCTCTGTTGTCGGCCCGGACTCTGAAATAATTTCCCATGTCCTCGCTTCTCGCCCGTTCCTCGGATGTCATCAGAGTCTCAAAAAGCTTTTCACCGTGCCTGGTGCCAATGATATTCACCCCTGTATCGCCGAACAGCTTCTGAACCGCCTTTGCCAGATCGCCAATGGTCGACGCATCCGCCTTTTGAATGAAAAGATCACCGGGTTCCGCATGTTCAAATGCGAATTTTACCAATTCCACCGCCTCGTCAAGGTTCATGAGAAACCTCGTCATGTCCGGATTGGTCACGGTTATCGGAAGACCGTTTTTGATCTGATCCACAAACAGAGGAATGACAGAGCCCCTTGAGCACATAACGTTGCCGTAACGGGTGCAGCAGATCACCGTGCCGCCTCGCTCTGCGGCAACTCTTGCATTGGCAAAGACCACGTGTTCCATCATGGCCTTGGAGATGCCCATGGCGTTGATGGGATAGGCTGCCTTGTCGGTGGAGAGGCAAACGACTTTTTTAACCCCTGCGTCAACCGCGCAGCGGAGCACGTTGTCGGTGCCGATGATGTTGGTTTTTACCGCTTCCATAGGGAAAAACTCGCATGAGGGAACCTGTTTCAGGGCAGCCGCGTGGAAAACGTAGTCGACCCCCGGCATAACGTCCCGGACCGCGTCAGGATCTCTCACGTCGCCAATGTAAAATTTGACTTTTGCCGCAAGATCCGGTTGAGACCGCTGAAGTTCGTGCCTCATGTCGTCCTGTTTTTTCTCGTCCCGGGAGAATATTCTGATCTCCGAAACGTCTCCCGAAAGGAAGGACTTCAGAACGGCATGGCCAAAGGAACCGGTGCCGCCGGTGATCAATAGTGTTGCTCCGTTTAATGTACTCATGTTTTTCTCCGAATGCTTTAGAGTATGTTTTAGAAAGCCGCGGTATAATCAGGCCGCGCAAAGAGCCTCAAATCCGATTTCTCTTAATCGAAAAGTCCCGTGAAAAGAGCCTTAAATGATCTGCCTTTAACGAAAGGCTGCGATTTAAGAGCTATTTT
>CAMZBI010000027.1 GCA_947304585.1 uncultured Clostridia bacterium | reverse complement strand
TATCAAAATTAGTATAATTTCAGGTTAGTATGTTAGTAGAAAAGTTTAGGTTATAATACAAACACTGTTTCGGACTCGCCAAAGGATCCCCGTTTTACAATTTCAATTTTTAGATGTTTCTCAAAAAACAACAGCCCCGGGACTTTGATCTCGAGGCTGCTTTGTGATTGTGAGACGCCGGGATCTATCTCCGCAGGATCGCTGCGGGCAATTCTTTAAGCGACGTCATACTAAATGTTCATATTGGCGACATTTCGTCTAAAAGAAAAACTCCTTGAATATCGAATCGTCGGGAATTTCATACTGTCTGAATTCGTAAAACATTCCGGCAGCATCCAGATTTAGATGAACCTTAACCAACTCAATCTCCTCGGGCGTGAGATCCTTTGCAAACTTGAGCATCCTTCCGCAGAGATAAAAGGGCTCATAGGAGTATGACGTGTTTATGAAGAAGTCCGCGTATTTCTTGGCGGGTTTGATGTACTTTTCCTCGCCGTTCCGCACCGAGGGCCACATGGAACAGGTCTTTTTTATCGAGGCTCCTCTTGTAACCATATCCCTGTTGAGACGTCTCATGAATCGGATCATCTGGGGCGTGATCCTGAGCTTTGCAGTCTTTTTTGACGTGTAGGAATTGAACGGGCAGATGTAGATCTTGAACTTGAAATCCGCACTGAAACCGCCGAAGACCTTCGGGTTCAGACCCTGGATGCCTTCGATGATCAGAAGATCCTTGCCCTTCCTCTTGATGACCCGGTCGCTTTCGTGTCTTTTCCCGTCAAGGAAGTCAAACCTGGGCAGTCTTGTCGGTTCCCCCGACTTGAAGCGGTTCAGTATGTTTTTAAACAAGCTGATGTCAAAAGCGTCCACACCCTCGTAATCCCCCTCTTCCGCGTCGGCCGGAATGAGGCCCAGTTTTTTCTGTCTTGCTATTGTGTGGGCTTTGTTGTGGTAGAAGTCGTCAAGAGAAATAACGTTCACGGAAACGCCCGTACTTCTGATCTTCGCCGCAAGCCTGTTTGAAAAGGTGGTCTTTCCGCTGGCAGAGGGGCCCGCCACAAAAATAGCGCTGAAAAAACTGTCCAGGCCCGCGGTTTTTGCGCCGAGTATCCGTAAAACATTTTCTATCTGAAGGTCTATCGCAGCCTCCCCGGTCTTGATGAGGGAGTCGATTCCCGCCCTCTCCGCCAGTTTGTTCAGATCTTCTATCAGCCAATCCATGTGAAACTCCTTTCAAAAAACCTAAAAATAGGAATAATCATTTGTTGGGCAATCAATTAACGGTCCGCTGTGTCACTCTGTCCTCAATGCTTCCACCGGATTCTTTCTTGACGCTATGATCGATGGAATAAGTCCCGCAAGGAACGTCAGCAGCATGCTTATGGCCACCAGGATGCCCGCCGCATAAATGGGAATGACCGCATTGATGGTATCGATCTTGGTGAAAAAGTGAACGATGGCGTTGATGGGGAAGCAGAACAGGAAGGAAGCGCCAATGCCTATCAGTCCCGAAGCAAACCCTATGATAAGAGTCTCCGCTGTAAACACCCTCGCAATGTCTTTCTTTGAGGCGCCGATGGACCGGAGTATGCCGATCTCCTTGGTCCTTTCTAGAACGGACACGTAGGTGATGATGCCTATCATGATTGAGGACACTACCAGGGATACCGCAACAAAAGCGATCAGCACGTAGGATATTGCGTTGATTATGGTCGTAATACCCGACATAAGAACGGCAACGTAATCGGTGTAGTAGATTCTGTCCTCTTCCGCCTCTTTCGAGTCGTTGTAGTCTGTTATTATGGCCGCAATCTTCTCCTTGTTCTCGAAGGTCTCAGGATAGATGCTTATGGTCTGGGGCGATGCCAGGTCAAGGATCCCCAGCATCTTCTTGTTGTCCTGGAAGCTGTTTTCGGAGACCTTGTTGATCACAACGATGTTGTAGCCCTTTACGGCTGTCTCGTCGTCCGCATTAGCGACGTACTCGTCAAAAGCCGCCGCAAGTTTCGTGTTTACACGGTCCGGATCCTGAGCGGCGTTTTCCGCATACATCTTAACGGCCGCCTGCTCCACGGTGCGGTCGAAAAGCGCCTCAAAGCTGTCTCCCGGAAGGGACGCGAGATAGACGTAAGCCTCCTGCACCGTCATAACGCCAAGGCTGTCCCAGTACATGGCGACAAAACCCTTCTTTGCCTGATCGGTCTCAAACTGGCCGGAGATATACATTTTAAGCGCCAGCAGTTCAAATTCCGAGGGCGTCTCAACTATTTCATTGATCTTTTCCTCTGCCTCCGCCGCATATTTCTCTCTTATAGTCTTTTCCGCTGTCTCGCGGATCATCTTTGCAAGTTCCTCGTCGGAATAGGCCTCCAGATACTGCCTTATCGCGTCCGCTGATGCTCCGTAAGTTTTGGCGATCAGTTCCTCCATCTGTTCCCTGGTGTCAGCGGAGAGGAAGGTCTCTATGGTCTTGTTAATATATTCCTCGTCGGGAGTTGATATGATCTTCTTAAGAGCCTCAGCCTTCTCTGCGTTGGAAAGCGTTTCGGTAAGATTTCTGAACCCGTCGATCCTGTCCTGATCTGTGATCCCGGAAATGTCGATAAAATAGGGAAGTCCGTTGAACACATCAACGTTTTCGTCCTCCGACTCCAAAAGTCTCTTTACGGAAGCCGCTTCCCCTGTCTTCTCGATTATATATTCCGTGAGAAGGTTCGTGTAGCAGAAGGTGGCATTGGCGGTGATTGATGTTGCCGTGGCGTCGGGATTAGCTCTTATGACCCCGCATATGTGAAGAGACAGGCTGTTCGAGACGATAAGCTGCAGAAGTCCGTTGTCGGAGGAAGCGTCGGTAAAGATGCCGTCACCGTCCGGGTCTGTGTAAAGGTCTGCGCTGAGCACCAGCTTCAGGTCGATCTTGTCAAGATCTTCGAATTTTACAGAGTGCTCCTTGAACTCCACTTCCTTCCCGGACATTGCTGACATGACCGCAAGGGAAAGGTCCTCTCTGCTCATGATGCCAAGGGTATAAAAGGCCATATCCGGCATCTCGTTATTGGCGTCAACCAGGAGAAGCACGTCCTCTTTGCTCTCGGGCCAGCTGCCGTAAATAAGGTCGTACTGGTCCTTGATGAGGTCTGAGATGGGCGCCCCGTCCTTACCCGGGATGAGCTCGTCCCAGAGGTCATAGGAGAAACTCGATGAGGACAGAGCCGAACTCATAAAGCCAAGGCCTTCCCCCGCTCCCGTGCCGGTGAGAATGTCCATGAACGCAGTGCCAAGGTAGTTACCGGTTTCGCTGTCCTTCACGTACGTGTTGATCTTGACCCCGTAGCCGTAATGGACAGTAGTTATGTATTCGCCGATCTTGGACTCTGAATCCTCCGAGGCGATCTCCCCGTCAAGCCATGCTTTGAAGTCCTTCAGGTTGTTCGTCTTTGCGGAATCGGCAAAAAAGGCGTTGAACATATCGTAGGCTCTTGAATTTGAATAAGCGGTGTTTTCCGCCTTCTCCTCCCGGGCCCGCTCCTCCTGCTTCTGCCTGGCAATGCCGAGGATGGACGAAAGATCCTTGTGCTCCTCCTCAATGGTGATCGGGTATGAAGAGAGTGTATCACGCTGGACGTCGTCAATATAATTCTGGACGCCGGTGGAGATAGCAAGTATCAGGGCGATACCGATTATGCCTATACTTCCGGCAAAAGCGGTGATAAACGTCCTGCCCTTTTTCGTGAGCAGGTTCTTAAATGAGAGGGACAGCGCGGTAAAGAAAGACATGGATGTCTTCTTTTTGCGGCCCTTGGATGCTTTGGTGCCCGCGGTATTTTTCGCTGCATTTTCCTCTTCTTTTGCGACCGTTTCGGCCTTTTCGGGCTCATCGCCAATAGTTTCCTGAGGAGCGGCTTCCTTTACTTCTTCATTTGCTTCAGGTGCTGCATCCGGGGTGTTTTCAAATGCAGCTTCCGCCTCTCCGGAAGCTTCAGACTGCAGGACCTCCCCGGTATCGTCAGGTGTGTCCTTAGCTTCTTCCGGATCGCTGACAGTTTCCCGATCGGCGCCGGACCTGAGTTTTCTGAACTTTAAAATTGCCTCTTTTTCGTAATAATCGCTTCCGCCAAGGGGGTATGCGGAATCTTCCTCTGCCTTTATTTCAGATTCAGGGATCTGAGGCTGTGCCTCGCCGGCATTGGCAAGTGTCTCGTGCTCAGCGTCAAAGGAGGAAATATCCTCAGAGTTTTCGCCCTCCTTGATCGGTGCGTCCGGGACAGTTTGCACCGCATCGCTGTCAGATATCACCTCGCCGTCCTTGAGCCTGACGATCCTTGTTGAGTAGGTCTCCGCAAGCTCAGGGTTGTGGGTGACCATGATGATCAGACGCTCTTTGGATATCTCCTTGAGTATCTCCATGATCTGCACGCTGGTCTTGCTGTCAAGGGCGCCGGTGGGCTCGTCAGCAAGAAGGATCTCAGGGTCGTTGACGATGGCTCTTGCAATGGCCACCCTCTGCATCTGTCCGCCGGACATCTGGTTAGGCTTCTTGTGGATCTGATCAGACAGCCCGACCTTGTCCAGCGCCTCCAGCACTCTCCTCTTTCTCTCAGCCCTTGACACGCCTGCAAGAGTAAGGGCCAGCTCCACGTTGGCAAAAACCGTCTGGTGAGGTATCAGGTTGTAGCTCTGGAACACAAAACCAACCGAATGGTTCCGGTAGGTGTCCCAGTCCCTGCCCCTGTATTTTTTGGTGGAAACGCCACGGATCAGCAGATCGCCCGAGGTGTAGGCGTCAAGGCCGCCGATGATATTCAGAAGCGTCGTTTTTCCGCAGCCCGAAGGCCCGAGAACGGACACAAATTCGCTTTCGCCAAAAGAAATGTTTATATTTTTGAGTGCTTCGGTGACCCGGTCACCCACTTTGTAATTCTTGCATATGTTTATAAGTTCGAGCATCGCCAATACCTCCGGCCATAATCTTTGAAATTATACAAAATTTTCATTGAAATAAAATGGAAAATTTTGGCTTTTTGATGCAAAGTTATTTCTATGTCGCATGACCCGCCAATGCCGGGGCCTTCGGCACGTATTGATTAGTCCACCGCCAATGATTTATAATTCAAATGCGGTTTTGATTATAGCGGTTTGGCATCTTACAGGATCCCGCCACCGGACAGATCTTCGGGAGGAAAAATGAAAAAAGCTTTCATTGCATTGATAATATCACTTGTTGCGGTATCAGTGCTGCTCTCCTCTTGTCTTCCGGGCTTTTCGGAGGGGTTTTTGGCCTCTCAAAGCGGATCAGCCGGATCAGATAATAGCCAAGACGGCGCCCTTGAGCCGATTTACCTTAAAAGCATTTCCCGGGGCAGACTTGCCTGGGATGACGGCTCAGCGGACCCGAAAACCGTATTCGACATTGAAAACCTCTTCGCAAATTATATTTTCGAACCGTGTTTCGACGGCTCGTCAGACGATTCTCTAAGCGAAAACGGTCCTTCCGGTGTGATCGCAGGGAGGTACGCAAAACTCTTTTCTCTGGAAAATAACGGAAAATATGCGCAAAAGACCGACTGGGTGGCTGTGGATTCCGACCGTTTCTCCGTCTACGGTCTTGCCGAAAGTCATATCTGGTCTCAAGGCACCACATACAGTCTCGTTTTCAGGGCCGTTGAGCAGACCGCAGACGGAACCTATTCTGTTGTGGAATATGCGGAGAACGCTCTCTGTTTTACTTTCAGCGACAAAACCGAGATCCCCTCGCTTGAAATAAAAGGTTCGCCCTCTCCCGGAAAGGCAGGCGGTTCTGCCACGTTTAAAACAGACTCGCCCTACGTAAAGTCCCTGTCCTCCGTCTGGGCCCGTAATTCTGCCGGGCAGGAAGACAGTTTCACCTTCACTCCCGGAAACTACAAGGCGTTTATATCGGTGACGCTCAAGGACGGCTTCGTCATTGGCGACGATACCGTTGTTACACTTAACGGACAGCCTGCGGATTTTGAGGCAACAGGCTCCGGGGTCCTTGTGGTAAGCCCCTGTTTCGAGATCCCCTGCGACCACCCGGAGGAGTACAGGCTTTCTGCATCAGACAGAGACTGCCACCGGGCTTATTGTGGGCTCTGCGGCAAGATCATTGCCAATAATCCCCACATTTTTGACAGCGGAACCGTCTTTGATGATATGACGGTCTTCACCTGCACCGGATGCGGCTATATAAAGACTGTCCGCAACAGCCTTGAGGAGATCCGGGAGGTGCCCCTTGACATGCCCGTTCTGACTGCAGGAAATACCCTTGGAAGCGCTAAGATTGCCTCCGGTCTAACCGGCAAGGTCTCGATCCTCTCCTACCGCTGGTACGAGGGCTACGAGCTCTCAGACGGTGAGCCCCTTTCGCCCTCCGCCAAGGCAAAAAACGGCTGGTACGTCCTTGAGATCACTGTTTCCCCGTCTTCCTCCTGCAGTTTTACGGAAGAAACACTGCTTACCCATCCCGGCGGTCAGACCTTAGAAACATCTTTTAACGGTTCCGCATTATCCGCCAAAATGAGGATATACTGCTACGAAAAGGCCTCCGCCTCCCTATCTTTCCCTGAGTTCACGCCGGATAAAACCATTGGCGACGTCCTTTTGAATATCCTGATCCTTCGCGGTGAGGAGAACAGGCTGAACGCAAAATTCCGCATTACCGCCGGCGAAACAACCTACAGCGTCAGCCGCACCTTCGACGGCAAATGGTCCGCAGATCCGGGCAATATCGAAGATATCTTCTCCAAAAAGATACTTCCCTCCGAATTGTATGTTGTCGAAGCGGAATTTCCTTGCGGAAAATACTACGTGGATCCAAATGAGACAGAAGTCAACGGAGAAGGCATCATCGGCTGCACAAAGCAGGCAGTCGACGGATCTGTGACCGTTAAAGCCGCCATCATGTCGGAGTCCAACGTTATCAGTGTCGTAAACGTTACTTCCGGATCAGAATTTGGGCTCCGCGGCATCAGGCACATGAGCATCGACTCGGTAATCGTTAACAATTCAGGCCCCTCAGATTGCAGCGGCACCACTGATTACACGATAAACGTCAAAGCCGATAAGGGATACGTTTTTGCCGAAAATACAATGGTTTTTGTAAACGGCACGGCGGCATCTTACGTTAGAAGAGGCAATGACCTCACCGTGACCTTCAAGACCGCCAATCCCGGCCACGATTTCAGCGACTGGCTTATGGAACAGACGCCGACCTGTACGGACATTGGCGTGTACGTCAGGAAATGCAGGACCTGCGGCACCACGGAACGAATTGAGATCGGCGAAGACGGCCACAGGATCATCACGGTTCCGGGGCATGCCGCCACCTGTGTATCCGAAGGAGTCGCAGAACATCTGGAGTGTTCCGTCTGCGGATCGATGTTTGATCTAAACGGCCTTGTTTTGCCTGAATCTTCTGTAAAAACGCCAATCGACGAAACCAACCACGAAGGCGGCCCCCTCTCCTTTGACGAATCGACACACTTTACGCTCTGCGCCTGCGGAACACGTCTTGATACTGAAGACCACACGTTTTCAGCGTGGGTGATCACAACCGAGCCAACCGAAACAAACGAAGGCCTAAGGCAAAGAAACTGTACAGTTTGCGGCTTTTCTGTAACAGAAGTGGTTCCGAAACCGGAACCGCCCCACGTTCACGACTACAAAACAGTTTATGACGAAGAGGGGCATTGGCGGCAATGCGAATGCGGCGAGACCACCGAAAAAGCGACCCACTCCTTCGCAGGCGGTTACTGCACAGAATGCGGGTTCAAATCTTTGGACAACGAAGAAACGTCGCCGGATCCTGGACCTTCCGTATCTACCGGTTGGAAAATGCCTGTTGTCTATAAGATCCTAATCGCAGCAGCGTGTGCGGTGCTGCTGATTTCTTTTGTGGGTATTGCAGTGATAACGGTGAAGATGAAAAAGGAACGAACCCGGTGATCTTAGACGTAAAAACGGTGGGCAAATAGAATATTATTACGTTTCGTCTCTACACAAACAAAGAGTGATGTGAAGCAGAATTGCCTAACATCACTCTTCTTTTTAATGTCTCAAACGTGAATACCGATCACTTGCGCCTCAGACGCGCATCACTCGCAGCAAAGCTGCGCCAACTGATCACTATTCACTCTTCACTGATCACTATTCACTGATCACTCTTAACTCTTCACTGATCAGATCTCCGGAAGGTTGATCTCGATCTCTTTGCCCAGCTCTGAAGACTTCACGATACCGTCGATGATCGCCTGGTTGTAGAGGATCTGGGAGGACGGAACAGGAGCGGGAAGTCCGTCTCTTGCCGCGTCGATGAAGGATCTGACCTTGTTGAAGAAGAGACCTCTCGGAGGCTCGGGAAGGAGGGGCAGTTTGACTTCTGTCATGAGGCCGGCCACGTCTCTGTAGAGAGTCATCTGGCCGCCGACGCTGCCGTTCCAGCACTCGGTGGAGGGGATCCTGAGAGCGCCCTCAGTTCCGAGGATGATGGTGTCGCCGGGGGTGTTGATGTGGGATGCCCAGGATGTGATGAAGTCGACAACGATGCCGCCCTCAAGTCTTACGAAACCTGCTGCGAAATCGTCAACGTCAAACCTTGCTGCGTCAACAGGGTTGTTGTACTTGGGGTTGGGGCCGAAAAATGCGGATTTATAGCCGGAAACCGTGAGAGGCTTCGGGTAGCCGATGGCGTTGAGGACCATATCGAGAGCGTAGCATCCGATGTCGCCGAGGGCGCCGATGCCTGCGGTTCTCTTCTCGATGAAAGTGGAGTTCGGGATGCCTCTTCTTCTGCCGCCGCCGATCCTGATGTAGTAAACCTTTCCAAGCTCGCCGGACTCAACGATGCGCTTGATTTCTTTCATGTTGTTGTCCATACGGGGCTGGAAACCGATGGAGAGAAGCTTGCCGGACTTTTTCTCGGCCTTGCAGACTGCAATGGCCTCTTCGGTGGTTACTGTGAACGGTTTTTCGAGAAGAACGTTTACACCGTGCTCGAGAGCATAGATCGTACATTCCGCATGGGTTGCGTTGTAGGTGCAGACCGAAACGCCGTCCAGCTGCTCATTGTCGATGAGCTCCTTGTGGGAGGGATAGAAATGGATGTGCTCGTAGTCGAGGCCCCATCTCTTGGCAAATGCTTCGGCTTTTCCGGGGATGAGATCTGCCATTCCGACGATCTCAACGTCGTCCATCTCTTTGAGGCTGGCAGCGTGAGCTTCTGCGATCCAGCCGCATCCGATGATACCGTATCTGAATTTCTTTTTGACTTCTTTCTTTTCTTCAACCTTGTCAGGTGTGAACTGACCCAATACTTTATCGCTCATATTTCCTCCAAATAGATTATTGTTACGGTTCAGAAGACCGCAGGATTCATAGTTAACGGTGAAGACCGTCTGTTATTTGTTGACCTTCTTCAGGTACTCAATACTCATTTTTGCGCATTCAAGCGGAGTCTTTCCGAGAGCCGGCATATCCTGCTCCACTATCAGCCAGTTGCTGCCTGCATCGTGAGCGGCTTTGATTATCTCCTCCATGTTCTGGGCGCCGTATCCGACGGGTCTGAATCCGAATGCCTCCACCTCTTCGGTGTCCTCCTGTTTCTGCTCGTCAATACCGATCAGCGCGTACATCTTCTCCGGCTTTTTCCCGGGCATTACGAAGTCTTTCAGGTGGACCACAGGGGACCTGCCGGCGTATTTTCTCAGATAAGCGGAGGGATTCTCGCCGCCAACGTTGACCCAGCAGGTGTCAAGCTCTGTCTTGAGAAGATCCGCCGGGACCTCTTTATAAAGAATGTCCAAAGCATATTCGCCGTCTATCTTAACGAATTCAAAATCATGATTGTGGTAAAGAAGCTCAATACCGTATTTTTTGCAGACCTCGCCAATGACCCTGGCCCCTTCGATCACTTCTTTGAAACGCTCCTGACCGGGTCTGAACTCTTCCGTGAGATACGGGATGGCGATGTATTTAACGCCGATCGACGCATATTCTCTGACGACACCCTCGGGATCCGCCACCATATCCGTAAACGGAACGTGAGTGGATATAGGATTCAAACCGTATTTTTCGCAAATTGCTTTAACTTCAGAAACCGAGCGGGTGTAAAGACCGGCAAACTCCACGCCTTCGTATCCCATTTCGGCAACAGCCTTC
Organism: uncultured Clostridia bacterium; assembly: GCA_947304585.1. Taxonomy (GTDB): domain Bacteria; phylum Bacillota; class Clostridia; order UBA1212; family UBA1212; genus UBA1212. The sequence continues at coordinate 21,971 of CAMZBI010000027.1, read as the reverse complement.
ATGGTTCCTTCGAAGTCCGAAGCAAGGTCGTCTCTTACCGAGTAAAGCTGGATACCAACCGGAAACCTTGACATATACATGTACCTCCTGATACGGGCGGAAAAGTACTACCAAATATCCACCCGAAATGTTATAATCATTATAACGCAAACCAACTTGCTTTTTCAACCGTTTTCAGCGGGTCTTTCTATACACACAAAGCAAGATGTTGCGGGAATACCCTGTTTCACCGACCGGAGGACACAAAATGAAGTATCTGAGAATAATTGCCGCAGCAGTTGCCGCCGTCCTTGTTTTAGCATGTTTTTCCTGTGTTAGAAACGAACCGGGCTCCATTGACCCTGACGTTGTAACGCCCGAGGAAAAGCCTCAAAAATACACTGCCACGGAGGAAGAGATGAAAGAAGCCACGGACAAAACTGTTGCCAATCAGCTTATGCGGGGCATATGGGTCACACCCAGGATGAAAGTGGGCCAGACCCAGGAGGAATACGACGCGGAATACAAAAAGCTCAAGGAAGCCGGCGTCAATATGATCTACACCTACGGAGAGACAAGCTCCAAAAAGATGATGGAAAAGACTCTCAATGCCTGCGAGACAAACGGGATCAAGGTGATGATCAATTTGTCGAGGATCAGTAAAGAGTCCGAAATAAAGGGAAATCTTAAGTTAGTTGAAACCTATGACAGCCATCCTTCGGTCATCGGCTATAACATGTTCGACGAGCCGAATACAAATATGTTCGAGCTGCTTGGCAAGGAATACGCCGCGATCCGCGAGATCTGCTCGGAAGACAAGATCATAATGATCAATTTCTTCCCGAATTATGCAAGCAACGCTCAGCTCGGAGTTGAAGAGTCGGAGAACCCTTACAGAGCCTACGTCGACAAATATTTCGAGCTTGCGGATTCCGACATTGTTTCCTTCGACTACTACCCCTACCGCGCAAAAAGCTCCCAGGACGAGAAGAACTACGCCGGAGGCGTTGCCAATATGTGCGAGATCATTAAAGCCGCCAATGACAGAAACCGGGCAGCCTGGGGCTTTGTCCAGTGCGGCGAATGGTCGGGAACGAGAACGCCCAAACTCGGGGAGCTTCGGTTCCTCTCCCATTTTCACCTTCTTTTCGGACTTAAGAGCTTTACCTATTTCCTCTATGTGACGCCTATCAACGGAGAGACGGACGAGGGATTCTTCAAGGGAATGGTTGAGTACGACGGAACTATAAGAGACACCTATTATCTTGTTCAGCAGACCACGACCGAGATCGACGGAATGAAAGGGGTCTACCTTGACTATAATTTCAGAGGTATCATCCAGAAAAACGTTCCACAGTCCTGGAAGGAAAAGATAATCGACGAGTTTGACCTTGGGGCCTTCGCCCCCGTTAATGAGATAACCTGCTCAAGAGACGACAGCGGCGTCCTCTGCGGCTGTTTTGAGAAGGATTCCGGCGATAAAGGCCTTTACCTTCTGAACACTGACTTTTACTACAACCTTTCCGCAACTGTAAAATTCGAAAAGATCGTGGAGTACAAACTTTGGGGGCAGAACGGTATCGAGCAGATGGGTGCCTCCGACGAGATCACCGTAGAGTTTGCTTCAGGCGAAGGCAAATTTCTTGAAATTATAGACAAATAACTTATTTTAGCCAAGTATGAAAACAGCGGTCCGAAGAAGTTTCCGGGCCGCTTTTTTCACGAACACTTATTTCGAAAGATCATCTGACCAGCATCAGGTACATCTCTTTAAGCTCATCGTGACTGAAGATCAAAGGATTGTTTTTAAGTCTCTGTTCGTTCACAGACGAGGCCAGGATCTCCGCTTCGTCAGGTGTCACGAAGGGATCTTCGATGCCGATGGAATCAAGAAACTCTTTGAATGCACCCTCAAGTTGCTGCGGCAATACGCCAAAGGACAGATTCGATATTTCCGAAAGCACGCCCTCATCGTCAAAACCGTTATTTAAAGCCTCACAGAGTCTTCCGAAACATATGCGGAAGCACACCGCCACGGCGTGTCCGTGGGGAATCTTCTTCATGGAGCTCAGTTTATAGCTCATGGCGTGGGGCCCCGCGGTCCTTGTGATATTGATCGCCCTGCCCGAGCAGTTTGCACAGAGAAGCGCATAGGTAAATATTGACATGAGGCCTTTGTCCGACAGCTCGCGGTCTACTTCTTTCAAATCCGCGGCAGACAGATAGACCTCTTTTATCAGTGACATGGCCCGGATGCCTGCAAAAGCGAGTTCAAGACTTTCCCCGGTCCTTCTGACGCCAAAGGCGCTCTCGCAGCATTGGCAAAAGGCGTCAAGGAAAGTACATTTTTTCTGGTAAAGAGGAAGAGACCTGATCAGATCGCCGCACAGGAATACACGGTCAGGTATCAGATCTTCAGCCTCAAGGGACTGTTTCACACCGTCTTTGTAGTAAACGGCAAACTTGGTGGCGTCGCTGCCCGTCCCTGCCGTAGTTGGAAACACCGAGAGAATCAGATCCTCTTTGCCGCAGAACTTTCTGATGCATTTGGCGGTGTCGATGGCGCTGCCTCCTCCCACCGCAATGATATGATCGGCCCCGAATCCGTTGAACGCCTCTACGCCCCGCTCGATCTCTTCGATGACCGGATTCGGCGAAAAATCTTTATAGTAAAGCGCTTCGGCGCCAAGTTTTTCAAACAGCGGATCAAACAGCTGCCTGTCAAATGGAAAGCCCGAAACCACAAATACCTTTGATGCGCCGCAGGACGAAAGAGTCTCCCCGATCTTCTCGATGAAAAGGCCGTCGAAGCGGTCTGACACCGTCACATTGGCGTTTATGAGGGACAGAAGCTCCTCGCCCCGCACTTTGTATTCGTTTAAAAAATCATTTCCCAACATAATAATATGCCTGATCAGTGAATTTTGCCGAAAACTCTTAGCTTTCAACGCCAATATTTTAGTTTAACGAAGGCTTTAATTCAATATCGGGCGCCACGTTTTTTTTGCATTCCGGCTGATTTTGAGGTATAATTCCGCGGGAGGAGCTGTAAAAATGATTTCCGACACACACGTACATTCATATTTTTCACCGGACTCCCGCTCAGACCCCGAGGACAACATTAAAAAGGCAATTGAAAACGGCCAGAAGAATATAATTCTAACCGACCACTACGACCACGGAGTGAAGTGCGGGAAATCGGACTACAATTTTGACACGGCGGAGAGGAACCGGGTGATCGGCTCCCTCAGAGAAAAATACGAAAAACAAATCAGGATCATTACGGGCATCGAGATAGGCCAGCAGCCTTTGGCGGATATCATTGAGTCCGGCAAGAAGAAACTTGCCGAGTATGACTACGACTACGTAATAGGGTCCACACACCTGATAGACGGTCTTGACCCCTATGCTCAGGAGTATTTTGAAGGAAAGACCATGAAGGAAGCCTATACAGGCCTTTTGGAGACTCTTATTGCCAATGCGAACATGTGGGACAATTACGACACCCTTGGCCATTTTGACTACACCACAAGGTACGCCCCCTACGAGAACAGAGGCCTTAAGTACAAGGATTTTCCGGATTTGATAGATACCCTGTTCCGCACGATCATTTCAAAGGACGTTGCCCTTGAGCTCAATACAAAAACAGCTTCAAGGGTCTCCATTGACCCCGACATCTGGAAAAGATACAGGGAGCTTGGCGGAGAGCTTGTGACCATGGGAAGCGACGCCCACAGGCCTGAAATGGTTGGCTATATGTTTAAAGAATTCGGCGAACTGCTCAAGGAATGCGGCTTTGATTCGGTGTATATTTTTATTAACAGGAAGCCCGTTGGCGAGAAGATCGACTGACAAATGATAAATTATTACCGCGGGAGGACTGTTCCCGCAGGCGAGGAGCAACGATGAACTGGGAGATCGCATATACAAACAGTTTTGAAGAAGGAACGGCCGGTGGCTTTGATTACAGGACCCCCGATGAGCTGAGGCGTTCAGGCATGTCTATTATTGCCGGACGCGTTCCGGGTTATTTTGAGAACGAACTTGTAAATCTCGGGATCGAAAACGACTATCTCCACTCGGAAAACGTGAAAAATCTCGAGAAGTACAAGGACACCCACGTCTGGTATTTCACTTCGTTCAACGCATTTGATTTTTCCTGCCTTCATTTTGACAAACTTGACGCCAATGCAGTCATTTACGTCAACGGAGAACAGGTGCTTGCGACGGAGGAATACCTTGGCGAAATTGAGATATCTGATGGCATCAAAGAAGGTCACAACACCGCCGTCATACACATTTTCCCAAGGAAGAGTTCCAGAAATACTGCGGCCAAGGCTATTGGCGTTGACCCCAAGGGCATTCCCGGCGAGGTGATCCTCAGAAGAAAGAGAAAATGCGAAATAAAAGACGCATACGTAAGGACCGTTGACTATAACAAGGACAGCGACACTGCGAAAATAAGGCTGTCCGCAACTGTTGAAGTCCGGCCCGACTGCAGGCACGAACTTTCCCATCTCAAATTCAGAGCCGTTGTCAAAGACGACAAGAGAGTCTACCAGCAGGAAGGCGACATTTTCAGCGACAGGATCGATTGTACGGTGGAGGTTTCCCGTCCCAAGCTCTGGTGGCCCAGAAATTACGGCAGGAGCAATCTCTACGATGCTTCGATTTGCGTTCTTGACGGCGGAAAGCAGCTTGACGTTTTCGACACAAAGACCGGCATCAGGACGGTTTCCGCCTTCAAGTCAGGGCCCTCAGTATCCGATTTTGAGGTCTTCATAAACGGTATCAAGGTCTTCCTCAGCGGCGCCAATGCAACAGCCACGGAACTTCTCAAAGAAGAGGATGAGGAGAGGATCGAAGGGGTCGTCTCCGCAGCTTCCGAGATGAACTGCAACGTGCTGAGATATTTCGGCGGCTACGCACCTGAGGCTTTTCTGGATGCCTGCGACAAGTACGGCATCGCCGTAATTCAGGTGTTTCCGGGAGTTTTGGAAGGTATCTCTGAGAGCGGCGATTTAACAAAAAGGCTTTCCGAAGAGGCGGTGGGCCAAGTAAAAAGGCTGCGAAATCACCCCTCCCTCTGCATGTTCTCTTCCGATCCCTCAACTGTTCCTTTCAGCGCCGCAATATTTGAAGATGCGGTTTCCAAGTACGGCGGACAGGTATCCATTGTGAAGCCGGATTTCCACGACAGCGTTTCACTGTCAGAAGAAATAGATCCCGGAAAAGCAATGGAACTTCTCGGCGGTTTTCTCACCGCTTCCGCAGGAAGCGCAGCCCTGCCCGCAGCTTCATCTCTCAGGCGCTTCATTCACAAGAAGGCCTGCTGGCCCCTTTTTGACGAAAGCGGAGATCTTTTTGACGTGTTTACATGTCATTTGGCCAAAGGCTGCAGACCGTCTTTTGCTGCGGGAAGCACTGTTTCGGACACACGGAAATACTTTGGCGACGTTCCGGGAGACCTTTACGGTTTTACCTGCCGGAGCCAGCTGATCCAGGCGGAACTCATAAAGCAGTACATCGAGCTTTACAGGTCGCTTAACGAAAAGTCCGGCGGAGTCATTGCCTTCGACCTCAACGACCCCCATACGCTGATATCCGGGGCTGTGTTGGATTATTACCTTGAGAAAAAGGCCGCCTGCGCTTTTATTAAGCGGTCCCTTGCCCCTCTCTGCCTTATGATCATCCGTCAGGGTGCGGGCAGTTACACCCTTAAAGCCGTCAACGACCTTCCCTACGGCGACCAGGTCACCTACCTTGTCAAAGATGTTACAGAGGGGTCGGCCCTTCTTGACAGCGGCGTTGCGGATATTTTTGCCTTCGGGAACAGTTCTCTCAGCAGTTTGACTTTGACTCCCGATCATTTTTATCAGATCACCTGGACCACCAGAGCCGGCAGGACCTATACAAACCATTTCTTCGCAGCCGGTGATTCCTGCACGCTGAAGGATTATCTTGCGGCAATGGCAGCCGCAGGGTACGAGGAGCCCGATAAAAACCGTGATTGATCCAAAACAGGTCGCGGGAGCCGTGAAAAAGCATTGACAATAAATATCAATGATGATATCATGCTCTCCGTTGACTGACCGAGATGTGGCTCAGTTTGGTAGAGCGCTGCGTTCGGGACGCAGAAGTCGCAAGTTCAAATCTTGTCATCTCGACCACGGGTGCGTAAGGTTTTAATTATGACCCCTTATGAGAAAAGCCGGCGACCATCCGTCGGCTTTTGTTTTTTAACGATTACAAATTTAACAACTCTGTTCACGGGAGGTACAAATGGGCGAGTTTAAAGAAGCTTTTTATTATCATGAAGGATATTTTCTTCTGCCGGACAAATTCGACTCGGTAGAGGATTTTGTTGACAGCACGTTTTTCCCTGCCAGGTTTAAGCTCAAAGTACTTTTTGAAGACAACGGCATCCACTCTCTCTTCACCCAGAAGGGAATCTGCATTGCCCCCTACTTTTACAAGGACTACAAACTTCACGAAGTGGAAGTTACCATCGAGGATTCCGCCGACGTATACCCCGTAAAAGTAGAGCTTTTAAGCCAGTCTGAGTACAACTCAAGGCTCCGGGAAGTCATTGCCAAGGTATGCCCCGGCTGCGCAAGATACACCCCTTTGACGAAAAGAGACAGCAGTTTGAAAGGCCATTACGAGGAGGTTTCGCTGAACTCGGTCTGCTTCTACCGCCAGGAGGAAAAAGATCCGCCGGAGGTGTTCTTCTACAATATGGTCGGCCTCTTTAATTCCTGGAACAGGCAGGATCCTACAAACATCCCTGCAGACATTCTTTTAAACTCCATGAAGATCGGTTTGGGCCTGGAATACAAGGGCGAAAAAGATCCTTCGGACCCGTCAAGGCTTAACGTCACTTTTGAACCCGATTTTTTCACCGGCATACTCACAGACCATCTTGAAAACTGTCTGGAAAAAATGTTCAGGAACACAAATTTCAGACTTGTATACGACAACGAATTCAAAGTCGACAACAGTGTCGTCGAAGACCTGCTCCGGGAAGAAAATCTGCCCTACATCAAGGAGCGCTGCAAAAAGCACGGCATTGCCCTCGCCATGCTTGAATTCGACCCTTCCAAAGCCCGCCAGGTAGAAAATACCGTGTTAAGCCTCGAAAGGAATTTCGTGATACGCACCCTTCTCCAGGAGCCGGGAAAGATCTTTATGATGATGACTGACGAGCGGGGCATACTCAAAGCGCTCCATTACGGATCCCCTCTCTTTGAAAACGCCAATACCTTCGCAACCGTGTACAGCCAAAACGGCGTCACAAAATACAAAATGTGCTACGATATGACGAAGGTCTGAGTACATTTGCGGTATCACGCCCGCATTTTGCTGAACACAACCGCTTTGGCAAAAAGGAGAAAGCGATGAAAAAAGCTGAGATAATAATACTTTCGGGCCAGTCAAACGCTGTTGGCGTGGGCCGTATCGAATGCCTTCCCCTGCATTTTGACGAAAAACTCATCAAAAAGTGGAACGACGGCTTCGACAAAATACTGATCAACTATTATTCCCACGACAAGAAAAGCAACGGCTTCGTAAAGACTACTGTGGGCTGCACGGAAGCGACAAAGGCTACCGTTGGCCCTGAGCTTGGCATCGCCGAGGCCCTCAGCGAAATGTATCCCGAAAGAGAGTATTTTATCGTAAAATGCGCCTACGGCGGCATGTCCCTCCACACCGATTTTCTTTCGCCCTCCGGCGACCCCAAATACGACCCGGAAGCCTACGCATCTCAGAAGAAAAACATTGTTGAGGAGTACGGCACCGGCGACCCGATAAGACCGGGCTGGGCCTACAACGAGCTGGTGAAGATCCTCTCGGAGAGTGTCTCGTATCTGTCCTCGATCGGTTACGAGCCCGAAGTCAAAGCCTTCTGCTGGATGCAGGGTGAAAACGACGCCTGCCTCCCTGAGACCACCGCGCAGTACGCAAGGCTCTATGACTGCATGATAGGCGACCTTGCCAATACCTTCAAAGGCCTATTCGACAACTGCATCTACGTGGACGCCGGAATCAGCGAGATCTGGCCTCTTTACAAAGAGTTGAACGAGATTAAAAAGACCTATGCCGAAAGCCGCAGCGACTGCCGCTACATCGACACCATTGCCGAAGGACTCACCACTAAAAACGAACCAGCCGGAGAAGTGGACATTTACCACTACGACTCCGACTGTGTCATCAAGCTTGGCAAGCTGTTCGTTCGAGAATTTACTTCCTGATCGCGATCACCTCTTAAGGAATTCGTGTATCTGTTTCCAGGTGGGATCGGCAAAAAACCTGTGTTCGCCCTCTCCAATAATAAGCTTCATTTTATCCGGGACACCGTTGACCTCATAGGCTGCGTGTCCCGCTTTAAATACCCTTTCTGCCGCAAAAAGAGGAAAAATATCGTCATCTCTTCCCGAAACCTGAATAAAATATTTCGGGCAGGCCATGGCCGCAAGGTCACCCATGTCAAATACATTGGCAATACCCGGCACATAGTTGCAGGGGCAGTGTTCAATTGCGCCAATGGAATCCTTGAACGACGCCATAGCTCCTGATGAGACCACCAGCGAAAGCCTGTCCTCAAGGGCAGCCGTATAAGCAGAAGCAGTCCCTCCCCCGGAATGTCCGAAAAGGGAAATGCATGATACATCCACAAGATCCTTAAACTCCGTTGTCACGACGTCGATGGCCCTCGAAATATCCCAGACCCTGCCGCCAATTGTAGTTCTTCCCATAAGCAGATCTGTCATCGACGAAGGCATGCAGTAAGTGCCTCCCATCTCACCGAAATTTCTCTGCTCAAGTGTCAGTGCCGCAAACCCCTCTTTCACCGCTCTTATTGCATAATCACCGTCATGTAAACGAATGAAATTCTTCTCATTGTCGTTCTTCGGCCTGTTAAGGGATATGTGCATTCCCGGCGAGTGGCCCTGAAGACAAATAATGAGCGGCGGGTTCTGAACGTTTTTCGGGATCAGCAGATGGCAGGGGACCCTGTAGCCCTCCTCGCTCTCAAAAGTGAATCTGATCTCCTCAGCGCCTTCGATCTCTCTGCGGTATTCGACGGACGTGCGGGGATCTGTTTTTTCAAATTTGTCGAGTCCAAGAAGCTCACGGAGCTTTTTCCTTGCCCCGGCCTTCCAGGCATCATAATCTTTACCGTCAAAGGAACATTTCGGCTGAACGGTCTGCATTTTCTCTTTAACAAATTCATAGGTGGTTTTCATAAACGCCTCCGGCTTTTCAGATAAGAAAATGATAGCATAAACATGCGTAAGTGCGCAAGCAAGGATTGCCCACTTGCGCGTGTTTATGCAGTGAATAGTTAAGGTACGCCTTCGGCGCAAGTATGTGCAGTGCGAGGCACTGCAAGTGAGGGCGGAGCTTGGCTCCGCAAGTGGGGCGACGCTTGCGTCTCAGAAAGCAGCAATCGCGGCGCCTTCAGCAAAACAGCGCCGCACCGCAACTGCTCACTATTCACTTACTGTTCACTCCCCCTGCGGCGCAGCCGCACCCACTTGTGCGAAGCACGCCCATTTGCGCACAGTGCGCACACTTGCGGCGCAGCCACACCCACTTGCAGCGAAGCTGCACCCACTTGCGCGCAGCGCACCCATTTGCGCACAGTGCGCACACTTGCGGCGCAGCCGCACCCACTTGCAGCGAAGCTACACCCACTTGTGCGAAGCACACCCATTTGCGCACATGCGCACTTGACACCGCCCCTGTTTGGTAATAAAATCAACACTCGATTGAAGCCGTTTTGCGGCTGCTAAAAATTGGCGTTTTTGCGCATATAAAATCTTGCCGGAGGGTGTGTTTTATGTCTCAACAGTATTATCACATGAACATTGCGGGTGTTGAAAGAGATCTGCCTCTTTGCCCGCTGAACGAAGATTTAAAGATTGGCGCTTTTGTTATTTTCGGCGATCCTGAACTGACCACGGCCTGCGCCAAAGCCCTTCTGGAAAAGGCGCCTGAGTACGATTACATCATCGCACCCGAGGCAAAATCGATACCTCTGATCCACGAGATGTCGAGGATTGACGGAAACCGGAAGTACCTGCTCGCCAGGAAAGATCCCAAGCTTTACATGAGGGGCGTTTTCAGCGCAAAAGTCAGGTCCATAACGACTGCAAGGTGGCAGGAACTTTACCTTGACGTGGCTGACGCAGAGCTGATGAAGGGCAAGAGGATCATTGTTCTTGACGACGTTATCTCGACTGGCGAGTCTATCAGAGGCGTTGAGGCCCTTGTCGAAAAGGCCGGCGGTATTATCGTTGCGAAAATGGCGATCCTTGCCGAGGGAAAAGCCGCAGAGAGAGACGATATCATCTTCCTTGAGAAGCTGCCTCTGTTTGACAAAGACGGCAACCCCATTTGAACGTAAATTATCAAAAAACCTCTTTAATAAGGAGAAATCAAAATGTCAGAATTTTTAACTTCCGAAGACAGGCGGACGTGTTACTGCGGGGAAGTTGCCGAGGAAATGATCGACAGCCGGATCTGCGTCATGGGCTGGGTCCAGAGAAGACGCGATCTTGGTTCCCTGATCTTTATTGACCTTAGGGACAGAACGGGCATCGTTCAGTTGGCCTTTGGCGACAAGACCCCGGCAGACGTGTTTGAGAAAGCCCTCTCCTGCAGAGCCGAGTTTGTTGTCTGCGCCCACGGAACCGTTGTTAAAAGAGGCGGCGCGGTTAACACAAATCTGAAGACCGGCGCTCTCGAGATCGATGTGTCTGCCCTAAAGATCCTGTCCCAGGCAAAAACACCGCCCATCGAGGTCAACGACAATAAAAAGGTCAAGGACGAGACCTCTCTCCGCTACCGCTACATAGACCTTCGCAGGCCGGAGCTTCAGCGGAACATTAAAATGCGCCACGACATCGCAAGAGTCGCCAGGCAGTATTACTACGAGAACGGTTTCTACGAGATTGAGACCCCGATGATGATAAAGCCCACTCCCGAGGGAGCCAGGGATTACCTTGTCCCTTCAAGGATCCACAAGGGTCACTTTTACGCTCTGCCCCAGTCCCCCCAGATCTACAAGCAGCTGCTGATGGTGGCAGGCTTTGACCGCTATATCCAGATCGCCAGATGCTTCAGAGACGAGGATCTCCGGGCCGACAGACAGCCCGAGTTCACTCAGATAGACCTGGAGATGTCCTTTGCTACACAGGAAGACATAATGGCCATGAACGAGGGCTTCATCAAGAGAGTCTTCAAGGAGGTTCTTGGCGTTGACGTTGAGACGCCAATGACTAAGCTCACCTATGCCGAGGCCATGAACAGCTACGGAACCGACAAGCCTGACACCAGATACGGTCTCAAAATTACAGACATTTCGCAGCTTGTTAAAGATATCGATTTCGTGGTGTTTAAGCAGGCTTTGGAAAACGGTGGAAGCGTCAGGTGCATCATTGCCGAAAATTCAGCAGAGCAACTGACCCGCAAGGAGATCGACAAGCTCACCGAGCACGCCAAAGGCATTGGCGCCAAAGGCCTTGCCTACATCCGCTGGGTCGAGGACGCACCCGGCTGTTCCTTCGGAAAATTCCTGAAAGAAGGAGAACTTGAGTCACTGACATCAAAGTGCGGAATGAAAAAAGGCGACGTAATGCTCATCGTTGCCGACAAGGACAACGTGGTGCTTCCTACGCTGGGCGCACTCAGACAGATCGTTGCCAGAAAGCTTGACATCATTCCTAAGGACAAGTTCAATTTCCTGTGGATCACCGAATTCCCCTTCTTCGAGTGGAACGAGGAGACGAATCACTGGGACGCCATGCACCACCCCTTCACGATGCCTCTTGAAGAGTGTCTGCCCTACCTTGAGAGCGATCCCGGTAAAGTCAGGGCGAAGTGCTACGACATGGTCCTCAACGGAACGGAGCTGCTTTCAGGATCTATAAGGATCACCGACTGGCAACTTCAGGAGAAGATGTTCGCCGCCCTCGGTCTTACCCAGGAGGAGATCGACCGCAAGTTCGGTTTCCTGGTGGACGCATATAAATACGGAGGACCTCCTCACGGCGGATCCGGCATGGGCCTTGACAGGCTGACCATGGTCATGTGCGGCGCAGACAGTTTGAGAGACGTTATCGCCTTCCCGAAGGTCCAGAACGCTTCGGAACTCATGAGCGGCTGTCCCGCCCTCCCGGACGGAGAACAGGTGTTGAAAGACCTGGGAATTGCCGTGATCGAGACAGAAGACTGATTTTACCTATAATTTCAATAAGAAACGGGGCCCCGGTGTGAACAGAGGTCCCGTTTATGTATATTGTTCGAAGATTCCGGATCAGCGTTTTATCCTTCCGGAGCCGTCGCCGCTGACCAATTTTTCTACTTCCTGCACGGTAACTCTGTTAAAATCTCCCTCGATAGTCTGCTTCAGGCAGGAAGCCGCTGCGGCAAACCTGACTGCTCCCTCCGGATCTTTCCCGGAAAGTATACCGTAGATAAGGCCTGCGCCGAAGGAGTCGCCCCCTCCAACGCGGTCAACGATATGAATTGAATGCTTGGCCGAGCTGTAAAAAGCGTTGCCGTCGTACAAAATGGCCTGCCAGTCGTTGTCATTGGCGGACTTTGACGTTCTCAGCGTTATGGCGGTATATTTCAGGCAGAACCTCTTTGTGAGTTCTACCGCCACTTCCTTGTAGCTTTCGGAATCCACAATGCCTTTTGACGCGTCGGAACCATTTGCTTTGATGCCGAAAACGTCGGCTGCGTCTTCTTCATTGGCAATGCAGACGTCAACGTACTCCATCAGCCGCGTCATGACCTCCGAGGCTCTTTCCCTTGGCCACAGTTTTGAACGGTAATTTATGTCGCAGGAAACCGTGATCCCGAGGGCTTTGGCGGTCTTAAGGGCGTTTTCAAGGGTCCTCTCCACCTGTTCTGAAAGGGCCGGCGTGATCCCTGTAAAGTGGAACCAGCAGGCATCGCCAAGGATCTCCTCCCAGTCAAAGTCCTCCGGAGAACACTCCGCAATGGAGGAATGAGCCCTGTCATAAATGCACAAACTCGGCCTCTGGGAAGCCCCCTTCTCCATGTAGTAAACGCCAATGCGCTGCCCGCCCCTGACAATCGACCCGGTATCGACGCCAAAAGCCCGGAGAGCACTTATCGCACCGTCGCCCGTCGGACCCTCAGGAAGCTTTGTGACAAATCCGGAATCAAGTCCAAAGGAAGCAAGGGAAACGGCCACGTTTGCCTCGGCCCCTCCGAATGTTGCGATCATCCTGTCGCTTTGAAACAGCCTGTTATAACCCTCAGGAGAGAGCCTGAGCATGATTTCACCGAAAGTAACAACTTTCATCTTTGCACCTCCTTAACGATGCTTCTTGCCTCAGCAGAAAGCCTTCTGATCTCCGCAAAATTGCCCTCGTCAATGAGCTTCGCGGGAGCGATCCAGCTTCCTCCGCAGCAGAGGACCTGTTTGAGGGCCAGATAATCTTTTAAATTACCTGTTGAGACACCTCCCGTGGGCATGAATTTTATCATGTTAAACGGAGCACTGACAGCCTTGAGATATTTGATCCCGCCAAGGGCCTCCGCCGGAAACAGTTTAATAAGCTCATGACCCCTTGAAAGAAGTGTTCCGATCTCGGTGGGAGTCGCGGCTCCCGGCACATAGGGCATATTGTTTTTTACGCACCAGTCATCTATTTCCGGATCGCAGCCCGGCGCCACAAGAAGTTTTGCACCGCTTTCAGCCGCCAATGCCGCCTGTTCCACGGTTAAAACGGTCCCTGCAGCGAGGAAAAAATCACTGTGGGTCTTCGAAACGAGTTTAATTGCCTCAGCCGCCGCAGCGGTTCTGAACGTGATCTCCGCGCAGGTTATGCCGCCCTCGGCAAGGGCTTCCGCAACATAAGGGGCCTTGTTTGAATCATTTATTGTTATAACGGGCACTATGCCCTGCTCTTTCAAAAAATCCGTATAATTCATCGTATCCTCCGGCTATTTCAGTAATCGCGGCGAAGCCGCTCCACAACTGTCCACTGACCACTGTTCACTCGCAACTGTTAACTATTCACTGTGGCGCAGCCACTCACTTGCGCAAAGCGCACCAACTCGCGGCGTCAGCCGTGCTCACTGCCAAAATATCTCTCCGCGTTCCCGTAGCAGATCCCGTAAACAAGTTCATCCAGTTGCTTTCTGTCCTCCGGGTATTCGCCGTTTTCCACAAGTCCGCCGATAAACGAGCAGAGTATCCTTCTGAAATAGTCATGCCTTGCATATGACAGGAAGGAGCGGGAGTCAGTCAGCATGCCGATGAAATTGCCGAGGACGGTGAGATTGGCAAGGGACTCCAGGTGCTTTTTAATACCCGATCCCGTGTCGTTGAACCACCAGGCAGCGCCGTGCTGGATCCTGCCGCAAACGCCCTCACCCTGGAAGGAGCCGATCACGGTGTCGATCATTTCGTTGTCGCCGGGATTGAGAGAGTAGATGACAGTCTTCGGAAGCGCATTGTTTCTGAGAAGCGCGTCAAGGAATTTCGTCAGCTCATCGGATGCAGGTCTTGTGGACATGCAGTCAAAGCCGGTGTCGGGGCCGAGGGCCTTAAATGCAAGGGAATTGACGTTCCGCTGTGCGCCGTAGTGTATCTGCATGACAATATTTTTTTCTGTATACAGCCCGCCAAGGAACACCAGCAGATTGGACATATAGGCCACAGCCTCATCAGACGTTACAGGTTCGCCGTCAAGGGCTTTCTTATAAATTCGGTTAGCCTCTTCGTCATCTGTCTCTTTGAAAGCAAAATAGTTTAGGCCGTGATCCGTGGCTTTCATGCCAAGGCTTATAAAGAATTCAAACCTTTTTCGCAGGGCCTCTTTAAGGCCCTTGAGATCATTGGCGGGTGTGCCGGAAGCTTTGGCAAGCTTGTCTATATATGCGACAAAACCTTGGTTTTCGATATGTAGTGATTTGTCGGGTCTGAAGGAAGGGAGTACCTTGCAGAAATCAAAAGAACTGTCTTTAAGAAGCAGTTTGTGCCATGAAAGATCGTCCGCAGGATCGTCGGTTGTGCCGATCATTTTGACGCCCGACCGCTTGATAATGTTTCTGGCAGAAAATGAAGGGTCCTTCAGTTTTTCGTTGAGATAATTCCAGGCCTCCCGGCAGGTGTCAGGGGAAAGGGGCTTGTCGTATCCGAAATACATTTTAAGTTCCATGTGACACCAGACGTACATGGGATTGCCGGCAAGCTTCGGCATGAGCTCGCAGAACTTTTCGAACTTCTCAAAGTCTGTGGCATCACCCGTAACGTACTTTTCGGCAACGCCGTTGCTCCGGAGAAGTCTCCATTTGTAATGATCCCCGCCGAGCCAGATGGAAGTAATGGTGTCAAACCGCCTGTCCTCATAGATCTCCCTTGGGTCTATGTGGCAGTGGTAGTCAAAAATCGGTGCATTTTTGGCGGTCTCGAAATAGAGTCTCTCCGCAATTTCGCCTTTCAGCATGAATTTGTCATCAATGAAAGCCATTCTGTTTGTCCCTTAAAACAACTCTAACGCCGGAACGTGAATGGGCCAATGTTTTTAAAGCCCTTCCCGGTAATATTGTCAAAAGCGGCGGGAAAGGTCAGCCCGCCGCAGAAAAATCATATTATTGAACGTTGCCGCCGGCCTCCTGGGGCTGAGCAGAAGGCAGTATAAGGTCGGCGCCGGAGCCTGTCACGTAAGTTGTGGGCAGTTTGCCGTCCCAGGCGCTGAGATATTCTATATATTTGAGATAATCAGATATCACAGCGATCTCTTCGGCGGTCTTTCCTTCAAAATCAATGGAGTATACGACCTCGTCGCCATTTTTCTGTTCCTTTACCGTAAATCCCAACATACGGGCGATCTCGACTGATTTAAGCCTTATGGATTCCGCCTCGGCCTGAGAGAGAGCAAGTTTGGCGTCTGCGTTACCCTCGGCGGTGGCAACGATGGCTTCCGCTTCAAGCTTGGCAACTTCCAGTTCCTTCTGAGCTTCAACGATGGCCTTTTCCTTTTCGTACTCGGCCTTCAGTTTCTGCTGCTCCGCGATCATCTTCTCCTCAACGGTGTTCTCGAAGGCGTCGGAGAAGTCAATGTTGGTCACGACAACGGTGGTGATGTTCACGTAGTAATCTCCGGAGATCGCTTTTTTGATCGTTTCTTCAATGGTCGGGGAAACGGTTGCTCTCGTCTCAATGATGTTCATTGCAGATTTTGAGGAAAGAACGGTCTTGGCTTTTTCGATGGAAACGGACTGGATCCTGTTGGAGAGATTGGTCAGTGAGCCGTAGTTGTTGATAATATCGATGGCGTGCTCCGGCTGGATCTGGTACTGAACCACCATCTCAATGTCCATGGTCTGGGCGTCGCTTGAATATGCAGCGGTCCTCACGTCCTCCTGCTGAACGGTAATGTCATAATAGACGTATTCTCTGGTGAACCAGAGGTCAAAATACATGCCTGAGGATCTGGTGTCGACGGCCCGGCCAAGTTCCTTCACAACGGCAACGCTTCCCGCTTCAACAGTGTGGATGCTCGCCGGTATCACAAAAAGCGTAGCAATAAAGATCAGTCCGATAACGATCGCAATATTTCTTGCTACGGTCTGTTTGCCAACGTCATAGCTGCCCATTTTTGCTTTTTTTGCAAAAGTGGCGGCGATAACAAAACAAAGGGCCGCAAGAATTACAATAATAACGCCAATGGCAAATGAGATCATTTAAAGCACCTCCCTAAGATCAATGCCTCTTTTTTCTGAGTAAAACCGCCGGAACAAGGACCGCAAGAGGAAGAAGTCCTGCGAAAGATCCGCCGCACCCTTTGTCCTCCGGTTCGGCTGTCGGAGCCTGTGTATCCTTTGGAGCCTCGGTTTCGGGGGCCTGTGTGGGCTCTTCCGGAACTTCCGTTGGCGGTTCTTCGGTGGGCTCCGGTGCAAGTGCCTTCACCGCCTCGTGATAGGCGTTGATGTCAAAATTCGCGCAAAGATCCTTGCTGTTAAAGACAACGATGTACTTTATGTCCACATATTCATTGACCCTGCCGGCAATGGGTATCCTGATGCTTTTGAAGGTTCCTTCAGCAGCGGAGAAAGATTTACTGATCTGGATCGTCTTAACCGTCCATTCTCCCTTGTTTTTCATTCCGGGAGCTGTCCACATTCCGACTGTGGCCTGGAATTCACCGTCGTGGGTGTCGTCCCTCACGTATATCTGGTTCTGGGAAAGGTGAGCCTTCGGAGAAGTTCTGTAGCAGAATGAAATATAATCGTAATCCGCAATCTTGAACTCGATCTCTGCGGTCATACGGAAGTCGCCTTCGTTGGCCGGTCTTTCGCCGTTCTCGTCCTTGCCGTTCTCGTCAAGAGGCTTAATGGGTTTGAATCTTGCAAAAGAAGTTCCGTCCTCTTCCTGAATGAATTCCCACTCCACAAGGCCGTTGGTGCCGTGGACGGTGTACTCACCGGTGGTGAGCGAAATAAGATCGAATTCCGCAGCCTTGGCGCAGAAATCGTCATAGCCCTCCTGGGTCGTGAGATCGACGATGGCACCGGGCAAAATGTATTTGCCTGTCTCATCGGCATAGGCCGAAGTGAGAGCAAAAGCCGAAACAAGGGCAAGTGCAAGAATCAAAAGAACAAACTTTTTCATTTGAAGAGATCCTCCATACTGTATTTTCCCGCAGGTCTGCCTGCCATGAACAGGGCAGCTCTTACCGCTCCGTCAGCGAAGACTTCCCGGGACTGGGCTCTGTGAGATAATTCTATTACTTCGTTTCTGCCGGCATAGATCACTTCGTGGTCGCCCACAATGTTTCCGCCCCGTACGCTGCTGATACCAAGCTCCTTTTTGTCTCTTTTCTGCAGTCTGTCGTGCCGGTCGAAAACGTATTCAAGACTGCCGCCAAGGGTGTCGTTGATAGAGTCTGCAATTGCAAGGGCCGTGCCCGAAGGGGCGTCAAGTTTGTTGTTGTGGTGCTTTTCAACGATCTCAATATCAAAATCGCCGCCAAGCATTGCCGCAGCTTCTTTGGCAAGTTTAGTGAGCACGTAAATGCCAACGGACATGTTGGCGGATCTGAAGATGCCGATATTTTTTGAAGCCTCATCCACAAGGGAAAGTATCTCGGGGGTGAGCCCTGTGGTGCAGAGGACCAGAGGTTTTCCCGCTGAGACTGCAAATTTGAGGAGCTCCGGAACAGCCGAGAATCTGGAAAAATCCACGATAACATCAAAATCCGCATCCTCAGGAACCTGTTGAAGACTGCTGTAAACCGGGAAAGGAAAAGCCCTGTCCTCCGAATATGCCGGATCAACTCCGAGAGCTATTTCGACGTCTTCTTTTAACGAGACTGCGGAGTTTACCGCTTCTCCCATCCTGCCAAGGACGCCGTTAAGAAGAATTCTGATCATTTAATTGCCTCCGCCCGCTTCTTCGAAAAATGCCTCCACAACAGTTTCGGCCATATAGTCCAGCATCTCGTCTGTCATTCCGGGATAAACTCCAATCCAGAAGGTGTCCTTGAGTATCCTGTCCGTGTTCTCAAGTCCTCCGCAGACTCTGAAGCCCTTTCCGGTCTCCCGGAGTTCGTCAAAGCAGGGATGCTTGATAAGGTTCCCCGCAAAAAGCATTCTGGTCTGAACGCCCTTGGCCTCGATGTGACCGACGATCTTTTTTCTGTCGCAGCCGTTACAGGTCATGAGAAAACCGAACCAGCTGGGTCTTGAATTTTCACAGGGCTCCGGAAGAATGACCTTTTCGGAGAGACCCCTTTCACGCAGGCCCCTTTCGAGAGCCGCTTTCAGGTATTCAAAGTTGTGTCTTCTCTTTTCCGCAAAAGAAGGCATTTTTTCAAGCTGGGCAACGCCAATGGCTGCCTGAAGATCCGTGGCTTTCAGGTTGTATCCCAGGTGGGAATATACGTATTTATGGTCGTAGCCGAGGGGAAGCTCCCCGTACTGTCTGTCGAAACGGTGGCCGCAGAGATTGTCCCGGCCCGAGGGGCACATGCAGTCCCTTCCCCAGTCTCTCATGGAAAGAGCGATCTTCCGGAGAAGCGGATCACGCATGTAGACAGCGCCGCCCTCTCCCATGGTCATGTGGTGAGGGGGATAAAAACTTGAGGTGCCAATATCGCCAACGGTACCTGTGAGATGTTTTTCTCCGTCTATGTAATACTCCGAACCCAAAGCATCGCAGTTGTCCTCTACGAGGAACAGCCCGTGCCTTGTGCAGAATTCTTTTACCGCCTTCAGGTCGAAAGGATTTCCCAGGGTGTGGGCGATCATGACCGCCTTGGTTTTTTCATCAGAGCAGGCTTCCTCAAGTTTTGAAACGTCGATGTTGTACTGAGGAATCGTCACGTCGACAAACACCGGCACGCAGCCGTACTGTATCATTGGCGCCACGGTGGTGGGGAATCCGCAGGCAACAGTAATGACTTCATCACCCGGTTTTATCCTTCTTTCGCCGAGAAGCGGCGAAGTGAGAGTCATAAACGCCAGAAGATTGGCGGAAGAGCCGGAGTTGACCAGAAGACAATAGGGAACGCCAAGATACTCCGCAAACTTTTTTTCGAACTCCCTTGTATACTCCCCGGAGGTGAGCCAGAATTTCAGCGAAGCGTCAACGAGATTCGACATCTCCTCCTGATCGTAGACCCTGCCGCCGTAGGATATCCTGTCGCCTTTTTTGTAGGGCTTTCTCTTATGAAACAAAGAGCAGTATTCTCTGACTTCTTCAAGTATTTTGAGCCTTGCCTCTTCTTCGTTCATATTTTCAAACATGTAAGACACTCCGGTTTATAATTTGATTTTTCCCAGCTTTAAGGGAATATCGGTTCGTTTAATTAAGTTGCAAAGGAAATGGCAGAGCACGTCCGCTGTTACGGTTCACTTTCCGCCACAGAACTCGGCTATCTGCTTCTCCATGACCTCGGAGACAGGCCCAAAAGCGGACCGTTTACCGTCAGCAGGCAAAGGTTCGTCAAAGATTCCGCCGCACTCAAGATATACTTTTGACCATTCCACGACCGCCGCTACAGCCTTCCTGTAATTCCACAAAGGAGCCCAGCCGAAAGTGTTCTTGATCTTGTCGCAGTCAAGCCTCAGAAGCCCCGCTTCATGGGGCCTGAAATCGCTGTCCCCGTGAAAACTGTCGAAACCGAGGCCCCAGCATTTGTTGAAGCAATCCACAAGGACACCGGTCTGCACGCAGTCGCTGTAATCAGGTCCCACGTTGTAGTTTCCCGCCAGTTCCGGATGCTCGTACGTCTCTTTCACGATCATTAGATAGGCAAGGATCGGCTCCAGAACGTGCTGATAGGGCCTAACGGAATAGGGATTCCTGACGCCAACGGGTTCTCCCCTGCCTGCAGCTCTTACGCAATCGGGAATTATTCTATCTTTTGCAAAATCGCCTCCGCCAATGACGTTGCCGGCTCTCGCAGTGGAAACCGCAACGCCTTTGTCCTTAAGGAAAGAACGCAGATAGCTGCCCGTAACCAGCTCCGAGCAGGACTTGCTGTTCGAATACGGATCGTACCCGTCAAGCACTTCGTCCTCTTTGTAGCCCTCCTGCCTTTCAAGGTTTCTGTAAACCTTGTCCGTCGTAACGTTCAGGAACGTTTTCACGGAGTCCGAAAGCCTTACGCATTCGAGAATGTTTACGGTTCCCATGACGTTGGTGCCGTAGGTGTATACCGGATTTCTGTAGGATTCCCGGACGATGGGCTGTGCCGCCATGTGTATCACTATTTCGGGTGCTGCGGCATCAAAAGCCTTCTTTAAAGACTCAAGATCACGGACATCGCCTCTTACGAAGGTGCAGAGATCCTCGCCGCCGATAATATCGAAAAGCGCCGGTTCTGTGGGCGCTTCGAGGGAATAGCCGGTGACAACAGCGCCGGCAAGAGAAAGAACTTTAAGCATCCACGATCCTTTGAACCCGCTGATGCCTGTGATAAAAATGCGCTTCCCCCTGAAAAAATCAAAGAAGGCTTTATCGTAACAATATTTCCGTTTGATGCCGAATCTGCCGTCAGTCATAATTCTTTAGTAAAACCGTCACCAGGTCTTCCATGGCGCCTTGCCGCTTTCCCAGAGAGCCTCGAGATTCTTCTTGTCCCTTTGGGTGTCCATGCACTGCCAGTATCCCTGATGTCTGTAAGCCATGAGATTGCCCTCGCTTGCAAGGGTCTCAAGGGGCTCGTTCTCAAATACAGTAGAATCGTCTTTTAGATAGTTAAATATCTCCGGTTCGAGGACCATGAATCCGCCGTTGATGGTGCCGGAATCGTCGTCCTTCTTTTCTCTGAACTGGCTCACAACGTTTCCGTCAAGGCCAAGAACACCGAACCTCTGGACCGCCGACACCGCCGTCAGTGTGCCTATCTTCCCGTGGCTTCTGTGGAACTCAAGAAGCTTGTTAAGATCCACGTCGGAGACGCCGTCGCCGTAGGTGAGCATGAAGGTCTCGTCGCCGATGTAGTCCTTAACCCGCAGGATCCTTCCGCCGGTCATGGTGTTAAGGCCGGTCTCTGCAAGGGTCACCTTCCAGGGCTCCTGCTCGTTTTTCAGGTATTTTACTGTATTATTGCCAATGTCAAAAGTCACGTCCGACGTGTGCAGATAGTAATTAGCGAAATAGTCCTTCACAACGAAGGATTTGTAACCCAGACAGATTATGAAATCGTTAAACCCGTAATGGGAATAGTGTTTCATTATGTGCCAAAGGATCGGTTCTTCACCTATCTCGATCATCGGCTTCGGTTTCAGATGACTTTCTTCGGAGATCCTGGTTCCGAGGCCTCCGGCAAGTATAACTACCTTCATTAAAACAATCTCCCTGAGGAATTTTATAAGGGGCGCTCCCCTGTTCCATTATATACCAAACCGACCGCTTGTTTCAACCTCTATCGAGTTCCTTCCAGGGCAATCGCTTAATGCATTAGGATAAAAAAATTTCAAACACTTTCAAACAG
>CAMZBI010000026.1 GCA_947304585.1 uncultured Clostridia bacterium | reverse complement strand
GATAGTTCGCCGGAAGCGGCTCGCGAAAATATGTCATTGCCGGGTAACTAAAAAGAGACGCCGAGAGGCGTCTTTTTTTTGTTGCTGAGAAACATGAAATCTGCACGAGAAGTGCCTTTGAGTTAACAGTCGTTTATCTGACGGCGAATAAAATAATTGCGACGTATGCTGCAAAAAGTTTCCCACAAAAAACCCACAAACAACATACCGAAAACCCACAGGGGCGTGGAATAAGACACATTAACAAGGTGCTTCTGTGGGAAAACAAGAAATCATTGTGGGTTAATTGTGGGTTTATTATACTGGCAATCTATCTGCACGGAGAAACCCACAACCAATTGTGGGTTTTCTAAACGCAAGAACCCTAAAATCTGCAGACGACAGGAAACGCAGGAAAAGAATAAATCAGAAACAGCTGAGAAACTGGACAAAATCGGCAGATTCTGTAACTGACGGTCTGCTTATAAAGGATCTCTGTTGTGGGAAATCTACTTCGTATTGTGGGAAAAGTGTCCCAAAAAGCGGGAAAAACGCCCCAAATTGTGGGTTAAACACCGCAAATTGTGGGAAACTCGAGGATCGTGGTGGGAAACCAATTGATTCGCGAACCGAAACAACTGAAAACCCACAAAACAATCATCTGACAACGAAAAAACCACAAGAAACCCACAATCACATGTGGGTTTCTTGTGGGAAACCTGAGGCAAAGAAGCGCAAGGCCAACAGCCGGCAGTTCAAAAGTGGGTTAGAGTATTTTGATTGTGGGTTTCTAAAGACGATTTGTGGGTTTTATGGACCGATGTTTAAATTTGCAGTAAAAGTAGAGAAAAAAAGCCGCTGGCGCGGCAAATCTAAAATTATTGGCGGCTGAAGCACTGATTTTTGCAGGCCCTCCAGTCGAGCGAAATTTTACCTCTTTTTGCCTTTGGTGCGTGGTATAAGGCAAAGGGAAAGGCCCACAAACATGACTGCGATCAGTGGGGAACTTAAGGCTGAACCGCATCCGGTGTTGGCGTTGGAGGGAGCCGGAGTTTGGTCTTGGCGGGGCGGGTTCGTAGCCGAGGAGGCAGATTCTGTTGTTGGCGAAGGGGTCTCTTCAGGAATCTCCAGGTAGGTGGCCGTTGCCGTGGTGTAGGAATATTCGGGTCTTTCGGTTTCGGTGACTTTGCCGTTCATGTAGATCTGCCAGCCCGGCTTGTCCACCCGTATCTCCCCTGTGCACTTCCAGAAGCCAATGGCTGCGGTGCCGGAGGACCTTGTGACGATCAGGTACCTGGTGCCGCCGGGGAGTGCGAAAGCGCCGAATGCAAGATCGACCGGAGCGTTGTCCATGTGGTTCACGACCTCGCCTGTAATAAGCGGCTCACCGGCAACGGTGTTCTTGTAATCTTTTTTCCATTCAAAAACTTCATAATACAGATTTGAACCGGGCCCGTTGTTTCCCCAGGTTGGAAATGACGAGAACGTTAAGTTTGTCAGGACTTTTTCCCGGGGAATGGTATCGGTGAGAACGGCAAGGGTCTCTCCTTCAGAAAGCCTTCTGGCTTCGGTGGTGGTGCTCTCGAGGACCATGACCGGATCGTCCGTGTTGATGGTAAAGGAGTGGCCGGCTTTTATCGGCAGAAAATAGTCCGTAACGCCCTCCTCCTTGATGAAATCAACGAAAAAGCACATCATGCCGCCGGGGGTGCCGCCGTACTCGACGTAGGCTGAACCCAGCGCAGGCGTACCGGTGGGAATTACTATGTAGGGCTTTGGGTCCCCTGTCCTTGGCGTGGTCTGGGAAGTAGAAAGGATGTAGGTGCCTGCGGGGATCGGTTCGGGCATTGGGAAAATACCGCCGTAACCGTTGTCGCCGTTCTGATGGATGGTCTCGTTAAACAGGGGCTCGGACTCGAAGGATTTTTCCGGAGATTCGTCGTAAGCGTAGATCGCCACCCGGTATTCGGCGTCTGCTCCGTTTTCCTCCCTGCCCGCCCAAACGACGGGAAAGCCAAACTGGTTGAAGGAGGCGCCTGCCTTGAAGATCGCGTAGGTGTTGCCAATGCAATTGCCCTCCTCGTCAAAACTGTTCAGCCAAAGCCCCACTTTCGGACTGCCGGAATACGTATAGCGCCGGACGGTCTCAGGGTCCACGGGAGGTGCGGATTTTGCATAAGAAACAAATGGTGCACAACAAATAAAAACGACCAATAAGACAGCCGTAACAGGTAAAATGTACTTAATTCTGCTAAAAATGCGTCTCATGGAAGTTCGTTCCCCTAAATCTTTCTTCTGTTAGATTATAAGATAAACTGCGGGAGGATTCAAGGAAAATGACGCAAAGCAAAGGGCATTGTCAAAGTAATTGCCAGGGCAGCGCCAATGAAACCGGGCGGAATGCCGGAGCAGAGACAGTGGCCAAGACTGGTTGGAATGCTGAAGCCATTGGCCAAGACCGGGCAACTAAAGTTGATATAAAAAAAGAGGCACCCCCGAAGGGATGCCCCAAAAACAGTCGGTCAAATGAGACCGGTCAACAGGACCTTATCAGTCCTTTTTTCTTGCAACGAATGCGACTGCTGCCAGAACGCCAATGCATACAAATCCACCGGCAATGAATCCTCCGCAGCTGCCGGTCTGTTTGGGCTCTTCTGTAGGAGCCTCGGTGGGAGCAGGAGCATCCGTCGGAGGAACGTCTGTCGGAACTTCCGTTGCAGGTGCTTCGGTTATCTCGGGAGCCTCCGTGACGTAAGGAGTCGGTGTGGGCTCTTCGGTGGGAGCCTCGGTCTCTTCCGGTCCGGAGTATGTGGAATACTTATACTCGCAAGCGGGGTATATCTCGGTCTCTTCGTCGTTCTCGAAGAATTCCCATCCCTCTTTGCGGATCGATGCACCGGTCCAGAAACCGACTTTGCCCTCGTTTGACGGGTAAACAACGATCAGATATCTGCGGCCCGCGGTCAGCTTGGCGCCAAAGTCAAGGGTCATGTCGGCGTTGTCGGTGTGATCCAAATAAGTGCCGCTCTTGATGGGCTTGCCGCCGTAGGTGGTGTCATAGTCGGTATCCCAGACGTAGACTTCCCAGTCGAGGTCGGAGTCGTGGTTCGTGTTGTTCCACGTGGGGGCGTTCTTGAACGTGAATTTTCTGAGAACTTTTCCCTCGGGGATCTCAGGGGTGAGGATCGCGTAGTCGCTCATGGGAACGATCTGGTGAGCGTTGTCGCCCTGGCGGGTAACGATCTGAACAGCCTTGTCGTCTTTGAAGTAGTTGGGGGTCTTGAGCTCGAGAGGCTTGAAGAAAGCGTCAGCGGCAACGGAGCCGTCGTAAACAACCTGGAACACGAATCCTCTGTCGTCATAGGATACAAAATCGATATGATCGGAAGCATAGATGTGCTCTGCGATCGGGAGAACCGCGTAGGGGCCAGGAGATAAATGTTCAGGGTTCGTGCTCAATTCGGAGACCCGCAAAATATATTGGCCGGCGGCGATAGTCTGACCGAAATCAATGGTATAGTCGGTAATGTCACCGTCAAGATGATCGTCTGTTGTGAAGATCGGATCCTTTGCGAGGGATTCGGCCTTGTCGCCTGTGAACTTGAACAGCTCAATACGGACATCGGCGTCCTGGTCATTTTCGGATCTTCCTGCGTAAAATGCCGGGAGAATGATCGCCGTAAACGGTGCTGCGGCGTTGAAAACCGCATAAGCATCGACGTTGCAGTTGCCCTCTTCATCAAAACGGTTGAGCCAGATACCGGGATCGTGTGCCCCTTCGTAGGAGAACGCCACGGCGGAAGCGGTTCCTTCGTCCGCAAAAGCGCCAATGGTCCAGAAGGAGAGAACAAGGGAAATGATGAGAAGAATTGACAATAATTTTTTCATTTCTAACCTCCGTAGAATTAATAAATTTGTGTGCTTTGCAGGCAAAGCGTGTTCAGTGTTTTTTCTTCACGAGGAAGAGCATTGCGCCGGCAATAACTATCGCAGCGGAACCGGTGAGTATGCCGCCGCAGCCGCTTTCGGATTTGGCCTCTGCTGTAGGCTCTTCGGTCGGAACCGGCTCGGAAGTCGGCGTGATCTCGGGAGTTGCGGTCACTTCAGGAGAAGGCGTTGGCGTCGGGGGAGTGGTGGGCTCCGGTGTAGCCGGGAAGACGCTGCCGTTTGCCGCAAAAGCCTCTGCGTCAGCCATTGTCTTAAAGAAGGCCACGTAAGCGATCTTGACCACGGTGTCGGTGTTCAGAGTCGAGAAAACGTCGAAACGGGTGGCGCTGAGCATTCCCGTCCAGGGGAGTGAATACTGTCCGTTGACGTTTACTATCTGCCAGTCGTCGGTCTTTGTGTAATTGTACTGTATATTCTGGGCCTCGGCGAAAGCTCCGGGAGCCTCGTCGGTGGTGTAATAGATGTTTCCGACCCTTCCCGCTTTCGGATCGATCTTCACCTTGAGCTGCATAACTTTATACTCGTCCAGATCAACCGCGTACGCTTCGTCGCTTTCGGAATAAGTGTCGTAACTCATTATGACAAAGGGATCGATTCCCTCCGTAAAGAACAGATCGTAGCAGTTGTCCTCTTCGTTGTATGAGTAATCCTCAAGGAGGCTTCCGCCGCGCCAGAAGTCGTCGTAATAGTCGCCGTCAAAAATAACTGTTCCGGCAGGAATGATGTTTTCAAGATCCGGGGCGGGGGTCGCCGTGACCTCCGGGGTGGCTCTTGTGTGATCGGGTCCTGCGTAATTAAGCGCAGCCTCCTCGGTCTCAAAGAATGCTATCCAGACGATTTCAAGGGGAACGTCTCCCGGGCAAAGTCCGGAACGTCCGCCGTAGTAAGGTCCGTCGATCCTGAACATGTTGAGAGTGCCTTCCCAGTGGGAATCTCCCTCCTCCATATGCTGTGCCGTGGGATCGCCAATCTCTTCGTCTCTGATTCCGCCGGGAGCGTTAATGAGGTTCGTCCAGAGAACGTTCTGGGTGGGCATGTGGAAAACGAATGTCTTGGGAGACGTCATGCCTGCGTCCATGTTAAAGTGAAAAACGCTTTCGCCGTCAAGAGGGTGCAAACTGGTACCGAAATGTCCTTCAAACTGGGTGGCTTCTCCCGAGTTCAGAAGGTTGACCGCAACATACTGATATTTGTCGCAGTCAAGTCCGCAAGAAGCTGCGTTCCCGATGGTGAAACTGGGGTCTCCGATAGCCTCTCCGTAAGCGTCCAGATTGTTCTCTATGTACGCATCGGACGTCATTAAGAGCGCGTTGTTCGCCCATTCTACGTCGCAGTCCACAACGGTCACAAACCTGAACTCATCAAAATCCGACTTGTAGTAGAAATCCCACACGAGACCGGGCTCCGAGGAGTCCGCAAAAGCGACAAGCGGAACAGCCGCCAAAAGCACAGTAAGTGCTGTCAAAAGTGAAATAAATCTGATTTTATTCATATTCCTTCTCCGTACAAAGATTCCGGGCCAAACACCGGTTTTAAGATGAAGAATACTTGCGATGCTCAGTAAGTATACCACCCCATTATGGTAAAAATCAAGGTAATAATTCTCCTGCAACCACCGCCAACGGCCCGTGGGCAAACTTTTTAACACGCCAATGCAGCCTGCGTAAACGCCTTTCAGCCGTTGCGGACAATTATGGAATCAGAGTCAAAACAGGTAAACTTTTCGGCCTTTGCGAGAAGAACGGAGTTGCAGTCAACGGGGTTGGTCACAACGGGAAGTTCCCCGCCGGAGATGTCGAAAAGGCTTCCTCCGCCAAGGCCAAACTTGCCGCATTTCCCGCAATTATAGGAAGGGCCCTCAGCCGCATAGCAGTGCTCGCTTCGCATCACGATCACAGGCCCGGAAGCGATGACCTCCGGCAAAAGCCCCTCGGGAAAACCGTTGGCAAGTTCTTTTTGCTCCTCCGGAGTCAGCTCCGGGGAAACGACAACGGAATCAAGCCTGCCACGCCAGAACCCGGCGGAGGTTTTATTGGCAATGTTAAAAGCGTTGTCGCCGGCAATGAAATAATCCTCCCGGCGAAGGGCCGGATCGGCGTCAAACAGCTCTTTTAGGGTCACGTCGTCGCCAATGTTCTGAAGGGTGAACCCGTCAAAACATGCTGCGAATTCCGCAAATCTGCTGCAGAAGAGGCTGTAGGCCCGGCCTTTTGAAATAAAAGGAAAAGAAAGAAGCAGTTTCGGACCCGAGGGAGCTTTCGCAGGAAGGGCCTTGCCGCAGAGATAGGGCAGGCAGGAGACGTGAATGATATCCGCACCCGAAAGAGATTTGTTCACAGTATCGACGGGCGAAAACAAAAAGGCGGACTTCATTTGGTCACCCTCCTTTCCCGAAGCGAGGTCAGGGCTGAAAGAGCTTCCCGCCGCATTTTTTTGAGTGTCGAAAAGGTCACGAAACCGCAATCCGAAGAGATCTCTGCGGAGGTCACGTCGTAGGGTGTGCCGCCGGTGGCGGAAATGATCTCCGAAAGAGTGGATTCCGGGGCCTGGGTGCCGGCTGTAAGCGGTATTGAAGAAGCCGCTGTGTTGAACCCGTCGGAAAACTCCAGAACGGTGCTGCCCGAAGAGGCAAAGAGCCTTGCCGTGACCGGTACCCGACGGAATTCAGCGCCGGGGGCAAAGGTCTTCCGAAGCTCTTTAATGAATGCGTCGTCTGAGGTCTTGGATATGCGAACGTCTTTGCCTGAGAGGTCCTGAGGGAGTCCCGGAGGAACAGTTCCGCTGACGGTAATTTTGCCTTTTTCTCCGGCAAAAAGCGTGGCGGCTCTTGCGCCGTTTTTCTCGATTATATTGATGACGCCTCCGCAGGCGGGGTCCCGGTCAAAGGCGATGCCGTCCCCTGTTGAGAGGGGCTCAGAGGCCTTCACAGAGGCGGAAAAAAGATCTATCCCGTTTTTCTTGAAGACAGTCAGCCGGCCCTCCAGCCTGCCGCAGGGAAGACCTGTCTTGCCCGGGTAATTTGCGGTGACGGCGGACAGCGGAAGCTTTCCCAGCTGATGACCGGAGCAGAAACCGCCCCGGCTGAAGACAACCGTAAGATCCTTCACGGCACCTGAAACGTCCATGCCGGGATCGTCAAGAGCTCTCCTGTAGGCAGCAGTTACGGCTGCAACGTACTCCGGCGACTTCAGCCTGCCCTCGATCTTAAGCGAGGTGACGCCTGTGGCGACCAGCTTGTCAAGATAGGGTAGGGTGCACAGATCCCCGGGGCTAAGGAGGTGCTTTTCGTCCCGTCTTTCCCCGGTGCGGGAATATTTGAGTCTGCAGGGCTGGGAACAGGTGCCCCGGTTGCCGCTGCGGCCTGTGGTGTAATGGCTGAGAAGGCATTGGCCCGAATAGGACATGCAGAGAGCGCCGTGACAGAATACCTCCGTCTCCATGAGACCGGTTCCCGCCAGCTCCCCGATCTCCTCAAGGCTCAGCTCCCGTGCAAGAACGACCCTCGAAAAACCAAGTTCCTTCGCCAGTTTCATGCCCGCAAGATTCATGACGGACATCTGAGTGGACGCATGGAGGGCGGCGCCAACGATTCCCGCCAGCTTCTCTGCAAGCCCCACGTCCTGTATGATAAAAGCATCCACGCCAATGCGATCCGCCTCCCTCGCCAGTTCCAGGGCAAGGGGCAGTTCGGAGTCTTTCAGAAGGGTGTTCAGGGCAACGTGAACCTTGACCCCCCGGACGTGGCCATAGCGGACCCACTCGCCGAGATTCTCAAGGGAGAAGTTGTCGGCGCCGGCCCTGGCACTGAAGCTCGAAAGGCCCAGGTATATTTCGTCGGCCCCGTTCTGAACGGCGGCCGCAAAACATTTAGCGTTTCCCGCAGGGGAGAGAAGTAAAGCCATAAGCGATTCCCTAGTTGTTAGTTAACAGTGAGTAGTGACTTGCTGCGCATTTCAATCAGAAAATGGGTTCCCGAAAAGAACGGCAGCAAATTCGCAGTAAGGAGAGTATAGCAAAAGCGGTGCGCAAAGCGCAAGCGAAGCTTCGCGCAGTGAACAGTGAAGAGTTAACAGATAACAATTTTTCGGGCCGCAGGCTCACCCACTTGCGCGAAGCGCACCCACCCGCCGAAGACGCCCGCTTGTGCGAAGCACACCCATTTGCACAAAAGCGCACCCACTCGCCGAAGGCGCCCATTCGAGCCGAAGGCTCGCCCGCTTGCCTGAATTTGACTTTTAAGGCCTTTCTCTTTATAATGTTTTCCAACCGGATAAGACCGCTGGACGGATCCAAATCGGAAAACCGGGCCTGAGCGATCCGTGAAAAAGGAAACATACCATGGGTTTAGTTAAGCAAAAATCATGTGGAATAAAAAGAGCTGCTGCGCTGGTGCTGGCATTGGCGGTATTGGCGCTGTACTGTTTTTCGGGCGGAGCTGCCTTTGGCGAGGAGACCCCGGTGCCTGAGGCGACAGAAACAGTTGAAGAGTCAACCTTCCTGCCGGAAGGAACAGAAGAGGCTCCGACGGAGACCCCTGCAGAGGTTACCCTGTCCCCTGAAGACACGGGGGAACCGTCAGAAGAGCCGACGGAAGAAGCAACGCAGGAGCCGACGGAAGAACCCACCGAGGCGCCAACGGAAGCGCCGACTGAACTTCCCGACAAAGCCGAAGACGGGAGCGAATACCTCAAGTGCAACGCCCCGTCCACAGTTTCGCTTAACGGCAAATGGTCCGCCGAGAGGAAGACGCTTGAAGCTTATTATCCCTACGACGGCGGCCCGGCTTCAGACCCGGAGGAGTTTACGGTGCCGGGAGTGCTTGTGGACGGCACAGAGGCCCTGCTGCTTGAAAAGACCTTTTATATTGCCGGGTTCGACAGCGAGAATTCCTCGGTGCTGCTCAGGGCGGACAGACTGTTTTACGGCGCCAGGATATACGTGAACGGAAGTCTTGTTGAGATCAGGACTTATTCCTATAAAAGCGAAAAAATTGACATTTCAGCGTTTGTGTCCGAAGGGGAGAACCGGCTGAACGTCATATTGGCGTCGGGGGAGAATTCGGTCTACGGCGCGGGAGATGTTATTGGCGTTGACGGGGATGTGGAGATCGAGTGCAGAAAAAATATATCCATAGACAAAATCTTCATCGATCCCCTTATCGAGACCGGCGGCATCCGCATCAGGGTCGGTCTGTCGGCCGACAGCGGTTTTGATTTTGAGGACAGTCTCAGCGTCAACGTTTTTGAGCTTGGCCTGTTTGAGAACGGCGAGGCGGCCATTCACAACGGAGTCGGGACGGATTCCGTGAGCGTGAAGACCGACGGGCGGAGCGGCGTTTATGAATATGAAATGACTGTCAGGCTCAGGGGCTTTGATGGGACAAAACTGTGGAACCCGGGCAATCCATTCCTTTACGAGGCGGTGTTCTCCGTTGGCAACGTCACCCGGACCGTGGTGTTCGGAATGCGCAAGATCACCGTAAAAGAAGACGATATTTACGTTTGCGTCAACGGCAGTGAAACCTTCCTGTCGGGTATCACCCTTGACTACAGGCTGATGTCCGAACTGGGACTTGCCAATACCGCGGCCATGCGCCTTTTTGCGGCCAATCTGAAAAAGCTGGGGATCAACACCGTCAAGGGAAGAGGAATTGTCTTTTCGGAGGAGTGGTACAGGATATGCGACGAGGCGGGGCTTTTCCTGATCTCCGAGTATCCCCTTGGTGCAGTTCCGGCGGGGACCGGCATGCCCTCGGATGCGGAGCAGTTTATAGACGACATGGTTGGCCTGGCGGAGACCTGTTATAACTACGCATCCTGTATTATCTGGGATCTTGCCGGTGAGAGCGAAATCATTACGGGACTTGAGGCAGCGAAAAAGAGGATCGGCGAGCTTGACGAAACAGGGAGACCCTTCTCCTTGGGCCTTGCGAGGCCTTCAGGCAACGGGTTTGTGGCGGAGTGCGACGTGTCACTGCTGGGCGGCGAACTGTACCCCGGCGATCTGTCCTCCGAGGCGCCCCTTCTCCATACAAGGAAAGACGTGGACTGGAACCTTAAAAGCGTTTCGGCGGCAAGGCTCATCACCTGCATTTTTGGCAATATTTTGTCCGGAGATGAGGACCTGAAGACCATTATCGAAAGCGATGAGTGGTGGCGGAAGACTGTGGAAATGCTTGGCGCCTCCTTGGCTGAAGAGGGTTTTGACAGGCTGCTGCTCGAGATCGTTGAATACTGGCGGGCCTCAAGGAAATACGGGGGCATCATTCTTCCCTGCGAAGTCGTGGAAGCTGCAGTTGCGGGAGGCAGCTTCAGAGAGGGCTTTGGCGAGGCGGTCAGAAACGGTTTTTCGAACATTGGCGTCAATATTGAATCCTATGCGGCTACGGGCGGCAGGGGAGACGTTTTTGAGGTCGACGTTGCCGTGACCAATAACTTAAACGATGAGCCAGGCCCGGTGGAGGTGACGCTGACCCTTTCTCTTGAGGGAAAAGTGATCTACCAGGAGACGAAACAGTACGATTCCCTGAAGAAACTGGGCACCAACGGCAGGGATATTGCAAGGCGTGAGTTTGTGTTTACCGTTCCGAGGAGTATAAAGGACGGCTCGGAACTGCAGCTTTCGGCCTCTGTTGTGAGCGGCGGGGTCACGGTGAGCAGCACCCGGACGGCTTTCATTGACGGCGGAAAGACTTACGAATCACCCTATTCCATGACCGCAATGGCAATTACAGTTTCCGGTTTCGGAGCAGCGGTGGTTTTCGCCGTTGTCGTCTCTTTTGTAAGGCTGCGGGCGTACAACGTGAAACGTCGCAAACAGGAGAGGAAATGAAGTACGTGTTTTTCGACCTTGACGGGACTGTGACGGACTCCGCCCCGGGAATACTCAACTCGGTTAGATACGCGATCAAAAAGACCGGTGCGATGATGCCTGACGACGAAACTCTCCTGAAGTTTGTTGGCCCGCCTCTGTCCGATTCCTTCGTCAGGTACTGCGGAGTGGCTCCGGAAAAAACGCCGGAGGTCATCGCCTGCTTCCGGGAGTATTTTACGGTTAAAGGTATGTACGAAAACTCCCTTTATCCGGGCATCCGGGAGCTGCTGGAGAAGCTTCGCTGCAGCGGAAAAAAGGTGATCCTTGCCACGTCAAAGCCTCAAGTTTTCTCGGAAAAGATACTGACCCACTTCGGAGTCCGTGAACTTTTTGACGGGGTCTATGGCGACACCCTGGACGGCCGGTTTCACGACAAGGGAGCGCTCCTCCGGGAGATCATCTCAAGAGAAGGCATCGGTGAAGAGGGGAAACGCGACTGCGTTATGGTGGGCGACAGGAAAAACGACGTCGAAGGGGCCAAAGCCGCGGGCATCAGGTCGATAGGAGTGCTGTACGGCTACGGAGACCTTGCGGAGCTCACCGGTGCAGGGGCGGATATTATCGCGGGTTCCGTGGAGGAACTTGAGGCCATCCTCACCCGCCAATAATCTTTACACGCGGAAAAAAAAGTATTATAATCCGGCAAGGATAGTCAGGGGAGCTGCTTTTCTGCGGCTGAGATTGGCGTTTGCCTAAACCCTTAAACCTGATGTGGACAATGCCACCGTAGGGAGATTTGCCTGAATCGGGTCCTTTGGACCTGTATTTTGCGGATATACTTGCGACGGCGGTCCGATCAAAGGACCGCTTTTTGATTGAAATCAGGGACAAAATCCCTGACCAACGAGCTGGTCTGACCAATCATTGACAAGAGGTGATAACATTGGAAAAATCGGAATTCAGGATCGCACTGAGCGGTGTTATGATCGCTCTTTCGTTTGTTCTTTCTTTTATCAAGCTGCCGGGGCTTCCCTACGGCGGTTCGGTGACCCTTTTCAGCATGGTGCCCATCGTTGTGGTGAGCTGCATCTTTGGGACCGGCTGGGGCCTTGTGGTCAGCTTCATGTACAGCCTGCTGCAGCTGCTCCAGAGCGCCGGGGCAAATTATTTTGCCGGCGAGGGTGCCTGGCGGGTGTTTCTGATAATCCTGTTTGACTTCGTGCTGGCCTTTTCCGCAGTGGGTCTTGGCGGCATGTTCGTGACCAAAAAGAATATTTCCAAAGGCTTTGCTCCGGTCCTTGCGGCTGCCGGCGGCGCCGTTGCGGGCTTGCTCAGGTACGTCTGCCACACCCTGTCCGGGTTTATCCTTTTTGGCGAATATGCGGAGTGGTTCTTCCAGGAGGAATTCACCAATTCCTTTGGCCAATGGATCCTGAACAATTTTGCCGGCAGCAAGCTGGCGCTCCTTTACAGCGCAGTCTACAATGGTCTTTACATGATCCCGGAGATAGTGATAACAGCCCTTGGAACTTTTGCGGTCATGACGGTGCTCCTCAACGTGAAGTCCACAAAGGCGAAGTTGGTCGCAGAGAGAAATCTGAAGGTATTTTCCGGTAAAAAGGCGGGCTGAGGCTGCGGGAAAGAACTGCGGTGTATTTGACAGTTAACAGTTATGAGTGATCAGTGAACGGTTGTGGAGCGCCATGCGCATTGCTTCGGCCGCACCGCAGGCACACTACTCACTATTCACTCTTCACTACTCACTCTCCACTGCAGCGCAGCTGCACCGCCCCACGGACTTAAAAAATGCCAAAGCCTCACACTGCTTTCTTGAAAAAGAAGAGAAAAACCTTTATAATGTCGGGGCAGAGCAAGAAAGAGACCTGATTGCAAATAAACCGGAAAGGAGATTGGCGTTTTGTTTAAGGACAATTTCAGCAGATACGAGTTTAAATTCCCGATGACGTACGGCGACGTGGATCAGCTTGTGGATGACTTGCGGCCTTTTGTGGCACCGGATGAACACGTGGACGAAAACGGTCTTTACACGATAAGCAGTCTCTACATGGACAATCCCCAGCTCCAGTGCTACTACGAGACCATCAACGGCGATGCGATCAGGCAGAAAGTCAGGCTCCGGGTCTACGGGGAGAAGAACGGTCCGGACGCCCCCTCTTTTCTGGAAATAAAGGGAAAAGTGAGCGGCCTTGTGGTCAAGCGGAGGGTCAGGATGGTCCTTTCAGACGCCATGGCTTTCGTGAAGGACTGCACTGCGTACGGGTATGATTTTGACATTTCGAAGTACAAAAGCACGAATCCCCAGATCCTGAAGGAACTGCAGCGGGTGATCGTCTCAAACCGTCTCGATTTCGTCAACGTGGTCAGCTACGAAAGGCTCCCCTTCTTCTGCGTCCAGGACCCGGATCTCCGCATCACCTTCGACTTCGACATAAGGACCAGAGGTGACGAACTGGACCTCACCAAGGGCACCCGGGGAAACAGGACCTGCCCCGAAGGAGTTTCGATCCTTGAAGTTAAGACCTCCAAGGCCATTCCTTTCTGGCTTGTCAAGATCCTTTCGACTTACGGCTACAGAAACCAGACTTTCTCAAAATACTGCTCCCACTACTCGCCCCAGAACGTGATGCTGGCGGGTCCGGAGAGCGGAAACATACATGCAAACAACACCCTGATAGACCATTCGAAGGGAGAATATAAAAATGTTCCAGGAATTCTTTACATCACTGACTGAGATCAATGCGGGGATCAACATTCTCGAAGTGTCCGCATCCGTAATTGTCGGCGTCCTCCTCGGGCTGATACTGTTTTTTGCCCACAAATTCACCACCGACGAGTTTGTTTACGACAAGAATTTCGGCCTGGTCCTCCTCTTTGTGCCGGCAACCGTTGCGCTTCTGATCTCCGTGACCAGTTCAAACATCGCAAGGGCCCTCAGCATCGCAGGCGTCCTGGCCATCATCCGCTACAGAAGCACACTCACCAATCCCCGTGATCTGGTCTTCATCTTCTTCAGTGTTGCGGTTGGCTTTGCCTCCGGCGTGAAAATGTACCTCGGGGCACTGATCTTCGTCGTAATTGGCGTCGTTGTGGCTGTCCTCTACACGCTCTTCACCGCTGAAAAAACCACCAACGTCAAGAAGACCCTCAAGATCGCCGTGCCTGAGAGCATCGACTATGACGGTGTGTTCGAGCCCGTGCTGCAGAAATACACCAAGAGCCACAAGCTGGTTGGCGTAAGAGTCATCAGCGGCGGCACCCTCATCGAGCTCACCTACTCCATCAAGATCAAGGACACCAAAGACACCAAGGCCTTCATCGACGAGCTCAGGACCCTCAACGCCAATTTCAAACTCTCCATCCAGGAATACCTGCCGGAGCCCTTCTGATAAAAGGCTTTGAGGACGGAATCGCCAACGTCCGTCTTAAATGAATAAACAGTATAATGCGCCGCAAGGGCAGTGAGAGCAGAAATGCTTGAAAAAGCCTTTGCGGCGTTTGTTGACCGGCATCGCATTTGCAATACCCGTCCCGGTATAGTACAATAACCACCGGAAAACCAGACAAAACAGGAGCGGAAACGCATGTACAGCGCCATTCTATACTTCGTCATAATAACAGCGGCAGCGGCGGCGATTGCGGCGGTATCCGGCATCAGGATAGGCCGCGCTTTTGCGCCGGCAATCTGTCTCACAGGGCTGGTCACGTCGGTGCTGCTGACGACGGGTCTTGTAACGGCAGTGCCCTATGTTTTTGGTGCTTTTGGCGTTGTCGGCATTGGCGTCACTGCTGCGGTGGTGATAAAGGACAAAAAGCGGGCGAAAAACATTCTGACGACGGGGCTTGCGGTCTTCGCAGTACTTGCCGTCGGGGCGATACTCCTGAACGCAGGCAGGTACTATTATCTCAACGACGAGTTTTCCCACTGGGGCCTTGCGGTGAAAAACCTCTACACCGTGGGGAAACTGCCTTTGTCGGGTGAGACCAACGCACTTTTCCCCGCCTATCCGCCCTTTGCCACCGCGATCTGTTACCTGGGGACCTGCTTCTCAAAGACCCTTTGCGAAGGGGCAACCTTTGTGCCCCTGGACCTGCTTATGGTCGCGTCTCTTCTCCCGTTCGTCACGGGATACACTGACCAATGCGAAAAAAAGAATTGCATCATATCCGGAAGGTTCCTTGCCGCCGTTCCTGCAGCGGCCATACTGTTCTGCCTTCTCTGCTTTAAATTTTCAGCGCTCACGTCGATCTCCGTGGACACCCTTCTCGGGGCGATGACCTTCTTCCTTGTCTGGGAACTGATCCAGGGAAAAAAGGCCGTAAACTATGCGTCCGCGGCTGTAACCGCCGCAGCTCTGGTGCTTGTGAAAGAGACCGGGCTGGCCTTTGCGGTTTGCGGCATGATCGCGGCTGTTGCCGTAATTATAGTACAAAAAAGAGAACCTTTGAAAGAAAAGCTGCGGCTTTTCGCAGGGCCCCTTTGCGCAGTTCTTTCTGCCGCCGGAGCAAAAGTATTCTGGTCAATCGCCCTGAGCATTTCGGGGGCGACGGGTGACGGAGAAGGTATCGCAGGGGGGCTTGTAAGGATCTTTTCGGAAGGCTTTACGGAGACCCAGCGTCAGACCACCAAGGCATTTTTCGCTGCTTGGATCAAGCCCTCCATTTCCTTCGGACTGCCCCTGGTCCTTGTGGTCTGCATATTTGCGCTGGTACAGCTTGGCGTGATCTTCCTTTTGAAAAAGACCGAGTTTGAGGGAATTGGCTACGCGGTCTGTCTGTTCGGGGCGGTGACCGTCTGCTTTTTCTTCTATTCATTTGGTCTGCTGGCATCCTACTGGACCGTATTCACACCGGGCGAGGCGGTGGAGGTCGCCTCCTTTGAGCGATACATCGGATCTTATCTGGTGTTCTGGCTGGGGACCGTTGTCGCCGTTGCTCTTTGCGTGCTTCTGCCCGAGCTTCTGAGCAGGCTCGGCAACGCCTGGAAAGAAAAGCCTCTCAGGATAGTTTCGGCAGCGGTTTCGCTTTTGATCGCATTGGCGTTGGTGCTGGTCCTCGGCGTGTTTTACCCCAACAAGGCCTCTGACAGTGCGGCTGCAAGGGCATCAAACAACTATGGATCCGATATTCCCGCCCTTTGCGAAGAGGTTGGAGCAGACCCGTCGGACAGCGTTCTTTTCATAGCCTCCAATTTCGAGACAAGGATGCATCTAATTGCCAATTACAACGCAGCCCCCAGAACTGTGGAGGGAATGTACGATCTTGAGACGATGCTGGACGGAAAACATGCCTCGTTTGTGTATTTTCAGGACGTTGACGATGAGGCTTTGGTGGAGTCGGTGGCCGGGAAGATAGCCGTTCCGGAGGGAGAGACAATACAGGCCGGGAGACTTTACCGGGTTGCGGGAGACTGAAGCGCAAATGCCGGGACACTCCCAAAGCCCTTCACACTCGGGAAAAGTTGTTGATTTTAGGGCGGCGTAATGTTAAAATTAAGCGATTTGGAATAAAAGGATTGGCGTTGTGAAGCCAGCGCGCCGAGCCTTCAAAGACTCACATTTTCAGGAGGAAAAATATATGTTAACAGCCGGTGATTTTAGAAATGGCGTTACTTTCGAGATGGACAACGGCGTATGGCAGGTCGTTGAGTTTCAGCATGTTAAGCCGGGTAAGGGCGCAGCGTTTGTCAGAACAAAGATGAAGAACGTTATTACCGGCGCCACAGTTGAGAGATCTTTCAACCCCACCGACAAGTTCGAAAACGCAAGAGTCGACAGAAGAGACATGCAGTACCTCTACAGCGACGAGGACCTCTACTATTTCATGGATCTTGAGACTTACGATCAGCTTCCCATCAATGCGGAGACCGTTGGCGATAAGCTGAAATTCGTTAAAGAGAACGATATCTGCAAGATACTGTCCTTCAAAGGCAACGTTTTCGGAATCGAACCGCCGATCTTCGTTGAGCTTGAAGTTATTGAAACCGAGCCGGGATTCAAGGGCGATACCGCCACCGGCACAGTTAAACCCGCCACCGTGGAGACAGGCGCGACAGTGAGAGTTCCGCTCTTCATTAACGTTGGCGACAGGATCAGAATCGACACAAGAACTGAGGAATATATGGAGAGAGCCTGATAAGAGGGCCCTTGGTTAGGAGGATTCATCATGGGTTATTTGACAGAACGTGTTAGTTATCTCAGAGGTCTTATTGACGGGATCAAGCTGGACGAGAGCAGCCCGGAGAGCAGGATCTTCAGCGATATCGTTGAACTGCTGGATGATATGGCCACTTCCATCGAGAGCATTGACGAGAAGCAGAACGACATTTCAGACGAGCTCTGCGAGACCCAGGAAGACCTGTACGATTTTCTCTACGGGGTTGACGACGATGATCCCGAAGATTTCGATGAGGACGAGGATGAGGATTATACCGAGGAGTTTACGTGCCCCAACTGCGGAGAAATCCTGCCGGTGGATGAGGACCTTTTGGACTCCGAAGAGGAAATAACTATCGAGTGCCCCGGCTGCGGCGAAAAAGTTACCATCAGCCTTGAGGACGACGATGAAGATCCCGATTGCCCGGAGTTCCCCGGGTGCGGCGGCGACTGCGAAAACTGCCCCGTTTCACCGGATGACGGAGACATTCCGTTCTGATCAGGCCACGGGTTGATCTGATTTGTAAAGAATAGAAGCGCGGAGGGCGGCTTGGCGTTGGTGCCGGGCGGCCCTCTTGCTAAAATATGAAGGTCCGGCTTGTCAAAAGACCGGAATACAACAGGGGAGAAATAAAAGATGAAAAAAAGTCTTATAAGAAAATACGCCAGACTTATAGCCAGGGTCGGCGTCAACGTCCAGAAAGGCCAGAGCGTCATTATAAATATCGCCGCGGAGCAGGAGGATTTTGCCGCAATTCTTGCGGAGGAGTGCTACCGGGCAGGCGCGGGAAAGGTCCACGTGGAGTTCTTATCCGACAAGCTCTCAAGGCTTGCCTACAGACACCAGAAGCTTTCCACCATGAAAAAGGTGAGCCGCTGGATGGAGGAAAAGGCCCAAGAGGAGGTGGACGAGAGGGCTGCGAAGATCCACATCATGTCCGAGGCTCCGGACGCGCTCAAGGGCATCAACGCGGACAAATTTCTGAAGGTCAGCCGTGCAAGACGGGCGGCCATGAAGAAGTACCGGGATGCGCTGGAGGGCCTCCAGCAGTGGTGCATTGCCGCGGTCCCCTCAAAGGCCTGGGCAAAAGCGGTCTTCCCGAATGAGAAACCTCATAAAGGCGTGGAAAAGCTCTGGGAGGCGATACTCGCCACGGTCTACGTGTCGGAGGAGCAGGACCCCGAGGAGGTCTGGAAGAGCAGACAGGCGCTGTATGAGGAAAAATGCAAGTGGCTGAACTCCCTGGATCTTCGGGAGCTTGAATACAAAAGCGCCAACGGCACCGATTTTAAGTTGGGTCTGATCCCCGGGGCCAAATTCGTTGGCGGCGGCGAGACGGCAAGGACCGGCATCTATTTTGTGCCAAACCTTCCCACCGAGGAGATATTCACGTCGCCAATGAGAGGCGTTGCCGAGGGCACTGTAGTTGCAACGAAACCTCTTTCCTACAACGGAAGCCTGATCGAAAATTTCAGCATCACCTTCGAGAACGGCAAGGCAGTCTCCTGGAAGGCTGAAAAAGGAGAGGACATGCTGAAGACATTGATAAATATCGACGACAACGCCTCTTTTTTGGGAGAGGCTGCGATAGTGCCGGTGAGTTCTCCTGTGGGTCAAACAGGCATACTCTTCCTCAATACACTTTTTGACGAGAACGCCAGCTGCCACCTGGCCCTTGGCCGGGGCTTTAACGAAGTCATAGAGGGCTCGGAGAAAATGACCAGGGAAGAGATCATAAAGGCGGGGGTGAACGACTCCTTGAGCCACGTGGATTTCATGATCGGCGACGAGACCCTTTGCATAACAGGCGTCACGGGAGAAGGCAAAAGAGTGCCTATCCTTATAAACGGTCAGTGGGCCGAGGAGGCAAAGATCTGAAAGGCGGAATGCGCAGGATCTGTGCGTGAAGCCCGCAGGCGCTTTTTATGATTGTT
This sequence comes from uncultured Clostridia bacterium, assembly GCA_947304585.1. Lineage (GTDB taxonomy): Bacteria > Bacillota > Clostridia > UBA1212 > UBA1212 > UBA1212. The sequence goes on along the minus strand of CAMZBI010000026.1, from coordinate 13,466 downwards.
TAAACTTTGAAGAGTAAAATGACCTTCGTGAGAAATGCCGCGGAAGGCGGAGTACGTTTTCCGGGGCACTTCCGGTAAGAGAGAACTGTTCCCGGGGCACTTCCGGGAAGAGGGATCCAATCTCCGGGGCACTCCTGAAAGGAATAATAAAATGAGAAAAAAGATTTTAAAAAGTATAACGACTGCCGCACTGGTCATATTGGCGGTTTGTCTGCTGACCGGCTGCGTATTGCCGGATCTTGGCAGTATCTCTGAGATACTCTACGGGAAAGAAAACGGCAGCACCGAAAATGCCACGAACGCACCCTCGGGTGTTTCAGGCAGAGACACCCATAAAACGAACACCGGCAGCGAGGCGGAGACCTACAACCTTTTCAAAAGAGGATCTGCCGCCGATCAGACCTATTCCACCGTTGACATCTACAAAAACAACGTCAATTCCGTGGTGGGCATCAGGTCCGAGAACAAATCCACCAACATCTTCGGCCAGACCAGCGTCAACGCCTCTTCCGGCACCGGCATGATTCTGACGGAGGACGGCTACATCCTCACCAACAACCACGTGATAGAGGACGGAACCTCTTTCAAGGTGACCCTTTACAACGGCGAGACCTACGACGCGGAGATCATTGGCGCTGAAAAGACCAACGACGTTGCGGTCATCAAGATCGACGCCAAGGGCCTTAAGCCCGCTGTTTTCGGCGACACCAATGAGGTCGTGGTGGGCGAGGACGTGATAGTCATCGGCAACCCTCTCGGCGAGCTCACCTTCTCTCTTTCCCGGGGCGTGGTCAGTGCGCTTAACAGAGCCATCAACGAGGACGGCACGCCGATCATAGTGTTCCAGGTTGACGCTGCGGTGAACGAGGGCAACTCCGGAGGACCTGCTTTTGACGCCAGAGGACACGTTATTGGCATGGTCACCGCCAAGGTCAACAAAAACCTTGTAGAAGGCATCGGCTTTTGCATTCCTGTAAACGATGCACTGAACATCGCTGCCCAGCTCATTACATACGGTTTCGTAAAGGGCAAGGGCGCTCTTGGCATTGCCGCTGCAACAGCCTACAGACAGAGCTTTTTCGGCTCTTCAAGGGTCAGCGGCGCCTATGTGAACTACATTGTGCCGGGAAGCGCTGCGGAAAAGGCGGGGCTGGTTAAGGGCATGCTTATAACCGCAGTTGACTCCACGGAAATCACAACTCCTGACGAGCTTGGCGTGGTGATAAGAGGCAAGCCTGCGGGAACAACAGTGGTGCTGAAAGGCGTCCACGACAACAGATCCTTTGAGATTACCGTGGTGCTTGACGAATACACGCCGGATCTTGTGCCGGAGAACTGGGACACCGGCGACGGCATGATAATGTGAGAAAGGGACGGGGCCATGAAGAGGCTTCTGATCACGGGATTTGATCCCTTTGGCGGTGAGTTGAAAAACCCTTCCTGGGAGTGCGTCAATGCGCTGCCGGACGTGGTGGGCGGTTTTGAACTTTTTAAGCTTGGCTTGCCAACGGTTTTCGGCGAGGCTGCAAAGACATGCATTGCCAAGGCCAAAGAGATCAGGCCTGACGTGATACTCTGCGTCGGCCTTGCGGGAGGACGGGCCAACGTCACCCCCGAGGCGATCGCCTTAAATTTCAGGGACGCCGGGATACCCGACAACGAAGGATACAAGGCCAATGGAGAGCCCGTGGTGCAAGGCGGCGAAACGGCCCTGGTCTCAACGGTAAACGCCAAAGAGATCGCGACTTCTCTCAGCGAAAGAGGTCTTCCCTGCCGCATTTCCTACAGTGCCGGTACTTTTGTCTGCAACGATCTTCTCTATTCCCTTCTTGAAAGGTTCAAGGGAGAAAAGGTCCGGGTGGGATTCGTCCACGTTCCGTATTTCCCGGAACAGGCAAAAGAGGGGGTTCCAAGCCTTGAAAAGGAAAAAACTGTGGAGGTCCTTGAGGAGATAATAAAGCTCCTGTGAGGGACAAAAAACAACGGATAAAAACAACGGCGGCCCCGGACATGAAACCCGGAGCCGCCGCTTTATAAGCGAACGCTCAAAAGAACAATTCCTTAGAGCTTTTCTTTCAGTACTTCTGCCTCTTTTTCGGCAAAATCAGCCATTTCTTTTACCACATCGTCATTGAGGGGCATCTTAAGGCCGGCCTTTTCAAGGGTCTCAAAATAGCCGTACTTGCCGCCCATGGAGCAGAGACCGATGTATTTGCCCCAGGCGTCGCCGCCCTCGGTCTTTGTCTTGTAAAGCTGGAGAGCGCAGAGCTGGGCCATGGCGTAGTCCACGTAATAGAAGGGGTAGAGGAATATGTGCTGCTTCTGCATCCAGAAACCGCCGCCCTCCAGGAACTCATTGCCGTCGTAATGGCGCCAGGGCATGTACTTCTGCTCGATCTCCTTCCAGTAGCGGCGCCAGTCGGCGGGGGTGGAGTCGGGATTGGCGTATACCATGTGCTGGAACTCGTCAACGGACACCAGGTAGGGGATGGTCTTTATGGACTCGGTGAAGTGGGCGTAGCGGTATTTGTCCGCTTTGGCGCCGAAGAAGCCTTCCATGTAGGGGTAGGCGAAATACTCCATTGTCATGGAGTGGATCTCGTTGATTTCGCTGGTGGAGAAGACCTGGTCGAAGAGGGGCAGCCTTCTGGAGGCGTAGTAGGCTTCAAAAGCGTGGCCGGCCTCGTGGGTGAGCACGTCAACGTCCGCAGCGGTGCCGTTGAAGTTGGAGAAGATGAAGGGTGCCTTGAGGGAGGGCAGAGCGGTGCAGTAGCCGCCGAGGTGTTTGTTCTCCCTGGTCACAAAGTCGTAGAGCTCGTATTCCGTCATGAAATCGAAGAACTCTTTTGTCTCCGGGGACATTGCGGAGTACATCTTTTTGGCGGCCTCCACCAGCTCCTCGGGAGTGCCCTCGGGCATGGCGTTGCCGTCGCTGAAGACCAGACTCTCGTCGTACCAGTTGAGAGAATCGAGGCCAAGCCTTGTCGCCTGGTCCTTGAACATTTTGTCGCAGAGGGGGGTGATGTACTTGCGGACGGCCTCTCTGAACTCGGCAACGTTCTCTTTTTTGTAGTCGTAGCGGCCCCGCTGGAGGTACGCATAATCCGTGTAGCTCTTGAAGCCAAGCTTTTTGGCGAGTTTGACCCTGACCTTTACCAGTTTACCGTAGATCTCGTCAAGCTTTCCGGACACGTCTTCGTAGAGCTTTGCCCAGGCGAGGAAGGCCTCTTTGCGCTCGTTGCGGTCCAGAGACTGCATGTGGCGGAGAAGACCGTAAAAGTTGCATTTTTCACCCATAAACTCCACGGAGCAGGCGGCGGCAGCCTTGGAATACTCGCTGGCCAGCTTGTTTTCCTCTATCATCTGGGGGATGATGGAAATCTTCATCAGCTTCTGCTCGACCTCGGCGGACTTGAACATGTGGGAGCCGTATTTGGCCTCCAATTCGGGACGGAACTTGCTCTTGAGGAGGGCCCCGGAGGACTTTTTCATGACGGGCATCAGCTTCGGCAGATTGGCGTCGAAATATTTCTTCTCGGCGTCGTAGAACTCGTCCGCCATATTGATGGTGTTGCGGATGTTGGCGATGGACATCATTGTCATGGCTTCTGTCATCACGTCCTGCCACGCCAATAAGTTTTTGTCCGCCTCCTCAAAAGTTTTCGCCTTTTTGAAAAGACTGACGTAGTGCAGTGTCTCGGCCTTCATCGCCTGAAGGTCCGGCCGGGTGTATTTGATATCCTTGAATTTTTCCATAAAACAACCTCCTTGATCGTTGGTTAAAAGATTCGTGGGCTTTTGCGGCTTTTTACGTGTCAGCCCGAAATGATCGATGAAGCATCCATGTTTTTGAGTTTGCCGGAAGTCAGGACCTCCCCGTCAAGGGTGGATATTATTACCGTACTTTCGGCAATGTAGGAATTGACCTTTTCCTCGAATTCCCCAAGCCGCACACCGGGAATCTGATCCTTGTTCAGATCAAACTGTACGGTGCCTTGATCCAAGATATTGAATGACCTGTCCTCCCCTGACCAGCCGTAGAGTGAATAGCTGTACGCACCAAGGCCCATAGCCATGTAGGGGTTGTACTCGAGGATATAACCGATCCCGCCAATGTCACACAGGCTGAAGCTGTTCCACTCCGGGTGAAAGACGCTCAGGCGCTTCTCAAACAAAACTTCAGAGCATTCGAGAACCCGGATGCGGTAACCGTCCCCGTCTTCTGAAACGGTTACATCAAACAAGTATCCGTTGCCGGCAAAATCAGCCCGGACAGTCTTCAGCGCAGCCGACGTTGGACCGTTTGAAGACTCGGGCTCGTTTGAAGTCGCGGGCTCATTTGGAGTCTCAGGCCCTCTGCCGCAGGATATTGGCAAGAGCATTAAAATCAAACAGATCAGTAATAAACCTTTTTTCATGGTCTTATCCCGGAAAGCATGCCCCGTTGGCGGGTGCTCTCGGTGTCCAGCAGGTCGTCGGCGGCCATGCTGGAAATAATGTTTCTGACGGTGGTCTCGAGATGGGACCCCGCGCTGTAATCGGCGGGCAGAATGAAATCTACCCTGTCCTTCAGCAGAAGATCCGCCACCTTGGAGAATTTTTCCTCGTTTTCCCGGATGTCGGGGTCGTAGACCGCAATGGATTTTCCTCCGTAGGCCTTGACCATTTTCATACAGGGCACGTCCGAAAGACCGTCGCCAAGGTAGATCATGTTGCTGAACCGGACTCTTTTATCGTTGTCCGGCATGGAGGCGTTGAGACGCTTGTCGTCGGAGATGTCCAGCACCCCCTTGTTGATGCGGTAGATGAACTGGGTCTTGTTGGTGTAGTTGACGCTGACCTTGGGCCACACCGGATCGCCATTTTCGTTGTAGAGAAACTCGCAGGCGAAGATCTCCTTGAAGCAGTCCCGAATGGCGCAGCCCTCGATGATCTCCTTAAGGCCCGACGAGATGATATAGTGCTCGACAATGACCCCCATGGACTTCCCGTAGCCGTTGATCCGTGAGAACCAGGTGTCAACGCCTTTGAAAAACTCGATGTTTTTCCCCATTTTTACCAGAGTTTCCCGGTCGAAGACGACCCCTTTCTCTTTGGCCTTCATTATCATGGTGTACATATACGCCAATATCCCGTCCATCTTGTTTTCCTGGGCAAAGTCATTGGCGCAGCCCCAAAACTCGGTGGGGGACATGTCGAGGCTGGGTATAAACCGGTAGTTCTGCATGTCCTGGGTGGAGAGGGTGCGGTCAAAATCGTAAAGCAAAGCGACAATGGGTTCAGCCATGTCAGGCCTCCTTTCCGGAAAACGGGCGACAGGAGCTTCTGCCGGCCTTGTTTGTTTGTCAAGCGGTCGCAACGGGGCTTACTCGTCGACGAGGGGTATGAACATCTGTTTCTTAAGTTCTTCCCTGGGGAGGAAGGGTGCCAGGTCCTCGAGAGGCGGGCTCACAAGGCTTCCGTCGGGGAGCTTTTTTGCGCTGCTCTTGGGCTCCCAAACCTGCTGGGTATCGGTAAACACCTCGCAGAAAACGGGGCCGTCAAGGGCCAGAACCTGATCCACGGTCTTCATCATCTCTGCGTTTGAAGAGCAGGAGAAGTAGCGGTAGCCGAAGGCTTCGGCGATCTTCTTAAACTCCGGGAAGGACAGGTCCCCGGACTCCGGACCGATGCCCACCTTGGTGTGGTGACCGAATATGTTGGTCTGGGTGATCCTTATGGAGTGGTAGCCGTTGTTGTTGATCAGGAAGATCTTGATGGGCAGGTTGTTGGTGATGATGGTCTGCAGTTCCTGAAGGTTCATCATTATGCTGCCGTCGCCCTCGAGGCAGATAGTTTCCCGTCTGCCGCCGCCCACGCAGGTGCCGATGGCGGCGGGCAGGCCGTAGCCCATGCTGGCAACGGCGCTGTTGTTGGCCATGCGGCTGCCCTTCTGGATCACGTAGGCCTGGTTGCCTACAACGCAGCAGGCTCCGTTGGAGACCGCAGTGAGACTGTTCTCCGGCAAGCGGCTGCTGAGATATCTCACGAAGGCGTACACGTTGGCGGTACGGCCGTTCTCCTCCCACTGACGGGGAAGGACGGCGGGATAGTCTTTTTTCCAGGTGCTGCAGGTCTCAAGCCAGTCCTCTCCTTTGAAAACGGGGCCCTTTGCGGCCTTGTCAAGCTTAGTCAGGAAGTCTTTGGCGTCTGCCCAGACCGGGTATTCCACGTGGAGGGTGGGCTTTTTCAGCTCGGCCTTGTCGATGTCAACCATTATGACTTCGGCGGCCCTTGCCCAGGTCTTCCAGTTGTAGCCCACCTGGCGTATGGAGATCCTGGTGCCTACCGCAAGGATCAGGTCGGCGTTCTGGATGGCCCAGTTGCCCGGTCTGTCGCCCATGTTGCCGGCTCTTCCGCAATAAAGCGGGTGTTCGTCTTCAATGAGATCCACGGCGTTCCAGTAGGTCACCACCGGGATGTTGAGCTTTTCAAGAACGCTTCTGAACACGTCGTAGCCCCCGGAGAGCCGTATGCCGTAGCCTGCGTGGAACACAGGCCTTTTTGCCTTGGCGATCTTCGCCAATATCTCGTCAATTGTATTTTCGGAAACTTCAGGCGGCAGGGCGGCGTCGTCCTCAGCCGGGTCATAGCTCCGAAGGTCGTCGGTCTCGATGGTCGCACCCTGGAAATTCACGGGGACGTCGATCCAAACGGGACCCGGACGGCCTGTGGTGGCAAGATGCCAGGCTTTTTCAAGTATGTATCTGATCTCAAGGGGATCCTCCACCATGACTGCGTATTTGGTCATTGCGCAGACCGCTCTGGTTACGTCGTATTCCTGGTCGCCCATGGCCCGGAGGCGCTCCCCGGTGTAGGGAAGAGCGTATCTTGCGGTGGTGTCGTAGCGGACCTGGCCGGTGAGCACGAACATCGGTATGGAATCCAGCCAGCCGCCAAGGACGCCGGTGATGGCATTGGTGCCTCCGGGACCTGAAGTGACGCAGACCGCCGCGATCCTGTTCTCAAGACGTGCGTATGCTTCAGCCGCAATGGCGCAGGCCTGCTCGTGGTGGTTGTAGGTGACTTTCAGCCCCGGCGTATGGCCAAGGGCGTCGTTAAGGTGCATGGCACCGCCTCCGACAACGCTGAAAACGTCGGTCACGCCCCGATCCACGAGAAACCGGGCAATATAATCCGCCAATCGAATCTTCATACTGGAATCCTCCTAAAAAATATCCGGAATGCCGGCGCACTGCAAAGAATCAAAAAACAGAAGACCGGCAGAAAAACTATAGTTCTGCTTTGCCCGAAGCCGTTTTTTCTCCACGATCCCTAAATAGGGAGATAACGGAAGAAACTGCGAGCAAAACCGCAAGGACAAGGATCCCGTAACCGGTGACCCTCGTAATAAACAATCTGGTGTAGGAACGGGAGGCAACGTCAGGCGAAGGTATGAGTGCCTGGGTCAGAGTGACCAGCCCGAGAGAAATGCAGGAAACAACGGAACACTTCTCGTCGCAATCCATCAGCATTGCCGCGGGGATCGCGAAGAACACAAGAGAGCAGGTGTCGGCAATCGGCGATATTCCGGCGATAAGCACGCAGATAAGAGCGGTCTGCTGCCACTCTTTCTTTGCCGTAACCGCGCCGAAGAGCACGACCACGCCAATGACTGCCGCAAAAACATCCCCCGCCGTTGCAAGGCTCTGGGCGGAAAGGGACGTGCCCGAAAGCAGGGCGACGAGGCTTTTTGAAAAACTCAGATGGCCGAGAAGGGAAAGACTGTTCTCCCTCCAGGAGTTAATAACGTTTGAGAAGTAAAGGCCAAAGCCCTCTATTCCGCTGCCGACCACAAATACCGCAGGCGCGGTGAGCACCAGACAGACCAGGAAGACTTTGGCGGCATCCCAAAACCTCTTTTTCTTCAGCAAAGGCAGCAGGAAAAGAAGGGGATAAAAGCTGAAAGCACAGGCAAATCCAAGGGAGACCATTGCGAGATTTTTGACGATCTTGCTCTCAGAGTTTTTACCCGCAAAGAACAAAGCGGTAAGGGCCAACGTCAGGACGACGTCGCAGCCTCTTTCGAAGGCGAAAAGCATTGGCGCCGAGAGGAACGTCAGGAAAATGTAGGCAAAACGCTCGACGGGGCTGCCTTTTTTGATGGCTCTCAAGGCAAAGAACAGAAGGGTCAGAGTGACCACCGCGTACAGGATGAAGGGAAAGTAGAATTGCTGGTAGATCTTCACTGAGGGCGAAAAGGCGGAGGATGAGGGGCTGGGGACCAGCTTGTCCAGAAGGCTCTGAGGCACAAAGGCCAGAAGACCTCTGTAGAAGAGGAGAGCAAAGGGCGCTGAAAGAGAGCCTGCCGCATAGGGGTCTCCTCCGGACAGTATCAGCTTGTTGAAGAAGTCCATGAAGGAGTTGTTCCTGTCGGCGGCAAGAAGGCCCCGCATGGAGTAGCCGCCGCTTAGGATGAGCACCAGGAAAAATGACACCGCAAAAACGGTCATCAGGAATAAATACAGCTGCTTATGAAAGGTCTTTTCGGAACCGGGTCTTAACAAGGGCTTTTTCATTCGGCGCCTCCTTCCCCGGCTGATCCGCCGTCTTCGGAGGCGGTTTCTTCGCAAGTGTTGTCACAAGTGTTGTCAACGGGAATTTCTTCAGACTTTTCCGCGGAGTCTAAGAGATCGCATTCAGGAGTACAAACCGCCGCCCCGCCTGCTTCGCAGAGCACGGCTTTTTTTCTGCGAGGAATAAACCTGTCTGCCAGCGCCCGGCCGCAGGACCTGAAGAAGGGCTTTTTCTCAAGCCTTCTGGCCTCGTTCCAGGTCACAAAACCGATTATCATATCAATCAGGGCAAGCAGAACCATGCCGAGGACCGCAAAGCTTGAAACCTTCGTTGGCCAGTATCTCGAATAGCCCTCTTTGGTGGCCAGGATCACGGGGACCTGGGTCATGGCGATCAGGAAGAGGTAGAGGTAGTTTTTGAAGCTCGGCGTTTTTTCCTCGTCAAGGAACAGAGCCGTGGGGATCACCATGAAGAGAAGTATGTAGGTGGACGCGGAGCCCGGGAAGCCGTAGATGACGGCGGCAAGAAGGGCTGTGCGCTTCCACATTTTTTTTGAGAAGAGGGCGCCGAATCCGCAGATGGCGGAAAGGGTGTAGCGGGAGATATTGGCGTACACCTCACGCATATTTTCGGTAATCGTAATGCCGGTGTACTTCCGCAGGCCTCCGTAGAGGAAGAAGAACATGCGCTTGAAGTCCAGCTGGCCGGAGATGTTTGACTCGGTGGTGCGCTTGGCGTCAAAGCCGAAGAGATTCTTCAGCATCAGGAGCATGCTTGAGAGGCCGTTGTAGAAGATGAAGAAGGGGAGGACCAGCAGGAGGAAAATGTAGATGAGCTCCCGGCCAAGGTCCTTGTAGCGCTTGTCGGCGATGAATATCACCAAAAAGGCCAGCGGGTAGATCTTGAGTGCCACCGCTATCGCCAATGATATGAGGCCCAGCTCCCGCAGGACCTTGTTTTCGTGGTTGTAAAGGACAATGAAAAGAACCGAAAAGGCCACCGGCAATATCACGTTGTTGCCCCGGTCCGCCATGTAGAGGAAAGGCGAGGACATCACCGTGGCGGCGGCGAAGAGAGCTTTTTCGGGGCCCGAACCTTTTTTCAGAAGGCAGATGGCGGCAAGGAATATCAGCAGGGCCACCACCCAGTAAACGATAAACTGAAAAACAAAGGACTGGCCGATCCTCAGCAGGCGGCTCTGGGCCAGTTCGGAGGGGTCTGTCACAAGAGAACGGTAATCGTCAGAAGGGATGGAATAATTGCAGAGTCTGTAGAGAAGGGACGCCAATGGCGGATAGACCACCAGTATCTCGTAGGGGTCCTCAACCTCGTTGTAGATCACGCTGTTGTAGTGATCCATGAAGGTGTCGGAGGCATCGCCAAAGAGGGCGGCTTTCAGAGTGTTTCCGCCTGACAGCAGCAGAGAGCCGAAGAAGAGCAACAGAAAAAGGGCAAAAAGAATGTAATAGAAGCTCTTGAAATGAGGCTTCCGGAGATCCTTTTCAACAGGTTTTGACTTCTGTTTATTTGCCAAAATAACTGCTCCTTTTTCCTTTGTAAAAACTTTCGTGTAAAACCGGGCCTGTAAGCTGCCGGCCAAAACCGCTATAAATCAGGCACGCCCGGAAAACGCCAACGTCAGTCGCCGCTTTTTATCAGATTTCCCTCGGTGTCGTAAACGATCACGTCCGGCAATATGTCCGCGTGAAGAGGTATCCGTTTTTCCTCCGGCGGCAGGGTCATGTAGTCGCCGTAGACGAACTTCAGGTAGGCGTCGGCATTGGCAATGGACGTGAACTTGTGGCCCCGAATCTCGTATTCGGCGGTGTTTTCAAACCATTCCGATTTGAAGCGTGGGTAAATGTAGAAGATCCTCTCGTTGAAAACGCAGAGGTGCTCCCCGTCCGCCTTTTTGCCCGCCAGGGAAGCCTTCCGCTGACCCGCCAGTATCTTTTCCATGGACTTTCTCTTTCCGATAAAAGCCAGAGTTTTGATCACCGGGCGCTGAAGAGGACTGTATTTTTCGGCATAAATAGCCTGCCGGTGCCCCATGGCGTAGCCGTACCATTTTTTCAGATCCAGCAGCTGGAACTTGAATGCGAGACCCTTCTTCGGAGCGTCAAGACAGAACACGTCAAGGGATACCCGGTTGTGTTTGTTGAAATAAAAGTCGTCGCCCTCGTTCTTTTTCCTGAGAACGCTGGGCACGTAGTTGATCTTCGGGATCATGTCGAAAAACCGGCCGTTTTCCCCGGGCATGACCAGCTCAAAGGCATTGCCAAGGGCCTTCGGCGCGATCTCCATAAACTTCTCGTAGTCCTCCCGCTTCATGGCCACGTCCACGTCGTCGTCCCAGGGGATGAAGTTCTTGTGTCTCACGGCACCGAGCAGAGTGCCCGCCCAAAGATAATAGGTGAGCCCGTTCTCCCGGCAGATCCTGTCCACCTCGAGGAGCAACTGCTCCTGGGCGTAGTGTATGCCGCTTATGTATTTAAGATCCACCGGTTTTGCCCCGGCTTTTCTGTATTGCCCGAAATGGTCCTCAAATCGGGGGTCGCTCTGGTTTTGTTCCATAATGTTTCGGAATCGGCAGCCCCTGTGAAGGCCCGCCTTGCCAAGTCTTTCGACCGGTCAGAATATTTCAGTGCCCGCAGGCATGTCGTCAAAGGATGTGAGCAGGGAAAGCTTGCCGTCTCCGGAGGCCGCAAGGATCATTCCCTCAGAGAGGACTCCTTTCAGCTTTGCGGGGGCGAGGTTGTCGATGAACACAACTTTTTTGCCAATGAGTTCCTCGGGCTTGTAGGCCTTGGCAATGCCTGACACCACCTGCTTGGTGCCCTTGCCGGTGTTCAGCTGAAGCTTGAGCAGCTTGTCGGAGCCCTCGATCTTCTCCGCCGCGGTGACCTCCGCGATCACCAGCTTGATCTTGGCAAAATCGTCGATAGTTGCAAGTGCCTCGGGCTTTTCCGCAGTTTCCTTCTTTTCGGGAGCAGGGGCGGCCGGGGCAGGCGCGTTCTTCTGCTTGATGGCCTCCAGTTCGTCCAGTTCCTTCTGAACGTCAAGCCTTGGGAACAGGGCGTCGCCTTTTTTGCAGACAGCGCCTTCCGGATAGAGACCCCAGGAAGAGGCGGACTCCCAGGCGGTCAGCTCATCGTTTCCGGCAATGCCCAGCTGGTCGAATATCCTGCCGGGCGTTCTGGGCATAAAGGGCTCCAGCAGCACGCCGATGATCCTGATGCCCTCGCAGAGCACGTAGAGGACCTGTGCAAGCCTTGCCCTGTCGGCCTCGTTCTTGGCAAGTGCCCAGGGGGCTGTCTCGTCGATATACTTGTTGAGCCTGGACACGCACTTCCAGATCTCTGTAAGCGCCAACGGGAACTGGAGAGCGTCCATCTGAGCCTCCACGTTGGCCTTGAGGTCCTTGAACAGGGCGATGATCTCACCGTCAATGGGCTCCTCTTTTCTCTCCGAAACCGAGGGGCATACGCCGCCGAAGTATTTCAGCTGCATCGAAACAGTGCGGGACACCAGGTTGCCAAGGTCATTGGCAAGGTCCGCGTTGATGCGGTTCAGCAGCGAGTCGGGGGTAAAGCTTCCGTCGGAGCCGAAGGGCACTTCCCTCAGGAGGAAATACCTGATGGCGTCGGAGGAATACTTGTTCACCAATATCACCGGATCCACCACGTTGCCCTTTGATTTCGACATCTTGTCGCCGTTCAGCAGAAGCCAGCCGTGGCCGTACACCCGCTTGGGAAGGGGCAGGCCGAGAGCCATGAGGATGGCGGGCCAGATGATGGTGTGGAAACGGACGATCTCCTTGCCGACGAGGTGCAGGTCGCAGGGCCAGAACTTGTCGTAGAGGGACGTGTCGTCGCTGCCGTAGCCGAGGGCGGTGATGTAGTTGGAAAGGGCGTCCACCCAGACGTAGACCACGTGTCCCTCGTCAAAGGTGACGGGAATGCCCCACTTAAACGTGGAACGGGACACGCAGAGATCCTCCAGACCCTTCTCCAGGAAGTTGACGATCATCTCGTTCTTTCTGGCGGCAGGGCTGATGAAATCCGGGTGCTCGTTGAAATAATCTATAAGAATCTGGCTGTACTTGGAAAGCCTGAAGAAATAGCAGTCCTCCTTGGCAAGCTGGGTCTCCGCGCCGCAGTCCGGGCACTTGCAGCCGTCCTTGAGCTGGGTCTTGGTCCAGAAGGACTCGCAGGGTGTGCAGTAGTAGCCTTCGTAGAAGCCCTTGTAGATCTCGCCCTTGTCGTACAGTGCCTTGAAGATCTTCTGCACGCCGGCAACGTGATAGTCATCGGTAGTGCGGATAAACTTGTCGTAAGAGATGTCCATGATGGACCAGAGGTCCTTGATCCCCGCAACGATATCGTCAACGTACTTCTGGGGCGTGACACCCTTCGCAGCGGCCCGCTTTTCGATCTTGATCCCGTGCTCGTCAGTCCCCGTGAGGAACATGACGTCGTAGCCTTTAAGTCTTTTGTACCTTGCCATGCAGTCCGCGGCAACGGTGGTATATGAGTGCCCTATATGGAGCTTGTCGCTTGGGTAGTAGATTGGAGTGCTGATGTAGTAAGTCTTCTTCTCCGCCATTTCGTAAAATGCCTCCGCAGATAATTGATACCGGAATTTCCCCGCCAATGGTTCCCTGCCGCCAATGCCTTTAGGTGACCGGAGTCGACGCCAATGTCTTTCGGCAGCCGGCAATTCCCTGTCTTCTGTGCCGGGCCCTGAGGGCAGCCGCAAGCGGGTACAAAATCCAAGTGTATATTACTCTTTTTTTTAAGGGGTGTCAATCTGCGACGAACTACTGCAGCCGGACGCAGGAACAAACAAAAGCATCCCCGTCTTTAGGAAATAACACCTCAAACGTTAGGAAATATTTTTTTCACATAATC
>CAMZBI010000025.1 GCA_947304585.1 uncultured Clostridia bacterium | reverse complement strand
CTTACTCTGGAGTATACCCGCAACCTCACGAAACACCTGCAGTTACGGCCTGCGTAAAGAGCCAAAAATCGATTTTTGAGCTATTTTTGTGTGCGCGGACCTGAAGATGTACATGGGTACTTCGAAGGTCCGCTCGCACAAAGCAGGCCGTAACAGATCCGTCGAAGACACCTTACTCTGGAGTATACCCGCAACCTCACGAAACACCTGCAGTTACGGCCTGCGTAAAGAGCCAAAAATCGATTTTTGAGCTATTTTTGTGTGCGCGGACCCGAAGATGTACAGAGGTACTTCGAGGGTCCGCTCGCACAAAGCAGGCCGTAACAGATCCGTCGAAGACACCTTACGCTGGAGTATACCCGCAACCTCACGAAACACCTGCAGTTACGACCTGCGTAAAGAGCCAAAAATCATCACGACAGTTCGGTTTTGCCGGTGTAGAGCTCGTAATACCGCCCTTTCATCTCCAGCAGTTCGTCGTGGCTGCCCCTCTCGATGATCTCGCCCTGCTCCATGACCAGGATCGCATTGGCGTTGCGGACAGTGGAAAGCCTGTGGGCGATGACGAAGGTGGTACGGTTCTTCATCAGCCTGTCCATGCCGTGCTCGATGTGGCGTTCGGTCCTGGTGTCCACGGAGCTGGTGGCCTCGTCAAGGATGAGGATCGGTGCCTTGGAGAGTGCGGCCCGGGCGATGTTCAGGAGCTGGCGCTGGCCCTGGGAGAGATTGGCACCGTCGCCTTCCAGCATCGTGTTGTAGCCGTCCTGGAGCCTCATGATGAAGCTGTGGGCGGAAGCGGTCTTGGCGGCTTCGATCACTTCCTCGTCGGTGGCGTCCAGCCTGCCGTAGCGGATGTTTTCCATCACAGTGCCGGAGAACAGGTGGGTGTCCTGGAGGACCATTGCGATCTTGGAGCGGAGCTTGTCCCGCTGGATGTTACGGATGTCCACGCCGTCGATGGTGATGGTGCCCTCGTCAATGTCGTAGAACCTGCTGATGAGATTGGTGACGGTGGTCTTGCCGGCGCCGGTGGAGCCAACGAAGGCGATCTTCTGGCCGGGCTTGGCGTAGAGGCTGATGTGCTTGAGGACCGTGTGGTCGGGTCTGTAGCCGAAGGACACGTTGTCCATGACCACGTAGCCCTGCATATCGTCCATCGGGTCTGCGCCGGCGGGGTCGGGAAGTTCCGGATCCGTGTCCATGACGTCAAACACCCTCTCCGCGCCTGCAAGTGCCGCAAAAATGGTGGTCATCTGCTGGGCCATATTGTTAATGGGCATTGCAAACTGCCTTGCGTAGCGGGCAAATATAGTGAGACCGCCGGGGGTCAGGTGACCTGCGATCATGAGAACGCCGCCAATTCCGACGGTGACCGCGTATGAGATCTGGGAGGTGTTGCCCATGATCGGGCCCATCACGCCGCCCCAGAACTGAGCCTTAAACTGTTTGTCCCGCATGTCCTCGTTGAGCAGGCCAAATTCCTCGGTGCACTCGTCCTCGTGGTTGAAGACCTTGATGACCTTCTGACCGGACACAGTCTCCTCGATGTAGCCGTTGACGGCGCCAAGGGCAGCCTGCTGGCCCGAGTAGTACTTCCGGGACTTCTTGCCAATGAGAACGCCGCCCATGGCAAAAATCGGGATGAACACCACCGTAATGAGGGTGAGGACCCAGCTGGTGGTTATCATGAACACGAAAGTGCCGATGAGGGTCACGATGCCCGAGATCAGGGACGTGAGGGAGTTGTTGATCATCGACTCCAGGTTGTCAATGTCATTGGTGAAGCGGGACATGATCTCGCCAACGGGTTTCGAGTCAAAATACTTGACCGGCAGCCGCTGGAGCTTTTTGAAAAGGTCGTCCCTTATGAGCTTCAGCATATTGGCGGAAACGCTCAGCATAAGCCTGTGCTGCAAGTAAGCAGCCGCAATGCTGAAAAGGTACACCACGCCAAGGACGATGGCCGCAGCGGCAATGTACTTGAGCACCCAGGCGGTGGTGGAATCCCCGGGAATGTTGGCGAGGATGCCCTTGATGAAGCCGTCAACGACCTTTTCAATGTCTGTCATCGTGATCTGGGCGTCGGGCATGATGGCCAGGGTAAGATTGTCGATGATGGGTGCGGTGATGTAGCCGCCCACCAGGGACAGCAGGGTGTTTACCAGCATCAGGACCAGCACCAATACGAACTTGTACCTGTGTCCCTTCATATAGGAGAAAGTGCGGGCAATGGTCTTACCGGCGTTCTTCGGTTTTGCATCGCTCATGCTGCCCGGACCGCCTCTGCGGCCTCCGCCCATTCCCATGCCTTTCGGAGCGCCTTTACCCTCCGCTGAGCTGTTGTACTGTCTCTTTAATTCGTCAATGTTTCTCGGCATGGTTTACGCCCCCTTTCCTGTCTGGGAGTCATAGATCTCGCGATACTCCACATTGGTCTCAAGCAATTCTTCGTGGGTGCCTACGCCTGTGATCACGCCCTCGTTCATAACGACGATCATATCCGCGTCCATGACGGAGCCTATCCTCTGGGCAATGATGATCTTGGTGGACCCCTTGAGCTCGTTCCTGAAAGCTGCCCTTATCTGGGCCTCGGTGGCGGTGTCCACTGCGCTGGTGGAATCGTCAAGGATAAGTATCTTTGGCTTCTTGAGCAGCGTTCTGGCGATGCAGAGCCTCTGCTTCTGGCCGCCGGAGACGTTGGTACCGCCCTGTTCGATCTCGGTGTCGTAGCCCTCCGCAAAAGTCTTAACAAACTTGTCGGCCTGGGCCAGTTCCGCATAATGCTTGACCTCCTCGTCCGAGGCCTCTTCGTCGCCCCATCTGAGGTTCTCGGCAATGGTCCCGGAGAACAGAGTGTTCTTCTGGAGCACGCAACCCACGCCGTCCCGCAGGTTCACCATGGTGTAGTTCTTCACGTTGACCCCGCCGACCAGGACCTCGCCCTCGTCAACGTCGTAAAGCCTCGGTATCATTGACACCAATGTAGTCTTGCCGGATCCGGTAGAACCGATAATGCCTACCGTTGCCCCGTCGGGTATCTTAAGATTTATGTGGTTCAGCACGCTCTCGGCACTGTCCTTGTAGTATCTGAAGGTCACGTCACGGAATTCTATGGAACCGTCGGTGACCTTGGCGTCTCTGTCCGCATCCTCGCTGTCCTTGATGTCCGGCTCCTCGTTCAGCACCTCAAGGATACGCCTGCCGCTGGCAAGGGCCCTTGACGAGAACATGAGCATAAACGTGACCATCATGAGGCTGAACAGTATCTGGGACACGTAGGTCAGGAAGGAGGAAAGCTGGCCGACGGAAAGCTCTCCCTGCAGCACTATTCTGCCGCCGAAAAGGATGACGGCAATGATCGTCGCGTTCATGAAGAAGGTGAGCACCGGCTCCATGAAGATCATGACCCGCATTGCCGAGAGCACCGAATTCTTAAGGCCGCCGCTGGCCTCCATGAATTTTTCGGTCTCAAAATCCTCTCTCACGAAGGACTTGACGACCCGGACGTTGGTCACGTTCTCCTGGACCTTGTTGTTCAGATTGTCGACTTTTTCCTGCACCTTCGCAAACCTGGGGAATCCCGTCTTGATGATAAGCGCCACGGTGACCAGCATCAGGGGCACGCTCACGAGAAATACCGTGGACATTTTGGGGCTGATGGTGATGGTCATGATAAGGGCCGCGATCATCATCCCCGGGGCCCGGAGACACATGCGCATGGCCATGTTGATCAGGTTCTGGACCTGGGTGACGTCGTTGGTCATTCTGGTGACCAGGGACCCGGTGGAGAACTTGTCGATATTCGAGAAGGAGAACATCTGCACGTGTTCGTACATATCGTTTCTCAGGTCTGCGGCGAAGTTAACGGAGGCCTTCGAGGCGAAATACGCCCCGCCAATGCCACCCGCCATCATCAGAACAGCCGTCAATATCATGAGAAACATGATGCCGATGCTCGTCCCTCCCGTGAGGGTCCCGTCGTTCGCAGCGTCAATGACCACAGCCATGAGCCTGGGCATCACGACCTCGCCAATGACTTCCACTATCATGCAAAGAGGCCCCAGAATGAAATAGGGCATGTAAGGCCTTATGTATTTATACCAGCGTTTCATAAATGCGTTCCTTTCCGCGAGAACCCTTTCGCAGTCTGCAAAAACAAAATCTTTTATATTTTAGCTGATTTTCAGTTTTTTTGCCACATCTATTCGCCCCTTCAAGGTCAGGTTTAAGGTTTGGCAGGGGTATTGTTGTCAAGCGGGGAGCGAGACTGTCGGAGCGCTTCGCGGCTTGACTTTTGAGGCGGTTTTTTTTATACTTTCAAAGCGGCTTTTAAATGGCCGCCGTAATATCAGATAACGACGCACACAACAAACAGGTGATCAGATGATAACAGAACAAGAAACAAAACGATATGAAGTTAATACAGCAAGGATGATCGAAGCCTCCTTCACGGATGCCTACGACGCAAGTTCCGACGCACCGGTGGTCTCTCCCCCGGAAAAATCGGTCATGATCTCCAGCATTCTCAGCATGGTGCTCATTGCCGCCATGTGCGGTCTGACCTTCTACGAGGTCCGAAGCATCCCCTGGCTCATCATCGGCATTCTGGCCCTTGGCGTCATCGGCTTCATAGTCTACCGCTACATAAAGGCCCTCAAGAAGTACGAGGCCGCCAACAGCGCCGGCTCTGCACGGTTTGATTACAAGAATGAGTACACGTCCCTCTTCCCGGAGCTTCCGGACCGGATGAACGCCTACGACTTCACCAAAGAGATCTCAGCGATGCAGAACAAGCAGCGCCGTGACGTGTACAACAACGCCATCCGCAACCTCATCACAAAGCTCAACATGGTGAACAACCCCCAGGACGTGCTCTGCCGCAACCTCACCACCTATGGCGAGCTCTTCTCCAAGCTCCGCAAGAAATGCTACCTCACCGTTGACGACGGCAAGATCCTTGTCTACGACGCAGACTTTCTGGATCCCCGGGGCGAGCTGGTGATCGACACCCAGGACCTGCTGGGCTACGGCGATCCCGCCACTTTCCCTGTTGCGGACATCAAACGCAGCGGCACCAAGATCAGCCAGGACGCAGTCATCATCGCCATCAAGACCGACGAGGAAGGCGGAGTCCTTTACCTTGAGTCACACACCAATGACCTGGAGAAGCTGAAAAAGCTCCTGGGCAAGAGCAAACTGAACTGATTTGACAACGACCGCCTGCCGACGCAGGTTTATTAGACAAAGATCCCGGGCCGCGGCGTTAATCGTTCGCGGCCCGGAGTCGTATTATAAAGAGTATCTTGCGCATCAGCGCACAAATCTTAACGATTCACTTGCAATATTCCTCTTTGATCTTTTCCAAGCGGGCTAGTTCTTCATCGTCACCTTCAGAACTAGCAATATGAAAAAGCGGTTTGACAACGGTTTCAATAAATCCGCAAAATTCATTTCGGTAAATAAATCTCTCTTTTATAATCTTCAACAAAGTATCCAGCGACAAATTAAACAGACGCTTTGCTTCCTTTATGTCATCCTCTTTAATGGCAAGATAGCCAAGATTATTATAACTTACGGAAAGATCTTTGAGACTTTCATATGACGGAAACTTCTCTGCGTTCTTCTCGGCTATTTCCAGAACCAGACGGCACAGACGCTTTGCTTCCTTTATGTCATCCTCTTTGATAGCTATTTCGCCAAGATTATTATAACTTACAGAAAGGTCACGCAAACTTTCATATGACGGGAACTTCTCTGCGTTCTTCTCGGCTATTTCCAGGGACAGACGGCACAGACGCTTTGCTTCCTTTATGTCATCCTCTTTGATAGCTATTTCGCCAAGATTATTATAACTTACAGAAAGGTCACGCAAACTTTCATATGACGGGAACTTCTCTGCGTTCTGCTCATCAATTTCAAGCGTCAGACTGTACAAACGCTTTGCTTCCTTTACGTCATCCTGTTTGAGAGCTACGTCTCCAAGGTTGTTGTAACTTGTAGATAGGTCACGGAGACTTTCATATGACGGGAACTCCTCTGCGTTTTGCTCGGTTATTTCAAGAGCCATATTGTATAAACGCTTTGCTTCCTTCACGTCATCCTCTTTGATAGCTATGTCGCCAAGATTATTATAACTTATAGAAAGGTCACGGAGGCTCTCGTATGACGGGAACTTCTCTGCGTTCTTCTTGGCTATTTCCAGAGCCAGACGGCACAGACGCTTTGCTTCCTTCACGTTATTATCTGTGAGTGCAATATCCCCAAGTCTGTTATATCTTATAGAAAGTTCACGCAAGCTTTCATATGACGGGAACTTCTCTGCGTTTTGTTCATCTATTTCCAGAGCCAGACTGTACAGACGTTTTGCTTCCTTTATGTCATCCTCTCTCTGTGCAATGACACCAAGGCTCATGTAATTTCTAGCTACGGCTAGGAAACTCTCATATGACGGGAACTTCTCTGCGTTTTGCCTATGAATTTCCAGAGCCAGACCGTACAAACGTCTTGCCTCACTAATATCATCCTCTCTCTGTGCAATGCCACCAAGTCTCATGTAACTGCTAGCTACATCTAGGAGACTCTCATATGTCGGAAACTCTTCTGCGTTTTGTTCCTTTATTTCCAGAGCCAGACTGTACAGATGTTTTGCTTCCTTTATTTCATCCTTCTTGAGTGCAATGTCACCAAGTCTTTCATAAGTTAGCGAAAGATCCCGGAGACTTACATATGAGCGGGCCTTATTTGAGTATTGCTTAAATATCTCAAGCGCTAGATTGTACAGTCTCTTTGCTTCCTCGTCGTCATCCTCTTTGATAGCTATGTCGCCAAGCCTAATGTTACTTACGGAAAAGGCACGGAGACTGTCATATGACGGGAACTTCTCTGCGTTTTGCTTAAATATCTCAAGTGCCAGATTGTACAGACGTTTTGCTTCCTTTATTTCATCCTCTCTCTGTGCAATGTCGCCAAGGCTCACGTAACTTCCAGCTAAATCCAGTAGACTTTCATATGTCGGAAACAGTTCTGCTTTTTCCTTGGCTATTTTCATAGCCCGATTATACAGTTGCTTTGCCCCCTTTACATCGTCCAGCAACTCACAGCAATCGCCTCTTATAGTATAGTGTTCATATAAATACTTCTCTTTTATCAATTCCGCAAAGCTCAGAAGTACATCTACATTTCTGTCTCGTTCCAGAATGGTCGATACACCACTTATAAAATCTTTTGGATTTTTGAGGTATGATATCAGCGGTTCAACATGCTTTAGCGCGTCTTCGCTCATTATCGTCAGAGCTTTGGCAATTCCTATCGCCGCTGCCTCACGGTTCTCTTTGCAGAAATCCTTAAACCGGTCTTTATCTTTTGCCATCAGTATGTGATAGGCATAGTATTTGTCCACATATTCGTTTTTCTCCGCGAAACCGTCTGATGCCTTTTCCACGATTAGCTTGTGCCCTTTTGATGCTGACACAGCATATTCCTCACTAAAGTCGGAGTCTGTTAGAAAATCTTTCATACTTTTGTGGTAGATTGAAAACTTGCCGTTCTCTTTCTTCACCAAATAGCTCAGTTTCAGTGTTTTTTTCTTAATGTCTTCCGCATCTTCGTCCAAAAGAAAAGCAATATCATCTGCTCTGAGAGGCTCCGCTGCGGCGCAAAGAACCGACAATAGTCCCGAATACTCGCTAATGAACTCATCCGGATCCGGATAACGGCGCTGAAGCGATACAAGATAGAGGTCTTTGAGGTCATCCGGAAGTCCCGGATCTGTAATATCCAAAGCGCTGTCACTGTACTGGCCGAACAGATATGTCAAATATTGGAAATTGCCCTCAGACACATCCAGCAGTTTTTTCTTAAGACTGTCAGAATAGACATTCTTTTCCTTTAAATACCAGCTAATGTATTCCTCTGCGGCTTTGGCGTTGTTTTCTTTGTTCAGTTCATAACAGGGGTTCTTTTCAAATTTACTGATGTACCGTTCTTCGCTTCTTATAGCCAAAATTATCTTCACGTTGCCGATAGTCGATGCGCCGTTCTTCAGGACCTTGACAAGTTCCATATAGTCTTTGTAGTCCATCTCGTCTAGGCCGTCAATGACCAGGGCAAACTTTCTAGTCTCGCCCTTGAGCTGCTTTGTGAATAATATGTCAAACACCTGCTGAAGCGGGAAGTTGCCGAGTTCATTCAGCTTTTCAAAGGACACGTTCCTGGCGTAGTCTCTGTCGGAGCAGGCCAGATAATAGGCAAGATTGCAGAGGATGTCATGGGGTTTGAGTGTGTTGGCGATGTCGAAAGAGCAGATATGGGCCGACCGCACAAGTTCCGTGTTTTTTACAAGTTCTGAAATGATAGCGCTTTTGCCGGTTCCGGCCACGCCTTTTAAAACAAATATGTCGTTTTTGTCGCCTTTGATATAATCTTCGATCGCTTTTATAACAGGTTCTCTTCCTATGATTTTTCTGAAAACTGGTCTGAAATCCGCTCTGAAGAGAACGTTGTAATAGGCGCCGTTGTCCCTTGCTATTATCTCGTCATATCTTTCAATAGCTTCACAGATGCTTCTGATTCCGGTGTCATAGTCAATGGCGTTTTTTGACCAGTCTATCCATAAAAGTCTGCAGACAAGCAGAGGAATTTTCAGTGGGTCTTCCAACTTTACAGGAATAATGCTGATATTCGTGCAGTTGGTCCTTGCGTACTCAATCTCGTTAAGACACACGCTCTTCTTGCTGGTGGAATAGGCATCCATCATATAAATGATATAATCGGTTTCATCGAGAGCATCCTCTATGGCGGCATCCCAACGCTGTCCCTCGTTGATCCCGCCCCGGTTGTCTTTAAACACCTTAAACTTTTTGTTTCCGTTTTCGTCTTTCATCTCCGACAGAGTGTGATAAAGTTTGTCGGCAAGATTTGCGTAGTCGCTGTGTCCGTAACTGATAAAAACCGATATCATTGATGTCTCTCCCTGTTTGAACGAATACTGTAAAGATTCAACTTTGTATAGAAATGAAGGTAACTGTAATCTTGCGCATCAGCGCACAGCCCTTAACGGTTACCTGTGATTTTTTCTGCATCACTCGCGCCGACAGGCGCGCAAATTGTTATTTGTTATCTGTTATCTGCTCACTGCGGAGCCCCGCTCCGCCTGTTATTTGTTAGTTGTTCTCTGTTCACTGCGACGCTTGCGTCGCCTCACGCCGAAGGCGCGAAGCGCAGCGTCGCCGAAAATCTCCCAACTTCTCCGGCCTTGCCGGTTATATCTATGGTCTCGCCTTCTTCGCCGTTCCTTACAAAGCCCGCGGCTTCTATCGTCTCCCCGTAGCCGGTCTCTTTTTCGTACCTGACGCTGATTTCTTTTATTCTGTTCTCAACGAGCCATTCCCTGCCCAGCATATTTTCCACAAGTTCCACGTACCTGGCGGTGTTCATGTGGCCGTTGTAGTCAAGGTCGCTGACCTCCACCCGTTTCGAAAACCGGAAGTCGGGTGCTGCACCAAAACTCTCAGCTTTTGGCGCAAAGCGGGGCCGCTTTATTGTCACTTCTTTTGGCGGGGTCTCGTCATCCACAAGGGTGAGACCGTATTTTGAGGCATTGGTGAGGGTCCTGGTCTTGACGTCGATCAGCACGCAGTTCATCATCGCCTCGCAGACCCTTTCGCCGTGGCTGTCCTCGATCACGAACCAGCGCATGAGCATGGGATAGAGGCGGCGTGAGGTCCAGGTGGTGAGGGTCATGGTGTCGCCAAGCCTGATCTTGCCGGTGATCTTGAGGGCAACTTCCACAAGCACCAGGCACACGCCAATGTCATTGTAAAGGTGCTCCCAAGACCAGTTCAGAAGGTCCAGGTGGTTGTTGGCGGCAAGAAGCATGCGCTCCGTGAGCCTTGAAGCCTTGGGGCTGCCGGCGAAATCAACGTCATAAAGTCCCGCCTTGAACTGTTCGCAATAGGATGCTCTGGTCTCTGTCATTTTCTCTGTTTTTCGGTAATTTTAAGCTGCAAGGGCTCAGGCTGTTTCGATCTTGGCAGCGTCGCCAAGGCCAAAGTGAGTCACAGCCATCTCCCTCATTTTGTACTTCTGGATCTTGCCGCTGGCGGTCATGGGGAACTCGTCCATGAACCAGATGTATTTCGGCTTCTTGTGGCGGGCGATCTTTGAAAGCGCAAAAGCCATGAGTTCGTCCCGCAGGGCTTCCTCGCTCTCGTTTGCCCGGACTTCTTCTTTGAGCACTATGCAGGCGCAGACCTCTTCGCCGTAATTGGCGTCGGGCACGCCGATGACCTGCACGTCCTGGACCTTGGGGTGGGTGTAGAAAAACTCCTCCAGTTCCTTGGGGTAGATGTTTTCGCCGCCCCTGATGATCATGTCCTTGATTCTGCCGGTGATGTGGAAGTAGCCCTCCTCGTCGATCGTGGCAAGGTCTCCCGAGTGGTACCAGCCGTTGCTGTCAATGGCATTGGCGGTGGCCTCGGGCATGTTGTAGTAGCCCTTCATCACGGAATAGCCCCTCACCACGACCTCTCCGGGTGTGTTTGGCGGCAGGTCGGCGTTGGTCTCGGGGTCCACCACCTTGACCTCAATGAAAGGCATGCCTCTTCCCACAGTAGCCACCCGTTTCTCGATGCTGTCCTCGGTGTTGGTCATGGTGCAGACCGGCGAAGTCTCTGTCATTCCATAGGGGATGGTGATCTCGGTCATGTGCATAAGGTCAACCACCTGCTGCATGACTTTGATCGGGCAAGGGGAGCCGGACATAATGCCGGTGCGCATGTTGGAAAAATCGTATTTCGGAAAATCCGGGTGCTCCAGCATGGCGATATACATGGTGGGAACCCCATAGGTAGCGGTGCAGCGGCCGTCCCGGATGGCGTTCATGGTCCTCACCGGGTGGTAGCGCTCCACCGGAACGATCGTGGAACCGTGGGTGACGCAGGCCATTATGCCCAGCACGCAGCCGAAGCAGTGGAAGAAAGGCACCGGCAAACAGACCCTGTCTTTTTCGGAAAGCTTCTGGTTGTCGCCAATGCACTTGCCGTTGTTCAATATGCCCCGGTGGGTCAGCATGACGCCCTTCGGGAACCCGGTGGTGCCTGACGTGTACTGCATGTTGACAACGTCATTGGGCTGCACCTTCTTCTGAATCTCCCTGCGCTCCTCCTCGGAGACCTTTTCGGCCTCCTTCTCAAGCTGAGACCAGTGGCACATGCCCGCGGGGGTCTCCTCGACCTTGTCGATGTAGATTACCCGTTTCAGCATTGGCAAGTCCTCCGACTCCAGTTCCCCGGGCCTGCTGTCCTTCAGCGTCGGGCAGAGCTCGTTTATGATCTCGGTGTAGCAGGTGTCCTTGAGGCCCTTCATCAGCACAAGGGTGTCGGTGTCGGATTGGCGCAGCAGGTACTCAGCCTCGAAGATCTTGTAGTTCGTGTTTACGGTGACCAGCGTGGCCCCGATCTTTGCCGTGGCGAACATGAGTAGGATCCATTCCGGGTAATTGGTGGCCCAGATCGCCACATGGCTCCCGGCCTTCACGCCAATGGCAAGCAGCCCCCTTGCAATCACGTTGCAGGTGTCCCGGAATTCGGCGTAAGTCTTCTGGAAGGGACGGTCGTTGTAGAAGATCGCCTCCACGTCCGGAAAAACCTCCGCAGTCCTGTCCAGCAGGTCGCCAAGGGTCATATCGTGTATTCTCTTATCGTCATCACCAAAAATTTTGCTCATTGCCAAGGCTCTCCTTTACAAAGCTCAGCTCCGGGTCATTATCAAAAAAATACGCCCCTATTCGCACTTAACACGACATAGAGACGAGGAAGATCCACGCGGTACCACTCTATTTAGCCGGAAATTGGTTTTCCTGGCTCACTCTTTTACGCAGTTAACGCCTGCCTACGTCCCGCTCTACACAAGGCAAGGCCTGTTTCCAGGCATCTTCGCCCCTTCGCACGGGCGGCTCGGGAATGAGTTTCACGGGAAAAACGCCGGTTGCTTTCACCATCCGCAACCTCTCTGAAGGCCGTTTTAAGCGCTACTTTTTCCGTCAACGCCTTTGACGAATACGGGGAAATTGTACCAATGGGTGGGAGAGTTGTCAAGCGGTATTTGGCGCGCCTCCGGCGCGAGTGGTGCGAGCCTTTGGCTCGAGTGGTGCGGCGCGTTGCGCCGAGGGTTGCGCGCCTGCGGCGCTAGTGGCGCGAGCCTTCGGCTCGAGTGATGCGCTTCACTTCGTTCAGCGAGTAATCGCCGCATAGCGGCACCTCAACTGTTCACTATTAACTATTCACTGCGGAGCCACGCTCCGCATCACTTGCAGCGCAGCTGTACAACTGCTCACGGTTCACTCCTCACCATAAAAACAGCCGCCGCCTGCTGTTTTCAAGCGCGGCGGCGGCCTTTAACTTATCCGTTAACTGAAACGGTTATCAGAATGCTTTTTTCTTAAGCACTACCAGTGCGATAGCAGCTGCAGCAACTACGAAGATGATCATGGAAGCGTCTGCTGTGGGAACAGGGGGCTGCTGTCCGGGAACACCGACGAATGTGAACGAAGTGTTCGGAGGAGTTGCAACGCCTGTAGCTTCAAGCTGATCGTCGATAGCAACTTCTGCACCGCTTGCGAGTTTAACCATCATAACGATCGTCTGTTCGCCTTCAATGCCTGCAACAGGAACTGTTACACAGTATCTCATAGCAAACTCGCCGCCTGCGCCTTTAACTGCTTCTTCGGTAGCCTGGAAGAAGTCCTGGCTGTAAACGGGATCTGCATCGCCGATCTTGTAACCGAAAGCTTCGATTTCCTGATCGAATCCGATCCATCCGCGGAGCATGAGCTCCTGAATAGCGCCGTCACCTTCGCCAACTCTTCTGCCCCGTGCATCGAGTTTATCGGAAGCGTTTCCGTCAGCCTCACCGAAGTTCAGCACGCCGTCTACATAGAAGGAATCGAAAGAAGCGTTCCTGTAGACAGGTCCCTGGGGCTGTTGAGGCTCTCCGGAGGTTTCGGTGATGAGAAGGGTGTAGGTGGTGCCGGGAGCGTTGGCGGTCTCGGTGCCGTTGAAGTAAACCTCTGTGGCTGCGCCTTTGTCGCCGCTGCACCAGAAGCCTATACTCTTTTCGCCTGTAGCAGAGATCTCAACGAGGTAATCACCTGCTTCGACCTTGGTGTCAAAATCGAACACGAGAGCCTGGTTGTCAACGTGGTCGGTGACTTCTGCAGATGCAAGAGGTGTTCCGTTGACGGTCGTGTCGTAGTCGGTATCCCATGCGTATACAACAGCTTCTGCGTCGGATCCGCCGCCGGGATTGCTCCATGTGGGGCTGTTAACGCCTGTGATCTTGTCAAGTCTTGCGCCTGCGGGTACCGTGAGGCGGATTCCGAAAGTACCGGACTTGAGGTCCACGGGGCTGTCGCCTTTCTTGCAGAGGGGCTTTGTGAGATCCTCATACGAAAGATCCGCAAACTCGGAAAGTCTCTTGAAGTAGGTTTCCGATTCGTCTGCAAATATCATGTAGAAAGCAAAGGGTGCGCTGTGGGAATAGCTGAGACGGGCGCTGGAATATGCGGTGGACGCTGTCGGAAGGACAAAGTATCCTGAGGCAGATGTCGCCTTGAAACGGATAACATACTCGCCTGCGGGGAGAGTGGTTCCGAAATCAAACTCAACACCTGTAGATACGTCGCCGGTGGGCTCCAGTACTTCGGTGTGGGCAGGTGTTCCTGCAACCGCAGTTGCAACGTCGCCGCTGTAGCTATAGAAACCGATCTCCATTGTAACCAAAGGCGCGTTTGTTCCGTTGCTGGCCCAGTATGTAGGAAGTCCGAAGCCTGTGAAGGCTGAAGCTGCGTTGATCACAACGTATCTTTCGCCAATGGCGCCGAAGTTTCCGTCATTGCTGACCCAGGGTCCGAGATCTATTGCTCCTTCGTAGGAATCAACACGGACAGGGCCGCTTGCAAAAGCCGCCAATGAGCCGAGAGAAAGAACGATCGCAATAGAAAGGACAACTGCAATAATCTTTTTCATAACAAATCCTCCTGTATTATTGTTTGCGCAGAATCACTGCGCATCGTGACTGTAAGAGTTATTATACAGGTTTCCTCCGCAGGTTTCAACATTTTTTGCGGATTTTTTTCGCATTTTTCCCTGTTTTTAAACAGCTCTCAGGTATTTATTTATTTTTATAGTAATTGTCCAGGAAGGCGCCGCAGGGGATGCCGGCGGAATTGGCAAGTGTGAGCTCGTCGCCGAACACCCAGGTGGATATCACGTTGTAGGCAACCCCCAGGAAAGGCTTGTCGGCATAAACTTCAACCGTATCCCGGCTGATGATCCTTGCCTTGACGTCGTAGTCCAGGGAGACCGTCCAGGTGTTTCCCAAAACCATAAAGCCTTTGACGAATCTGTCGCCGTCGGTGGTCTTAAGGCCGTAGCCAACGTTTTTGAACTTGATCTTCGCGCTCAAAAGGTCCTCAGAGTAGGTCACGCTTTCGACGATCGGTCCCGAAGCCTCGTCAAGCCTTATCCCCGCATCCTCGTTCACCGCACAGGCGATCTTTGCCGCCCTCAGCGCCTGCTCGTATTTGCAGTTGGGGTGGAGGCTGTTCCAGTAAGTCTTGTCGGTCCAGAGGTCGGAGGACTGTACCTGGTAAATATTGTTGGTGCCCATCACCATTGAGCCCATGGTTGCACGGATCTTGCCAATGTCAAGGAAGGCCCAGTTGTCGGTGCCGGTGTAGTCCGGATGCTGGGTGAAGATGGCGGGGAACTCGATGAAATACACCGGGAAGTCCCTGTTCACCAGGTTGTGGGTGCCGCGCATGTGCTCCACCATTGCGGTAAAGGCGCCGTTGTAGCGTCTCGTGGTCTCCTCCAGAAGATCGCTCTCCCCCTGGTACCAGATGAAGCCGTTGATAGCCATCCTTGCAAAGGGGTGGAAATACTCGTTGAACATGAACCTGCCCCATTCGGCGTTGATGCCCTCGGTGACGTAGTAGCCCTTTTTGGAGTTGTAGAAGTCCGTGTTGTACTTTTCGGCGACCTCATTGGGCACGAAGCAGCCGAGAGGCCTGCCTGAACCATCCAGTTCCACCATGCCAACAGGTACCGTACCGCCCGTAAGTTTCACGTAGTTATAGGCAAACATGTAGCCGATTGCGGAGAATCCCTCAAGGGTTGATTCGTCAGCAAATGTCCAGCCGGGAAGACCGTCGTCAATGTCCTTGGCAACTTCCTCGGTGCCCCTCTGGGACACGCCGTTGACGTACCCCTGGCCCTTGTAATTCAATCTGATGGGAAGGCTGGGATCCACTGCAGATCTCGGGCAGCGGTCGTCGTCCTCGCCAAGGAACATCCAGTGAATGCCCATGGGGTATTCCGCATTGGACTGTCCCGAAACAATGTAAACGTCGCCCACCAGCACGTCTTTGAAGACCACTTCTTTCTTGTCCGTGTAGATCTTAAGGTCGCTGCCAACCGTGTCCGCCGGCAGTCTGCAGGCAAAGGTCAGTTCCCACTCGCCCTCCTCCACGAGAGCCTCGGCGGTGACGCCCTTGAACTCTCCGCAGACCTTCTTGCCGTTTTGGGACTCATCCGCAAAACCCCAGACCCGGAAGTGCTCTCCCCGCTGGATCACCATATTGTCCGAAAACACGTTGGAGACCTTGAAATCTTCGCAGAACTCCGCGTCCAAAACTTTTCCCTCTTTCATATCCTTTACCTCCCATTGTCCGTTTCGCCAACCGTGCCCGAGGGAGCAGGAGGAAAATACAACAAGAGCCATTGCCAATGCTGCAATCGACAAAACCAGCTTTCCGGTCCTTTTCATTTTGCCCTCTCCTTTTCGGTTTTATGTATTGTCGGAATTTTCTTCTTCAAGTTTTCTGTAGTCCACCTTGCCCACAAGAGTCCTGGGGAGATCCTCCCGGAACTCGATCTCTTTAGGCACGGCAACTTTGATCATTTTTTCTTTGCAGTATTTTTTGATGTCATTGGCAAGGTCCTCCCCCGCCTCGTAACCCTTCCGGACCACGACGAAGGCCTTCACCCTCTCCATCTTGTAGCTGTCCTTGACGCCGATCACGCAGCACAGGTGCACCGCCGGGTGGGAGGATATCACCGCCTCCACGTGAGTCGGATAAATGTTGTAGCCTGAGGATATTATAAGCCTTTTCAGTCTCTGACGGAAGTAGAGAAAACCGTCTTCGTCGATCACGCCAAGGTCACCCGTGTGGAGCCAGACCTTGCCGTCGCCGTGGAGTTTCAGAGCCGCAGCCGTTTCCTTTTCGTCGTCAACGTAACCCCTCATCACCGTGGGCCCCCAGAGGCAAATCTCCCCCTCTTCGCCGGGCTCCGCCGGCAGGACCGTGCCTGTTTTCGCGATCATGTAATAGGTGTCCGGATAGGGTATTCCGATGCTGCCCCGCTTGTTGAAATCCTTTGGCGTGAGGCAGGAGGCTGTGACGCACTCGGTGGTGCCGTAGCCCTCTCTGATCTGTATCGTCGCACCGTGCTCACGAAGGAAGGAGTCCACCCGCTCTTTGAGATCCGGGGGAAGCGTGTCGCCGCCGCAGAACACGCCCTTTAAGAAGGACAGATCAACGCCCTTCAGGGATTCGGTCCGGAGCAGGGCCTCGAAAAGTGTGGGCACCCCGGGGATGAAATTTGGCTTTTTGGTCTTCAGTATATGTGCATAACCCTCAACTGAAAACCTTGGCATCAGCAGGCACTTCACCCCGTTCAGCAGGGGCATGTGGATCCCTATGCCCAGACCGAAACCATGGAACAGAGGCATAACCGAAAGCATTTTAAGGCCGGGCACCCGGGTCTCTCCGCTGGCGGCAAGGGTCTGGATCGCCTCGGCATTGATGTTGAGGTCGGTAAGCATGATGCCCTTGGGTGTACCGGTGGTGCCGCCGCTGTAGAGGATCACCGCAGTGTCGCCGGGCTGCTTGCCGTTTTGGAAACCGTAAGTCTCCGCGTTCACGTTTTTCCCTGCGGATATGAATGCGTCCCAAGTCAGCACGTTTTCCGGCAGGCCTTTCCTGCTCACTTTCTTTTTGTTTGCGGCCTCGTAAATCATCTTTTTGAAAAACGGGAGACATTCGCCGACGGACGTAACCGCAAGTTTTATCTTCCGCCCGGTCTTCAGCTCGTAGTTTTTGGCGGCCTCAAGATTTTTTCCGTAGAAAAGATCCACGGTCATGAGCATCACGCTTTTTGAGATCGTAAGGTATTGGCAGGTCTCCTCGGCAGACGAAAGGGGGTGTATCATGCTGGGAACGGCGCCGATCTTACTGAGCCCGTAGAAACAGTAAAGGGCCTGAGGGATGTTGGGCATGGACACGGTTACAGCATCCCCCCTGCATACCCCCGCGGCCTTGAACGCTTTTGCGGTTGCATCAATATTTTTCAGAAACTCATTAAAGGAGATGATCCGGCCCTCAAAGTCCAAAGCGGGATCGTTCGGCCACTCCGCAGAATTTTCCTCCAGCAGTTCGTATATGGTTTTTTTCGGGTATTTAAGGAAAAACTTGTCGTTTCCGTAGTACTTTTTCCAGGTGGACAGAGACGCCTCTTCGATCTCCGGGGATGCGCCTTCCACGTCAAAATATTCAGTTCTGTCTTTCTCGCCGATCATAAAACAGCCCGTCAACCTTCCGCGGCGGCAATAATTAACCATGCCATTTTTCCGGGATCTCCCGCCGCATCTTCAATTATACATTCCGGGCCTTAAAAAGACAAACAAAACGATGGACGGTCTGCTGCGTTTATTTGTGAAGCTCCCTTTCAGCCCCGCCAAGGGCTGCCTTCGCCTTGATCCTGTACATAAAACAAGCAGCCGTCGCGTTCAGGCTGCCTGTTTTAGAAAGGAGAAAGGGTCAGATAATTACGGGCTATGAAAAAGAAAGGAGTTTTTGCCACAATGGAAAGGAGGATTTATCCCGCAATCATCTTGTGTTCACTTAAGGGTTCCGTGCCCCTTAGTGATTTTAATTATACTCGGCAATATTGAAATAAGCTTAACTGCTGATTTCGCGCAGTTTTCGGGCCATTGGCGGCGGTCACCTGACTTTGAATATCTCTATTCCCTTGTCGCTGTACACCTTTTCGTAGTTGTCCCTGAGATACTGGGTTATGAGATCAGAGCCGTAGTTGCCCCGCTCGTAATCGCCAATATAAACGTAGTCGATATCCGCCTCCTCCCGGTGGGCCTCAAAGGCCTCCTCGTCGGTGAGCATCTGCCGCATCAGCCGCTCCCTGCTCTGGTAGTTCACCCCATGGAAATAGAGGAAGGTCCCCGCGCCAACGTAAATGTTTCTGCCTGTGAGGGATGCGATGGTGTTGTTGTGGTTGTTGTGGCAAAGGAACACCGCATCAGGCTCCGTATTGGTCTCGATCCACTCAGCCGCGGACACGTTGGCCTCGTTGTAGAGCTGGTAGGCTGCGCCCTCGTTCTTCTCCTTGTCCCGAAGACCCGACGCCACCTCCCTGCCAATAGTAAGAGTGCCGGAGATCGTCATAAAGATCACCAGGATCGCCACTGCCAGCCTCACGCCCCGGATGCCTTTAAGCTTCTCGTAGCACTTGCCGACGAAATCCGCAAACATTATCGCCATGAAAAGATACCAGACGAAGAACAGCTTTATGTTGTCGTAGAGGTTGGGCTGGAAAACGATGAGCTCCGCCACCGTGAAGATGAGGAAGGGCCCCAGGTAGATGAGTTTCTTTTTGTTCTCCGCGCTGAGGAAAGCCGAGGGCAGCAGCAGGAAGCACACGCCAATGTTCTTCACCCAGAACCAGATCCAGCTGTCCCCCTGCTCGCTGTTGGACCAATTGAACACAAATCTCACGAAGTTCTCGCCGCCAACCGCATTAAACGTCCAGATCAGCAGTTGGGGCACCGATATTGCCAATGCAGGCAGACCGAAGGCAAGCCATCCGAATATGGTCTTGCGATTGAATCTATCTCTTATACAGCTGGCAATGATCCAGGGAATCGCGATAAGTCCCGCGGCAAAATAGGAGTGGGTGTGGATCATGGGCAGCAGCCCCGCCAGCACACCGGCCACAGGGAAATAGCTCCTCTTACCCGCAAACACAGCCTTATACAGCACGAAAAGCACCGCAAAGAGGCACATCCAACCGAACAGCGTTGCCCTCTGGGGCAGCAGCATGTCGGCGATCACATTGGTCCAGCGCACATTCTCGCCCACCAGGTTCGTTGGCGTCTCGTAAAAGGCAGTAAAGATCCTGGTGAAGTTTTTGGGGTTCGTCTTGGTGCCGTCTAAGAAATAGAAGATTCCCAGACCGCCGTCAAGCAGGAAGAACACGTATGCAAGGGCCGTCCTGCCCGGTTTCTCAAGTATCGCCTCCGCCAGATACCAGACGCCCATGTAGACCAGCATAAAAGCCACGAACATCGGCGCCATGTAGGCCGTCCTCAGGGAGGACCCGAAGAGCAGCAGGGAAGCCGACACCGAATCGCAGAGGAAGGGGTAGTTGAGGGGCTCCACTCCGCCCATGAGGGAATACGTTGGCGGGAAATTCTGCTGCCTGGCGATGCTGGTGATGAATCCCAGGTGCATGTTCATGTCGCCGTAGGTGCATTGGCCCGTGTAGTATGCCCCGTCGTCGTAGTTCAGGGTGTGGGTCACGATGAGGAACACGGCAAGGACCAGGAATGGCACGGTAAGTGCAAGCATCCACACGTCTTTTTTCTTAAGCCCTGTGTAAAAGCGGGCAAAAGGAAGTCCAAGAGCATCCTTAAAACCTTTTACGACCCTGTCGCCGGACCGTCCTGCCTTGGCTGTGTACAGAGCCTTGCCGACTGCGATTCCCGTCACCGTCAGAAACGCAAGGACCATTCCCAGCAGGTGGGACAGCTCACTGAACCCGAAAATGAACGAGAAAGGCACGTGGGACCACATGAGCAGCATCATACCGACAACGCCCCCCAGCCAGATCTTTCTCAGCCAGGAGTCCTCGGACTCGAACAGCACCGCCCCGGCAACCACGCCGAGAACAATATAATATATCAGCAACAGTACTCCTGCCATCTGAACCTATTCCTTCACAAAAACGCGCACCATGCCGCCAATGCCGGGAAAATGCCCCGGACGTACCTTTTTTGCGCCAATAATATTTTCGGCCTTCCGGGGGTTGCCTTAGGCCCTTTGCTTTTATAAGCTTGCGCCAAAAGCCATTGGCGTCAGACCGTCAGTCCTTTGCCGGGGGATACTCGTTGCAGAGCAGCCTGTAGGCGGGCTCGTCCTCTTCGATTGCCGGGAATCTGCCGGCGGGGGGATCAAAGTGGTTGTCGTTGTTGTCGTCGTTGCACTGGCTGACCTCGCCAAGAAGCACGTTGCCTGTGCCGGGCTCCACCGAAAAGTCATGGTAAAGTCTCTGCGTGATGTGTATGCTCTCACCCGGCGTGAGCCTGATCTGCGTTCCGGCGGGAACCGTATACGTTCTGCCGTCGGTGTGGACCGTTACGTCGCTCTCGTAATCGATCGTCTCGTCCTCGTGGGAATTGTAAACACGGATGAGGATGTTGCCACCGCCCCTGTTGATTATATCCTCGGTTTTATACCAGTGGAAGTGGTTCAGCGCGTACTGACCCTCTTTGAGGTAGAGTATTTTTTCCGCGTAGACTTTCGGATATTTGTCGGGCATGAGGCGGTTGCCGTTTCTTATGGTGATGAGCGAAAAACCGACCTTTTCGAAATCGCCCATGCCGTAATCTGTTATATCCCAGCCGAGCATGCACTCGCGGACCTCGTCATATTCGTGGCCGAGGGTCTTCCACTGCTCAGGCGTGAAACTGCAGAAAGGCGGCAATTGGAATCTGCACTCCCTGCACATTGCTTCCAGTTCTTTTAACGCTTTGTTGATTTCCGATCTTTTCATGTCACAAAACCTCCGATTTAGTGAGTGGTGATTGGTTAATGCGAGCCTGCGGCTCGAGTGGTGCGCACCTGCGGCGCGAGTGGTGCGGCTTCGCCGGGTGAGGCGAGCCTGCGGCTCGAGTGGTGCGCACCTGCGGCGCGAGTGGTGCGGCTTCGCGCAAGTTAACAGTTAGTAGCGAAAAGTTAAAAGTGCGGCGTAATTACTGCGGCATTGCCGCATCACTTGCGGAGCTTGCTCCGCACCCACTGAGACGCGCAGCGTTGTCCCACTCGCGCGTCAGCGCGCCAACTACGGCGTCAGCCGCATCATTTATAGCTCTCCGCCAATTCTCTGAACTTTTCCAGCGACCTCTGCACCTTTTCCTTGGGCTGGCAGAAGGCGATCCTGAAATGTCCGGGGCAGCCGAATCCGTCACCCGGTACCAGCACCAGTTCAAACTTCTTGGCCCTTTCACAGAAAGCCACGGCGTCAGGCTCAAGGGACCTGGGGAAAGCGTAGAAAGTGCCTCCGGGCTCCACGCAGGTGTACCCCGCATCGATAAGGCCCTTGTAGAGGATATCCTTGTTCTCCTGATATATTGAAAGGTCGGCGGTCTGGCCGGTGGATTTACCCACAACGAGCTGATACAGAGCAGGCACACCCACGTAGGCAAGGTCTCTCGCGGCTCCGGCAAGAACTTTGAGGAGAATGTCCGAGTCCTCGCACCTGTCCGTAAACGCGACGTAGCCGATCCTTTCGCCGGGAATAGACATCGCCTTGCTGTAGGAATAGCAGACGAGAGTATTGGCGTAAATTCCGGCAACGTAGGGAACTTTGAACCCTCTGAAAACGATCTCCCTGTAGGGCTCGTCGGAGATGATGTATATGCTGCGTCCGTATTCTTTCTGTTTTGCATCGAGAAGCGCGCCAAGCTTTTTCAGGGTTTCCTCGCTGTACACGGCGCCGCTCGGATTGTTGGGCGAATTGATCAGGATCGCTCTGGTGTCCCGGTCAATTGCCTTTTCAAGGGCGTCAAAATTGATCTGGAAATTCTCGATATCCGCCGGAATTACTTCGAGTTTCACGCCGGCGCTCCTGGCATAAACCATGTATTCCGGAAAATAGGGGGCAAAAGTGATGATCTTGTCATTGGTGCCAAAGTCCGAGACCGCCCGCACGCAGCAGGTCACCGCCGCTGCGGCGCCGATCGTCATGAAGATGTTTTTTTCCGTGTAGGACTCCCCGAATCGCGCGTTAAGCTCGTCGGCAATAGCCTTTCTGACCCACGGGATACCCTCCGCGCTCGGGTAGCCGTGCACGGAAACGGGATCTTCATTGGCAAGTATCTCCGCGGCGACCTTTGTCACGCACTCCGGAGGCTGAACGCTCGGGTTGCCGATGCTGAAATCAAACACGTTGTCGGCGCCTATTTCGGCGGCCCTTGCCTTGCTGTACTCAAAAAGATCTCTTATAACGGATCTTGCGTTTACGTTTTTACTGTACTGTTTCGATAGCATTTTTTCTTTCTTCCCGACGGACGGTAATCACTTTCCGCGTTAGAAGGATTCTCCTTTCAGCAAAATGAGCTCGTACTCTGTCACGGTTTCATCAAAATCAACCGCCGCGTCGTAATATCCGATAGCAGTCGCCGAGATCACGTATGAATATCCCTCCGGCAGTTTCGCGCTTGTCACGACGCAATGGGCAACACCGTTTGCGTCAGTATGAAAATAACTGTTCAGATATGATACCGAGGCGTCGCGGACAGGGTCTCCGTTTGCGTCTTTTACCGTTATGTCCGCGGAGTATTCATATTGTTTGACCATTTCGACAACGTTTTCCTCACCGAAGGAATAACTTAACTCGATCCGTTTGTCAAAATACCCTTTCAGTTTAGCGTTAATAAAGAACATGCGATAGTAATTCTTCACGTCATCGGAGACATAGACAAATTTGCCGTCTTCGTCCGTGACGAATTTCAGATTATCGTCGGTTGAGACCTTTACGCCCTGAAGCGGGTTGCCGTCCTCGTCCCTGAAATACACAGTATAAGTGACGGAGGTTATCGGATCGTAATACGCGTAAACGGTGTCCCCGTCAAAGCGATACTCTGCGTTGTCCATTCTCGGATATTCGTCCGGGAGATATCCGATACTGTTCAGTTTTCCGATCTCGTCAGTCGTCATTCTTACGCGGCAGGATCCGTCGGTTCCGGTCTCAAAAACAATACCGTTGTGATTCGCGTAAGAATCCGAAATAAGCTGGAACTTGACGTTTGCTCTCGGCTGGCCGGTCTTCTTGTCGATAAAAACGATCTTCACGGTTTTCATCAGGTCCGTTTTCAAAGTGTCTACGGTGTGTTTAAACACGAGTCCTCTGTTGAGCCGGAGCCTTACCGCTTCGGGATCCATTGACGGCGGGAATGCGTACTCGTCCGCGAAAAATCCCGTATCATAGGAGTTGTATATGAAACTGTGAAGGGCCTCCAGCGCTTCGCTTTCCACGGCAAATCCAAGATAATACCTGGGTTTTCTCGGGATCGTTATGACCGCGATCCCGTCCTTGTTTGTATAAGCGTATCCAAACGTTTCGCGCGTGTTCGGATCTATGAGGCTGACTTTTACGCCGGCCATAATTACGTCTTCCTTTGACAGAAAGTCGGACAATGAAACAATATAGGTCAGGTCATCCTTGTCGGGGCTGACGACCTCTCCGGTCCACAGCGGAAGAATATCCGGCGTCACATGATCCGCAGGATGGAACAGACTTAATATGTACGCCCTCGTCTCAGGGTCCACGTTCTGATAATCAATATACTCCGGCGGTTCGGTAGGCGCCGGTGCAGGCGAAGCGGTCGGTTCCGGCGAAACAGTCGGCTCCGGCGAAACAGTCGGCTCCGCGGACTCGATCGGAGGACCGGTTATTACGGGCGGCTCCGTAACAAAAGGAGTCTCCTCAGGCTCGGGAGTCTCCGTAACCTCAGGAGTTTCGGTGATCTCGGGTTTTTCGGTGATCTCGGGTTCTTCCGTGACGTCAGGCACTCCCGTCAGTTCAGGCGTTTCGTCTGCCTGCGCCGTTTCAGGAGATGCATCCGCAGTCTCTTCAGCGGTGATCCGCGAGTCTCCTTTCTCCCCCGAAGGATCTTGAGAAGGTTTCGTCTCTTCAGGATCTCCGTTGTTTTCTCCGGCAGGCTGAGCTCCGGGATCAGCGTCATCATTCTTCACAAAT
The DNA here is from genome assembly GCA_947304585.1 of uncultured Clostridia bacterium. GTDB lineage: Bacteria > Bacillota > Clostridia > UBA1212 > UBA1212 > UBA1212. The sequence goes on along the minus strand of CAMZBI010000025.1, from coordinate 9,152 downwards.
GCATTTCCGGGAAGCGTCTTTAAACCATCGTTTTCTAAAGCAACGCATCCCGCCGCAATTATGACGCAAATAGCAATAATGAGTATTACAGCCGTTTTTTTCATCTTAATTCATCCCCCCCCGGATCACGTCCGGGCATTGTGCCGTCAAATTTTCCGGCTCTTACTCCGCGCTCCGCGCAGTCTCTCTTTATTATATTCTCACCCGCATAAAAATTCAACAGTTCCGAGCTTCGGGGACCGCTTCCGGCTGTTGTGAGCGCGGGACAATTGTGGTATAATTTCCGCAGCGGTAAATTGCCGGTACAATTCGAAGGATCAAGGAGAAAGCTATGCTGCTGTTCGTTATTCGCCACGGCGACCCCGACTACGCCAATAACACTCTCACCCCGCAAGGCTTCAAGCAGGCAGATGCTCTTGCCAAAAGACTTGGCGTGTACGGACTTGATGCGGTCTACACTTCAAGCCTGCCCCGGGCCTATCTCACCGCCCAGCCCACCTGCGATCTCCTCAAGATAAAACCGGTCATGTGCGATTGGGCCAAGGAAGACGTTGCCTGGAAATATTTCACCGTGAGATATGACGAAACGCCAAACCTCACCTGGGCGTTTTTCACCGCAAAATACAACAGACTTTTCAACGAGCCGGAGGTGCTGGCCCTCGGCAGGCACTGGGCGGAGTCGCCCCTGTTCGCAGATCAGCCTTTCAAGGAGGGCGTGGAAGTGGTGCAAAAGTCCGTTGACGATTTTCTGCTGGAACTCGGGTACAGCCACGATCCGGAAAAAGGCCTCTACACCCCCGTAAAACACAACGACAAGCGTATCGCCCTTTTCGCCCACCAGGGATTTGGCATCGCTTTTCTAAGCTGCCTGCTGGACATCCCCTATCCTCTCTATTCGAGTCACTTTGACATCGGGCACAGCGGCATGACGGTTGTGGAGTTCTCGCCAAACAGCGAGGGATACGTGATTCCCAAAACCCTGCAGCACTCAAACGACAGCCACCTGTACAGAGAGGGGCTGCCCACAAGGTACCAAAACGTAGTCAAAATATAGGGAACGGGGATTTACGGCTCTTTGCGCCGGGGGAAGACTCATCTTCCTTCAGATCATCTTTTCTTTGACGAGGTTCTTTCGTCCCACGGAGTGAATGCCTTTATAGAAGTCCCTTTACAGTATTGGGTTCATAACAAATTGTTAAAAGCGAAGAGTGGATGCTTTCCTGTCAAGCACCCACTCTTCGCTTTTGATTGCGGTGTCAGAGCACCGCACCTCAACTGTTCACTATCCACGATTCACTCTAACCTGTTCCCGATCATGCTCAAATACTTCGGCTGATCTTTCAATGGAATCCTGAGAGCCTTCATGGCATCCTCAGCAGACATGTCAAGAGATTCCATAATACTCTGTATATGGAGAATCGTCGTCTTCTCTTTTCCCTTTTTCTCGCCACGTTTCTCTCCGCGTTTTTCCCCGCGTTTTTCGCCCTCTTCTCTTATCTCGTCAAACACATTCGACATATCTCTTACTCCTTTCTCTTCTTCCTTAAGCTGCCTGACTCTGTCGGCAAGAACGCTAAAGTGCATCTCATCCGCGCTCTCGCAGAAGAAATCCCTCATCAGCAGCCCGAGCTCAGTATTCGGATCACGGTAGCTGCCGTTAACGTAAACAATATTTGTGCCGTCGCCAAGCGCCCTTCCCGACTGTTTTTCGGATCTCATAAACCAATAAATAGGCTTGTTTTCCCCGAAAATATCATGTTCGGTAATAAAAATCACAAACGTGTCAGGAAGTTCTTTAAAATCAACGCCGCGCTCCAGGATCTCGGCATCCAGCATACTCGAGTGGTACCTGGCACGCCTGGCCGCCGCCTTCGACGAAGCCCTCTGGATCTCAATGTTATATACTTTTCCCAGTTCATCCTTGGCAACGATATCAAGCCTCAAATCTCTCCCGTGGATATTTTTTACAGTCTTTTGAACATGGGAATCTATGACTTTGAGATCGTCTCTGCTGAGAATAATTCTGAGGAGAAGTTCCGTGCCTTTATTGTAACCGTCAAAACAGGCTGTCATAAACTCGTCGTCGATCAGACGAAGTCTCCTCAACCGGTCAACATCTTCGGCACTCATTTTACCTTTTTCATACAAATTTTTCAATATTTCGCTCTCCTTTTCATCGCCAATATTTTTCGCGCAAGAGAAATGAAATTTTAAATATAACGGCCGTGTTTAGTGAAGATTCCTTCATGCGCAAAAATGATTTTAAGCGGCGAAAAAGAAGAAGTCAAACAGAATAATATTGACGAAAATAGGATATTTTCCGGAAATAATATTGCAAAGCACAACAATAAATAATATTTAGCGTAATTTTACAAGAAAATTAATATTATTTTAACTTGTGTCAAACCGTTAACTGCCAACCATTAACTGTTCACTGATAACTATTCACTGATCACTTGCGATGCGCAGCATCGCACCGCGCCGCAGGCGCGCCGTCAGCTCCCGCCAAGGGCAAGGTCCACTATGTACCAGTTGCCGTCAACATTGGCGTACCAGAAGCTGACCGTTGTCTCGTATTTCTTCTCGTTGTCGGTCTGGTGGTTGAAGCCCCGGATGCAGTAGTCAAAGGAGACGGTCGCCCGGAAAAGGCCTTCGTGGTAAAAGACCAGCTCGTCCAGGGACTTGTTTTCGATCCAGAACTCCTTGTGGGATGAAAACACCACCCAGAAATCTATCAGGTCGTTGTAGGCCTGTGAATCCGGGAGAAAATACTGCTTTACAGCGGATTTGACGAACTTGATGTCCTCGCCGTTGGGGTCGTCGTTGTTGATAAAACGGGCGTAGCCGATGGCCCTCGTGAAGAGAAACTCTTCGTCGATACCGTAGGCGGAAAGGTCCTTTGGCGTTATTCCGGCGCCGCAGTAATATGCCTGTTTTTTCTCGGAAAATTCCGGGGTAAACTCGTTGCCCTCAAAATCTTTGTAGGTGATCTGAATTCCGTCCCTGTAGCGGAGACCCGAGACGTGGTAGGTGACCATGGTCAGGTCCCTGCCGGTGTACTTCTGCTCGTACTCGATCTCGTCGATCGGGATATCGTTTTTGACGACAAACCGGTCGCCGTCCGTAATTTCGACGCCGTTGACGAATATCCTGTAGTTTGACGGGGCCTCGGCGGCGGTCTCGTATTTTCTTGTGGTGAAGACTTTCAGTTCGTCGTCCCAGACCACGTCCGCGTCAAGCTTTGTGTCCTTGTACACGATCCTAAAGGAAGGCTGCTCCATCAGGTCTTCCACGTAGTAGTAATACGAAGTGACCTCGCCGGTTTTTTCAATGTCGTCCTTCGGGGCGGCATTGGCGACAGTCTCGCCGGTCCTGAACTCCTCGCCAATGGCAAAGCCGTTAAGTATCAGGTCGCAGTCCTCGGGAACCAGCAGCTTCACGCCGAAGGACCCCTCGGTAAAAGGCGTCAGGGATAAAAACGCATACTTGTCAAAACCGTATTCCGATTTCTCCTCGATACGCTCGTAGACCACCGTGGCGATCTTTTTCTCCCCGGCACTTATAATAAACGTTGGATTTTTTGCGGCGTCGGGGGAGAAGCCCTTTTTCACGTCGCAGCCACCGTTTGCGGCAACGGCCTCAGCGATCCGCCGTTCGTATTCCTCTTTTTCAAATACCATTGAGTTGTGGAACTCTTCCCGGTCATAGAGCAGGCTGTAATCACCGCCGGCGATCTCATTGGCAAGCCTCACCGCGTCATCGTAAGGGAAACGCTGGGACTCGTCGTAATCGACCATCACGAGCCGTCCGAAATAAAGGGCAACGCAACAGGCAACGGCGAGGATGACGATCCACACCGCAAATATTTTCCAGAATATGCTTCCTTTTTTTGCCCTCTTTTTTTCTGCCATATCAAGGTCCTGTATCAATCCGCGTCTTCAAGCCTTGTCACGATTATGCTGGTGGCCACCGTGCGCCTTCCGTTGTTGAAATAAAGCATGTAGGGGCTGGTGATCACTTCGCCGTTGTAGTACATATAAGAAGACATGCCGCCGTCAAGGTTGGCCGCGTTCACAGCGCCGTAGCGCATGAAAATCTCGATCAGGTCTGTGTAGGAAGCCCCGAGGCTGTGGGCCTGTCTTCCGTCAATGACCACGAGTATCACCGAGCCGTCAGCCCTCTGGCCAATGGCTGTCCGCGGGTGGAAGCCAAGGTTTGCGCCTGTGGTGGGTACCAGGCAGGGCTCGCCGTTTTTCACAAGAATTGGTCCGAAGTTCACCGCGTCTCTTATGCCCAGCTCACGGGCCTCGGCGGCGGTCATTCTGTCAACGTGGAGGATGTTATTGGCGTCAAACCCGATGACCTCGTAGGCAACTCCTTCGCTGCCCCACTTTTTCTCGCCGTTGATCACCACAAAACCGCCCTCTTCCCGGCCCTCAGGTATGCCTCCGGTCTTGAAGTCGGACATTTCCCGGTATCCGCCGGCGTTCACCGCAGCAAAGGCATCTGCTTCTTTTGCCATCTGCTCGGTGGTCTTGCCAACGATCCCTTCACCGTACTTGTTGAGGCCGGCAACTTTGATCCTCGAGGGGTCCTTGACGATCAGCACCTTGCCGACATATGTCCTCCCGGTGATGTCCAGAAGGCAGACGCCCTGGTCGTTATAGACGATCCCCTGCTCCTTGTCCTTCTCATCGTCAATTATCTGCTGCTCCGGGTCCTTCTCGCTCTCGCCAATGACCACAAGAGTGGTATCCGTTTTCCCCTCGGGCACCACGATCTGGTTCTTTTCGAGGATCGCATTGACCTCCTCGTCCGAGAGGAACATTTTGGCGCAGAAATCCAGGGCTCCCGTATCGATCACAGTGGTGACGAACAGCTCCTTCACCACCTCGGAGTCGCTTTTCGAAATGATATATATCGCCGAGATGAGGGTCATCATCACCGCGATCACCACCGACAGCACCACTGCGAGAAGGCGCACAAAGACCTTGCCGATCACCGCTGCGACCCGCTTTCCCGTGGTTTTCTTATCCGGTTCGCTCTTCGAATTTTCCTTCATTTGCAATATTTCCGGCGTCAGTCGCCGATCTCGTATCTTATGGACGCAAGGGTTGCCATTCCGGCGGTCTCGGTCCTAAGGATCCTCTTGCCAAGGGTCACAGGTGTGAAACCCTCGCTCACCGCTCTTTCCACCTCGTCAAGGGAAAATCCCCCTTCCGGTCCGATAAAAACATATATTCTGTCCACGGGCAGTTCCGACCTCAGAAGGTCCTTGAGTGTCCTGTCCCGCTCGTTTTCGTAGGGAATTATCTTCAGCCCGTCGCCAAGGGTCCCGAAAACGTCTTTGAACCCCGTCACGTCGCCGATAACGGGCACCGCTCCTCTGCCGGACTGTTTTGCGGCCTCCCCGGCGATCTTCTGCCACCGGGCCACCTTTTTCTCACGGTCCTGCTTCGTGTCGAACCTGACCACGGTCCTTTCGGTGGAAACCGGGATGATTACGCTGACGCCAAGCTCCACGCATTTCTGGATGATGAACTCCATTTTTTCGCCCTTGGGTATCCCTTGAAGAAGGATCACCGGGATCTCAGGCTCCGAAGGACATTTCTCGCAGCTCAGAACGTCGCAGGTTATGCGGTCTTTGGCGATTTCCGAGATCTCGCAGGAGTAAAGGTTTCCTGCGGTGTCGCAAAGGGTCACCCCGTCCCCGGTCCTGGCCCTCAACACCGTCCTTATGTGGCTGACGTCGCTGCCGGTGATGAATGCCTTTCCGGCCTCTCTGTCAATATTCCCCTCGGGGACAAAAAATCTCATCTATCCTCTTCTCCTGTGCCGGTTTTCCGAAAAAGTGTTTACCTTCTGGTAAACCGCCCTGTTTGAGAAACAAGGAGGAAGCAATCCCGTCGTCCGCGGCGCATTGCTTCCCCGTTAAAATCCGTCATTTATCCGGCATCACTTTTTGGTCGCATATTTGTCGATGAAGTCCTGATGTGCCTGGCTCACTCCGCTGAAGACGGACTTGATCTGTTTTTCCATCTCGGTGTAGGCAGTCTCAACCATCTGAAGATTTCCGGAAACAGCTTCTCTGAGTTTCTGGTAAGCCATTTCTCTGTCGGCTTCAACTCTTCTGCGAACGTCCTCGGAATAAGTGTCAGCCTCGTCGTGGACCGATTTGGAATAGCCGTCGGCCTCCGCTTTCTTAGCGCTGAGGTAGCGGGCAGCTTCTTCTCTCGCGGCGATGGTGACGTTGTTCTCGTCAACAAGCTGAGCGGCTTTCTTTCTGGCCGCCTCAACGATAGCCTCTGCCTGGGCCTGAGCCTTGGCAACTATATTCTCAGCTTCTCTCCTGCCCTGCTCTCTTGCAGCGCCAATGGCCTCAGTGCAGTTTCTGTCGCAGTCTTCCTTGGATTTCGTGATCTCTGCGTCGATCCTCCGGGCCTCTTCCTCCAGGTCTTTTTTCATCTTGTTCGCACTGAGAACTATTGTCTCCGACTTCTTGAGAACGTTTATTGCTCTGTCAACGGTTTCGGGCAGGTTTGCATTAAGCAGATCCACAAGTTCCCGGACTCTTCCCGGATTGTCCACCTGTCCTTTTTTCGTCCCGAAGCCGACCTCTCTCATCTGCTTAATGATCTCTGTCAGTTCCTCAAGCGTGGATTTATAGTTGGTAAGCTTTTTCTTCTCGTTGCTCACCGAAAAAGTACCGGCCTCACTTGCGGTGTCTTTGCTTTCTTCATAATTCTCTGCCATTTTTTTATCCTCCGTTGATCGAATGCCTTGCGGCCTCTTTAAGTATAACTGTGAAAATTTTAAATTTTCTTAACTTTTCTGTAAATGTCCTCAACGATCGCATCCGGCACAAGTCCGCGGATATTTCCCCCGTGCACAGCCACGTCTTTAATCATGCTGGAGCTCAGGAAGGAGTTGTTTATGTCGGTCATCAGGAATATGGTCTCGATGTCGGGGCTGATGTGCTTGTTCATCATGGCCATCTGGAGCTCGTATTCGTAATCGGAAACGGCCCGGAGACCCCTCACGATGGTGCCCGCCTTTTTCTCTTTAACGAAATCCACCAGAAGTCCTTCGAACATCTCGACTTTGACGTTGGCAATGTCATTCGTGCACTTGGCAATGAGTTCCACCCGCTCTTCCATGCTGAACAGGGTCTTTTTCGCATCATTCCGCAGCACTCCGACGATAAGCGTGTCAAACAATCCGGATGCTCTAATTATAATATCCAAATGGCCGTTCGTCAACGGGTCAAAGCTTCCGGGATACACCCCGATCCTCGATTTCTTCGTCTCCATAAGCAGTTCTCACTCTCTGTGATATTCGTAAAGCGTGACGGCAACAGTTCCGTAGCGCCTTGTCTTCACCTGTCTGAAATTGCCAATGATCTCCGGCAGTTCGTCCTCAACGGAATGCTCGCACAGGGCTATGGTCCTCCTTGGCGGAAACACCTCACCGTCTCCGTTGCGGCAGATGCGGTCGATGTCCTTTGACGCCAATGCCTTGCCGATCAGTCCCTTTCTGTAGGGCGGGTCCAGAAGCAGTACGTCGACCCTTAGGCCTTTCTCCGCAAGGGCAGCCACCGCCTCGCCAAAGTCGCCTCTCCGCACTTCAGACTTGTCGCCGAAGCCAGTTGCGGTTATGTTTTCCCTGATGATCCTGCAGCAGTCCGCCGAAATGTCGCAAAAACAGCAATACTCCGCGCCCCTGCTCAGGGCCTCTATGCCGAGGCTGCCGTTGCCGGAAAACATGTCGAAAGCCGTTGCCCCGGGGATGTTCTCCGCGATCATGCTGAACATGGCCTCCTTGACCCTGTCAAGAGTGGGCTTTGTGGCCTCGCTGTCCAGCGTTTTCAGTTTCCGTCCGCGGCAGGTCCCTGCGATGACCCTTACCATTGGCGTCTCCTCAGAAGATCAGCAGATCTTTCACCGGCGCCTTGGTCACCATTCTCAGTTTGCCGTTGTCGCCGATGGTCACAAGGTCCTCGATCCTCACGCCGCCAAGGCCCGGCACATAAATGCCCGGCTCAACGCTGAAGATCATGCCCTTCTCAAGCACCAGCTCGCTGCCCGGCGACACCGGAACGCCCTCGTGAACGTCAATGCCCACGCCGTGGCCAAGGCTGTGGCCGAAATACTCTCCGTATCCGTACCCGGCGATCACATCCCGGGCCAGTTTGTCCAGATCCTTGCCCTTCATTCCAGGCTTGTACCCGTCAATGGCGGTCTGCTGGGCCTCTTTGACCACCTCATAAATCTTTCTCATCTCGGCCGACGGCTCTCCCACGAACACTGTCCTGGTCATGTCGGAGCACATTCCGCCGTAAAAGGCGCCGAAATCAATGGTGACCCCGTCGCCCTCTTCGATCACCTTGTCGCTGGCAGTTCCGTGGGGCATGCTGCCTCTGACGCCGGACGCAATGATCGTATCGAAGGACGGCTTGTCCGCCCCCGCAGTCCTCATCTCATACTCAAGCCTTGCGGCAAGCCCGATCTCCGTGACCCCCGCCTTTATGTATTTGAATGTCCTCTCAAGGGCCGCCGACGCGAGATCGCAGGCCGCCTCCACCCGGGCTATCTCCTCGGGGGTCTTGATAACCCTCGACTTGAGGAACAGATCCCCGACGCCAAAGAGCTCCGCGCCAAGCTTCTCAAAATAGTTCACGTACATGGTGTGGAGAACCGCAAGATCCTCGTACCCCAGCTTTTTGACATTTTCCTGCTTGACGAGCTCCGTCATCTTCTCCAGGCTCCAGGCGGGGCTTTTGACCAGTTCAAAATCGCCCGACTGCTTCTCGGCCTGGACGTAATACCTTGAGTCGGTGACAATAAACTTCTTTGTCTTTGTGATCAGAAGCAGTGCGTCTCCGTAGCCGGTAAAACTGCTGCAGTAGTAAACGTTCTGCCACGAGCTCACAATGAGACCGTCGTATCCTTTTTCTTCAAGAAACTTTCTGACAGTTGAAACAACTCTTCTCTCTTCCATGAAATCACCTTCGATCGCCTGAATTGCCGTCTTTTGCGTTCCCGGCACAACTTTGAATTGTATATAATTTCAGGGGCCAAGTCAATATCGCGCAACGCTATGGACCGTGTCAAGTTTTGACGGAGATTCGCTTCCGGCCGCCTTCGGCTCCGCAT
>CAMZBI010000024.1 GCA_947304585.1 uncultured Clostridia bacterium | reverse complement strand
GTTTGAAAGTGTTTGAAATTTTTTTATCCTAATGCATTAAGCGATTGCCCTGACGCTATGCAGAGCGTCGCGAGTGGGTGAAAATCAGAGCGAAGCACCGAGTTTCAAGTGTGGCGGAGCTTCGCCCCGCAGACTTGCACCGCAGGCGCACGACAGGGTCGTTCACTTGCGACGAAGCCGCACCCACTTGCAATGCTTTGCATTGTTCCTATTCGCAGCAACATCGTTTTACCCACTTGCGGCAACAGCCGCCGCTCTTTGCAAGATGTGAAACACAAAACCCGGTTTCTGTTGCAGAAATCCTTTTTTCTGCCTTGGATGATCTCTCTGTTCCCAACGCAGAAGCGCAAAAAAGAACTAAACGCCTCCCAATCTGAAAGTCGTTTAGTTCATTTCTAGGGCATTGCTGCACCGCGCTTCAACGCAAAGCGCAGCTCACTGTTCACTTTTCACTGTTGCGAAGCAACCCCACTTGCACGGAGTGCATCACTGTTGCGAAGCAACCTCACTTGCCCTTAGGCGCGCTCACTGCTCACTTCTTCGAATTCTCATCTCCGTCGCCGGAAACCTCGTCCTCGCCGTCCATTTTGTCAACGACCTTTTTTGCAGTGCCGGAGAAGGCCTTGCCGATAGCTTTGCCTGCGTCGCCGAAATCGTGGCCCACGTCGCTCCACCTATCCCTGAGGCTGGGCTGAGAATCGTCCGCAGGAGCTGCATTCTCGTCGCCGTCGATCTTGTCTACGCCTTTCTTCACTGATTTTACAAGTGCCTTGCCAAGGTCCTTAAAAGCTTTTCCTGTGCCTTTGCCGGCGTCTTTCCATTTGTCTTTAAGTGCTGCCATTTTGTATGTCCCGGGCCTTTGCCCCGGTTCCTCCTTTGAAATATTTTCGTGTTGATTTTAATTCAACATTTGCCTCTTGTCAAATTTCAAGGTCTTTTCAATGTGTTCTCAATGAAACACTTGGTCTGTCAGCTCTCCGCAGGTTCCGTTTCTGCTGCGGCAACAGCCGCCTTTTTTCGCTTCTTACTCTTTTCAAAAAGCACGACGGCGATCATCTCCGCGGCTCCGATCACCACTCCGGACCCGGTCAGCACCATGCCCGCAACAGCCCCGGGTGTTTCGTAAACAGCCTCGACTGTGGACGTCCCGGCCTCAAGGGGAATTGCCAAAAGCCCGCCGGCACTGTATGTCTTTACAGTTTTCCCGTTGACCTTGACCGTAAAGCCCTCGCTCCGGGGTGTGCTCACAAAGCCGATGCAGGGAGCGGACGTTTCGAAGACACCGTTAAAGCCCGTTTCGGTCATTTCAAATGATACTGCGCAGGTGCTGCGGCGGAGGGCCGCTGCCTCGTCAAGGGGTTTTGCTTCACCGGCATTGGCGTGTTTCAGGACAATGCCCGCTTTTGCAAGTTCATTGGCGTCGGACTCCTCCAGCACGACGAAGGAGAGCATTGCCAAGGCCCGCTCTTCCGCGGGTAGAGCTTTGACCTCCTCCGGGGTCAGGTAGCTGTCGTAGGTAAAGCCCATCGGGATATAGTTTTTGTAGGAAAATACGTAGACCGCAGTTCCGTCGTTATAGGTGTATTCAGCGTATTTTTCGCCCTTGGCGGGGCCGCCGCCGGGATTTGTGGTGAGGTAGAACCTTGCGGAGAGAAGAGCCATTTCGGCCTCGGAGAAGCTGCCCGTTGTGGTGACGTTTCTCGGAGTCCCCAGAAGGTCGTAAAAGGTGAACAGACCGCCGTCAACGGTGCTGATAAATGAGTTCACGGACGGGATGCCCGCCAGCATGGAGACGTTGTCGAAGGAGTCGGCGAAATATTCAGTCCCCTCCTCGTGCCAGTCGGTCCGCACCCTGTAGTTTTTACCGGTTGGCAATACCCCGGCGAGGCCCTCGGAGTCCGTCAGGATCGCCTTGGCCTTTTCGGCGCCAATGTTCCCCTCGGAATTCACGATGCCCGCCTCGTAATACTCGGAATAGCCGTTGCCGGTCGAATACCTGACCGCCGCGGCTCCGGTCGTAAGGATCCCTGCAGCCAGTACGCACACGGTCAGCACCTTTACAAAGTTCTTCGGGCCCGCTTTGACCGCAATGAAGAACAGTCCGAAGGCGCAAGCCTGGCCAAAGAAGCCGTAGATCACAAGCAGAGGCATGTTGACCCCTTCAGTGAGGGTAGTGACGCCACGGACCTTGTACCAAAGCACAGCCGCCACCTCAACCAGCATGGTGAGTACCACGCAGGCCGCGTTAAGTTTGGCGCCGAACACTATGTCGTCTCTGCCAAAGGACCCTTCTTCGCCCTCAAGTGCAGTCCTGTCAATCACCACGCAGGACAGGAGCGCAAACACCAGAGCCGGCATGAAGAACCAGCGGGCGTAGTAATTGGCGTTGAAAAAGGAGAAGGAACCGTTGAGAACGGGCACAAGTGAAATGATAACAAGAACCACCGGCAGGTAAGCCTTTGGCGACTTGAAATTCTTCTTTATATAGGTAAAAACCAGGGCCATCGCAATGAAGGGCAGGGACATGGCGCAGGAGCTGCAGCCCTTCTGGAAAAGGTAGTTGCGCATTCCCATCACGTCCGCCGGCATGAAATAGGCCTGGAGCAACGTGACGTACCGGGTGACGTGGTAAAGCAGGTCAAAACTCCGGGAGCCGATCCTGGGGTTGGCGGCAACCGCAAGGAACGAGGGCACCAGCACCACACCCGCCAAGGCCACGCCTATGACCCCTTCTCCAAGGGTCTTGCCGAACTGTATCAGTTTTTCCTTGGCGCTGCTCTTCATCAGCAGTACTCTGAACACGAACCAGATGACCAGGAAAATGACTTCGCCGAAGAATATGTAAAAGTTGGTCATGGCACAGAGGGCCGTGACAAAGGCAAAGCGAAGAGGCTTCCCCTCCAGCAGCTTTTCAAGGGCCGCCAGAAGCCAGGGGAAGAGGGCCATGGAGTCGTGGAAGGGGAACAAAAGGCTTACAGTCTGGATCCCGGAAAAGGCGTACAGCAGGCCGCAGAGGACTGCGGAACTGCTTTTTTTGACGAATTTTTTGGCAAACACCGCGGCTCCCGCAGCGCCAACCGCATACTTCAGCACCAACATCGGCGCGGTGAGATAGGGTACCGCTCCTGCCGGGAAAAGTGCAAGAATAAGGGTAAACGGGCTGTTCAGGTTGTAGAAGCTGAGGGCATTGGCGGGGTCGGAGCCAAGGTCTATGAGCCAGCTCCAGGAGGTCCGGGACCTCATCAGTACAGTGTTGTAGATGTTGAAGATCTGCTGCTGCCAGGTGAAATCGTCGGTCAAAAGAAGCATGCCCCGGCCCATGATGACAGCCGGAAGAAGCGCAAGAAAGGCCCCGACTGCCGCCAGAAGCGCAGTGTGGCCTATATAAGCGTATTTCTTTTCACTTCCGAGTCTGTCCATCAGATCCTCTTTCCGGCGGATAAGGGTCCCCTGTGCCCGAAAACGTCACAGGAACTCTTTGTGGATGCAGTCCCCCGCAAGCTCCTCCAGCACCGTGTTGAAGCTGTCGTTTCTGCAGTAAGGCGGACACTTTGCAAGGTCTATCGTCTCGTAGATCTGCCACTTTTTGGAGGAATTCCAGACCTCTTCAAAAGTCTTTCCTTCGCCTCTCATATCGCCAATGAGAAAATCCTCCTCCTGCCTGTGGTGGAGGCAGGCAAAGACCTTGGCGTCTGCGGTGACAACCGTGGAGAAGAACATCCCCCGGCAGCGGCAGTAATCCTTTTCCGGGCCTTTTTCGAACCTGGCGTATTTCTGGAGAGAGGCTCTGACCTTGAAGTCCTCGTCCTCATATTTTTCTTTAAGCCTGAGATATTCCCCGGAGACGTCTGTGTTGTCCCCTGTAAAGGGCCTGAACTGGGCGGCGCCGACGCCAAGCTCCTTGCAGAGCACCACGAACTTTTCCATGTCGCCAACGGTCTTTTCCCCTGTGAGAAAACCCGCCGTAAATGACACAGGCGAGCCGGTCTCTTTTTTCACCTCAGCCATAAGGCGCATGTTTTCGCACACCTTCCGGAAACTCTTTTCGGGCATGCCGTGGGTCAGTTTGTACATCTCCGGGGTGCCGGCGTCAAGGCTGATGCGGAAATAGGAGCAGTACTTGGCAATGGCGAGGGCCTTTTCCCTGTCAAGGGCAAGACCGTTGCTGTTGAGGCCTATCTCCATGCCCGAGTTTTTGAGCAGTTCCAGCGTCCTGATGAAGTCCGGATGGAGCAGGGGCTCGCCGCCTCCGCTGACGATAACGCCCCGGTTGTCCATTTTCTTGAGCCCGGCAACGATCATCTTGATCTCCTCCCAGGTGAGCTGGCTGCCGTTCTCCTTCACGCCAACGCAAAGGGGGCAGTTGTTGTTGCACCGGTTGGTGAGATCAAACTCGGTGACAATGAGAGTCTTTCCTGCGTCAAAAAACCTGGCCAGCTTGTCCTGGTAGTGGAGTATCTTCCTGCCTGAGTTGAATTCGTTGAAAACTGTTTTTTCCATGGCTTTGCCTCGTAAATTCAGGGGCCTTTTCTGCTTTAAAGCCCCGTTGTCTCTACTAGTCCTGCGGTCTCACGTCTTTTTAAAATCCTGCGGCCTTCACTGTCTCCACCGCTTCTTTCACGATCTCCCAGAAGTCCCCGGGGATGACGCCTTCGAAGGTGGCGGCTCCGTCGTAGCCCGCTTTTTCCAGAGCCTGTCTGAAGGCCCGGAACTCTTCCACGTCGGTCTTTTTCGGGAATTCTCTGAAGTGCTCAATGCTTGAAAGGTGCACGTGGGCAATGGCGTCCCCGTACCCCCCGATCTCGTCAAGAGTCGCTCCTCCGAGCATTGTGTGGAAGTAATCAATGTGAAGCTTCAGCGAACTGTCGCCAACCCTCTTCACTATTTCGAAGGCCTCCTTTGCGGAATTGAGGAAGTTGCACTCCTCTTTCCGGAGCTCCTCAATGGCAACGGTAAAGCCCCGGGCCTTGGCGGCCGGCAGTATCACGTCCTTCAGAACGTCGCAAAATCTTTCCTTCGCGGTCTCAAGGTCCATCCCCTCCGGGATCCTTCTCTGGGCGCCGCAGCCCAGCACAATGACCTTTCCGCCAAGTATCGAGGCCTTGCCAAGGGCTGTCTCAAGGTATTTCTCAAGGGGCCCGTAGCACTCTTTACCGCCAAGCAGAGGTATATCCCCTGTCAGCATTCCGTTGTAGGAGAGGACTTTTAATCCGGTCTCCTCGCAGGCCGCCCGGGACCTTTTGAGTTTGTCTTCGCTGTCATTGGCGACAAGAAAAAGCGGGGGTTCAACGCACCCGCAGCCGACTTCTTTGAATTTTCTGATGGCCCCTTCGTCCCAGGGACCGCATGAACCGATGATCACCGCATTATCTCCTTGCTTTTGGATCTGTCGGTTTTATTTTACCTCAAACGGCGGTTTTCGGCAACAGTTTCCGCAGTGCAAATCGCAGCATCGCAAGGTAACACCGCGATGCTGCGATTCGCAAGTTTTCAGTGAAGAGTGAACAGTTGAGGTGCGGCTACGCCGCGATTGCCAAGCGCCGCAAGTGATGAGGCCCAAGTACCGTCACGATCGGTGAGCAGACAATAATTCTTTGACCGGATTTTTAGTATCGTGGATTTAACTGTTAGAATCAATTGGTATCATTTTAACGATATTCTGTTCGCAATCAACCATAGAAGAAGGATAGCTGATTTCATAGTAACTGTGTCCTATTGGAATAAACCATGAATGAAGTTCATTAACAAATATGGAACTGCCTGCTTCAATTGCTGAAGGGAATTGTTTTTTTACGTTATCCAGAGTGGCCTCATTTTCACGTGGGACAGTAACAACAAGGCCGTTATCATGGCTAAAAGAGCCTGTCCCAAGAGGCACGTAGTAATAGAAAATGTTGTATTTGTTTACTTCAATTGTCAGTAAATAAAAAGAATCATCAGTTATTTGGGGATAATAATCAACAGCCAATTCTTCAAAGGAATTTTCAACAAGCAACTGCTGATTATAGGCATCACAGGACGAAGGATCCCTAATTGCTTGGCAAAGCCGGTCAACTGAATCAAAAAACAAACTGCCATATTCTACTTCAAGCTTATTCTCTGTAGCTTCTTGACAACTGCATACGTGCAGCAAAAGCACTATTGCAAGAAAAATAAAAATGCTTCGATTCCTCATTTTAAATCCTTTCTGACTCTTGTATGATTAATAGTTGTTTCTTATACAATCCCAATGATAAAAAATACGGTTATTCTTTTACATTTTTGTTTTCCTGCCAAACACGATCAAAATCCATTGTCCGGTTGATTCTATACACATATGGTAACATATTTCCCGGCAGCGAACAACGGTATCCAACCTTGAAACTGCTCCCTTTATAATCATTTCAAGGTTTTGGAAATTGTTTTTCCCTCCGAAAAGTATTACAATTGGTCCCGGAAAGGTTTATCCTTCCGGAATAAAACAAAACAGGTGATGCCAAATGAAACTTGTCTGCGCTTACTGTGATGCATATGTTGAAGTATCCGGGAACAATGTGTGTCCCTGTTGCAATGCGCCGCTGGGCCCCATTGTGGAGGCCGAGCGGAAAAGGCTTGAGCTGGAAGAGGCTCAGAAGCGGCAGCACGAAGAGGCTCTTGAAAAATCAAGGCGTGAAACGGCCGAGCGCCAGCAGAACATGCAGCTTATAGGCACTATTGTGGGAAGCGTTGCCAGCGGTCTCATCGGCTACTCCACCGGCTCAAGAGCAGGTAAACTGAGAGGGCCGGGTTCCGGCGTTCTTTCAAGCCTTGGAAGCAAGCTGTTCAAATCGATCTTCGGCTGAGGAAACCGTTCTCTTTCCGAGGCGGTCGTTTTGACCTGCATATGAAACACCTGCGGGCTTCTTGTATCATTTCACCGCGACACTATATTCACGCCAAGCTTTATTAGTCACAAATAAAGAACCCTGATCTGCCTGTTTCCGGTAGAAATCGGGTTCTTTTTTCTTCCCGTGGAAGTATATCCGGTTTAATTTTTTCGGCAGATTTTAGAGGTTTTCCAAAATCTGCCGAAAAATCGTTGACTTTGCCCCCCTTTTTTTACTACAATTGAGTATCATTGGAGTGTTTCGGAGGTAATCAAATGGAATACATCAGGCGCCACCTGGAAGATAAAGTTCTGTCTTTGTCCAAATCATACTCTGCTGTTCTGGTGACCGGTCCCCGCCAATCCGGCAAGACCACCATGCTTAAGAAATTGGCAGAGAAAGAGAATATAGGACGTGAATATGTTACGCTGGACGATCTTTCCGTGCGCGAAGTGGCGAAGAGCGACCCGGCGATGTTTTTGCAGCTTCACAAGCCTCCGGTCCTGATCGATGAAGTGCAGTATGCGCCCGAGCTGTTCACCTATATCAAGATACATATTGACAGGTACCACAACCCCGGCGATTTCTGGATGACCGGCTCTCAGATCTTTCGCCTGATGCGGGGTGTACAGGAATCTTTGGCTGGACGCGTTGCGTTGCTTCATATGTCGCCTCTGTCGCAGCGTGAAATAGACGGTAGAGCCCCCGTTCCCTTCTCAACAGACTTTGATATTCTGGCAGCTGAAAGCAAAAAGACAACGCCTCTCACTGTGCCTGAGGTTTACGAAAGACTTTGGCGAGGCAGTATGCCCGGAATCGTCAGCGGGCTTTTCACAGACCGTGAGATCTATTATTCCTCATACATCACCACCTACATTCAACGGGACGTACGTGATCTTTCGGGCAGTATTGACGCCCTGAAATTTCATCGTTTTGTCACCGCTTTGGCGGCGCGGGCGGCACAAATGCTCAATTTCAGTGCAGTTGCCGAAGACGCAGACATCGATGTCCCAACAGCTAAGGCGTGGACGAATATTCTTGAGACCCTGGGCATCATCTTCTTCCTGCACCCGTATTCAAATAACGTACTCAAACGAACGATAAAGACGCCAAAGGTTTATTTCTACGATACCGGACTTGTCTGCTACCTGACAAAGTGGTCTTCTCCCGAGATTGCCGAAAGCGGTGCGATGAACGGTGCGCTGCTGGAAAATTTCACGGTTTCGGAAATCATGAAGAGTTATCAGAGCGCCGGGCAGGAACCTTATCTCTACTATTACCGCGATCGCGACGCCAAGGAAATTGACGTGATCATAGAAGGCGACGGAAAACTTTGTCCTCTTGAGATCAAAAAGACTGCACTGCCGGATAAACGCATCGTCAAAACCTTCGGGGTAATCGATAAAGCCCCCCTTAAAAAGGGCACGGGTGCTGTCCTTTGCATGGCGGAACACTTCGGCGCTTTTGACAGGAACAACCTTATCGTTCCGATTTGGATGATCTGATACCGCTTTACATGACACAGATCAGTTCAGTAATAGGTGGATTCAACAAACCAAAACAGGCACTCTAAAGCATAAAAATGCGGGCTTTTGCTGCGTGATCTTACGTTTTGCCCTCCCCGCGCAGTCCGGTATTAATCGTTGATATCCGCGTAGTCCGCCTTGAAGCTTTCAAACACTTCCCTGTAATAAGGTCCCATGCCGGTTTCATCCGAGGGTTTATACCCTTCCGGAGGGATCCTGAAAGAGCACCCGTCTTCTTCGCCCCTTGCGACAACAGCTATAAAAGCTTTTTCCGGATCACTTCCGGCAACCTTTTCAAGAGCCATCAGGCTGATATCGTTGACAATAACGACCGTTCTGTCTTCCAGACGGTAATAGTGCGCCGTGCTTGAGCGGACAATATTCGTATTAACGTTGTTCCGGTCCACCGAAACATTGTCCCATCTGAGCATTTTCGTGAGACATTCGGATTGAAAATACGTTATCTTGTCAATGTCCGGCGCGGAAAGCAGTTCGTCAGATTCTTTGCTTGTGAGAATACGCATCGCAAACTTTCCTCCTCCGATCATATTCGGAGTATACCCGAGATAGTAATCTCTGCCTTTATACTGTATGATGGTGTTATTGCCGTATTTCAGATCGTCCGGAAGTAATGAAGCATCGATGATCACATCAGCCTGCGCAAAAAACGCCTCAGCGGAAGTGATCTTTTCATCGTTTTTTCCGGGCTGCCCGCTTTTTCCGGCATCCTGTGCTGTTACCATTTTAACTGTAAAGAACGTTGCCGCGCCAAGCGTGACCGCGGCGATCATTATAACCAATATAACCGTAAGCGTTTTCTTTGTCATAATAGCCAACTCCCCTTTCATTAATAATCATTTCGATTACTATTTATATATTCAGTAAAAACAAATCAAATAATCTCCGTATCCTGTTCCGTTCGAGTGACCGCACACACAGACCCTGTAAAGATAATTCGGGAGCATATACACCTCAATATAGAAATTCGTGTTGCTTCCGGAACCGTCGTCAGTGGCTATGAGAGTGTCCCCCGCATAAACAGAGACAAACAAATCACCGTCACCTTCAGAATAAATGTGATATGTTCCTGCTGTATACACCATCATTTCAAACCATTCCGCATCGCTGTTCCAGGAAAAATCTCTCGCGGGACCATTTCCCGGCAACCCGCTGTTCGCGTATTGCGTATCATATGGTGAAACGTGTTCAATTCTACCTGTGACGGTAGTCGGCGAAAAAGAATATGAGAGCGAGATAACCCCTAAATTGTTTGCCATAGCGGGCGTTTCCCCGAAATTATCATGATTTCGGAAAATCGGGGAATCATCGCTTATATAGTTTGGAACAGAATCCATTTTAATCTTAAAATATCCGACAAAACAGTTATAACTCTGTCCGTTCCCGTAAGTTCGGCCGGCCAATGCCGGATTCTGAATGATTTGATTGCTTGAATCTAAAATACTTGCCTCCGATAAGCCGCGTTTATGAGACCAGCATCCGTCTTTGTGTTCAACATACCAATGATAGTCATAAAACTCGCCGCCAAATAAATCGCTTTCAGTATCAAGAACAAGAGCAATCTTTTTCCACGGCCCGCACATTTTTTCTGCGTATGATGATGCTCTGACGCGGGTCTGCGATTGAATTCCGTCGTTGTAGAAACTGCACAGATCAGCTTCCAAAGCATCAATCAGATAATCCACCCACAATCCAATCCCATCTGAGTCAAGAACAAAATTGCCGGTCACCGGATCGTAAACAGAGTAATCGAGTAACGTTCCGTAATCAAAAGAAAGTAATGATATATACCCCGGCTGTAAATTTGCATAAGACGGATCGTTACTGCCATAACAATAATCAGAATACATACCTAACGCGTAGGCATAACAGTTCATCTTATTCAATAGTCCGTTTGAGCCTGTCGCATTGTACTTGTCTGTATAGAAGGAACCGTTTAGTATTTCCGGAAGAACATAAGGGTTCCCGCAAGGGATAAGAGACCATTCTGCATAATCACTGTCAGATGCCATAATAACGGAAGATGAGTACAGAGGATCAGCAGCCAAGTAACTAAACAGGTACTCTCTGTTCATAAAAGTAGTAAATCCGTTGTCAGTGCTCATAAAAAAGCCCTGCTCATACTCATAAACCGGATTATAATTATCCGCCTGTGCGCGAACACTGATCTCTGCTTCGGAATTTGAGACAGCTTCAATTGCATAACAATCTAATCCGTAGCCCGGAGTGTTTTCTGATAAATTAATAAGCGAAACTGTCAAGTTTGGGTTTTCAACGATTTGCCATTTTTGATTATCTTCTCCGTCATAAGCCACTTGCATAAGATCGGTATCATTCTCAATGGACAAATACAGCCCGGAAACCTTGTTTCTTATAAAGAAAGTATCAAATGTGTTAGATGTTAGTGTTTGATTCTGCGCACGAACAGAAACGTTGTCGATCACACCTGTCGCGGAATAGCCTGCCCTTTCCGCTTCAGTTTGGAATAACATCGAAAAAACCATTGAGAGTATTATTCCAAAAACCGTTATAAGTTTATATGGTCTCACAATTCAACACCTCTGACAAATAACAACCATCCAACTTGCGTTCTCATTATACCCTGACATTTGCCGACAGTCAACTGTTACAGCAAACAATTTTCAATGTTCGTGTATAATTTTTGACGAAAAATCGGGAAATTATGAAACATGACAATGTTCTGCCATTTGCCTGCTCAAAGAACACTGTACCTTTTACTGAGGTATAAAACAATAACAGTATTTGCATTTACTGCCTCCGTCTTCTGTTTTCTTTACTGTTTTCAACTTGAGTCTTTTCAACCAATCGAATACAAATAAGCGCGGGGCAGCCAAATTGATCCGCCAAAGGCCCGCGTTCTTTTTTTAACAATTCCTTTATTCGACCCGTTTCCCCACCGAGACACCGCCGTCTTCAAGCCACCGGAGTTCAAATATCTCAAGATACTGCTCGCAGCCCGGCTCCCGCAGACAGCTGGAGATGTACCATTGGCCATTGAATTCAAAGACCTCGGCGCAGGAGGGAACGTTGGCAGGGCAGAGAGGCGGAACGGTCCAGGGGATCAGCATGCCCCGGCTCACCCATCCCGTAACAGGATCCTCCGATGTCGCGTAGGCGGTCCCGTGGCCGCAGTTGGTGTAGAACATGTAGTACAGGCCCTCCCGTTTCATGACGAAGGGGGACTCAAGGGTGATGTCGCAAATGTCGAAAGAATAGGCGCCCTCGTCCTTCCACCGCACCATGTCCAAGGAAGAGGCTATTCCCACCGCCGGGCGCATGCCGCCGTTGTCCTCTCGGGCGGTGCAGTAGTACATGTAGGCTTTGCCGTTGTCGTCAACGAACACCATGGAGTCCCTGCAGTCAGACCAGGTCTCCTCGCTCCATCGGCCCCAGCTGCCCGGCTTCACCACAGGGCTTTCGCCATACCTCTCCCAGTGATAGAGATCCTCCGAAGTTGCGAGGCATATCGCCTGGGCTGCGTTCAGATTGACGCCGGTGTAGTACATATAGTAGCGGCCGTCCTTTTCGGCGACCCCCGGCGACCAGACCTGATAATTCTCAAAAAGATCCCTGTCCGTGGAGATCACCGGCGCCTCGATCTTCCAGTTCACAAGGTCTTCCGTGACCGCATGGCCAATGACTCCCACCGGCATTGTGTCCCACTCGTAGCCAATGTAATCCCGGTTGTAAAACAGGTGGACCTTGCCGTCTTTTACCACAAAACTGTGGTCCACCAACGCCTTGCCGTTTTCCGTGAACTTGCCCTTCAGGGGAAACTCGCCCTTTTCCAGGGCCTCGAGGTAGGCCTTTGCACGGCCGAAGTAATTGGCAAGGGTGTGACCCGGAGCGGTGCCGAAGCGGCCCTCCGTTGACGCTCCCTTGTACACGTTGAGGGCTCTGTCAAGCAGTACCTCGATGACCGAAACAGTCTTCACAGTCTCGGGATCCTCCCTCAGCATGAACCGGGAAAGGCGGGTCTTGACGTCAAAAAATTCCGTTAAAAAAGGGGATAACTTCTCCACGTTGCTTCCTTCCGGCCCGCTCGGCGACTCTCTATCTCAAACCGTATTTTTTCGAGATCTCTCCGCAGATCTTCATGATCTCGCTGCGGGCAGGACCGTTGACGGCAACCACCGAGCAGTTGGTCTCATAGGAGACCTCGGTACCGTCAAACCTTTGGACAGTACCGCCTGCCTCCCGGACGATCAGATCGCCTGCGGCGTGGTCCCAGGGTGAGAGAGACATCTCGCAGAAAGCCGACGCCCTCCCGCAGGCAACATAGCAGAGGTCCGCAGAAGCGGCTCCAAACCGCCTCACGTCCACCGACTTCATGAAAAGGCCCCGCATCAGGTCCATTGTCGCGTCGCAAAGCCTGTCCCGCATGTAGGGGGATGTGCCGAAAAGCACCAGCGACTTGTCAACGGGAAGACCGCTGACCCGGATCTGCCTGCCGTTGAGGAAAGCCCCGCCGCCCTTCTCCGCCGCAAACATCTCGTCCGCAAAGGGCAGATAGACCGCGCCGAACACCGTCTCCTTGTCCTTCAGAAGGGCCACGGATATGCCGGACTCGCCAAGGCCGTGGATGAAATTGCTGGTGCCGTCAATGGGATCGATGATGAAGGTGTACCCCTCGCCAATGACCCTCTTGTCCTCGCCCTCTTCCTCGGCAAGGAATTTTGCCCCCGGGACGATCTCCCTGAAACTCTTTTCCAGGAACCGCTGGACCGCAACGTCATACTCGGTCACAAAATTGAAGGTGCCGCCCTTTTGGTGGATCAGTTCCTCGGGGCAGCCTCTGGGGGCGGAGAGCATGATATTGGCGGCTTCGCGGATCGCCTGTATTATTTTTAGGTTGGTTTGTTTCACTCTTCTTCTCCAAAAAAGCGGGTGTCACGCAGGGATACCGCGCAGCACCCGTATTGCAGATCTATCAAAGATCTTTCCCGCAGCACTTCTTGTACTTTTTCCCGCTTCCGCAGGGGCAGGGATCGTTTCTGCCGACCTTGGTGCTCACAGCCTGCATATCGCTCTTGTACTTGCTCCTGATCTCCGCTCTCTTCTCTGCGTCAAGGATGCCGTCCCACTGTTCCAGTTCGTAGAGCCAAGGGGCTTTTGCCTTGTTCATGTTGTAGTAGAGTTTCTCCCAGTCGATTTCAACAGAGATCTGTGTGTCCTCCTCAAGGGCATCCGCATCTATCTCCGCTGTCAGCGAAGTGTTGATCCCGTCAAAAAAGGCCGCAGTCTCCTCGGAACTGAGTGAAAGCTTCTCGCCGATCTCTTTAAGAGTTCCCTCTATCTTCGGGTCCTTCGACTCCAGTATCTTCGCATAAGCATCTTCTTCCTTTTTGAAGTAATCCTTAATGAATGCATTTATCTGGTCTTTGCTGAAGCGGCTCTCGTCAAGATTTTCCCGCCAAATCGCCAATAATCCCATTTCTTAATCGTCTCCTTTTGTAATATATTGTTTCCCGCCGGGCTAAAGGCGGTTCAAAGTCTTTCAAAATTGCCAATATCTTCCGGCCGTGTCAGAATTTTCCTTTTTTCCTCGCGGCTTCGTAGATCATAAGCGCCGCCGCCACCGACGCGTTGAGGGATTCAGCCCCTCCCGGCATCGGTATCGTCACAAGACCGCTGCAGCACTTAAGCATTTCATCCGAAATGCCGTTGGCTTCGTTGCCGATGACTATGCAGGTCTTTCCCTCAAAAGGCTCCTCTACGTAGCTCTTTCCTCCCCTGGGATGGGCCGCCAGGACGCTGAAGCCCCGGTTTTTGAGCTCTTCCGCGATCTCGGGTCCGGAGAATCTGCTCCGCTCCACCGGTATCCGGAAAAGAGAACCCGAGGTGGACCGCACCGTCTTCGGATTGAACACGTCAACGCAGCCCTTGGAACAGATCACCCCCGAAAAACCCGCAGCATCCGCAGTTCTGAGGATAGTCCCCATATTTCCGGGATTCTGCAGATTTTCAAGGAGCAGCACGCAGTCGCCGCTCTTCCCGTCGTACGCAGGCGGAAAGGCGAAAACACCGCCAATGCCCTGAGGGGTCTCCGTGTCGCAGAGAAAGTTGAAGACCTGTGAGGAGAGCTCCGTCACGGGCACGTTCTCCCGCACAGCCCTCTCTATCAGCTCCGCACACTCCGGGTCGTTCGATCTGCCGGCGTCCGCCACAAGTCTTAAAAGCTTTGCCCCGTGATCGAGGCCTTCCGCCACACCGTGGGGCCCTTCCATAAAGAAAGATCCGGTCTCCTCCCGGTACTTGCGGTTCTCAAGCTTTTTCAACGCCCGGACCTGTTCGTTTTTTGCGCTGGTAATGATCATAGTCACATAAAAAACGCAGAACAGTTCTTTGTTTCAGAAACCGTCCTGCGTGTCAAATCATCAAGCGTTGACCTGTGCAACAAGCTTTGCGAATCCTTCCTTGTCGTATACTGCCATGTCGGCGAGGATCTTCCTGTCAAGGGCGATTCCGTTCTTCTTAAGAGCGTTCATAAGACGGCTGTAGGTGGTGCCGTTCATTCTGGCCGCTGCGTTGATCCTTGTGATCCAGAGTTTTCTGAAGTCTCTCTTCTTCGCTCTTCTGTCGCGGTAAGCGTAGTTTGCGGACTTGATAACTGCCTGGTTGGCGGTCTTGAACACTGTGCTCTTTCTTCCGAAATAGCCTTTTGCAAGTTTGATAACTTTTTTACGTCTTGCTCTTGTAGCAACTGAATTCTTTACTCTTCCCATTTTACAGCACCTCCCGAATCAAACGTAGGGCAGCATCTTGCGCACTGTAGCTGAGTTTGCATCAGCTGCATAGAGGCTCTCTCTGTGCTGCTTCTTGACTTTCCTGTCTTTTGTGACAAGTCTGTGGCGCCTGAAGGCGTGGGTCATCTTTACTTTTCCGTTGGCGGTGATTCTGAACCGTTTTTTGGAAGCACTGTGGGTTTTTAACTTTGGCATGGTGAGATCATCCTTTCAACTTCCGCGCCTTTTGCCGTGACGCGGGTTTTGTATTTGCCTCTTCACGGAGGCTTTGTTTTATTTCTTGGGCGAGAACATGGCGGTCATCCATCTGCCTTCGAGTTTGGGCTTCTTGTCCATGACCCCCACATCCGCTATTCCTTCGTAGAATTTGTTGATCAGATCCTCTCCGGAGGCGGTGTAGTTCATCTCTCTCCCGTAGAATTTAAGTCTAACTTTTACTTTATTTCCCTCTTTCAGGAAACCTGAGGCGCTCTTGATCTTTACGTTCAGATCGTGGTCGCCGATGCCCAGGGACATCCTGATCTCCTTGATTTCAACAACTTTCTGGTTCTTGCGGGCGTCCTTCTCTTTTTTGTTGAGATCAAAAATATATTTGTTGTAATCGATCACTTTACAGACGGGGGGATTCGCAGCCGGAGCAATGTTGACCAGATCAAGATTTCTGTCCTCTGCATACTTCAACGCCGTCTCAATATCAACGATACCCGCCATAACGCCTTTTTCATCAATTAAGCGCACTTCTTTTGCGGTTATCTCTTCATTAACCTGTAAATCATCCTTTGCTATGACGCAACACCTCCGTGGTAAAAAAATTAGCGTGCCGCAACAAGTCAAAATGCGCAGCACGCCTTAAATCTCAAGCCGTTTATTAACCCGCCCGCGCCTGCGACCAAGGTGAGAAGCTGCACTTCTGCTTTATTGCCGTGTAATGGTAAAACAATCGAAAAACTTTGTCAAGGGGTTTTTTGAAAAAATCCCCGGTTTTTCGCCAATATTATCCCCAAGGCCCCGTTTTGGCCTTGTTTTCGGTAAAAGTCCCGGGCTTTCCCTGTGCCGGGGCGCCCTTTTGCCAACGTCATACCGCCTTTGTCAGACGCGGCAATGCATTGGCGTCTTTGCTGTCAGGCCTTCTTTTTCTTGCCGATGTTTGAGAAGATGTAGAACACCAGACCACCGGCATATCCCAGGAAGGGGCAGATCCACCTGTAAGCGGTCATGGTCAGCGGACCCGCGTGGTCCACTATCATCACGATAAGCCCTGTGATCACGAACAGGAACATCAGAATGAGCAACGTCTTCGTTATGAATGAGGCGCTTCTCTTCATGCCCAGCTGGCCAAGGAGGGTCTCGGCAAACTTGCAGATGATGAGTTCGATCAGGCCGCAGATAATGAACGCGATGGCGTAGGAGATGATTGTGTAGAGGGTCTCGGCTCCGGAAGCGGTGAGCTTCAGGGATTCAGAGCCCGCGGCTTTCATGATGCCCTCGACGGCCGGGTAGACCGCCTTGTAGAAAATGAAGTTCAAAAGGACCGTGTCGATCAGGAACACCGCGATCACTATGATGATCCAGGCGTTGAAGTTCATTCCGGCGATCTTGTCGTCTTCCGTGCTGCCGTTTTTGTTCACGCCAAGGAGCCCGCTGAGTTTTTTTGAGGCCTGGTCGGGTGCGCTCTGGTTCTTTTTTCTGACAAGGTCTTCAAGCTTTTCTGCCTTGACCTTATCGTTCCGCCGTCCCTGAGGTTTCTGACCGTCGCTTTCAGCGCCGTCTGTTTCCGGCTCTTCTTTTCCGGGGAAATCACGTACGGGAAAATCGTGTCCGCCGTCTGAAAAGACGGTCTCGCTGATGGTGTCCGGGGTCTCTCCGTAGAGGTTTTCCCACTCTCCGTCGTCGCTTTGATCCGCTTCTTCCGGGTAGTCTTCCTCAAAAGCAGTCCCGCCGTTTGAGGGGCCTACGAGAGTATCGTCAGTCTCGCCAAAGGCTTCGCCCTCGTCACCGTCAAAACCTTCATCCTCCTGAAGATCGCTCTGTTCGTCGGCCTCGGGGTAATCATCCTCTTCGGAATATTCCCCGTCCTCTTCCTCAAATTCTTCAGGTTCTTCGCCGTCATCCGCTTCCGGGAGAGTTTCATCTTCCGGTTCATCGGGTGTATCCGCAAAGTCTTCACCTTCGTCACCGGAAGTTTCATCGCCTAAGGTCCCGTCGCCGGCCGGAATCTCCCCGCCAAGGTCATCTTCCTCGCCGTCAGGCTGGTCTTCCGGGGTCTCATCGGGCTCAAGTTCATCCGGGCCATTCTCCGGGTTCTCATCCACGGCCGGTTCATTGCCGTTGTCGGCGACCGTTCCTGCATTCTCCGGGGCTTCATCCTCCCGGCTGTCATGTATTGACATCTCCCCGGTCTCAAGATCCAGAACAAGATCAAAAAGGTCTTCCTCTTTTTCGGGTGTATTGTTTATATTGTCTGTTTCGGTTTTCTTTTTCCCGAAAATCATAGTTATCTCCTTGCATCTCTTCGGCAATTCGGTAATTGTTGCCCATAATTGCGGTTATTCCTCCGCTCAGTGTTGATTTTAGCGCATTTGCGCCGAAATTTCAACAAATAGCGCACTCCGGAGCCGATCCGTCACTCCGCGACCATCTTTTTGTTGTATGAAACGGGCTCGCGGACCGCCTCGCTCAGGGGCTTGCCGAAGGTATTGGCGTGGATCACCACCATCGAAATGTAGTCCCCGCCGCCCGGAACGGTGCCTGAGGTGACGCAGGCGTCATTGGCGTCGATGAAGTTGTGGTCGATGTATATCCCGTCCGGCCCGTGGCCAAGGTTCGAAAGGAACACTCCGGTTTTCGACCCTTTTACGGTGTTGTAGGCGATGTTGACGTGAAGGATCTCGTAGATCTCCGCGGCTGAGGCACCGGTGTTTTCGAAGGTATTGCCAATGATCTTGAGCCCTTCGCAGCGGCCCTCACTCGTAGTGCTGCCGTCGCCCACAAGGACGCCCCGGCAGGCTCCCCGGAAGGTGTTGTCGATTATGTAGTCGTTGATGGAGATCTCGCCCTTGCTGCGGGTGTAGCTGAGAGCACAGCAGTCCGGGGACTCCGAGTAATAGTCGCATCTCACAGACCAGCAGTTGGAGCCGTGGAACCAAAGGAGAGGCGCGCTGCTGCCCGGGTTTCCCTCAAAAGCGCAGTCGAAGGCCTTCACAAACAGGGCGTCAAGGCAGCTCCCCTCCCCGCTCTGAAGGATCTTCAGGTCGTACATGAAAAAGTTGTACTTCATTCCCACGTCAAAGACGCTGCCCATGAGATTTTCTCCGCCTTTTATCACGGTCTTGCCGGTGCCGTCGCCCTTGAACCTAAGAACCTTGGAGTCGTCCTTGGACACAGACACGGTATCCGTAACGAGATAGACCCCCTCCGGGAAATACACGGTGCCGCTGATGCTCTTTGCCTTTTTGACGCTCTCTTTTATCGCCTCGGTATCGTCGGTGACCCCGTCACCGGCTGCGCCGAAGTCCCGAACGTTGACGTATTTGGGGTTTACAGGGACCGTTCCGTCCCCGGTGGTCTCCGGCGCTTTGGCGAAAGACTGTTTTTTCGCGGAGACAGCGGGAATGGCAATATCGTCGGTGGCAATCTCTTTGTCAGGCACGTTGGCGGTTTTGAATCCCCCGGCGTCGATCTTTGAGGCACCGTCCCTTGCGGCAATGCAAAGTTCCGGCTCGGAGCTTCCGATGTTGGCCACAAGATTCCCTTCAATTACCGCATTTTTAGCCAAAGACATATATACTGCATTGCCCGTGGCGAGGACGAAATAGTTGCGGAAAATCTCTATCCCTGTGCGGTTCTTTCCCATGACGGTGATGGCCGAGGGGGACCAGAAGTAGTTGTCGTGGATGGAGATATTGCCAGCAGGGGCCTCCGTTGCGGCGACCTTCACGCCGCCCAGCTTCGTGCCGATGTAATTGTCCCGGATCTCCACGTTGAAGACGCCAATGCCCTCAGGCTCAACTGCCACCGCCCTCGTCGCAGCGTCCAGCATGTTATTGGCAATGACAAGGCCGTTCACAGTCCGCACCTCTATATTGGGGTCAGAGGAGATCAAAAACAGATTCCGGAAGAAGGTGAGGTTTTCCTGGGAGCCGGCATCGTCCCGGGAAGTCACGAGCACCGTTTTCGCAAAGTCGCCGCCGAAATGGACGTCGCACATCACATTGCCAAAGGCATCCCTGCCCGGATATTTGGTAAACTCCGCGAAACAGGCCTCCGGGTTTTCGGACCAGAAAGAACACTGGCGGACGGTGTCAAAGGAGCCGGAGACTTCAATGCATGTCCCTCCGGCCTTGGCGGAGGTCTTTCGGAAGGAGCAGCCGTAGAGGGAACAGCCGTCGGCTTCAATGGAGAGAGTGACCGCGTTTTTGGACCCGTCCTCAAAGGAAAGGAAGGAGAAGTGGGTGTTGTTTTTGGCGATCTGAAAAGCGTTCCCTTCGAGCCTGTTCTTCACCGAAAAAACCGTGGACCCGTCAACGTCTCCGCACAGGCAGAGCCAGGTCCCGTCTCCGGTGATCTCAAGAGGCGTATCGATCCTGTAGTAGCCCGAGGGAAAATAAAGGATCCCGCCGCCTTTTGACAGGACCGTCGCCGCAGCCGCTTTTATTTCAGGCGAAGCGTCCTTCCTGGCGCCCGGCTCTATCCCCAGGTCCTGCGCGTTATATACCTTCATGTCAGCCGTAACCGACGTGACGGCGCCAACCTCGATCATTTCTTTCATGGATCTTTCCTCCCACAGGGCAAAGGGGCCCTCTGCCGCAGATATTTCGTTCACAGGCTCGCCGGTCTGAAGGGGATCCGGAGATCCATCGCTTACGGTACCTGCCGGGACACACCCCGCAAGAAGCAGGAGCGAGGCGGCAAGCAAAAGGGCAACGGCAGCAAAAACTCTCACTGCAGGTGTCTTTCCGAATATTGTTTTAAAAGTCTGTTTTTTCAAAATGTGCCGCTCCCTGTTTTTGTTCCTTGTTTGGTCATGTCCGGCCTCCCACCCTTCCAAGCGCTGCCCCGTGGCTCTCCGGAGGTGCCGCCAATATAATCCCCGGCCTTCGCCTTACGCTCCGCAACTTCTCCCGTCTTCGCAAGACCCCTCTTCCGGTCCGTGTAAAACCGCCTGTTACGGTGATAATGTTTTTTGTAAAAATGCGACTTTCCGCCTGACGATTATATTCCAAAACGCGGCTTTATTCAAGCCGGCCGCCCACGGGAACTCGACGGGGTGGCGATATTTAAAATAAATTGATTTGACCTCCTGAAAGGATGTATAATCAAAACACTCATCTATCTTATGTCGCAAGGCAAGGCTCCGGTTGGGTATGATGGGTACCGGATAGAGCTTCATCACATTTTTGGGATTAGCAACAGTGATGTAATCGTTCCTATGACGAAAGCGTCTCATACAATTTTGCATAAATTTATAGGGTATACTAACTTTATAGAGCATTTTCTTAAAATGTGAGGTTTAAATATGGACTTTTTGAATGAAATAATTGGCTATGCTGAAGGTAAGATTTCGCATGAAGAATTTGAAAACGATCTTAGTATTCACCCGGAAATCTGGAATGAAATGCAGAAACTTGTCCCTGCAGATATAAGTAATGAAGACTGTGCGTTTAGAAAAATGTTTGGGAATGTACAAGGTCTTGAGACGAACAATTATAGCGTAAAGTCTTTCTTGCTGGCGTTTTCTTATAATCCTTTGACGGCATATGGTCTGATCAGCGCCCTTGTCAAGTATAATTATCCTTCTATAGAATGTCATGAACCGCGGAACGAGACTGCTGCGGATCTTTTGGAAAAGCTAAATCTGGATTACATTGGAGGTTTTGAAATCGATGATATGCTTCGAACTATCATAAGCAAAGAGCCTTCCCGCATACGCCTCAAGAAGAGGCTAAAACAAGTGTTTCCGTGCCGGAACAACAAGCACCCCAATTGGGTTCAAGAACCCGAATGGCCAATGGGGACTTTGTCGCCAATGAGATTTGTTTCACAGTCCCACGAGGGCGATTTATTCAGATATGTTTTTGAAGATCTGGATACAGGAGAATTGCGGACAGTAATTCAGTTGGCCTAAAAGTGCATGTGATGGAAAATAACAGTCTATAGATTATTAAACCATTTTCCCCCTCATCCGAAGTATAGTTGTTTTTTAATCGCACAAAAAAAGCCAAAGACCGCACTCCTATAGTGTTTTTTTTCAGAATCTTTACCCGCAGATTGCTTGAACATCATCTCGGGCCAGGCGTTTCCCTCATAGGCAAAATCTGCGTCCCCTTCAAGCTTCGGGGACCCTCAATATAAGTTGCGGCGGGGCCGCAATGGTCCCGCCGTCTGTTTTGTCAAAAATCAGTCTTTATATCACTTTGGCGCCACCATGCCGTAGCCGCCGTCCTTGCGTCTGTAAATCGTGCAGATAGTATCCTCTTCGGCGTTCAGAAATACGTAAAAATCGTGTCCCAGGGTCTCCATGTTGAGGATCGCCTCCTGGGTGGTCATGGGCTTGAATTCGTAGCGTTTGACCTTTACGATCTTGAAATCCTCGTCCGTGGCATACGAGCTTTCTGCAACCGGTTCAGCTTCAGCTTTGATCTCGGGCTGAGTTCCCTTGCCCTTGCGGCTGATGATCTTATCCTTGTGCTTTGTCATTCTGCGCTCAAGGACGTCCACCGCATCGTCGAAAGCCTTGTAGAGACCGTCGTTTGACGCCGCTTCTGCGCGCATCTCGTATCCGTAATAGGGAACCGTGATCTCCGCCTTAAAACCGAGTTTTGTCTCGGAGATCTTCACCGCCGCCTCCACGGAATCATCGCCGAAATAACGTTTGAGCCGCTGGGAGAGCTTTTTCTCCATCGCCTTTCGGTCCTTGTCGTAAACTGTTGCGTCTTTTGTGGTAAATCTGACTGTCATAAAATTACCTCCCATCGTTTTTCAGTCTTTGTCTTCTATCCGTTCTGTTTCTCTCACTATCAGTATACCTCGTAAACCTTAAAAAATCAATAGAACCGAAGGCTCCCCGGGCTCACTGTTTCTTCAGGAAGACCAGGTATTCGATGTTGCCGTCGCCGCCCTGAACAGGGGATTCGGCCTCCTCTTTTTCGGGGAAAAGACCCAGTTTTCCGGCAAATTCCAGCACGTCTTTCACCGCTTCCGCCCTGGCCTTCGCGTCTTTCACGATGCCCTTTTTTCCTATTTTTCCCCGTCCAACTTCAAATTGGGGCTTTATCAGGAAAATGCCGCGGCCGCCCGGCTCCATAAGGTCTGCACAGGCCCCCAGGATCTCCTTGAGGGATATAAAGGAACAGTCGCAGGTCAGTATATCAAAACGCCCTGTTGTTTCCGGGTCCAGGCTTCTGACGTCTGTTTTTTCAAGGCTTGTGACCCTGCCGTCGCCAATGAGAACAGGATCCAGTTGGCCTCTCCCCACGTCCACTGCAAGTACGCTTTTGGCCCCTCTCTCCAGCAGCACCTGTGTGAAGCCGCCGGTTGACGCGCCAATGTCCGCAGCCCTTTTATCCTTGACGTCAACGCCAAAATGATTCAGGGCGAAAAGCAGCTTAAGCGCTCCCCTGGAGACATACTGAACCGGGTCCGGGAGGCAGAGGATCGTGTCCCCCTCCGAGACCTCGGCCGAGCACCTCGTCTCAGTTTTGCCGTTGACGCTGACGCAGCCCGCTTTTACGGCCCGCTCCGCCCTCGTGCGGCTGGCATATTTGGCGTTTTGGGTGAGATAAACGTCAAGTCTCATGACTTCAATCAATTTCAAACGGTCAGTCCTTGGCCAGCATCTTCTTGCAGACCCCGGCAATGTTCTCCGCCGATATGCCGCAGGACGCCAGCTGGTTTTCCACCGAGTCGTTGGGGATAAGGGTGTTGGGCAGCGCAAAGCAGGCGGTGTTGCCGCTGATGTTTCTCTCGGCCAGCAGAAGCCGCACTTTTTCGGAAAAACCTCCGTCGGAGATCGCATCCTCGCAGGTCACGATCACATTGGCGTATCTGGCAAGGGAGACGATTGCCTCGGCGTCAAGAGGCTCGAAGAATTTTGCGTCAAAGACCACCGCCGGGATACCGGAATCCTTTAGTATCTGAGCCGCCTCAAAGGCCTGCTCCAGGACCTCGCCAATGGAAAAGATCACCACGCCGGACACGCTGCCTGGCTTGCGGCTGTCAAAACAGATCGCACCCTTGCCGTATTCCAGCCCGCTTTTGATGAAATCAGGGTCCTCTTCGTGGGTGAACCGCTCTCTTGCAGGATATCTGATCACAAAAAGCCTTCTGTCCTCCGGGATTTCCGAGTCTTCGTCGTAGACTTTCACAGCCATCCTAAGCATGAGATCCAGCTGGGAGGCCGACGAGGGGGCGGCTACCGTTGTGAAAGGAATGTGGCCGATATAGGCAAAATCATAAATCCCGTGGTGGGTCTCGCCGTCGTATCCGCAAAGACCCGCCCTGTCAAGACCTATCACCATCGGCAGCTTCTGGAGAGCCACGTCGTGGAGGATCTGGTCGTAGGCCCGCTGAAGGAAGGTGGAATATATCACTGCCACAGGCTTTCTTCCCGCAAGGGCAAGTCCCGCAGCCATCGTTATCGCATGGGGCTCCGCAATGCCAACGTCAAACAGCCTTCCCGGGTATTTTTCTGCAAACTCCTGAAGGCCGGTGCCGATCGACATTGCCGCAGTGACCGCCGTGATCTTTTCGTCCTTTTCGGCAAGATCGCAAAGGGTCCTTGAAAAACTCTTGGAAAGGGAGCAGCGGGTGCTCTTCTTCACCTCGCCTGTGGCGGGGTCAAAGCCGGGCACTCCGTGGTATATCTCCGGGTTCTTTTCCGCCGGTTCGTAGCCGTGGCCTTTCTGGGTCTGGACGTGGACAAGGACAGGGCCGTCGATCTCATTGGCCCGTTCGAAGATCATCTTCATCGCATAGACGTCGTGGCCGTCGATAGGTCCCAGGTAGTAAAGGCCCAGATTTTCGAAGAACTTGCCCTCCACCACCCAGTGTTTCACACGGTTTTTGATCTTTGTGAGAAGCTTGGCCACAGGTCTGCCGATCCCCGGAATTCTCTGGAGGAAACGGCGCAGGTTTCTCTTGGCCCGCAGATAGGAGTGTTTTTTTCGTATTTTTCCGAGATATTTGGCAAGGCCGCCCACGTTTTTGTCGATGGACATGCCGTTGTCGTTGAGCACCACGATGACTTTCGTGCGGGACTGGGCAAGGTCGTTCAGGGCCTCGTAAGCCATACCCCCGGTGAGGGCTCCGTCGCCAATGACCGCAATTACGTGCCTCTTCTCACCGCTGAGCTCAAAGCCCCGGGCGTAGCCAATGGCCGCTGAAACGGAAGTGGAACTGTGGCCTGTGTTGAAGGCGTCGGCGTCGCTCTCCGCAAGTTTGGGAAAGCCCGCAGTCCCCTCGGGATGTCTGAGATGATCCATCCCTGCGTCCCGACCGGTGAGTATTTTATGAACGTAGCTCTGGTGCCCCACGTCCCAGATGACCCTGTCCCTGTGGGGATCGTATACGGAATAGAGGGCGACGGTGAGTTCCACCGCCCCGAGATTCGACGCCAGATGTCCGCCGTTTTCGGCAACGGTCTCGATAAGCCGTTTCCTCAAATCCGCACAGAGCTCCGCTGTCTGTTTCTCGTCCATTGCCGCAAGGTCCTCCGGCAGCACGGGCATTTTCTCAAAAAGCATATTTAACCTCTTTTTAGCATAAAAAAGCCTGTTTTCAGCGCAGTTGCGCCTGCGGGCTTTTTTAATCCTTTATCGGATCGTAAAAATGTATTATTGCCGCGAGAGACTCAGTCCCCGGCCAGTTTTTTTATCACGTCTTCGTATCTTTCCAGCTCGGCCTCGCAGTATTTGACCAGCTTGGCCCCTTCTTCGTAGGCCTTCACCGACTCTTCAAGGGTCAGTTTTCCGCTCTCCATGCGGGCCACGATCTGCTCAAGCCTCTCGTAGGCTTCCTCAAAAGTCATTTTCTTTTCTTCGGCGTTGCCGTTGTTTTCGCCGATAACGTTTTCCATATCGCTGCGCCTCCCGCTTTAGTACCGTCTTTGTTATTTGAATTTTACCACTTGGGCAGACCTTTTTCCACCGTTTAAGGATTCCTCAAGATTTCTCAGGACTCCTCTGCTTTCGCGGCCTCTGCTGCGGTGCCCTCTCCGGGCTTTGTCTCTTCAGTTTTGGTTTCTTCAGGTGCTGTCCTTGGCTTTGGCGGCTTCGGCCCGAAGAACTGGTAGTAGTCGCATTTTATGCCGCCGTTGTAGATCTTCCGCTTCTTGTCGGCGGTCTTACCGTAAAGCTTCTCGAAAATGCCGCAGGAGGTGATAACGTACACCGACCAGGTGGGGAACGTCTCACTGAAATGTTTTCCCATCCCCCGGTATATCTCCTCCGCAGCCTCCTTTTCCAGAAGTCTCTCGCCGTAGGGGGGATTGGTGATTATGAAGCCGTAGTCGTACCTGGACCCGGTCTCTGAATAATCGATTTTCTGGAAATGGATATGACCGCCCACACCCGCCAATTCCGCGTGCTTCTCCGCAAGCTTCAGCTGGAAATAGTCGATGTCCGAGCAGTAGATCCTGAGATTGGCGTTTCTGTTGATAGCCTTTATCGCCGCGATCCGCTCTTCTTCCCAGATCTCCGGGGAAAAGCCCTCCCATTTTTCGGCGTCAAACTCCGCCTTGAGGCCAGGTGCAATGTTCATGCCTATCATTGCCGCCTCGATCCCGAAGGTGCCCGTCCCGCAGAAGGGGTCCATGAACGGTCTGTCCGGACGCCAACGGCTCACCATGATAAGCCCCGCCGCCAACGTCTCCTTAATGGGCGACTTGCCGACCTCCTGCCTGTAGCCCCGTCTGTTGAGACCGTGGCCCGAAGTGTCTGCGATGACCGTAACTTTGTCCTCTAAGAAGGCAATTTCAAGCATGTACTTCGTCCCCGTCTCGGGAAGGGTCTCGCAGCCGTAAGCCTTTTTCAACCTCTCCACAATGGCCTTTTTCGAAACGGCCTGTATGTCCCGGAGACTGTAGATCTTCGACTTCACGGAGCGGGCGTTGACTATGAAGCAGGCGTCCCTTGGCAAAAGATCCTCCCAGCGGATCCTCTTGACCCCCTGGAAAAGTTCCTCAAACGTCAGAGCCTTGAACTCGCCCATGTTGAGGAATATCCTGTCGGCTGTCCTGAGCCACAGATTGGCCTTGGCAAGGGTCCTCACGTCTCCCTTGAAATAGGTCCGTCCGTTGATCGTGGCATGCTCTTTGACGCCAATGTCCTCAAGTTCCCGGTTCAGCACCGCCTCAAGACCAAACGTGGTCGTCGCAATCAGATTCAACTCTTTCATCATTTTTTCTCCGCAACCTCTTCCATGACGCCAAGCGCCTCTTCATAGACCTTTTTGTCGAACAGCTTCCAGCAGGACTCCTGCTCCGGCACGCTGAAAAAGACCATTTCCTCGTCCCTCACCGGGTGCTTCACCGCCACCAATGCGGACCAAAGCCCCAGAAAGTTGTTCCCGACCCTCTTGCCTCCGTACTTCACGTCTCCGCAGAGGGGATGTCCCGCATGGGCAAGTTGCGCCCGTATCTGGTGGGTCCGCCCTGTGATCGGGGCTGCCGCGATGAGAGAGTAGCCGCCGGAGGCGCCAATGGTCTTCACCGCCAGCACGCTGGTCTTTCCCTCCTCCGACACCGTCACTGTGTTTGTTTTTTCGTCCTTCAAAAGCTTGTCGGTGAGGATCCGGGTCTCCCCAGCGTCAAAAATTCCCTCCGCCAAGGCAAAATAGCACTTGCGGAAACGGTTTTCCCGAAGCTCTTTGGACAGCCTCGCGGCGCCTTTTGAGGTCTTTGCAAAGACCATGGTGCCGCCGGTGTTGCGGTCAAGCCTGTGGACAAGGCCCGCAAAGGCCGCCCCGGGTTTTCCGCCTCTTACCGCCAAGTCCTCTTTCACAAGGGTCAGCATGTCGGCGTCGCCGCTGACGTCGCTTTGGGACAGTATCCCTGCGGGTTTTACGACGCAGATCATGTGGTTGTCCTCGTAGATCACCCTGACCGGGCCGTTGGCGAATATGATGCTGCTGTAGACTTGTTTTTCCATGGGTGTTGGTAGTTTGGCTGTTAGATCCGTTTTTAATCGGGTTTTGGCCAATGTCCGCGTCTCTCAAAACGGTGCTCTCTTGCCTAATTTTCCGCAAAAATAGAATGATTCGTAAAGAACCAAAAATCAGTCCTTTAACGGGAAAACTAAGTTTTGAGTTATTTTTGCTCATTCCGGACCCGAAGATGTACATGGGTACTTCGAGCGGTCCGGGGGAGCAAAGCGTTTTGCGAGTAATTGTTTTCCGCAACGAACACCCGCTCAACCTTGATTTTCGAACTCTGTCTGTAATACGCGCTTTCCCGGTTCTTTCATATTTCCCGCAAAGCGCGTAAAGAACCAAAAATCAGTCCTTTAACGGGAAAACTAAGTTTTGAGTTATTTTTGCTCATTCCGGACCCGAAGATGTACATGGGTACTTCGAGCGGTCCGGAGGAGCAAAGCGCTTTGCGAGCAATATCTTCCTCATCCAATTCCCGCTATGCTAATCAAAAACCGCTCCCTCAGAACCCGGTTCTCTCATATTTCCCGCAAAGCGCGTAAAGAACCAAAAATCAGTTTTCCCGGTTTTCCCAGCGGGCTGTGGAGCCGCAGGGAAGGAGAAGATTGCCTGATGTCGCTCTGAGGCACAGATCCCCCGCCGTGACGCTTCCCCCGAATTTCCCCTTCAGGATCACCGTGAGAAGATTCTCTGTGACCACCGGCGAAAAGCCTGTGGTGTAGGAGTTGAGGATGAAGAAAAGGGGCTTGTCGGAGAGCAGCTTTGCGCAGGTCTCGACGAACTCGTAAATGTTGTCCTCCAGCTTCCAGACCTCGCCGCCGGGCCCCCGGCCGTAGGAAGGCGGATCCATAATGATCCCCTCGTATTTGCTGCCCCGCCGGATCTCCCGGGCAACGAACTTAAACGCGTCGTCAACGAGGTAGCGCACCTCGGCATTGGCAAGGCCGCTGAGCTCCACGTTTTCCCGGGCTCTGGTCACCATGCCCTTGGCGGCATCCACGTGGCACACCTTGGCGCCTGCCGCGGCGCAGGCAACGGTGGCAGCCCCGGTATAGCCGAACAGGTTGAGGACCCTTGGCGTTTCGCCCTTGGCAACTTCCTTTGAGATGAGTTCCCTGCAGTAGTCCCAGTTGGCGGCCTGCTCCGGGAAAAGGCCTGTGTGCTTAAAGCCGGTGGGCTCCACGTAAAACTTCAGGTCTCCGTAGCGGATCGTCCATTTTTCCGGTATTTTGCGGACATACTCCCAGTAACCGCCGCCGCTTTTGGACCTGTGGTATACCGCGGAAGCCTTCTTCCAGGCGCTTTCGTCCTGAACCTTCCAGATAGCCTGGGGATCCGGCCGCGCAAGGATAATATCCCCCCAGCGCTCCAGCTTCATCCCGTCGCCGCTGTCGATCAGCTCGAAATCTTTCCAGTTTTCGGCAACAAAAACCATTGTGCCCTCCCGTCTGCATCCTCTCCGCAACAGCCCCATCTCAAAAAACAGGGGACCTCATGCGGAATCAAATTAAAAGCGGCAACCGCCCTCCGCGGAACTGCGGGATCAGGCTTTTGCCGCATTATCGCCCGCACCTGCGGGTCTCATTTTACATTGTTTTTGGTCTCCTCACAATCAGAGATCGATCACTCTGTGATAATGGAAACCTGCTTTTTGTCTCTGCCCAGACGGGAGAATTTAACTTTTCCGTCTACAAGAGCATAAAGCGTATAGTCTGTGCCGCAGCCAACATTGGTTCCGGGATGGATCTTGGTCCCTCTCTGTCTCACAATGATATTGCCTGCCTGGACGAACTGACCGTCGGCTCTCTTAGTGCCAAGACGCTTTGACTCTGAATCTCTGCCGTTTTTCGTGCTGCCGAGACCTTTTTTATGGGCGAACAATTGCAAATTAAATTTAATCATTTAACTGCACCTCCTATTCGTGCACCACCAAGTATCTGTTTCCGACACTTGCGCGTATCTGTCGAAGTCCTAAAACCATCGCATCGAACACAGGGACAAGTTTTTGCCTTACCTCAGCGTCAACTTCCGGACACTTCCAAGTGAGATATCCGTCGCTTTCGCTGTAGCAGGCCTTTTCCGGTAGGTTTTCGGGATTGTAAAGCGATTCCGCATAGCCGATCGCCGTAAACATTACCGCCGTTGCCGCCGAGCAGACTATGTCTTTACCCGCCTTGGCGTATCCCGCATGCCCCCTGGCCTCGAATTGCTCCACCAGTCCATCAGGAGCCCTGTGAATTCTGACTTCAACCATAAATCGAATTAAGCGTTAATGGCTTCGATTACAACCTTTGTGTACGGCTGTCTGTGGCCCTGCCTTTTACGGTAGCCCTTCTTTGCCTTATGCTTAATAATTCTGATCTTCTTTCCCTTGCCCTGCTTCTCGATCTTACCGCTGACAGTAGCACCTTCCACGTAAGGAGCGCCGAAAACTGCCTCAGCATCGCCAATTGCAAGAACCTTATCGAACGTCACCACATCGTTCTCATTGCCTTCGAGTTTCTCGATGAAAATCTCGTCGCCAACGGATACTCTGTACTGCTTGCCGCCCGTCAGAATAACTGCATATTTCTCCATGAAAACACCTCCCATATAATAGTCCGAACCAATTCGGCATTAAAGGTCACGCCTTCCCGCGTCGCCAATGGAGAGCGGCGCTTGCATAAGGCACGGAATTACCGGAATTCCGATTTAGGAGCCTCGCCAGAGCGGAACGCCCGACAGTATAACACTTTTTCAAGTCCCCTGTCAACTGTTTTTTGTCCAATTTTTCCTGTTTTTTTAGGTAAACAGCGCCCCGGTGACCGGGCTTTTTCAGATAAGAAGAACGTCAGTCGTCTTCCACCACAAGCACGTTGACCCTGCCGCTTATGACCGTTGTGGCGTCGATTGCGATCAGCCCGTCATACACAAAGGGCCTGTAAATCAGGTCCGGATCGTCCTCTTTGAGATAGGAAATGTTGCCGTATTTTACGCTCCTGTGGCCGCAAACCACCATCTTTCCGGGAACCATCAAATTCTCCTGGATCGCGGTCAGATAGTCCATCCACCTTGCGCATTTCCAGTCGGTCTCATTGGCGTTTCGCCAGTCGTTGAAGGTGGGCGCGGGCTCGCCGAGCTTGGCGTTGATTATCCTGCAGGGGGTCCAGCCGTGGAGAAAAACATAGTGAGACGTCTCGTAATAGTCAATTGACGCCGGGATGATCTTTTTGAACGCCACCGTCTCCCTCATAGCCGCCGCAGCGCCCGCCGGATCGGCCATAAGGTCCATCAGGCTAATCCCCGAGAGGTCGCAGAGAGACCGCAGAGTTCCGTTGTGCTCGTAGTGGGAATCGATCAGCCGCCAAGGGTCCCGGGTATGCTCGAGAAAATCCACCAGGTCCGTCATAAGGTCCTCGTGGTTGCCCCGGATGAGTATCGTTTCGCCGCCGTCAAGGAGATCCGACACGCAGCTCTCCATTGCCAACGCCTCTCTGCCCCTGTCAAAAACGTCCCCGCAGATGATCAGCTTTTTGGGACCCTGATCCGCAAAGAAACCGCTCTCAGAAAGAGCTTTCATAAAAGGCGTATAGAAAGAGTGAAGATCTGAAACGACGTAGTATCTCATGTTGTCACCGGGCTTTCCTTTTAAATCGGGCTGTCCCGTACGGGCAGGATCGAAAAACAAAACCCGCCGGCACTATCCTTTGAAAAGACGGCGCCGGCGGACGGCTGAGTTTCAAGACCGCGGCGGGTCCTGAAACATTTGCATCAATATGCTATATACTCGTGGAGTCCCAGGCCCTTGCAGGTCCAGTCTGTTCCGGGAGCAGTCGACTGGTTGGTGTAACCGTGAGCGCCGCCGAGAACAACGAACATACCGAAGTACAGATTCTCTCTTCCGAAAGTGAACTCAGACGCCTTCTCAACGTCCGTGACCGAGAAGAAATCAGGCGTCAGTTTGGCTTCTATAACGTATCCGCCCTCTTTTGCCGTCATCTTCGCCTCGACCAGTGCAGTGATATCCACACCGTCCGAAGCATCCGGATTCAGAACTGTTGCGTGGTTGTGCTGGAGTATCTTCAGCTCATCGCCAATCACAAATGAAACAAACAGTCCGGGGGTGTCGTCGATCCTTGCACCGGGGTTGAAGTCCAGCTGGAGCAGGTCGCCTGCGGCAACGCCGGTAGCGTCAATACCCACGTACAGGCCGTCTGCCTTGAGGCTGATGTAGTATTCAATGTCAGCGCTGCCCATGTCACCGTTGGTCCATGTCTTAGCGTTGTTCTTCTTCAGGGAGTACTGAGCGGTGTATTCTCCATTGGCAATGACGCCGTCAACAGCACCTTCGGGAGCCTCAGGTCCGTTGTAGTAGAGCAAGAAGGGCTGGTCCTCTTTGTTGAGATATGCAATAGTGCCTTCCTCGTCCTTGAGCTTGACAACGACTTTAACTTCATGGCCCTCGCCGTAAACGCCTTTGACCGAGCAGTTGATGAAGAATCTCTGAGCGTTGTCGCCGCCTGCAGCCTTAACACCGGGCTCTGTCGTCTCGGCACATCTCTTGACCCAGATAACGGGGTTCTCGTCGATCTGATAACCGAAATCGGCAATTCCGTACTCGTAGAAGCCGGCCCATCCTCTCATACCTACGGAGTTGACTTTTCCGTCTGTGCCGTCCACAACGCCGTCGTCATGTTCATCTTTCCACTGCTGAACTTTTCCGTCGTAGTCCTGGAGTTTCGCATTGTTGATGGCAATGGTATCGAAGGACGAATTCTGACCGTCGGCATCCGTCCAGTCAAGGATCTCAACTTTGTAGGGATCCGTGAAGGGCTCGGGCGTAGGCTCGGGTGTTGCAGTGGGCTCGGGCGTGTTGGTGGGCTCCGGCGTTGCAGTCGGGGCTTCTGTCTCTTCCGGTGCATCTGTAGCTTCCACAGGTGCTTCTGTCGGAGTCTCGACAGCCGGTGTTTCCTGGCAGCCGGCAAAGAGAGCCGCGACCAGCATAAGAGCTATAATTATAGCGAACAGTTTTTTCATGTGTTGACCTCCTTACGGAAAATTCCGTTTAATCGCCAACATTATACCCCTTTTGAAAAAGGTTTTCAATCAGTGTGAGCGACGCGTGGCGTCGCTGGTGGGTGCGCTGTCGCGCAAGTACTGAGGCGTAGTTAAGAGCGAATGGGGCTTAGTGAATAGTTGTGATGCGACTTCATCGCGATTGCTTGCGCGCCGGAGGCGCACACTCGAGCCGAAGGCTCGCACCACTCGGCGTAGCCGCACCACTCGCACCGCAGGTGCGCTTTGCTTGTTTGAAAAAGGTTTTCAATCAGTGTGAGCGACGCGTGGCGTCGCTAGTGGGTGCGCTGTCGCGCAAGTACTGAGGCGTAGTTAAGAGCGAATGGGGCTTAGTGAATAGTTGTGATGCGACTTCATCGCGATTGCTTGCGCGCCGGAGGCGCACACTCGAGCCGAAGGCTCGCACCACTCGGCGCAGCCGCACCACTCGCACCGCAGGTGCGCTTTGTTTGAGCCGCAGTAAATAGTAATCCGTGATCAGTGAACCTTGCGCCGGAGGCGCACACTCGAGCCGAAGGCTCGCACCACTCGGCGTAGCCGCACCACTCGCACCGCAGGTGCGCTTTGCTTGCGAATCCTCTTGACAAACAATTCAAAATCGGGTACCATACTGACGAAGGGACACCGATGACGGTTGCTCCAATAATTCGATTATGAACTAACCGCCTTATTCGGAATGCAGGCGGTTAGTTCTTTTTTACTTCTTCCTCATGATTATCACGATAAGTGTTGCAAATTCGACTAAAAGTGTCAACAATGCAAACATCTCTGTATATGAAACCATGTCAGTTTCGGTGCTTTTGGTTTTATTCATAGGCACCGCCTCCTTCCCCGAAAACTCGAGTGGAGGGAAAATGCTGATTCAATAGATATTTTTGCGTGCGCGACCCCGAAGCTGTATGAATATACTGCGAGCGGGGAGCTCGCGCAAAGCAAGCGGTAAAAAATCGCGTAGCACCTCTTTTGAAAAACGAGATTATCTCTGAAATAACATCGAAAATGTGCCTGTTTTTTGTTTGCCGCTTGCGTAAAGATCATTGAATCAGCGTTTTCAATGGAGCAACCGCCACCGTTATGGTGTACCTCCGGGTCGTATTGGCGACCGCGTCCATTGTATCATTTCGGGGCACAGCCGTCA
This sequence comes from uncultured Clostridia bacterium, assembly GCA_947304585.1. Classification (GTDB taxonomy): domain Bacteria; phylum Bacillota; class Clostridia; order UBA1212; family UBA1212; genus UBA1212. The sequence goes on along the minus strand of CAMZBI010000024.1, from coordinate 314 downwards.
TCTTCAAAAAAGTCTTTCCGCAATGGGCGAATCTTATTTTCCATCTACTTGTGCATTAAAAATTGTATTTTACCGGAAAATATATTCCGGTGCGTTTTAAGCTTTTCTCAAGCTTGGAAACCGCGGGCAGTTCAATCGCCACAGTAATCAATTAACAGTCAACAGTGGACAATCAACAATGATCCGTGAACAGTTGCCTTGCGCCGTAGGCGCACACTCGAGCCGAAGGCTCGCACCACTCGGCGCAGCCGCACCACTCGGGGTTGTAAAAAAAGCCAAACGAAAAAGCCGGTTCGCTAGTATTTTTCAGCGAA
>CAMZBI010000023.1 GCA_947304585.1 uncultured Clostridia bacterium | reverse complement strand
CCGGCCGGGGCTGGTCGATCCATTGGCGTACTATCTCGCAAGAAGTACTTGAATTTCTGTTTTGATGTAGCGCCGTATACCTGACCGGTACGTACGGTGCAATGGGAGGGAGGGACCGAAATCCCTCTCTACCCTATTGCCTGACGCCATTTTTTAGGGGGCAAGTACTTTCCTATCATTATGCGGCAAGGATACTTTCCCATCAAAAATACACTGCTATTGGAGGAGGGGACATGCCGAGAGTATCCAGCCAGAGTACAATCCGGAACACCATTACTTTGAGTGATGATGAATGGCAGACAGTACTCTCATTAATGACAGGCCCGTGCACCATTTCACAGATGGTGAAGGCCGGGATTGAACGTCATACAGCAGAAATAGTCCGCGTTAAAATCCTGTCCGCAATAGTACAGGAACAGCAGCAAACGATGCTGAAATGGTATTCGAAACTGTCCCGGATAAGCAGAAAAGGGCCAAAACAACGGATATAGAGAACGAAAAAGGGTGGCAGATAGCGATTGCAGCCGATGCAGACGGTCATTACACGGGTACTATCCTTCCCGAGGGATCTATCCTGAAGTATGAGAACGGGGGGTATGTATCCGAATACGTTGACGACTGGCTGGAAGTACACGGAGTAAACACTGTAACTGTACTGGACCCGGGTAATCACATTGAAATTGCCTGGCACGGATTCATCAGTACTTTCCGCAGTGTCACGATGAAATATCTGAATGAATATCTGCAATGGTTCTGCTTTTTAAGGCAGCAGGAAATGATAGGAAAGTCCAAGTTGGAAACAGTATTTGCTCTGTGGCAGCTGCTTTCAAAATACGAACGGACCTTAACAAACCGAAACTTCCGCAGCCGGAGCAAGCAGAAAAAAACATTTTGAACGATCCGGGCAAATTACTGGTGTGCGAAAACAACTTTTGTGACCGTACGGTCAAGGACAGCCTGAATCGTACATAATATAATGACAAGACAGCCTCGTCGTTCAAAGCGGTGGGGCTGTTCTTTTACGCCAATGACATTTTACAGGACTGGTTTGGAAATGAATACTTGAGACAAGTATCAGCGGCCGGCCCATTCTTCGAAATCTTGAAAAAGATTACTATTTGAAGAAGGAATATGCTACAATTAAAATGAACAAGGAACAGTTAATTTGATATTTTAATTTGAAATAAAACTGACACGGAAATGTTTAAACTAAGGACATCTCTCAAAAACATAAACCACAAACTGTTCCTCGCTCTTCTCGTTCTCGGCCTGTGCCCAATGATCTACACGACGGTGCGGGTGTTCTTCCTCGGACAACTGCCGGGTGACTGGTCGTTCTCGATTGCCGGACAACTCTCTTGGGTCAATCTTCTTTACGAGGTGATCAGCGAAGCGATCATTCTCCCGCTGTTCTTCTTCATCGGAAAGGTGAAAGAGGACAAGAAGGCTTTCTCAAACCGGGTGCGCACAGGCATGCTCGTGTCCCTCGGCGTGTACGCTGTTCTGTCAGCGGCGGTGTTCATTTTTGCCGAGCAGCTGCTGGCGCTGATGGCCGCGGACGAGACAATAATCGCCGCGTCTGCAACATATATCCGTGTTGAGAGCATTGCCAATGTCTTTTCGATCCTCGCCCAGTTTGCGCTCGTTGCATTGGTTTCAGTAAACAGAAGCCGCTACATCTACATACTGACAGGCGCCAGACTCGTGCTGTCGCTTGTATTTGATACGTTCCTGGTATCCAATCTGCCGGTTTCGCTGAACCTTGGCGTGAACGGTATTGGCTATTCAAACATAATCGTAAACGTCTTGCTTCTCGCCGTTTCTCTACTGCTGTTGCATAAAGAAGACGTCAAAGTATTCACAATTGAGAAGCTCGATTTCGGCTGGATGAAAGATTTCCTGAAAATCGGCGGCATCTCCGGGCTGGAATCTCTTGTCCGCAACGTTGCGTATATGCTCATGGTGGCGCGCATGGTGAACGTCGTCGGCGAGCAGGGAACCTACTGGGTCGCCAACAATTTCATCTGGGGCTGGCTGCTTCTGCCGATCCTTCAGCTTGGCGAGCTTATTAAAGAGGAGACCGCCGAAAGTGAAGACAACGTACGGAAAAACACTCTTGGATATTTCGCAATAACATTTGTAGTTTGTGTGACCTGGTGCGCTACCATTCCGCTGTGGAAACCGTTTATGACGAATGTTCTGAAGTTCTCCGACGTGGACAAGCTTTTTGAACTTATACTGATTCTGCTCGGTTTCTACGTGCTTTATGCATTTCAAAATGTCTTCGATGCCACGTTCTATGGCCTTGGCAAAACAAACTATATGCTTTTCGAATCGGTCGTGACAAATACGCTTTACTACGGAACAGCATTCATTCTGTACGTCACCGGAATATGGACGCCAACGCTGATCGGGATTGCATTGCTTTTCGGAATCGGCAATGCCTTCGATACCGTCGTATCCGCCGGGGCATATATTTTCATGCTGAAGAAAAAGAAAATCAACCTTTTGCAGGTTGATTAATAAGCGGCCTATTGTATTTCAAAAACGTTACTTGTTTCAGATCGAGTGGTCCGCAGGAATATTCTCTCCCGCCCAGACACGCTCGGAAGTGTGCTTGGCCGGGGGACAGGTCCAGAATTCGTTGTCCGAAGGGAGACCCAGCGGCAGGAAACCTGTTGTGCAAAGGTAAAGACTTCCTGTGCAGATGTACAGTTCACCCAAGGAGGGCTGATCGCCGCAAAGGCCGATCCTTAGCCAGCCGTCGCTGTCAAAATTGGCGTCGGAATCAAAACAGCGGTGAATAACCTTGGTCAAGGCGGTGCGAATGCCGCCTTTGTTTATGCTTTCCGGTACGAATCCCTGAAGAACCGCCTGAGCCAGCAGCTGAAATGCACCGGTGCGGTACGTTATTGACCGCCCGATCACCGGGAACGTGCCGTCGGGGGCGATGAGCCGTTCCTGCTGGACTGCATAGCGGGAGGCCCGGGTGAGGGCATTGGCAAGGCGTTTTTGACCGTTGCCGCCTTCGGGGAACTCATCCGCAAACACCCGGCAGATGTCAACGAACATGGGCTGGATCACGTAACTGTTGTAGTAGTCCCAGTGGAAAGCCGGCCCGTCGCCGTACACGCCGTCGCCCTTGTACCACTGCTCGTGCTGGAAAAGACATGCGTCCACCCGCATCAGGTCCGGAGTTTCACCCATTAAGTAAAGAGCAGCCTCCACCATGCCGGAGAAGAGCATCCAGTTGTTGTGGGCGGGACGGATGCCACGTGTTTCCTTAATGCAATTGATCAGATTGCGCTTTACCCGGGACTCCAGTTTGTCAAAAAGCTCGGTTTTTGCGCGGACGATCGCATGGGCAAGAAACGCGGCGTCCACCAGTGACTGGCTGTAGGGATTGCCGCCGTTGTCTTTGACGGAAACGTAGAACTCAGCCTTATCAGGAGAAGCGGGGTCCGTGATGGCGTCTATGGCCTTCCTGGCCAATTCCGCAAATATCTGCCGCTGCGCTTCTTCTTCGGGGTCAAGTTGCGGTGTTCCCAGCCACGGTGCAGCGCCGCAAAGCGTCCGGCTGACCGCCTCCAGATATGCATATTTATCTTTCAGTGCGATGTCCCAAAGCGCCGGGTTGTATTTGGGCATTCGGAGCTTTAATTCCCGTGCAGCGCCGCAGGTGAGGACTGGGGAGATGATCTTTATAAGGGTCTCCACCCAGTATTTGCGTTCTTCAAGGCCGGTGTTCATTTCGATCCCTCCAGAAATAAATGATTTCCTGCGCTCATATTAGCGCAAACAGGCGAAGAATTCAATCTCTGTCCGCAAGCGGAGGTTAACCCGGAGGTTAACTGCAAAACCAAACACATGTCAGAAGAGGCACAAGCCCGCGTGTCTGTTTGGCAACAGTTAAAAAATGAATCCGCAGTTGATTGCAATTTGCAAACAACTGAAGTTTAAAGCAAGAGACGGAAAAACTTTTACAATACCGACGTTGTCGATGAAAGCGGACTCAATACTGTAATTGCGTTGACTCCAGGTAAGAAAGCCGATAATTTCGCAAAATGGATGAAGAATATTGAAATGTACTGTTTTCGGGAAAGAAAACGTGATATAATATAGAAAACTCACAGGAAAGGGTTAAAAAACATGAAAAAAGCAATCGTAATTGTATTGGCAATATTAATGATCGCATTTACCGCGGTCTCCTGCACCACACCGAAGGAAGACCCCACACCTACCGAAATTCCTGCCACCGAAGTTCCGGTGACTGAAGCACCCGCCACCGAGGCTCCGACTGAAGCTCCCACCGAGGCACCCACGGAAGTTCCCACCGAAGTACCGACAGAAGCGCCAATCCCCGTAATTGTCAACCCCTACGTGACCGACGGCCTGGTAGCTCTTTTTGAGGGATACTACAACACGGTGAGAGGCCAGGATCTTGAAACCGAGCTCTGGGAAGACCTTACGGGCAACGGCAACGATATTGACTTTATGCTGGACGAATCAGCCTCCTGGACCGAAGACGGACTGAAGATCAGCGCCGCCAAGATAGTAATGCCCGACGAGTTGCTTGAACTCATCAACGGCGAAGAGTTCACGGTGGAATACACTGTCGCAGACCTTACCGTCACCGGCACCAACTTTGCAACGCTTTTGAACGTGTTGCCCAACGACCAGTTCGCACTGTTCATCCGCAACGCAAACAACGCCATCGAGTTCAAGACGTCTCCTTCCAACGCCCGTCCTCAGAAAGCCGGAGCAGGATTTGCGTCGGTCAACAACAAGACCATTGCCGTCACGTTCAAGCTTGGCGAGAAGATCCGTATCTATTCCGACGGTGAACTGCTCTCCGAGGTCGATGCAAAGGCCACTCTTGACGCCACCAGCACGTTTTTCATCGGCCACAACGACCCCGCCAAGTCCTACGACGCCACCATCCGGTCGCTTCGTTTCTACGAAAGAGCGCTTACCGCTGAGGAACTTGCCGCCAATGCTCAGGCCGTTGGCACTCTCAAAGCAGAATCCTGACGGAACACCCGGCGCAGCGCTGCGCTCAGTGATGTTTTGAAACGTATAACACAGTATACCGAAAGACAGTCCAACCGTTCAACGCGGCGGGGCTGTCTTTCCTTCTGCATATAATACAGCCTGTGTTAACCGCTTCTGGCCGGGATACAGGTTGAAAGTGACCATAAATACTGCTAAAATTAGGTCAGAAATGAGATGCTTGTTTTGCATGCAAACGTGTATTGTACAAAACGGAGGAGAACTGAAATGACTGCCAGAAGGATAATTGCCCTGTTGCTTATGATATTGATGATCGGTTCCTGCATTGGCGGGTGCAAGCCGGAAGAGCAGAATGCTGCAACACCTGTCCCCGCGACCGCAAGTCCCGAACCCACGAAGGAGCCGGTTTATTCCATCCCCGACGAAGACCTCACGGGCATGAACACTTCAGACGACCCACTCGCGGACGACGGCAACGGCGAGGCCATCCTTACAAGGCTTTCCGGCGACAAGCTGATCAAAAACACCAAGGCCGACCCCGCCGCCAACGTGACCAGAAAAGAATTTGCATACGACGTGATCTACTGGTCAGGCTTTGCGGCCCAGGAGAAATATTACATCTGTGCCAACGACTACGCAGACGTCGGCAGGTTTTCCGACGACATGGTCCACGCGGAGATCGCGGTGAACCAGGGTTACATGCTGCGGTCCAAGGACAATAATTTCAGGCCGAACGATCCGGTGACCTATGGCGAGGTGCTGAGAGGCGCTCTTTATGCCCTTGGCTACAGGGAATATGCGGATTCCTTTGGCGTGGCAAAGCTTGCCGCGAAGACCGGTCTTTCCAACTACATTGACCTTGCAAAAAAGAACAGCGACACAGTCACTTACGCGGAATACGCCCAGGTGGTCTCCAATGCAATGAGGATGAACGTTGTCCAGTGTATCAAGAAGGACGGCAGTCTGTATCCCGTTTCCAGAGGCAGCAAATACACGCTGGAAAACGCCTACATTAAGAACAAAGTCCCGGAAAACGAGGCGATCTTCAAGTGCGCCAACGACGGCTGGCTCATCTACCCCGGCGGCGGCTACAGATACGGGCCCTCAATGATCATAAACGAAGACGGTTCCATCGACGCCTGGCTGGCCTCCAACGCCGCGGTGAGCGGCGAGATAGACTGGGGCAAATACAGACGATCCTACGACGGCGGCATCACCTGGACCCAGGACACCGGCGCAGTGAGGCCCACCTCTTCTGCGGAGGACTGGAACTGGTCCTGCGACCCCGGCGTGATCAAAATTGGCGAATACTATTACGCAACCTACACCACGATCCTTTGGCACGACGGCCTTGACAACAACCTTTTCGTGGCGAGGAGCAAGACCCCCCAGGGTGCGTTTGTCGAGAAGTGGACAGGCTCAGGCTGGGGCTACGGCGACCCGAAGCCAATCGTTACCTATGACGGTCTCAAGGAGAAGTGGGGCTGCGGGGAGGGCTCTTCTGTGGTCGTAGGCGGCACCCTCTACCTCTACGTCTCCTGCAACGACAACGTTGGCGATTTTACGAAGGTCTACACCGCCGATGCGAGCGACCCGAACTGGCCCGCCACCCTTCAGTACCGTGGGATCATGTACAAGCACGAAAGCGCCGAGGACAGCTGCGACGTGAAATTCGTTGACGCCTACAACTGCTTCCTCTCCGTTGCCACCGCCTCCCGCTTCACCGACAAATGCTACGTTCATATAATGACCTCCTTCGACGGCCTCTGGTTCCGTCAGGAGTCTGTTCTAAGCCACACCGAAAAGGGCTCCAACATCCAGACACGAATCCACAATATGGGCATCACCGGGGACCCCGCAGGCCACATCGACATTTTCAACACCCAGCAATACATCGGCTACGCTTACCAGCCCGACGGTTTCGACTGGGGCAACTGGCCCACCAGACTCACGCCAATCGTTTTCGTGGGTACCGACAGCTACGACCACCCGGAAAACGTGATCTCCAGCAGCAGCAGCGGCAGAAACAACCTTGACAAGGAACACACCCCGGCGGTCTCCCAGATAAGGGCTGAATATAACGGTTCAAGGAACATTGATGTCACGAACAAGTCAAAGTCTTACACTTTTACCATCGCAGCTCTCACCAGGGCCGGAGGCCGCTACGAGTTTACTAACGACGACTACAAGAAACTCGAGTATTTCTACGACAATACAAAGCTCAAAGTTGACGAAAAGAAGCATTCCGTGAAGCTTCTCTCGGACAGCGTGGAGCGGCTGTACATCAAATACGAGGATCTGATGTGCGAGATCGCAGTTGTTCCCGCCTATCTCGACAATTCCGCCCCCGTGGAGTTTTACCCCGAGGTGGACACCCTGACTTTCTACTTAAAAAGGGAGAAAAAGCAACCGGCCTTCATCGCCAAAAGCGCCCGCAACGAGTACCTGATGCTCTGGGGCAACAAATCCAGCATCACCGGCGCCAATTCAAAAGATTACCCCGCTGCCCTCGCCAACTGGAGCCAGGAGGTGGAACTCTCCGGCTGGGACGAAAATATTATTTCGGTAAGCAGCTCCGGCCAGGTGACGCCAAAAGGTATTGGCGAGACCGTGATAACCGCCAAGTACATGGGATTCGAGGCAACCATCAAGGTGATCGTGGCGGATATGGGCTGAGGGCAAAGCGAGGCTTTGCAGTGAAGAGTGAATAGTTAACAGTGAAGAATGAATAGTTAACGGTTAATAGACAATAGTGGCCGGCGCCGCAGAAATGCACTTTGTTGCATTACGCGGCGTCGGTTTTGTCAATTTGCGGCGACAGCCGCACCCGCTTGTGCCGAGAGGCACACCCACTTGCGGAGCGAAACGACGCACTCACTCTTCACTGTTAACTTTTAACTTTTTTTAATTTCCCACTTTAATATTCACTTTTTTGCTGGTACATTACACTCACGGAAGCGAAACAAGGTCGCTTCCCGGCATGAAAACGGTTATTGTTACAAAAAGATTCTAATAAATTTCCTTTTTTGACATATCAGAAACAATTATCACAACACACTTCGTCAGAAACGATCCGGTGAACGGGGAGATATTTGTCAGTTTCCCTTAACAGCCCGATCCGTATCAAAATTATCTTTTGTATGTATACTGCCTTACAGTATACCGCTTTACAGATGAAAGGAGATACACCATGAACGTTTTAATCAGGTCGAGTCAGGGAATCCAGACAGTTCCAATGGACAGCTACATGCTGAACAAGAGACGAATATTTATAGACAGGACAATAGACGCCGAATTGGCTGTCGATTTTGCGAGGCAGATACTGCAGCTGAACGATGAAAGCGACAGTGAACCAATCGACGTCATTATTAATTCTGTTGGCGGTGAAATCAACGCAGGAATGCTTATGTACGACGTAATCCAGTCCAGCAAGGCACCAATAAGGATGTTCTGCGCGGGAAAGGCCTACAGCATGGCGGCGGTCCTTTTTGCCTGCGGCAACAACGGACGGTACATGCTTCCCCACAGCGAACTTATGCTCCACGAGCCTCTGCTTGGCGGCAGCATTTCGGGAAACAGTTCATCCATAAAATCAATATCAGACAGCCTTTTGGAGACCCGCAAAAAGATGAACAAAATCATCGCCAAACACACTGGAAAGACCGAGAAACAGGTGGCAAAGGCCACTGAGTACGACCACTATTTCACCCCCGAGGAGAGCATCGCCTTTGGCCTGTGCGACGAGATAGTAGAATTTTCAAAACTGATGGAGGGTTAAGACTATGAAAGCAGACAGAGTTATTCTTGGCAAGAATGCCATTTTCAGCACTGATTGCAGTGTTACAAATCTGAACAACAATATCATCGTTTGCGGGACCAGCGGCAGCGGCAAGACCATGTCCGTCACAGAGCCCCGTCTCCTGGAGACTTTCAATACGAGCCTTATCTGCACAGTCACAAAAAGAAGGATAGTTCATAAGTACAAACAGATGATGGCGGAGAGGGGATACGAAGTTTTGGACCTGGACTTTGCCAATTGCAGCGAGGGAAACGTTGGCTACGACCCGTTGGCGTATGTAAAGTCGAGCATCGACATCACCCACCTTGCCGAGTCCATAGTGATACAATCGGGCAAAGAGTCTTTTAAGAGCGACCCCTTTTGGGACAGGAGTGCGATATCCCTGCTGTCGGCGGAAATCGGCTACGTTTTGAGAAAAGTCAAAGACCCGACTTTTGCGGACGTGCTGGATTTTCACGAGGCTCTCAAACTGAATCTGATGAGAGACGAGGCCCGCTCTACCCATGACGCGGCTTTTGCAAGGCTTGAGGAAGAGGACCCTGGCTGCTTCGCAGTGAGCTGCTGGAAGACCTTCATCACAAACCCGCCCAGAACGATTCAGTGCGTCTATACGGCGCTCAACACCGCCATCGACAAGATATTCCCGCCTGACATAAAAGAACTGCTCAGAAAGGGGAATAGGGTAAGATTTGCCGATGTGGCAAAGAAAAAGACGGTGCTCTTCGTGACCACAAGCCCCGTGAACCCGTCGCTCCAGACTCTGCTGAACGTTTTTTACGGACAGGCGATAAAGGAACTCTTTGAGTTTGCCGAGGACCAGCCAAGGGGCGTCCTGCCGATTCCCGTCCACATCCTTTGTGACGATTTCGCCACAGGCGGAAGGATACTGAATTTTGCCGAATACATCAGCATTTTCAGAGAAAAGGGGATATCCGTCACCCTGCTGCTCCAGTCCGAATCTCAGCTTTCCAGCATGTACGGCGCCGACAATGCCACGACCATTATCAACAACTGCGACAGCTACGTGTATATGGGAAGCAACGACCAGACCACCCAGCGCAACGTTAGTATCAGAGCCGACAGACCTCTTTCCGACATAATGTATATGCCCGTTGGCACCGTCATTATCTTCCGAAGAGGCGGAAAGCCTGTTCATACCACATGGTATAACATCACCGAGGATGAACGTTACATCAGAATCAACAACGCTTACGAGGCCGACGTTGCGCGGAGAAGCGGAGCCGCCAATTCTGTTGCATGATAACTTAATGAATCGAATCGCCGTTCCCTGCGGATCAATAACCACGGGGAACGGTCTGTCCGGTTCGGTAAAGAAGGAGAACAGACATTGAAGAACACGTATTTAAAAATTTCAAAAAACCGGCCGATACTGCTTGGCGCCTACCCTCAGGGGAAAAACGGGGAGGTAAAGCCGGTGGAATGGCTTTATCTTTTCAGACAGAATCCTGACACTATAACCCTTGTCAGCAGATACGTCCTTGATTTCAAAAAATACAACGATATTTTAATGGGCGTCAAATGGGACAGGTGTTCGCTTCGGAAATGGCTCAACGAAGATTTTTTTAACGCCGTTTTTTCCCGGGAAGAGGCTGAACTGATTCTTGAGAGCAACAATGCATACAAACAAGGGGGCAGAGATCCCTGGGGAAGCCTGGGCCGTTTTTATTCCGGCCTGGATGACCGGGTGTCCCTCCTCAATAGAAACATAATGGAAGAAACCGACGTTTACGGCACGATATGCTTTCCTACGGAGTATGCCGCAAATGAGGGAAGACTCTCGGGCGACGATGCTCCCTGCTGCTACTGGCTGACGGACAGGGGAGAACACGATTATTACGCCATGTTCGTTGACGACTCGGGGGAAGTTAATGAAAAGGGCGCGCCTCTTTTCAATTCCGACATGGGCGTAAGACCGGTTATCACTGTGAGGACAAACGGCCGCATGCCGGATCTAAAGCCTGTCTGCGATCACGTTTTCTGCGCCTTGGGAAAAAATCACGGGCGGAAGTCGGAAGACCCCTGGGAGTTTGAGTATGAGGACGACGGCGACGATAAAGATTGACGTCGAATAATACGTTTTGTTCGGGGAGACGCTCCTTCTGCGCTTCCCCGTTTTTATACTACGAAATTTACCTAAAAATCCGGAATAAATCCTGAGCTTGAAGAGGCCGGGTCCTGGGTGTAGCCAAGGGTGATGTTTGACGCGTTTTCAAGATAGGCTTTAGCCTTTTTGTATTCCGCCTTTGATATTCCGCCGGACAGCTTCTCAAATCCCGGAGGAGGGCAGAAACCGCTGACGGGAACGTACTGGCTCATGAGGCTGAAAACTATGTCCCCGGGCCTGAACGTCTCGTTAAGTTTGTCTATGACGCCAAGAGTGTTATTTATGTGCCCGGGCAGGATGAGGTGTCTTACAAGGACGCCTTTTTTCATAAGACCGTCTTCGCCGAAAACCGCAGGTCCGGTGATCTCAAAACATTTTTCAATTGCCCGGAGGCAGACGGAGGGGTAGTCTTTTGCACGTGAAAGAGTTCCTGCAAGGTCTTTGTCAACGTATTTGAAGTCCGGCATAAATATGTCGACTCTGTCCTTAAGGAGTTCCAGCATATCTGGCTTCTGGTAGCCGCCGCAGTTGAATACGATCGGCTTGGATATTCTGGATCTAATATCTTCCGTGACGGCTTTCGAGATCTGCCTTATGAAGTGGTCGCCGGTGACAATGCCGACGGAGGCCGCATCTGTTTGCGAGGACGTGACCAGAAGCTCGGCGAACCCCGGAGGGTCGAGCCTCATCAGTCTTGACTTGTCAAAGTCATCTGAAGTGCCGTTGATCTTCCGGTTCTGGCAATAGACGCATTTTAAATTGCAGCCGTATAGGAATACGTTCTCGACGCCTTTGTCACCGCCAATGCAGGGTTCCTCCCACATATGGCGCATGACTTTGGCAACGTCAATAAGCTCGCCTCCTCCGCAAAACCCTTTTCCGGAAGAGCCGTCTCTTATTGCGCCGCAATTGCGGGGACAGTCAAAACACTTGTAAGCCATTTCTCTGAAGAATCATCCTCCACGATGATACTGCTTTTTTATCACGAAAAAGGTTTAAAATCAATAATGATCAGCGGGGGCCGGAGGTCTTGCGGGAGAAGAACCTGCGGGAAACCGGAATTGAGAAAAAAGACCAAATGTGGTATCATTTGCGTGTGCGCCGGTAAACGGACAAAGACGCCAATGCCGTCCCGCAAGCCTTGCACAAACAATTTCGAAAGAGAGATTTCAACAATGCTAAGGATAGAACATCTTACAAAAAACTACGGTGACAAAAAGGCTGTGGACGACCTTTCACTGCAGATCAGGCCCGGCGAGATCTACGGATTTATAGGGCATAACGGCGCGGGAAAGACCACGACTCTCAAGAGCGTTGCCGGCATTCTGAAATTTGACGAAGGGGAGATATACATTGGCGGCATTTCGATACGCGAGAAGCCCCTGGAGTGCAAAAAGATCATCGCCTACATTCCCGACAACCCGGATCTTTACGATTTTATGACAGGAATAAAATACCTGAATTTCATTGCCGATATCTTTGGAATACCGTCGGAGGAAAGACAAAGCAGAATACGCGAGTACGCAGACAAATTTGAACTGACGGAAGATCTGGCTCAGCCCATATCCGCATATTCCCACGGTATGAAGCAGAAACTGGCGATCATTTCCGCCTGGATACATGAGCCTAAACTTGTGATAATGGACGAACCATTCGTGGGACTTGACCCGAAGGCGTCGCATACACTGAAGGAGATGATGCGCGGCCTGTGCGACAAAGGCGGAGCGATCTTTTTCTCGACCCACGTGCTTGAAGTTGCAGAGAAACTGTGCGATAAAATTGCCATAATAAAGCATGGCCGGCTTATAAGGTCGGGCCCTATGGAGGAGGTCAAGGGCGACGACAGCCTTGAGGAAGTGTTCCTGGAACTGGAGGGAGAATAAATGATAAAGAGCCTTCTTAAGAAGCAGTTTGCGGAGTTCTTCAGGCGATTCTTCTTCGACTACAAGCGGAACAAAGTGCGCTCGAAGGGAGCCGTTGTCGGGTTCTTCCTGCTGTACGCATATCTGATCCTGTACATGTCGGGCATGTTTTTTGTGATGGCGAACTCTATATGCAGGAGTCTTAGCGATGCGGGAGCGGGCTGGCTGTATTTTGCGATCATGTCCGGTTTCGCCCTGATGATGGGCGCCTTCGGCAGCGGTTTCAGCACCTATTCCGGCGTATACAAAGGGAAGGACAACGACCTGCTGTTCTCGTTGCCGATACCGCCCCGGGATATCGTTGTTGCGAGGCTGCTCAACGTTTATATCCTCGGCACGGTCTATTCCGGCACGGCAATGGTACCGGCGCTCCTTGTCTATTGGTTCACCGCCAGGCCGGGCTTTGGAGCGGTCATCGGGGGTCTGATCCTTTACGTGATCGTTTCCCTGCTTGTGCTGACGCTGTCCTGCGTCATCGGGCGTATCATAGCGGCTGTCAGCGTAAGAGTAAAGAAAAAGAACGTGATCACGGTGCTTCTTGCCCTGGCGTTTTTTGCCGCCTACTTTTTCGTCTATTTTAAGGCAAGAGATCTTATTTCAGACCTCAGCGAAAATGCCGCGGTTTACGCTGATGCGATAAGAGGCAAGGCATATTTTGTATATCTTTTCGGCAGCGTCGGCGAGGGCTCTTTCCCCTGGTCGGCTGTATTTCTTGCAGCTTCGGCAGGGCTCCTCGCATTGGTGATCTTTCTCATGTCCAGGAGCTTTTTCGGCAATGCCACCGCATCGGAAAAACTTTCAAAAACTGTCTACCGTGAAAAGACCATTAGAGGCAGAAGCGCTTTTGCGGCATTTTTAGGGAAAGAGTTTTCGCGTTTCACATCCAGCCCCAATTACATGCTCAACTGCGGCCTGGGTGTGATCCTTCTTCCCATCGTTGGCGTGCTTCTCCTGATCAAGGGAGGCGATCTGTTAAGCCGGATCCCGGAGTTTGAGGGGGGCTTTGACGTCAAGGGCATGGTCTGCGTGGGATTATGCACCGTCCTGTGCGCTCTTTCTTCGATGATCGACACAGCATCTCCGTCCGTAGCCCTGGAGGGAAAAAACATCTGGATACCCCGGTCTCTGCCTGTCCCTGCGAAAACGATCCTTCACGCCAAGGCCGCTGTCCAGTTCATTATTACGATAATCCCCATGCTTTTCACGTCGGTCTGCGCAGCTGTGATAACACCCGGCAACGTTTTCGTTAGAATATTGACGGTGCTTTTTCCTGCGGTGTTTGCGTTTTTCACTGCCGTGTTCAACACTCTCATCGGCGTGTGTCTCGCCAACGTCCACTGGACGGACGAAGTTGTCCCGATAAAACAGAGCGCAACAGTGGTCATCGGCGTGTTCGGAGTGATGGCGTTGGCAGCAAACATAGCGCTGCTTTACATTCCCGCCGGATTCTTTATGAGGGCGGATGTATACCTCGGGATCTGCACTGCAGTCTTCGCGGCCCTTGGCGTAATTCTGCTGAGGGTAATAGATAAAAAGGGAGAAGTTTTGTTTGGGAGACTGTGAGTCTTGAAAGGCCGGGGGTTCCCGGTTGCATTTTTGCGTGTTTTTGTTGTAAAATAGCGTTAGCTTCGGCATACTGAACTGCCGGAATTCATTCAAAAGAAAAGAGATCGTAGGTTTATGAATCTGGTACTGCTTGGAATCGGTCTTGCCGCAGGGTTGGCGGTGATTATTGCAGGTCTTGTTGTTCTCTTTGGCAAAAAAATGGCCCTCCCCGGGATATGTCTCACTCTTGCGGGAATCGCTCTTATTTTCGGCATGCTGATGCTTGACACAAAATACACATACGAGAAAAGGTATGCGTCAAACACTTCCGAACCTGTAGCTCTCGCGACGGAGACACCGGGCACTGAGAAGACCGCAGCGCCGGAAACAACTCCCGATCCGGAAACCACGCCTTCAGTGACCCCGGAGCAGACGGTTCCTGCCGGGACTGAAGAGGCCGCAACTCCCGTTGAGACCCCCCGACCAACAAACACACCTGAACCCACGCCCACCGTTGAACCCGGGAAATATATCGAAGTCCACTACGACGCATCCACTGTCGTAAAGCCCTCTAACTGGAACGGCTCTACGATTTACCTGACTTTTGACGACGGTCCCAGTTTTGTCACCGGAGAGGTTCTGGACGCACTGAAAAAATACAACGTGAAGGCCACGTTCTTTGTCGTTGGCAAAGAACTGACCGACGATACAAGACAGTACGTGAAGAGGGCAATCGACGAGGGCCACAGCGTAGGGATACACTGCAACAGCCACGTTTATTCCGACATTTACACCTCCGACGAGGCTTTCCTGAACGACTTTAACACGATCGAATCCAGACTCAGAAGCGAGCTGAATTACAGGGCTCTTATTTTCCGGTTCCCGGGAGGTGCTTCAAACCAGCGAAGCGCTGACTATAGCGTGGGGATCATGTCCCGGCTTACCGTGAAAATGGTGGAGCTTGGCTATTCTTACTTTGACTGGAACATATCCCCCGAAGACGCCATGGAGATCATTGACCCGGATATCATTGCCAAATCGGTCATTGACAATTGCCACTCAGACTGGAAATACAACGTTGTGCTGATGCACGACTTCGATACAATGTCAAATACCGCGACTGCCCTGTCCAAAATTATCGAGACCTGCCTTGAGCGGGGCTTTGCGTTCGACAGACTTACGCCCGAGACCACGCCCATAAGGCACAAAGTCTTTAACTGAGTTGTTATGACTGTGAAAGTGATCTCTAAATCAAGCAAAAAGACGGGAAACACAGGCGAGAAGATCGCCCGGTTTTTGAGACCCGGAAGTCTGGTTCTTCTTGACGGGGACCTTGGAGCGGGAAAGACCGTGTTCGTAAAAGGGCTTTGCAGAGGGCTCGGGGTCTCCGAAAACGTGACAAGCCCCACTTTTGCGCTGATCAACATATACAAAGGTGTTTTTCCGGGTTCTTCGGAGAAAGCGGAGATAGTCCACTGCGACGCCTACAGGCTCTCCTCTCTTGAGGATCTTTACGATGCGGGCTTTTTTGATTTCGGCGAGGATGCGGTGCTCATCTGCGAGTGGGCGGGAAACGTTATGAAGGAACCGCCAATGGGAAGCATCTCGGTAAACATTGTAAGAAGGGACGATATTTCCAAAAACTACCGGGAAATATACATTTCGGCAGAAGGAGAGGAGGGTGAACTGATTGAGAAAGCTTTTCATTGATACCTCAGCAAAACTTGCCAACGTTTTCGTGATAGAAAACGAAAGACTTCTTTCATTCGGTATCGACAACGGTGAAAAGACCCATGCCTCCAATCTGCTGCCTCTTATTGACAAGGCCCTTTGCGACGCGGGAATGAAACTTGCGGACGTTGACGTCATCGGTGTTACTGCGGGACCCGGCTCATACACGGGTCTTCGTATCGGCGTGTCCTGCGGGAAAATGCTTGCCTACGGCGCCGGAAAGCCTCTTGTGACCATCAATACTCTTGATTTTCTGGCTTTTTCCGGGTTTGGTGCCTTAACAGACGGGGCGGAGGAGGGCGACATTGTGATCCCCCTGATCGACGCCAGAAATACACTCTGCTTTTATTCGGCTTTTCGCGTAAAGGACGGTAAACTGAATGCGGTTTCGGACGTGAGATCCGACTATATCGGGGACATCGCGGCTTTCGCAGAGAAACTGAGATCCGGAGGGAATGATGACTTGCCGGCGGGAAACACTAAAACAACCGCCAAGATCATCTTCTGCGGCGACGGCGCACTGAGAAACAGAGATGCCCTTGAAAGCGATCTCGGAAAAACCGCGTTTCCGGATGATAAAGACGTGACCGGAAATTATAAAGGGGCACTGACGGCTGTCGCGGCAGAAATAGAAGCTGCAGGAGGAGACCTGTCCGGTTTTACCCCCGAAAAAGCCTGCGCAAACTATTATAAAGAGGTCCACGTGACCCTCAAGGGCAATTGACGACTATGATAAGAGAAGCCGCCTTTCCAGATCTTGACAGCATAGCGGAACTTGAGAGGGAATGCTTCCCGGAGCCCTGGGATGCAGCGGCCATTGGCGACGTCGCCAATGAGTTCAGTCACATCTTATGTGAGGGCGGAGAAAACGGCGAGATCAGAGGCTATATTTTCTTTGACACAGTGTTTGACGACGCCGAGATACTCAGGCTTTGCGTGAAAAAAGATTGCAGAAGGCTGGGAATCGCAGGAGAACTGATAAGCCGCTGCATTGATGTTTCAAAAGAAGCGGGCTGCAGAAAAGTGCTGTTGGAAGTCAGACGAAGCAATGCCCCTGCAATTGCGCTCTATGAAAAAAACGGATTTGCAAAGATCTCGGAGCGGCCTCTGTACTACGGAAGTGATGACGGGCTTATATACGCTCTCGAACTGTGAAATGTGAAAAAATAATTCCGGACCGCCGGTTATAGGAGACACTAATGAAATTTGTGTATCAGACAAAACTATCGGGGATGCTTGAACCCCCGTCCATCGACTCCTACAGGATTTGCGCAATGAAGATTGCCGCTCTCTGCCCCGGGAGAACTTTTTTCAAGGGCTCGTTTATTAAAGACCCCTTCCGGGAAACACTGGGTCTTATTAGGCGTGCAGGCGCCAATGCTCTTGAACGCAGCAACGGCAGCGCCATCGATCCCGCTCCAAACAGAGAAAATGCGTTTAAGATTCTTTTTGCGGATGCGCTTACGGAACTTGACGGGATCCTGGACGACAGAAATTTCAAAGAGGAGCCGGAAGAGACTGACAATGACATCGGTTTTTCCCTGGATGCTCTCCTTGGAAAGCCTGTTGAGGAACAGGAAGAGGAGACGTTGGATGAGGAGGGGGAAAACAACGTTCCCCGCTACGAAGGCGAGGCACTGGATTTTGTGCTCTCCAGGGACATTCTCTACCTCAACGGCGAGGCCACGGAGGACGATATTCTTGCGGTGATCACGGCAAACATTATAAACGGACATTCTCAGGTGGTAAAGCTTTCGCTGCCCTCGGAGAATGCGCTGGCTCTGAAAAGCTGTGTGGAGGCGGTTAAAACCCTCGGCGGCGCTGCCGAACTGACAGGTCCCCAGGAGATCACGGTTTCAGGGGACAGTCCCCTCAAGGGGGGTTGTACGGTACTTCCCGCCAGCGACTGGCGTATAGTGATACCGGGACTTTGCTGCTCGGCCATCGGCTTTGGCGTCGGCGTTAAAGATACTTTTTCCCAGTCTCCTTTTGCCGACGGCGTCTTTCTGAAAATTCTGTCCGATATGAAACTGAACTACGTTCAGGACGAGGACGGCAATGCGGCTTTCATAAACAGTTCGTCAAAAGCGCCTATCCGTATCGACGCGGAGGCCTGCGGGGACTGCCTGCCCTATATCCTTTTCATCGCCACTCAGACGGATGGCGTTACGGAGATCTACAATATAACCGAAGAGGTCCTTGAGAGCAACAACCATGCGCTCTACTACACCGTTGCGGAGCTCAACAAGCTTGGCGCAGAGTTCACATCCAGGTGCAAAGGCTCCATGTTTGTCATCGGCAAGTCCACCTTTGACGGCGGAGTCAGGATCGACTGCCACAATAATTACGCAGTGGCTGCGGTGGCGGTTCTTGCGACTCTTTGCTCCAAAAAAGCCAACGTTGTCGACAACTGCGAAGCGGTTGAGTGGGTCTGCCCCGAGTTCTGGCACCTGTTCAAGTCCATCGGCGGCTTTGCGGAGTAACCTGTTATGTATAAGTTTTACGGGGCGGATAATTGTGAAAGCTTAAAGGATGACCGGGGGCTGACGCCCTGCGACTACTACGATATTCTCAGCGGCATCTGGTGTGAATTCACCTGCACCCCTTCCATGAGAAAGGACTGGTCGGCCGCCAATAAGACCCTTGGCCAGTGTTCGATCACCGCTTTTCTGATGCAGGACATATACGGGGGAAAAGTTCTTGGGATAAGGACCGAAAACGGAGGCTGCCACTGCTTTAATCTTGTGGGAGGAATCGTTTTTGATCTCACCAGCGAGCAGTTCGGCTCAAGGATTCTTGATTATGAGGACTGCTCCGAACAGGCCAGGGATATCCATTTTGCGAATAGCGTAAAAAGGGAAAGGTACGAATATCTGAAAGCCTGTTTGTTTGAGGTATTGGAAAAGGATTGAACCGGGCTTGACAGTAAAACAGGACCCGCCTGCCGGTAAAATGCCGGTTGAACAGGCGGGTCTTTTTTGTGTGTAAAAATGAATTATTTCAGCCACATGATCGGCCCGATGAGGCCGGAGGCGGGGATCGAAAGGAACGCAGTGAAGCGGTCGTAGACTGCATTGGCGAGGGTGTTGGAGACCTCGATAACTATCTCGTTTTCACCTTCTTTTAGGTATTTTTCAATGTCGTAGCGGTAGGGAGGGCAGATCCTGAGGCCAAGGTCGTTGCCGTTCAGCCATACATGGGCGGTCATGCCCACTTCCCCGAGGTCGATGCCTTTCAGACCGGAGTCTTGTTTATAATTGAACCTGCCGGTGTAGCGGATCTTTCCGGAAAACTCGGTCATGTCCTCCGAGGCTGAGAAGGCGGGCAGGTCTTTTACGGAAACCTTTTCGGCCTTTTTCACGAAGGTCTTCATATCAGTGTAAAATGCGGTTTCAACGTCGAAGGAAAGGTCTGCGTCTCCTAATTCTATATACTTTTTAAGGGGAGGAATACCCGCGGGAAGACCCTCTCTGTCAAATACTGCGATGACAGAGCTGTAAGGCGGCAGTTCGAGGGGCAGGATGCCGGCCGAGACTTTGCACATAGCAGATTCACCGTTCAAAAGATCGAGAAGCAGGCATTCACCGGCGTCTTTTACGGAAGCGAGGCGTGCCGATGTAACTGCGGTCTCGGTCACGGATTCATTGGAGAACATATAGATATCGGACGTATCGTCGTAGAAATGGATGGCCCGGAGCTGCGGATGGCCGCCCTCGATGACAATATCCCTGCTGACGGAGGCGTCGACTTCCGCCATAAAAGCTTTTTCGTCAAAATCCTTACCGGTTCTTACGATCTTGACGCCATGAACCTCAAGTTTCGCCAATGCATCTTCGAGTTCCCGGGGCAGGACCTCCGCATAGGGTACCGCCAGAATCTGGTAGGTCTCTCTTCCGACGGCAAGGCGCCCGTCTTTTGCAAAGGCTTTGAACACGTTGCTGCCGCTGTTTTCGGTAAAACAATCTGCCGGCAGGATATCAAAATCGATGTGGGCGTCGTAGAGTGCCTTGGCGGGAACCTGGGTCATCATGGCGCTTCCTTCATCGTTCATCCACTCTGCGTCTGCGTGGTAGAGGACGGCGGCATCCGCCTTGTGTGTCCTGCCGTCAAGGAGATGGGCCGCCTTATTGGTGTAGTTCATAAGGGCGGTGAAGCCTTCAAACTGGGGATCCTTGTCGTCTGCGCCGAAGTGGGGCGGGCAGTCGGGGTCCGGAAACTCGGGGGAGAAGGCGTGGGGGATGAATCTGTTGATGCCCCGGACCAGCAGAAAATCAATGAGCCATTTCATCATTGGCGTGCCCTCGGCCCAGCCGTAAGCGCCAAAAACCTCGCACATGGCCCTTCCTTCAGTCTGTGTTCCTATGTGGGCAAAGGATGCGCCGAGCTTGGCGAGAATGATATCGTAGAACTTCGGGTCCGCGTTGTTTCCGAAGGCCCAGCCGGTGTGGACGTAGTCAGCCATGCCCGGAATGATCTGGTGGAGGACTATGTCGATGCCGCTCATGTGCTGGCCGTCAAGGGACCTGAAGTAGTGGCCTCCGCTGGCGGAAAGTCTTCCGTGGGCGTTCATATCCTCGATGATGTGGCCGATATACTGCACCCCGTGGGCCTCGCACCAGCCGCCAAGCTGCCTCGTAAAGCAGTCTCTGTAAAGCTTTGTGACGGTATCCATATAGGCGTGGCGCAGGACGGGAGTCACCTCGCCAATGTCGAACCAGAAGCCTCCGAGAAGGGGCAGCACCTTTTTGCCTACCTCGGCTTCCATCAGATCCGGAATATCGGAACGCCAGGGAAGGGCGAGGCCCGGCATGCCGATTCGGTGGTTGTAGAAACCAAGGTCGATGCTGTGGGCACCTATCCAGCCGTTGCCGAAACAGGGCTCGTCGGAGAAGAAACCGGCAATGGTCTTCCCGAATTCATCCCCGTAATGGGCAAAATGGGACTCGTAAACGGTATCGATCAGGACCTTTACGGATTCCTCGTTGATCATATCGATATAGTCAGGCCTGACGAAGCCCCTGTGGGTCTCGTAATAGAAGAACACCCGCCAGCAGCCGTCGGGCAGATCGAAGCGCAGATACTTTTCACCGACACATGCGGAAAGGTCTATGGGTTCGCCGCTTGATGCCTCGTCAACGCCTGTCCTCTTGAAAGCGTAAACGCCAATGAGTTTGTCCCCGGGCTGGGTCTCAAGCCTTATAAGTGAGTTCTTTACAGGTCCCAGCACGTCAACGTGTCTTTCCGTGAGAAACAATTGGCGAAGTTCCGGATGGTTCTTTATCTG
The DNA here is from genome assembly GCA_947304585.1 of uncultured Clostridia bacterium. Taxonomy (GTDB): domain Bacteria; phylum Bacillota; class Clostridia; order UBA1212; family UBA1212; genus UBA1212. The sequence continues at coordinate 12,992 of CAMZBI010000023.1, read as the reverse complement.
TCCGTTGGCGTGACCTGTGGGGTAGTGGTCGTCGTCAAAGATCCACACCTTCATATCCCTCTTTTTGGCCTCGCTGATGATCAGGTCCATATCCCTCCACCAGCCTTCGCCGCAGAAATCCTTGTGAGGCCTCGACTCGACGCAGAAAGCCCTGCAGCCGCTTTTCCGGATCCGCTCTATCTGCTCCGGAATCTTGTCGTGGTGGTCGCCGTGCTGCCAGTAAAAAGGAAGCAGATAGTTGTCTTCCCTTCCGTTTAAAACATCTTCAAGCCTTTTGTTCATTTTATTCTCCTTGCTCCGGTCCAATGCCGGCATCGCCCGGCGGTCCTTTTTCTTACAGGGTTATTATAAAAGAAAACAGACCGCAATTCCACAGGGAAAGGGTCTGATTTTCATCTGATTCATTAAAACCGCAGAAGTCCGGTGTTTTCTGATGCCTGCTGTTTAACTTCCGGTTACTTGTAGGAGCCCGGAGGCAATATCCTGTCCAGGATCCTCTTGATAAAATCACGGTCCTGGGTGAGCTTCTTGCCAATGAAATATCCGCCGTAAAGGCAGAGCAAAATGACTATGGTTTTTAATATGCCCAGAAATACCAGCATGAGTCCCGCGGCGAGACCTATGAGGGCTCCGTTGATGCAGTAGTGATATTTTCTGTAAAACTTGTATAGCTTGCGAAGCATTGTTTTGCCTCCTGCGGGATCTCCGCATTTTACGTTGTAGTCAAATCAGTTTTGCCGGCTGTCGGAATTGATTTATCCCGGGATTTATTCTCCCTGCTGGAGCACGTTGTCAACGTTGACAGTAACGTTGGCAACTTTAATGTCTGTGGAACTCTCCACAGATTCTCTGACTCTGTCCTGGATTCCTTTGCAAAGCTCAGGCAGGTTGACGTCGGTATAGGCCTGTATCCTGATGGAGATCTGAAGCTCGTCCTTTTTGAATATGGCCTTGGCTTTTGCATCCTTCACACCCTGGAATCTTTTGGACATCGCGAGGGCAATGTTTTCAATGGAATTGGCGGAGATGTTTACGGTGCCGTTGGTGTTGACCCTGGAAACGTATTTGGAAGATCTTTTTCCCCGGATGCCGCTGGAAAGGATGGCAATGCTTATGAGCATGAAAACAAGGCCTGTGATGAACACGATAACGTCGTAGGCGTTGGATTGGTAGAGGTTGATCTCGGCCCGCTCAAGTATCAGATTCATCAGTTTTTTCTCGCCGAAGGGGGAGATCATAACTATCGCTGAAAGTACCGTCGATATGAGCGCGTAGATTGCAACTGTAATTCTGAAGAAAGTATTCATAAATTCCTCCGTGGGGGCAGGAGATCAGAAAAATGTCCGCCCCGGTCCCTTCTCAGGGCTTTTTCCTGGCTTTCTGGGTAAAATCGATGCCTGTGATGTGAATGTTGACGGCGTTCACAACGGCTCCCGTCATGTTCTCAACTTCCTTTTTCACGTTTTCCTGTATGTTCCAGGCCACGTCCGATATCTTGGAACCGTATCTTACAACGACAAACAGATCAAGAATAACTTTTCCGCCGTCGTCGGTGTGGACAATAACACCTTTTGTAGGATTTTTAACGCCAAGGGATTCCACAAAGCTTCCCGCAAGGTTGGAGCTCATGGAGGCGACAAAATCGGTGGCAAGGGCAGCCTGCACCGCAACGATGGCAACGACTTCATCGGTAATGATGACGTCTTCGGTGCCGTTGGAGCCGTCACCGGTGTATATAAGCTCATCAGGAATGTCACCCGGCTCGCCGTTTATGTTGAATGACTTTTCGCTCAAGACGCCACCTCCCTAAAAATGGTAGCATAATAAAGAGAAGATTGCAAGTGATGCGCCAAGCAAAGCGCACCTGCGGTGCGAGTGGTGCGGCTGCGCCGCAGGCGCGTTCCCCGTGCCTTGAACTCAATCCATGTTTGGAGTATAATGTGACAGCAAGCATTTTTGTGAACCGGAGGAGCGTATCGTTGGCGGATCTGTCTTTGCCTAAAAAATCACAAAGACCTGTTTTCGTTCCCGTTATGGACATTGACGAGGACGTCTCTTTTGACGAGCTTGTTGTGGAGGGAGATCGGGAGTTTTCCGAAAAACTCACCCCGGACAGGATCGTTGTGGAGGGGTACGGACTCTTTCGTGAGTTCATTGACGTTTCGAGGCTTGCGGTGAACGGCAGGGCGGTGTTTGCCGGTAAAGTGACCTGCGACTCTTTCGTCTGCGAAGGGTATGCAAGATTCAAAACAACTCTTGTCTGCGGAGACGCGCTGTTTTCGGGTGCCACCGAGTGCTACGGAAACATACACTCCGAAAACGTAAGGATCAGCGGCAATCTTGACCTTGGCGGCAGACTGGACGCTATAGACGTTACCGTTCCGGGATTCTTTTCCGCCTCCGGAAAAGTCGTTTGCGACACTATTACGGTCACAGGGGATGCCTCATTTAAGAATCTTGTGCGGGCTATCGATATAGTGATCAACGGCAACGGCAATTCCATCGAGGCCACGTCCCTGAAGTCGGAGACTTTGACTGTGAAAAGTGTGACGTTGGATCCGGTGGAGCCGGTCCTCAGGTGCGACAGCGTTCTTTGCGATTACGTGGATATTGATTACTGCGAGATCGATCAGATACTTTGCGAGGAGGCAAAGATCGGCCCGGGCTGCCGGGTGAGAGTCCTGGAGTGCCGGGAAGAACCCGAAATTGACGACAGCTCAACCGTTGAGAGCATCGTTTACTATTAAAAGGACAAATTGGCGATGGCATCAAAGATCAGTGATTCTAAAGGGAATAACGGAAGAAAAACGTGCTGCCTTAAGGACAAACTGCTTTCCGTGTTCGATACCAGGGTAAAGCAGGTTTCCGCTGTTGTTATTGCGGCTGCTTTAATCGTTATAATTATTGTTGTACTTATAAGGACCTTCGGAGGGACCGGGACGGTTTTGATTTCCGAGGACTTTGAAAACTACAACGGCGGCTTTTACTCAACCGATGCCTACGAAAAGACTGCCACTTCTTTTGTGGTGCCTGCTGAGGGCGAGGGCGTTGACGGAGGTGCCTGCCTCAAGATCGTGAACAGTTCGGACAACGATGCAAGACTTACTGCTAAAATACAGCTGAAAGCCGGAAAAGTGTACCGGGTGGAGGCGGATATTAAAGCTTCTGTGACTTCCGAAAAGAAAGCCGCCAATATATCCATCCTCGGTTCCAAAGATTCGGGATTTACTTACGTAAACAGCGAGACCTGGACCCACGTTACGGACTATATCACAGCCGGCAAGACGGACACATATACGCTTTGCATGAGGCTTGGCTATTACGGCAACGTGATCACGGGTACCGCCTGGATCGACAACGTCAAGGTCACTCAGGTGTCCGGGGCACCTTCCGGCAAAAGCGTTGTGGTCATAAACAGCGTCACTTCCACGGTCACTTCCGCAGCCGAATACAATGAAAATCTTTACGCTGACATGAGAATAGTCAGCTGGCTGATATTGGCCCTTGCCTTTTTTGCACTGCTTCTCTACGGTCTTTACGTAAGGGCTTATGACAGGATCGGCGGGGAATTTATAGGAACGGATGATAAGATCAGGTTTATACCTGGACGGCGGAAACTTGACGCCAAGGCCCCATTTGACACCCTTGGCAATCCCGTTGGCGTGTTCGTCACTGTTTTTACCCTTGCTCTTGGCATCAGGCTGGTCCTTTCCATTACGTATTTTGAGTGCGGGATCGACGTTGGCCTGTTTAAATACTGGGGCAGAGTGGCCGCGGAGAACGGGATCGGTCAGCTTTACAACATTGCCACCAACTGCGACTACCCGCCGCTTTACGCATATTTTCTTGCCTTTGTGACCCATGTCGGCAATCTGCTGAAACTCGGTCAGACCGGAATGGGGATGATGGTGAAGCTTCCGTCGATCTTCGCGGACATGCTTGTCGGCCTGGTCATTTACTTTACGGCTGTTAAGAAACGCTACAGTTTCGGCAGTGCCATGTTCTTTGCGGCGGTCTGGCTCTTCAACCCTGTGGTCCTGATAGATGCCTCCTGCTGGGGACAGGTGGATTCGCTGCTGGCGCTGTTTGTCATCCTCTGCTGCATATCTCTGAACGGCAGACGGTTCCTTGCCGCGGGACTTTTCTTCTCCCTGGGCATAATGCTGAAGCCTCAGATGACTCTGTTCCTTCCCGTTCTCGGGTGCGTGTTCCTTTCGGAATTCGTTATGGAGTTCGTGAGAAAAAGGCCAAAGAGAGCTTTCGGATTTTTAGGCAAAATATTGCTGGGACTGGTCACGGGGGCAGTGCTCCCCTGCATACCTTTCTTCGGCATGGGAACTGCGGAGGTCGAGCTGTTTGGCAAATCCATGGAACTGCCCTGGATATTCAAACTCTTCCTCGGAACTATCGACCACTATCAGTATGCCACTGTGAACAACTACAACTTCTGGTTCCTTGTGGGCCAGAACTGGGTGCCCGACAGCGAAATGGCGGGGCCTTTATCCCTTCACACCTGGGGAATGCTGGCAATAGTCGTTATAAGTCTTGTAACGGTAGCAGTGTACGTCTTTAAGACTGCCAAAGCGGTATCCCGCGGAAAACTTACAGAAAAGGTTTCCCATCCGGGTCTGGTGTTCCTTGCCGGAGCATTCATGTTCGCCATGGTATCCTGCTTCGGACCGAGAATGCACGAGAGATATTTCTTCCCGGCGGTTGCACTCCTCCTCATGGCGGCGATCTGCTATCACAGAAAAGGTGTTCTGGCGGGCTACGGACTGATCAGCGGCATTGGCTTCATCACTGTCCACGAGATCATGCTGGGTCTGCTGGTTGGCGGATCCATCAGAGACGTCAACGACAATTCCGCTGTCTACGGTGATTTTTACTGGCCAAAGCTCAACGAATACAGGGGCTGGCTCGCAGCAATCACCGTTATTGCAGCTCTTGTCTGCATGGGACTGTTCATCTTTAACAGACGGTTGGAACGGAAAGAATTCTCGGACGACCGCTTTGAACCTGAAGACTCCGGAAAGGGATTCGGAATTTATAAAATTAAAGCTTTTTTCAGCAGGAAAAAGACTGAGACCGAAGAAGACAAGACCATAACGGATGCTCCGGGGAATATGACCGAAACTGACGGCGGAGTGGATGAGGTGGAACTGAAATAGCGGGTGCGCTGCGCGCAAGTGAGTGCGCCTGCGGCACAAGTTGGTGCGCTGCGCGCAAGTGATGCGGCTGGCGCCGCAGTGAATAGTTAAGAGTGAATAGTGGTGCGCTGCGCGCAAGTGAGTGCGCCTGCGGCGCAAGTGATGCGGATGACACCGCAGTTAACAATGGACAGTTAACAGTTAACAGTGTATAGTGAACAAGGTGATGTCAATGAAGAAAACGACAAATGATCATAACAGGGAGATAGGCACCGGGGAGAGCGGAAACCAGCGGGCAAAGCTGTTTATCGTTCTCGGTGTGATACTGGCTGTTATTGCAATTGCCGCCATGATAATCGTACCGATGGTGGCCCCGCTTACAAAGTATGAGTGTGCCTTTGAATCCATAGACACCAAATCCGGTTTCGATTGGAAAACGTACAACTACAGAGCGGAGTTTGAAAATTCAAACGTCACCGAGATAACTCTTGCGGAGGGTGAAAAAGGTCAGGGCAAGTGCCTCAGGATCGAAAACAGATCCAACAACGACGCCAGGATCCACAGGGAGTTCAAAGTTTCACCCGGTTCATACTACAAGATCACTCTGTCTATAAAGACCGAGAACGTTGAGGGCGGAAAAGTCGGTGCAAACCTTTCGGGCTACAATATGACCGGCAACGCCTTCTCCACCACCGGAACCACCGACTGGAGAAGGGCTTCAGTTTACCTTGAAACAGGGGAAAAACAGGACGTGATAGACCTCAGCCTCGGCCTTGGCGGCTACGGGAGCGAGTGCAGCGGCGTGGCATATTTCGACAACCTTGTAATAGAAAAAGTGTCGAAATCCTCTGTGCCTGAGGGGACAGTGACCTTCAAACTCAACTCCACAGACGGATCCTCGAAAAAATCCAAAGACGTCAGCATATGGTTTAAACTGCTCTTCGTTGCAGTGGTGCTCTCGGCAATTGCTTTTTGTTTCATTGCATCCCTGAGAGCCGACAAGGCCCCCAGACCGGAAACAGATCTCCGGCTTTCCGACGTTGGCGGTAAATTTAAAAAGGCGGACGTCATCATAGTCTGCATCCTGACGGTGATCACCGGGCTGTTCTCCTTCATCGGCATGGGCAGCACCTCGGGAAGCCCGAATACCTACTGGCAGCCCTCAAATCCCGGAGAATACGTGACCGTTTCTTTCAAAGAGGAAAAAACAGTCACCCGGGTCGTCTTCTACGGAGGCATTCCGAGAAACGGTACCGACGTGGTGCTTTACTACAACAAGACGATGGACGATTACGAGGACTCCGGCGTTAAGATCACCAAGGACGACATCGCCTTTTACCGCTGGGGCTACAAAGCCGCCAATTTCAAGACGTCGAGCGTCAGGATCTATTCCGAGACCTCAGGCCTCTGGCTGAATGAAGTCGGTTTTTACGAGACAGTTGACGGCGAATACGTTCCCATTGAACTGGATCTTGATTCCATTGAGACAAGCTTTGAGGAAACGGAGACGTCGGGCAGGGCGGAGTATCTTTTTGACGAGCAGACGGAGCTCAGGACCGAGAGATCGTACCTTGATTCCACCTATTTTGACGAGATATACCACCCCAGGACCGCATACGAGCAGATCAACGGGCTGAGCATCTACGAGCGCACCCATCCGCCCCTCGGCAAGGTGATAATGGAGGTCGGAATACTCATTTTCGGCATGAATTCCTTCGGCTGGCGATTCTCCGGGGTGTTCTTCGGAATGCTTCTGGTGCCGTTGGTGTACGCTTTTGCATTGAAACTGTTCAAGAAGAGCCAGTGGGCCTTTGTCGCCGCGTTCCTCATGACGTTTGATTTCATGAGACTTGCCCAGACAAGGCTTGCCACGATTGATACGTACGCCTGCTTCTTCTCATTGGCAATGATGTACTTCATGTACGACTACTTCTCCACAAAGTCATACGAGAGAGGCTTTGCAAAGTCCCTGGTGCCTCTGTTCCTGAGCGGCTTGATGTTCGGCATGGGAGCGGCCTCCAAGTGGACCTGCATCTACACCGGAGCCGGCCTTGCAGTGGTGTTCTTCATTGCCAAGATCAGAGAAGTCCTTGACGTGAAAGCGGGAAGGGCATATGACTGGTCAAAGACCGGACCTCGGAAGATACTCATTGGCGATTACATGCTGAAGAACCTGCTGCCGACACTTGGCCTTTGCGTGGTGTTCTTCGTGATCATCCCCGCAGGCATTTACGTGCTGTCCTATATACCTTACATGCCCAGCAATCCGGGAAAATCGCTGCTGCAGATCGTAATCGACAACCAGAAATACATGTACAACTACCACTCGGGTCTTGACGCCACCCACAGCTACAGTTCCATGTGGTACACCTGGCCGATAATGGTGAGACCTATCTGGTACTACATCGGCTACAACGTTCCCGAGGGGATGCGGTCGACCATCAGTTCCTTCGGAAATCCGGCCATCTGGTGGCTGGGAGTTCCCTGCCTGTTTGCGGCCTGCTTCATGGCCTGGAGAAACAGGGACGCGAAGATGGGCTTCATGGCGGTCGCCTATGCATCTGCTTTTGCGCCCTGGATACTGGTCAACAGAGTCTGTTTCATCTACCACTATTTCACCGCTTTCGCCTTCTCGATCTTCTTCATTGTGTACGTTTTGAGAGAGCTGACGGAGAAGAAACTGATGCCGAAATGGGTGAACTTCATCTACCTCGGCATAGTACTGCTGCTGTTTATAGTGTTCTATCCGGTGCTGACCGGTCTTCCGGTCCCGAATGCATACGTCAACGCCCTCAAGTGGTTCAGCTCCTGGTCCTTCTGAGAAGGCTTTTGACGTTAATATAGCCAAATATGAAAGTTGAAGATTTCTTAAATGCGATAGGTGTCGATTTTTACGCGGGAGTGCCCGATTCTCTGCTGTCGCCCCTTTGCGACTTCCTGTATGAGAACTACGGTGTTTGCGGAAAGCACACCGTTGCCGCCAATGAGGGCAACGCAGTCGCCCTTGCCGCAGGTCATTACATTGCAACCGGCAGACCCGGTCTTGTGTATATGCAGAACAGCGGCATTGGCAATGCCATAAACCCTCTGGCCTCTCTGACCAACGAAAAGATATACGGAATCACGCTGTTTCTTGTGGTGGGCTGGCGGGGAGAACCGGGAGTTCATGACGAGCCCCAACATCTCTTCCAGGGTGAGATCACCGTCTCGCTTCTTGAACTCATCGGCGCGGAAGTAATGATCGTTGACAAGTCTACAAAGCCGGAGGATATATGCGCGTTTATTGCCGAAAATAAGGATGCTGCGGAAAAAGGCAGACCATTGACTTTTGTGGTAAAAAAAGGCGCGTTGACGTACGATATAGAGCCGGATTATACGGTCCCCGGCGCCCTCACAAGGGAGAGGGCGATAGAACTGGTCACGGAAAAGCTTCAGGGATCCGCATTTGTATCCACCACCGGCAAGGCGTCCCGTGAGCTTTTTGAGATACGGGAGCGCCGCAATGAATCCCACCGGTCGGACTTTCTCACAGTCGGTTCAATGGGCCACGCATCTTCCATAGCTCTTGAAATAGCTGTGGAAAGACCTGACAGGCGGGTGGTGCTGATCGACGGCGACGGAGCGCTGGTGATGCACATGGGCTCGCTTCTTCCGGAGGCCGAGACCTCGCCGGCAAACCTGATCCACGTCCTAATAAATAACGGTGTCCACGACTCAGTGGGAGGCATGCCCACACCGGCAAAAGGCAGGAATATTTCGGAAATTGCCAAGGCCTGCGGAATCAAAAACGTGATGAGGGCGGAGAACGAACAGGAACTGGCTGCAAGACTTGATACCATTGGCGGAAACCTTGAGGGACCTGTGTTCCTCGAGATAATGACTGCCTCCGGCGCGAGAAAGGACCTGGGAAGGCCCACAACGACGCCAAAGGACAATATTGACAACTTTACCGCATTTTTGCGGGAAAAATAAAATCTGACAAAGCCGCTGCCCTTTTTCGGAAGGGCTCAGGGAGGGCTTAAATATGAAAGCATTGATTCTTAATTCGGGGAAGGGGACAAGGATGGGCGTCCTCACCAGCGAGCAGCCGAAGTGTATGACCGAGATCGGCGAAGGGGAGACCATCCTCTCAAGGCAGCTTAAAATGCTTGCGGACTTCGGAATCGAAGAGGCTGTGATCACCGTCGGCTACCTCAGCGACGTTCTTAAAGAATACGCCGCCTCTCTTGACGTACCGGTCAGGGTCACTTTTGTGAACAACCCGGAATACGACAGGACCAATTACATATATTCAATATACCTGGCGGAAAAGGAACTGCGGGGGAACGATCTGATACTCCTTCACGGAGATATGGTGTTTGAAAACAGGGTGCTTCAGGGCGTTTTGGAAGCTGAGACTTCCGTGATGTGCGTATCCGGCACCGCCCCCCTGCCCGAAAAGGATTTCAAGGCCTCTCTTTACGATGACGGAAGAATAAAAACAGTCACCGCTAAAATGCTTGCTGAGAAACAGATCGCCGCCCAGCCCCTTTACAAGCTTTCGAAAGAGGACGTTGCCCTGTGGCTGGACAGGATCGGTGAGTTTGTTAAAAACGGCAACACCTCCTGCTATGCAGAAAACGCCTTCAATGAGATCTCGGACCGCATGAACGTAAGGACCTTTGACTGCGGCGACATGCTCTGCTCGGAGATCGACACGGCGGAGGACCTTAAGACTGTTGGCGAAAAACTGAAAACAGTAAGAAACAAAACGGTGTACATGTGCTTCTCCACGGACCTCATACACGGCGGTCACATCGAGATCATAAGAAAAGCCTCAAAACTGGGCAAACTGATCATCGGCGTGCTGAGCGACTGCGCCGTTGCAAGCTACAGAAGGTACCCCCTGGTTCCCGAAACCGAGAGAATGAAGCTCTTCCGGAACATCAACGGGGTCAGCAGAGTGGTGCTCCAGGAGAACCTCAGCTACAGGGAGAATCTGTTAAAATATAAGCCGGACTACGTTGTCCACGGCGATAACTGGGTGACCGGTTTCCAGAAGCCGGTTCGTGAAGAAGTTATCGAAGTTCTGAAGTCCTACGGCGGAGAACTTGTGGAATTTCCCTATTCCAACGACGAAATGTATATCAGGATCCAGGAACAGAGCCGGGAGACTCTGGGCATGCCGGACATGAGAAGAAAGAGACTGAAGAGGCTGCTGGAAATAAAGCCTCTGGTGACGGCAATCGAGGCCCACAGCGGAATAACGGGGCTGATCGCCGAAAACACCACCGTGTACGAGAACGGGAGAGCCTGCCAGTTCGACGCCATCTGGGTGTCCTCTCTGTGCGATTCCACTGCCAAGGGCAAACCGGACATAGAACTCGTGGACATGACCAGCAGGCTGAGGACCGTTGACGATATCATGGAAGTCACCACCAAGCCTGTCATCCTGGACGGGGACACCGGAGGGCTGACTGAGCACTTTGTCTACAACGTCAGGACGCTGGAGAGACTTGGCGTTTCCGCCGTGATCATTGAAGACAAGACGGGCCTGAAAAAGAATTCCCTTTTCGGGACGGACGTGGCCCAGACTCAGGACGATATTGAGAACTTCTGTGCCAAGATCAGAGCCGGAAAGGCGGCAAGGAAGACCCCGGATTTCATGATCATAGCCAGAATAGAAAGCCTTATACTCGAAAAGGGCATGGAAGACGCCCTTCGCCGGGCCTTCGCCTACGTGGAGGCGGGTGCCGACGGCATCATGATACACAGCAGGAAAAAGGATCCGGCTGAGATTTTTGAATTCTTAAGGCTGTTCAGAGAAAAAGACAGTACAACTCCGGTGGTCCTTGTCCCCACTTCCTACAGTTCCGTTACAGAGGACGAGCTTCAGAAAGCAGGCGCAAATATCGTTATATACGCCAATCACCTCACCAGGAGCGGCTTCCCGGCAATGAAAAAAACAGCCGAGACCATCCTCAGAAACCACAGGGCACTTGAAGCGGAAGAGTACTGCATGCCGATTAAAGAGATCATATCACTCATACCGGATGAGTGATGCGGTTTCCGGTTCCCCACATGCAGGAATTGCCGGGGAAGGGGAGAAAACTTAAAAACGGCTTAAAAACACGCCTGATTTTTTAAGCTTTTTCAAAGATAAACAAATTACTTGAATTATTTTCCGGATGTGATATTATTCAGTTATCTATTGTGTGCGGAACTGTCCGCACAGATAATATTCCCGATTTCACACACCGGAATCATTAAAATTGGAGGTTTATTTCATGAAGACGAACGTAAAAAGTCTGATCAGAATGATTCTCGCTCTTGCTCTTGCGTTTATCATGACTCTGACTCTTTTCGCTTGCACTGAGTACAAGCCCAACGACGGAGAACTCCCCGAAGGTTACGTGCCGGAGCCCAGCGGAAAGATCAAGTTGAATTATTACATAGCAGCGACCGAGGCCGATAAGAGGTCGGTCAACGACTGGGTCGCCGCTTTCCAGAACAAGTATCGCGACGTTACAGTTGTTGCGGAGCTTTCCAACACAAACAACATTGTTAACCAGATAGCTTCCAAGACCTGCGGCGACGTTTTCTTCCTCTGGGAGATTGATGTTTATAACTATGCGGCAGTTCAGAACGTTCTCATGCCCCTTGATTCTTATATAGAAGCTTATGAAATCGACCTTTCAAACATTTTCAACGCCATTAAGGATATGGGCAACGTTAACGGTAAGACCTACATGGTAATGCGCGACTATAACCACCTGGTATTCAGATACAACCGCGACATTATCACGTCTGCCAGCCTTGAAGATCCGATCAAACTCGAGTCTGAGGGAACCTGGACCTGGGATACTTTCAAAGAGTATTGCGCACGGCTCACAACTCAGGAAGAGGATGCCGACGTTCCGACAGTAGGCTGCTCGATGAGACTTGGCTATGGACCTGTGTTCATTCCTTTCCTTGAAGGATGGGGCGGCCGCTGGTATGACAAAGAGAATAAGAGAGTCAACTTCATTTCCGACTCCAAAGTTCTCGAAGGCGTAAAAGAGATGATCTCTCTCGTTCAGTCCAACGTTTGTAAGTACAACGCTGCAGGCGGCGGCGGATCCATAAAGGAAACTGCCGATCAGAGATCTTTCGGCTCTTATAACGACTATAACCAGGTCGTATTTGCAGATATCGAGTTCCCGAGCTTCGGTGCCGTAGGCAAAAACTACGAAGAAAAAGGCATTGACTGGGATGTTGTTTCCCTGCCCGCATTCCCGACACACAAAGTCGGTACAGGTGCTACCGGATTTGCAGTGTTCAACGGAACCAGGAACCCCGAGGCCGCAGCTGCCCTTTGCCTCTCTCTCTACACAGAAGAAGGTCAGAGAGCATACAACGGACAGGAAGGCGGATCAGTTCCGAACGTAAGAAGCCTTGCCGATGCTTCCTTCTGGAGAGTTCCTTACGCCGACAGAGAGATCGATCCCGAGAACGGAAAGAACTACTTCGCATTCGTTTCATTCCCTGAGGCTGATACATACGGCCGCGCAGAGTGCGTTGTTCCTCCGGAGATCGCCACCATTGTTAACACCTACATGGCCACAGTTGTTCCGGATGTTGTAAACGGATCCAAGACCGTTGATGACGTTCTGAAGAAACTCGAGGACGAGGCCAACCAGAAGTGGGACGCTCTTTATAACGACTGATTATTTTGGCGAACAGATCTTGCAGAACCGGAGTTAATGACCGTGCTCAAATGATCTGTAACTGAATAAACAAACAGGGGTCCGAAGACGATTCGGGCCCCTTAAATTGTGTGCCGGGCATGGCACAGTTCTTGCGGGTGAAAGTCCCGCCACAGGTATT
>CAMZBI010000022.1 GCA_947304585.1 uncultured Clostridia bacterium | reverse complement strand
GAAATATCAAAATTTGTATAATTTCAGGTTAGTATGTTAGTAGAAAAGTTTAGGATCTCAACGTATCCGGACCGTCATATCACTTTGCAAGGGCGGCGGCGAGATTGTCCACGATATACTGCTGCGCATGGATGTCGTAAATGTTAACGTAGTAGATGTTACCGTCGATGCCGAGTCTTTCCTCGACCTTGATTCCCAGCTGCTCCCCGCTCTCCGTGGGACGTTTCGTAAGCCCTCCGGTCGGTCTCTCTTTTTCTTCGAGAAGGCCTATTCCGCCCAGCCATTCGGTGATGGTCCTGTAGTGAAGGGGTTTCATGTTCGCAAGGTCGACAAGGCTGTTTATGCGGTGGGTGAGTTCAGAGATCGTCAAAGGATCCTGTGAAAATTCAAAACCCGCCAGTTCTTCCTCAGTTATTGAAAAATCAGCTTTTCTCGGAGGCTTGTGCTGCTGGACTGTCTTCTGCTGGTCACCGCTCAGCACGTTCTGTAAAATTCCGGACACATAGAACAAACATCTGGAAATGCTGATATTGTTCAAAAGATCAGTTTCCGGCACCGGTTCGTTTGTCAATGGGTTGATACCGTTTGCCATCTTTTCAATATAGTTTTTTGCATGCTTCATTAATTCAAAATCATTCATTTCAATCCCGTCCGTTATTATAAAATAGTTTTTCAGGGTGTTTCCCCGCTGCTCACAATTATACAAGGTTTGGGTTGAGTGGTCAAGGATAAAGGGAAAAAACATACAATCATTTTGAGAATTCTGAGCCTGTTCAGTCTGATTTTGAGCAAAAACACACATTTCCGGGCGGGATAAAACAATGCCCGTCTCAACGTCCCGACGATCCTCTTCGAAGGGAAACCTGCACGGCAGGCATGCGGGGTCAGCACTAATAAAAACCGATCTTTTCTGAAGTCTATAAGCAGGTCACGCTGCCGATCTCCCGGTATTCCATCTGTCCAAACCGGTTTCTGTCAGACCGCATCAGCGATATCTTTTTCACGGTCATTTTTGTGCTCTGCGGCATCAGGCCCTCAGGCATTTTAACGATCTTTCTTGCAAGGGTAATGTGGGGATTGAAGAGTTTGGCGTCGAAAGGAATGCCGCTGTCACCCAGTTTTTTTCTCAGTGCAGCCACGTATTTTTTGAGACTATCCGGACATTTCACTCCTGCCCAGAGGATCTCGCCGAAATGCCCTGCTCCGCAGATCTCGATCTCAAACGGGTCGACGGTTACACTGCGCATAACGTCCAGGACATCCCCGGGTCTTCCGTATTCACCTATAAACGCCAATGTGAGATGCATGTTTTCCCTTGGCGTAAGCTTTCCGCCCGCGCCAAGGCTTTCAGCCTGTTTCTGCATTTCAACCAGTGAACCCCGGAGGGCATCGTTTAAACAAATTGCGATAAAAAGTCTCATTCTTTTCTTCTTTTAGGTAATTATAATCATTGGCGGGCTTCCGGACGGTCCGTATAAACCCGGTCTACTCCCAGTCCTCGATTCGCCACTCGTCAAGCCAGTCGAGATACCCCATTTCCCCCTCAAACCTGAAGGGAAGCCAGACGTAATCCGCAATTTTAGTCTTCTCCCTCGGCACCTGTTTCATTTCCTCACGGGCCTCCAAAAGTTCCTTCTCGGTTGCCGTCCCGGAAAACTCAGCGTAAAATGCTTTTTCGTAAAGGCTGTAGGGGACGTCCATGGCCTCGGGCATCCAGCGGTCCGCCAATGCGATATAAAGGTCCTTCTTTCCCGGGACTTTGAACACACTTGATATCTGGCTGTGAAAAGAAGTGGACGTGGGATCGCCGGGATGGGGATTGCCCAGTACTCTGTAGGGTCCGTGCCATGTGTCCGCCACCGCCAGTTCGGAGGGATTGGGAAGGTATCCGGTGGTGCCCGATGTCACAAGGTAATGCTTAAAATTCCTGATAAAATGGGAAGTCGCTTCTCTGACGTAAGGAGGACAGGGCCTGGGAAAATGGGTGGAATAGTATCCCGTCACGTCCGTGTAATCCTCCGTGAGATCGGCACACACCGTCTCGCTGTGGACCCGCTCAAAGTAGTAATATGCTTTGCCGTCCGGCGCCACAGCAAGATCAAAGTCGCCTGCGCTCATGTTAAGAGGCCTCAGCCCTTCCCTGACAACAGTATACGGGCCCGTGAAGTTGTCTGCGGTGAGAACAGTCTCCGTCTGCTCCCCGTTTTTCTGCATTATTTTCAGCCAGCAAACGTATTTTTTCGTCCGTTTGTTGTAGATTATATGGGGTCTGTCCATAAAGGAGCAGGGATGAAGGCCGGAATTTTCATTGGCGGTGTCCGGAGGAATTATGAGCCCCAGGTCTTCCCAGTTGTAAAGGTCGTCGGATACGTAACACCTGACGCCCCAGTGCCAGATGCCCTTGTCGGGATCCGTAAACTCCTTGTTCTCTCCGTACCAGTAATACCGGCCGTCGAGAAACATGATAGAGCCTCCGTGGGCCTGGATCCGCTTACCTTCAGTGTCGAGCCACACCCTGCCCGGTCTTATGCTGTTATACCGTTTTTCGCCCTTCATACTTCCGCCCCGCGCATCATTTTTTACCTGCGGTATCGGTCCCGCCGAGTTTATTGATCTTTACCAGCCAGTCTCCCAGAGTCGGGCTCAGGGAGTCTCCCCAGGTGAGCAGATGGCAGGAAAAATAGGGTACCAGCATCTCTTTTTTCTTTTTGAGAACGCATTTTATTACGGCTTCTGCCACCTTGTCCGGGCTGAATTTCGGGGTGATCTTCGGGCAGTCCACGTTCTCTATCATCCTCGTGTCGACCCTTGCGGGGCAGATGATTCCGACGTGTATTCCCTGATCTTTAACCTCCTGGCGGAGCACCTGGAAGAAGCCGTTCATTGCAAATTTCGAGCCCACATAGGCCGCGTCCGGAGGCACACCCTTCTTTCCGTCCATGGAACAGGTGGCAACTATTGAGCCCTTCTTTTTCTCGAGAAAATAGGGAAGAACAGCGTAAACACAGTTCAGTGTCCCGAAGTAGTTTACCTCCATGACCTCCCTTATCTGCTCCATGGTGAGATCCGGTGTCGGGCACCTGAGATACACACCTGCGTTGCAGTAGAACACGTCAAGTCCGCCAAGTTCGTTGACAGCCGTTTCCACAGCCTGTTTCATTTTCTCCCCGTCTTTTACGTCGGCTTCGATGACAACGGCTTTTCTTCCTTCTGCCCTTATCTCCTCCGCCACCTCGTCAAGAAGTTTCCGGTTCCTAGCGATAACCGCCACGTCTGCGCCGCACTTTGCCATCATGACAGCTGTTGCCCTTCCGATGCCTGCCGAGGCTCCTGTTATTGCGACCTTCATGCCGCTCATTCTTTGTTTCATCTGTTCCTCCTCATAATTGTTTAGAAAGGTTTTACATTACTCACTCAGCCCGGACTTTCCGGTCAGGCGGGCATTGGTCAGTCGAACATTCTGTCATCCCGAGCAGCCCCTCATAACCTCCGGAAAGACCAGGTAATCATCTCGGCTGCCGTTCTTTTTTGCATCCGTCAAACCTCTTCAGCACCTCTTTAAAATCCTCCGGTATCCTTTCAAAGCATTCTTTTTTCAGCCCTTCAGGTACACCGTAATATGCCTCGGCGACGCTTCCGGCAATGCAGGTCAACGTATCGCAGTCCCCTCCCAGAGACACCGCAGTTCTGATAACGTCTTCGAAATCTATTCCCTCATAGAAGGCCGTCAAGGCCTCCGGAACCGTTTTCTGACAAAGTTCCACATGGAAGTATTCCGGCCTTATTTCATCGCAGGTCCTCGACAGATCATATCCGAATTCCCGTACGATATAATCCTTTATTTCCTCCTTGTTTTTCCCTGTTCTTGCGAGAAAAATGGCACTGGCAGTTGCCTCCGCCCCTTTGATGCCCTCGGGGTGGTTGTGAGTCACCGCCGCAGTGAGATACGCAGAGTGTCTTGTCTCCTCAAGGGTGTCAAAAAGCCAGCCCGCCGCCGAGACCCGCATTGCCGAACCGTTGCCGCAGCTGTTATACGGTTTCGGGTCCTCATCGTAAAACAGCCATCTGTAAAACCTGGTTCCGTAGCCTGCGAAGGGGTATTTCTTTCCCCAGTGTCTCATCGAGTTTATCAAAGCTTTTGTAACTTCCTCATCGGATCCTCCGAGGGACGAAAGCAGAGAGTCGGCCACCGCCACCGTCATCACCGAATCGTCTGTGAATTTCGACTGCCACGAAAACAGAGGGAACCTTTTTTTCTTGTCCCCGTTGTCGAACTCGTAAGGCGAACCTATTATGTCTCCCAACATTGCACCGATCATCTCATCATCCTCCGCATTCA
The DNA here is from genome assembly GCA_947304585.1 of uncultured Clostridia bacterium. Classification (GTDB taxonomy): domain Bacteria; phylum Bacillota; class Clostridia; order UBA1212; family UBA1212; genus UBA1212. The sequence continues at coordinate 30,747 of CAMZBI010000022.1, read as the reverse complement.
GTATTTATCCGTTTAGTATCCGGTATAGTTTTCATTCAAAAATTCAAAAGCGATCAGCGGTATGCCGTCGCTGCTCATGATATTGGCGGCTTCGGGAGTTGCGTCTTGCATCATGCCGTAGCGGATCGAATAAGGCTGCTCTTTCGGAACGACTTTCACTGTGAAACTGTCGATCATCTCGATCGTGCAGGACATCTTGCCGCCGTAGCTGTAGAAGGGGTAGAGCCCTTCGATCTTGTCTCCCGCCGCCAAAGTGATGCCGTCGCCAATGTTTTTAAATTTCACCGTCACCGAGCCGTCCTCGTTCCAGGTCACCGTTTCCGGCTCAGGCGTCAGCATATGGCTCTCTTCGCCCTTGCCGTAGGAAACGAAAGCCGCCACTCGTGCCGTTCTGTAACCGATCTGATATTTCCGCATGGGATGAGCCCACTCCGGGTCGCCTTTTAAGTAGCCCTGGTCCATCGACGCCACGATAAACGAATTCGGGATGAGTTTTGAAGCGTCGTACTGGGCAGCTCTAATTCTCGGCAATTTAGGCCAAAATGAAGATCCGGCAATGCCGTGTGAGCTGAGCTGTACGTTGATGAAGGGAAATTCGATTCCGAATATTTCCCGATAACTTTCAACTGTTGCGGCAAGGTGATTGGCGTAAAACAGATACTGGTCTCCTCCGCTCTCGCTCTCGCCCTGGTAGAAAAGCATGCCGGTGATGCGGTTGCCGGTGAAAGGATGGATCAGCGTGTTGTAGTAACCCGAAACGGGAACCGCCGCCCCGGCAGTGTATCCCAGTTTTTCCGCCAGTTCCCCCGGCATCAGCTCCTGAATTGCGGCGCCGCCCGCAGCGGCCATCACCAGACCCAGGGGCACGTCGGTGTATTGACTCAGCTCTTTACCGAAATAATAGCCAATTGCCGAGAACGGGTAAACATTCGCAAGGGTCGTCTTCTTCCATCGCCAGTCTTCGTGGACAACGTTGTCTGCAGGGACAGTCGCGTCCAGCAGCCCTTCGTTCACGCCGGTCACTATATCCGCGGCTGCCTGGAAAAAGACCCTTATACAGTCATTTTCGTTCACCCTGTCGTCATATTCCGGGTATCTCTGGCGGGCAAGGGAGTAACTCATCTCGGCATTTGACTGTCCCGAGATCATCCAAACGTCACCCACGAGAATATCTGTAAATTCCGTGACTTCGCCGTTTTTCGGATAAATTTTCAGGGTTTGGGGCTCTGTTTCGGCCTCATGAGACGAAAACTGAATGGTGAAGCTTCCGTCTTTTGCAATGCGGGCATAACGCTTTTCACCCATAAACTCCCCGTAAATAATGCCTTTTGACTGATCCGCTTTTCCGGAAACGTTGAGGTATGCGTTTCGCTGGACCACCATGTCGGAGGAGAACGCCCTGCTGACGGTGTAAGTTATGAGTTCTCCGCTGTCCCGGGGCTCCGGCTGGGGTTCAAGAGCCGGAGGTGCGATATTCGTTCTCGGAAGGGGTTCCTTTTCCGCCGGTCCGCAGCCCGGCAGAATTGCTATGTATGTAAATGCCAGTACGCAGGCGACCACAACGCCAATTACCCGCAGTTTCTTTTTCATACTTTCAACCTCTGAAATGATTTCGGTGCATGCATTCCGGCCTCCGCCTTGATATGCGGCGGAACCGGCAGACGGAAGGCGGCTGTTTTTCAAATATGTTTTTTTCAACCTCAACGGTCCTTCGAAATGATAGCATATACCTGCTCCGAACTCAACGAATTTGATGTAGCCTGAAGTGCAAAAATCTGATATAATCGGGCTGCGGGGAAGAACCATTTTTACATAGAACAATGCACGGGCCCGCTGCTCTTACAGATCAATCTTTCATTTCGGAGGATCACATGAAATATATTAAACAGGCACTGCTGCTGACTTTGGCTATTGTACTCGTGACCGTTTCCGGATGCGACCTGTTCTCCGGCACAAAGACCTGGAAGTCGGGCAGATCCGAAGGCGTCAAGGCCGACGAGCCGTCAAAGCAGGTTGAAAGCTATACCCTTCAGGAGGGCACCGCAGAGGAATTCACATTGGCGAATTACTTTGGCGACGATATGATATTGCCGAGAGACCGGCGCATAGTCGTCTGGGGCACCGCGCCCGAATCCCAGAACGGAAAGATCGTTGCCGCAGAGTTCAAGGGTCTTAAGGGCTCAGGCGAAATAAAGGACGGCGCATTCAGTTTCGCCCTCCTGGGCACCCTTCCCGCCTCCAAGGAAAAAGGACAGAGCCTCATCGTTCACGGCGCATCAGGCGTGGAGGAGGAGATCAAAGACGTTATGGTCGGCGACGTCTGGATCGTTTCCGGACAGAGCAATTCCGATCTCACGTTCTTCGGCACAGTCAGCCCGTCGGCTAGAGATATAAAAGCACTCTACGGAGAATACCTTGACGGAGCAACCGAAGAGGACGACATACGCCTTCTCCACCAGATAAACTGGAACCTTTTAAACAAAGATGGTTCAGAGAAAATGTCGACACCTCAGACAGATATTCTTCGCCAGAGCAAATGGCAGAAAGCCACCAGGCGCAAAGTCTACGGTTCAAGTGCGACAAACAGCTTTTCCATGCTGGGCTACTTTTTCGCCAAGGAACTTTACACTGTAAATCCCGAAGTTCCCATCGGCATTGTCATGGCCGGCTGCGGCGGCGCACCCCTCGATCTTCTCTGCTCACCGGATGCCTATGAAAAGTTCCCCGAATCGCTGAAGAACCGGACAATAACTCTGAACGACATCACTCTGCCACCTTGCGCCATCTATAACGCATTCATGGCTCCCCTCAGAAACGTGGGCATCGCCGGTATGATCTTCTACCAGGGCGAATCGGACGCAGGCATTTCTGCGGACTATCCCGACGCTCTTAAAACCACCGTTGAAGACTATCGGACCCAGTTCGGCAGCGACCTTCTGTTCCTTAACGTCCAGCTCACGTCCTACGGATTTGAAAGCGGCGGACAGCTCCTCAACGGCCCCTGGGAGTCGGTTCCCCAGATGCGTTTTGCCCAGTCGGTCGTGAAGATAGACGGAAGCATTTCAGGTTATGAAATCATACCCACCATTGACGTGGGCTTCAGAAAAGGCGATGCTGACGGCGCCCATCCGTACTACAAATACGAGATCGGGCAGAGAGGCGCAAAGATGGCAGCGGCCATCGTCTACGGCATTGGCGATATGGAGAGCGAAGGTTATCCTGTTCCTTCAAAAATCACCTATAACAAGGAAGAAATCGTGATCGAGTACAAGTACACGGCAGGGGGCCTTGCCACCTCCGACGGGCAGATAAACCCCCAGGGTTTTGAGATCCTCAAGGACGGTATCTGGCAGCTGGTATTCCCGGTTATCGAAGGAAACACGGTGAGGATCGAGGCTGAAGAGGCCAACGGTGTGAGATATGCATCGTACCTCAGATATCTTTCGATGGACTACGCCACCCTTGTATCCGGAAACGGTCATATTGCAGTGCCTTTCAGCGTCGAATTCGGAAACTGAAACAATTGCCAACGGCCCTTAACGCCGGCATTTCGGCAATCCGCAGGGCCGGTATTATTCAAGCGGGAGCTTTGGTCCCGCAAGGCCGCACAGCCTGCCGCTTGTGCGGAAGATCATGTCACGGAGGCAGAAAATGAAGAAAAAAATCAGTAAATCTCACATTATCCGTCTGGCGGTCTGCGCCGGGATAATCATCCTTCTCATACCGGTCGGTTTTTTCACCGGGCTGTTTAACGCCGCAGTCTTTTTTGCAGGACTTCAGTTTGACGCAACGGTCCTCCTCAAGCTTCTCATCATGGCCGCCTGCGTGGTGGCGCTGGAGACCCTTGCAGTGTACCTTCTTGGACTGCCGGATCCGAAGAGTCACAGAGTCCGTTCTGTGCTTTCCATTATCTCAAGCGTTCTTAAATACGTGGCCGCCATTGTGATCATCTGCTGGGGACTCTCGATAATCGGCGTCAACGTCTCCACCATCGTTGCCAGCGTCGGCATCGTAGCCCTTGTAATTGGTTTTTCCGCAGAAAGCCTGATCGCGGACATGGTCACCGGTGCTTTCATGATATTTGAAAACCAGTACAACGTGGGCGACATCGTGGAAGTGGCGGGCTTCCGGGGCACCGTGACAGCTATCGGTCTCCGCACCACTTCGATTACGGATGTTGGCGGAAACGTCAAGATAGTCAACAATTCGGAGATGAAAAACATACTCAACCGCTCCGACAAGACCTCCCGGAGCACCTGCGAGATAGCCATCCCCTATTCCACGGACATCGAAAAACTTGAAAGCGAGATACCGGGGGTACTTGAACGCATATACACCGCAAGGTCGGGCATAATGAAAGCGCCTCCGGAATATCTGGGAATAAACGAACTGGGCGACAGCGGCATCGTTCTCAAATTCCTCGTCGAAGTCGACGAGCAGAACATCTTTGCAGGGGCAAGAGCCATGAACCATGACCTTCTCCTCGAGTTCAGAAAACTCGGAGTGGAGTGCCCCTTCCCCCAAGTGGACGTTCACAACATTCCCGTCAAGTCTTAATCCTGATTCCGTGTATCAGTCATCGCAGCGGTTTACGGGGAGGTGAAAAAGTTTGTCGCATGGCCGTGATCCGGAGTTTAACACTCCGTTACCTGATTCGGAGTTTAATACTCCGCTGAAAGAAACAGAATACAACTTGCCCTCTTCAGACGGGTTCTCTTCCGCAAATCTTCGTGAGGAGGGATCGCCTTGTCACGAATTCGAAAATCCCGGCCTTGAAGTTTACGGTGCCGGACCGCAGGATGAATCGGAAGACAGCAACGGACAGAATAAAAAGAAATCATCCGCAAGTTCCGCCCATCGCATTCTGAAATCTGCCGTAAAATACGTTGCAGGCGTCGCCGTGGCAGTGGTGCTTGTCGTGTCAGCTTTGGGGGTCGACCTTCTCGGGAAAGATGTTTTCGGTTCAGAGGGCGAACACATGTTCTGGGAGATACTGTTTTCCTCATTCGAAGATTCTCATAAAAAGGATACCGGCGGAAATTCCGGCTCAGTGATTTTTTTCCCCAACCTGCCCAACAAAGATCCGGATTTCGACGGCAAATACGCCTGGGGCACCAAGACACCCGACACTTCCGAGGAATTTCTCAGATTCATTGGCGAGGACGCCGAGTATTATGCGGTCGCCGGGGGATATTACAAAAACCTTGGCATCACCGAAAGCGTCTCCGAAGGGGCCTCCTATGACAGAGCCTCCAACACTTTGACCTTGGACGGTTTTAATGGCGAAAACCTCACACTGGAAGCAAATCTCATGGGCAACGGCTTCAAAATACTCCTGAAAGGCAGCAATACCCTGGGAAGCATTGCGGTCTGGGGGGCCGAATACGGCGGGAGCGTAACCTTTACGGGAGACGGGACACTCACCGTCAACAGCGCTCTTTCTTCCGAAAACGGCATCGTTCTCTACGCCGAGGACAGCAGGAGCTGCATTATGGTCGACAAAAACGTCACCTTGACGTTTTACGGAGAAAACGGGGCAGTCAAAGTCTACGACTCAACTGACGCAAAGTGTATCTACTACCTCTACCCCCAGACTATGGCAGGAGGAGTCATCACATCCTGGAATGAAGATGAAAACACGTTCATCACAGTCTTGGACAGTTCCGGGCCCTCAAGTGTAGTTTACTTCGGACACTGATGTGCCAATTTGCACCTGTTCATAATAAGCCTACATTTCACTGACCGGTCCCTTTCGAAAGCCCCGGTCTTTTTTTCACCCTCTTGGGAACCCCTTCCCCGCCGATCTGCAATTCCGGTACATTTTTACGCAGCAAAATGTCCGTGAAAATGACGTATTGTGTAAAAAATTTTTAAATATACGCACGCGCGCGTATTGACAAGGCCTTGGCGATGTGATATCCTAGGTGGTAATCATTGGCGGATTATGTCCTCATTGAATCGTTACAAATTTCGACATTCAATTCAAGATTGTAAAACCGCAAAAAATCATATTTTTATAGGAGGATTTATGAAAAGACTACTTGGAATAGTTTTGGCGTTGGCCATGCTGCTGACGCTGGTATCCGTGGTCCCTTCGTTTGCAGATCCGGTAGAATGGGTCAATATCGACTGGATCGACTCTACAGACGGCAGCGGAAACCAGATAAACTTATTGACAGGTGCTAAAGGCGGCCAGTACGGCGTTGCGCCCGATATTGCCGGCGCAATGCTGGGTGAGCTGTCCGACGATGTCGCCGCAGGTGCTCAGTTCATCCACTTCATCGGCTGGTACATGCCTTTGAAAGAGCTTGCCGACGTTGGCGTCAGCATCGACGGCGGGGAACTTGTTTACGGCGGCTACATGGTCGAAGAGCAGGGTCTCTATGAAGCTCTTGCATCATTTGACAACGTGGGTTATGTGAGAAGGATCAACTTCTATTACCCGATACAGGAAGGCTCACATACCCTCGACGTGGTTGCAAAGTTTGCCGACGACTCGGAGAAAACGATATTCAGCACTTATTACACCAACGGCGGAAACATCGCCCTCAATAAACCTGTTTATTCTTCTATCTCTACAGTCCCCGCAGGCGGCGCTTGTTTCAACTCAAACAACGAGTTCTGGAACATCAACTACATCAACGATGGTTCCGCCACACTTTTTGTCGGCACATCTGAGCCTCTGGGATGGTATGCAGCTTCCGCAACGCCCGACGTTGAATCACGCATCATCATCGACCTTGAGGGACAGTACGCCGTGAACCGTGTGGAACTTCTGTCAATGGGCTTCAACAATTCCGCATTCCCGAACACCTACCAGGTTCTCGCTTCTGCAGACGGAATTACCTGGTATAAGATCGGTCAAGAAGAAGGCGTAGCAGCAAACTTTTTCACCAAGAGATCGTCCTTTGCCGCAGATGTCACCGCAAGGTACATCCAGATCTACGTTACCAAGTTCAACCTCGTAGACGTTTATTATGCCGGTCTCGGAGAGGTTGAAGTATTCGGATCTCTCGTAGAAGAGGACAACACGAAATCGATCTTCGAACCCTTTACAAGTTATGATCCCGGAACAGCTGCAACAGCCGATCCCGGTGGAAACGCTGCATGGGTCGGTTATTCCACAGGCGACCTTGATTTCGAGTTTACATTCAGAACAGACGTGTCTTTCTGGAAGATCGGCTTCCCGGGCTTCTGGTCTGCTGCTGCAACTCCCCTTACTTTCACTTTCTATCAGGACGAAACTCCTGTTCACTCGTTTGATTACACAACAACCGGTGACGGCGCCATCGCCCTTGACATTGGAGCCACCCTTCCCGCCGGAAAATACACCTGCGTCATAACGATTAACGATGACTCGGTAAACGGCGAAACCGGATACTACAACAAGTATATGGTTCTCGGTTATGCGACTGCAGGAAAACTCCTGGACGAAGAGTATTTCACATTCGAGCGCGGAAAGATTGCATTTGACATTTATTCCGATGAGACCGAAGGCGAAGGACTTATCAAGCTTCTGGATCCTGCCGAAGTGAAGTGCTCCATAGATGCTCTTGCAAAAGAGGACGCTTATCTCTCGATCAGCACCAATTACAACACCGCGACTTCCGTAACGATCAACGAAGGCGAAAGCCTCCGCCTCCTCGGCTGGATTACAAGAACCTATACCAACCTTGAGAAGATCGTTTACACCGTTGGCGGCGGCGACGAGATCGACTGCGAAGATGCATACAGATCGCGCACCGAGATCGCGGATATAATTGGCGTTGATCCGGCTTACCTCCAGAATTCCGGATTCGGTCTTGACAACAACCTCCTCGACCTTACCGGAATCGAAAGCCTCACGCCCGGTGATTACACCATCAAGGTCATCGCTAAATTTGCCGACGGCAACACATACGACCTCAAAGAGTTCACTCTCACAGTTGAAGCTGTTGATCCCGAAGCGCCCACATGGGTAACAACCGGAAAGATCGTCAACACAGATACATTCGCTATCGTTAACGACGGCGGTGCAGTTGTTAATAATCCTTCCAACAAGACAGAACTTGGACAGCTCAAATCGATCGTTGGTGAGGGCGGCACGAAGATCAAGCAGTACGGCTGGGTATATCCCGAGAAGGCTATTCTTACCATCGGTTACATGAACGACGACGGCGAGATCACATGGGGCATTGAGTATTACGATCAGGCTATCGTTGACGTGTTCAACGGACAGGGGCTTCCTAACGCAGCTCTCGCTTTGAGATTCGACACTTCAAGGCAAGGCAACGCTCCGATTCTCGAAGGCGATCATACGTACAAACTCGTTGTGATGTACTCCGACCACACTCTCGAAGTTCTCCACAGCGCTACGTACAGCAACAGTGATGAACTCGTTGCAGAGTGGGTAGCCAACAATCCTTCCAGTGCAAACACAGTAGGTCTCTGGCTCAACGAGGGAGACTCCTATGCGATGGCAGCATTCACGGCAAATGCTCCTTTCGAAGCAGTTAAATTCCCTGCAGCATGGTCTTCCAAGACTTCCGAAGGAAAGACAGCAACGTTTGAAGTTGCTCTCTATGCATTCGTTAACAACTTTGAAGAGTCCGTTGCAGGCGAACCGATCGCAATTCTTCAGAGATCACCTGCCGGCGATGAAGCTACAGGTTACGGCCTTGAATTTGAAGAGCAGCCTGCAGGACAGTACGTTCTTGTTGTAAGAATCGTTGATCTTGATGCAGGAGCTTACACAGTACTTCCTGTTCTTGGCGACAGCACAAAGGCTCTCTACAACCTCAACAAGGCTAAGAACGCAGATTCATTCAACTTCACAGTCAAGACAAAATACCCCACCGATTTCTTCGGTGAAGTTCCCGTGGAAGTTGCAACACCTCCGCATGAGCCCGTTACACGCGACTTTGACGCAGCAGAAGGCGACGCCCTCTCCTACGACCAGATCCTCGTAAACGGCTCTGAAATTGCCAACGGCAACGCAAATGTTATAGCTGCAAAGCAGCTCATCGACGGTTCCGACGGTTCCATCACATCCGTCAGCATGCACGGTTGGTACGGCAATGCAAATCTTGCCATTGACCAGTTCGGTTATATGATCGACGGCGGCGAGCCCGTATTCGGCGAATTCAAGGTAGCTACAGAAGACGGAGTTCTCACCGCAGGCGGTCCCTATGCTTCAAGATTCACCATTACAGTTGACACAGCAGAACTTCCCGCAGGTTCCGACCACACCGTCAGGGCAGTCGCTAAACTTGAGAACGGCGACATCGTCATCCTCAACAGAGTCGACAACCCCGGTGAGGCAAACGAGAAAGACCGCGACGTTTACTTCGTTTACAGACCCGAAGCTCCCGATCACGAGCCCGCTGCTTACCGCGGATTCATTGACTCTCTCGGCTCCGGCGGAACGATTTCTGAAGAGAACAAGGCTGCTAATCCCACCAAGGTTGCAACCGGTTCGTTCTATATGGGCAAGGGTTCCGACAGTATTTCCTTCAGAGGCTGGGCTATCTCCCTCGCTTCCATCAACTCCTACAAGATCCTCATTAACGATGAGGACGTGACTGCAACGGCTGCGTTCAGCTTCAGTGCACGTGATGACGTCATTGGCGCATTTGCAGGCGAAGGCTACACATCCGCTACAAACCCGACACCCGGATTTGCAGTAACAGTTCCTGTAAACACTCTTGACTTCGGTAGTTATACTGTTGAAGTATTCTTCACAGACGGCCTTGACGATGAATACAAACTCGCCGAGTTCACTCTTACAATCGAAGACGGTGCACCCATCTATGCAGAAGCCCTTTCTGTTAAGGGTTCTTCTCTTGACACAGTTTACTTTGACGAAGTTGCGAAGCAGGACGGCAACGCTCATACGTTCCTCGACAGCTATACAGACCGCATCATCAACAAAGATGACGAAGGTTTCAGCACGATCTCCTTCCGCGGCTGGGTAGGCTACGGCAGCGCTATCGACCAGTTCGGTTACAGCATCAACGGTGTTGAGACATTCGGCGAGTTCAAGCAGGCTACAGAACCCGGCGTTCTCGCAGCAGGCGGCGACTACGCTTCCAGATTCAAAGTTGACATCCCTGTTGGCGAGCTCACAGCAAACGCTGACGTTAAGGCTATTGCAAAGCTCGAAGGCGGTCAGGTTGTTGACGTTCCTCAGGCATACTGCACGATCGCAGTTAATGGCGGCGAACACGAGGCCGTAACACGTGACTTCGACGCAGCTGAAGGCGACGCCCTCTCCTACGACCAGATCCTTGTTAACGGAACGGAAGTTGCCAACGGTAACTCGGCTGTTATTGCCACCAAGCAGCTCATTGCCGACGACGAAGGAACCATCACCTCCGTCAGCATGCACGGCTGGTACGGCAATGCAAATCTTGCTATCGACCAGTTCGGTTACACCGTTGACGGCGGCGAGCCCGTATTTGGCGACTTTAAGGTTGCTACCGAAGACGCTGTTTACGGCGTAGGCGGCGAGTTCGCTTCAAGATTCACCATCACAGTTGACGTTTCTGAATTTGCAAAGGGTAAGGTCTACAAGATCCAGGCAGTTGCAAAACTGGAGAACGGCGACATCGTAATTCTCAACAGATTCGACAACCCCGGAACTGACAATGAGAAAGACCGTGACATCTACGTCAACTTCAGAACTCAGGGCCTCGAAGGCTTCTCGCTGGATGCACTGTCCACAAACAACACGTATCCCGCAGCAACAAATCCGAACTACAACGTAGCTGAATCGTTCTCGATCAACCAGGGCGAGAAACTCTACGTCCTCGGCTGGGCTTACAGAACATACACCAACCTCAGCAAAGTTGTTTACAGAATTGCCAATGGCGATGACATCGACGCAACAGGTTCTTACAGATCAAGAGAAGACGTTGCCGGCGTGTTTGGCGTAGATGCTGAGTGGTTCACAAATTCCGGATTCGGTCTTGACACCGGACTGCTCGAACTCACCGGAATCGAAGACCTCGAGCCCGGAACATACAGACTCAGAGTAGTTGCAATATTCGAGGATGACTCAAGGCTTAAGATGATCGACACTCAGATGACCATCGTTGGCAGTGAGGAGCCCGGAGAAGAAGGCACAGCTGTTATCAATCCTGAGGATGTTGAGATCGTTCCCGGTGAAGACGTTGTTATCGGCGTACCCGAGTCCGAGACTCCCATCGACACCGTTGTGATCAGCGGCGAGGTCGTAGGTGCGATCGTAGCAGGTATTGACGATGAAGCAAACGTTGACATCACACTCTCAGGTTCGACAGTAACTCTCGACAAGAACGCCATCAATGCGATCGTTAGTGAAGGTCAGCCTGACGACGAGATGACCATCTCGATCAAGATCGTTGAAAAGGAAACCCTGAACGACGCTCAGAAAGCAGCTATTGAGGACAAGGATGTTGCTATCGTAATCGACGCAGAAGCCAAGATCGGCGGCGTAATCGTTCACGATCTTAACGGCGGAACTGCAACGATCGAGGTTCCCTTCGTTCTTGATGAAGGCATTGATCCCGACCGCGTTAAAGTTGCATACGTATCTGAAAACGGTGAAGTTGAGATCGTTGACGCTGTTTACTCTGAAGGCACACTCAAAGTTACTGTTTCTCACTTCTCAACATTTGTAAGCTTCATCGCTCCGCTGCCCGTCATTCCGCCTACGTCCGACGCAGGTATCTTCGCAACTGTTATCGCAGTTGTGATGGCTGGCGCACTCGTTGCAATGCTCGCAATCAAGAGACGTAAAGCTACAAGATAATCCAACTGACCAATATCACACATCGGCGTCGGCCGGTGTGTGGTAAATAACAAAGCAACCGGGGAGGAGCGATCCGACCCGGTTGTTTTTTATGCAAAGAAAGTTTATATCTCCGCCTTAAGCACCTTACATCAGGCTAACTGATCCGTAAACATCAAACAGTTGTCTGATCTTTTATTCACCCTCCCCGTAACTGTCCTTGATTTACCGTTTCTTCAGGTACCGGTGTATTTGAGTGGTTATAGTCTGCCTGAAAAAGCCTTGCCTACGTTGGCGGCCTTTTGATCATTATGTTTGAAACTCTCATATATGGTTTTGTACTGAACGATAACACTGTGAAAGTATCTGCGAAACGTTGCAATTTAACACAATCGATCTTACAGAAACATATGCGACGGTCACTTAAAACGCTGACATATATTGCTGATACGGGTAAAATGGATCACTGAGTGGTGATCAAGCCGTTTTGAATGTCAACACTCTGTTTAGCTTCTAAAACGTGATTTCCCGCGGGATGCTTCTTTCATTCAACGAACCTGAAAGAAATATGTTAAAACGCAGCCTCGAATTGATCGCCAAACAAGACAATCTGTATTGATTAAACAAATGATACGCAGAAAGCTTCAAGAGTCACATATATGGGCTCACGACGGCTAAACCGGCCTCCACAAACTGCATTATGATCAATGGTCACATTGGCGGCAATCAAAACAGATTGCGTTTAAGCCTATCAGCATTATTATCTATCATAGGTATATGCAGGATTCCTTAAATCTGCTAAGCAATGCGACGAAACTGATACCTCCATGGAAAATACGCCCGAAGGCATTTTATGAGACTTAAGCTATATCAACTGTGTTTACAAACGCGCATGCATTGTTCATTCCGCAACGAGTAAAACACCCTCGTCATAGGCGATGTGATTGATCGTTTCTGCCACCGTTAGCTTATAGTATATATATGAATAATAATATTAAAAACAACTGTTCCACGTTTATCTCGTCTTCTCATCTTATAGAACGTAATTCATGATAAAACCGGCTATATAACGCACGTAATGGGTGTTTTTGAAAAGCAGGAAAGCTGCCAATATATTTTCCCATTAAGATCAATCAGGGCCTATTTTACGGCTATAAGCGCAATATAGACGGTTCCGTTACTGAAGCATGAACAGACCTGCGGAATCAAACGAATAAGATTTAAAGCCGTTATAACAATATGACGTTATTCACCGCAGGAGCTTCCTGAATACGATTTAATTCTACACTCGATGATCCGGATTCTTTTAAACGGCAGAAATAAAATAAGATATTATTAAGTTATTCCAATTCTCTTATGCAATACTCTTTTTTTAAAGGCAACAGTCTGTTGAAAATGTAATATAGATTCTTTGATTGTTAGCCGGGACTTGTATTCGAATCAAAAAACCACTCAAAAGAGAATCCAATCTTTGACCAAAAGAGGATTACAAATCCGGGTCCGTTTTTGATTGCATTCATTAATATTGGTATGATCAAGAGCTGTTCAAAAGCAGATTTCTCCTCAAGGACCCAATCCTGTATCCGGAGAATTGTTTCACGGGTAACGTTATTAACCGCCAAGCCTTCATGCATAAAAATACCCGGCACCTTTCCAAACGGTCCGGCACCGGGCATTTTTGTGTGATTCAATTAGTTATTGAATTTCGAATCAGAAAGCTTTCTTTTTAAGAACTACAAGAGCAATAGCTGCTGCTGCAACTATGAAGATCAGCATTGAAGCGTCAGCTGTCGGAGCTCCGCCTTCCTGACCGCCCTGCTGGCCGCCTTGCTGACCGCCCTGTTCGCCGCCTTGCTCACCGCCCTGCTGGCTTGCAGGTCCGTTGAAGATAACGTAAACTTGTCTGTCCTTCTCGTTGTCGGTTCCGGGGTTGTCAACTCTGTTGAGTTTAACCTCATCGCCGTTGCGGAGTTTAGCAAAGATCCAAATCTCGTTGCTGTCTTTGAGTTCGGAAACATCGATCGGAACTGTGAATCTGCTTGCGTACTGGCCGCCTACGCCGTAAACTGCATCTTCTGTAGCGGCCTTGAATTCGCCGTAAACAATTACGTTGTCGCCGATCTTGTAGCCGAAAGCTTCGATTTCCTGATCGTCGTTTCCGTACCAGCCGTGGAGAGTGACCTCTGTGATGGAGCCGTCTGTTCCGTCAATGCCCTTCTTGGCTGCTATAACGGCTGCATTGCCATTGGCAATTTCAGAACCGTTTACGAGGATCTGGTCGTAGGAGAGGTGGTCGCCCTTTGCTGCGTCAAAGTCGCGAACCTCAGCCTGATGCGGAGGCTCTTCGCCGCCCTCTTCGGGCTCAGTGCTGTTCGGGTTGTGGAACGTGATGGAGTAGATGGTGAGGCTTCCGCCGGGCTGTGCGCCGGGGAAACGGATTCCGGTAAGGATAGCACCGTCAAGGTATCCGAAGCACTCTTCTATCACATATGTTTTCTCGGTGAAACCGGCCATGTTGGGCTGTGTCCAGGTGCCGGCAGTTCCGGAATATCCTGGGTTCTTTTCATCATCTCTCAGATAAATATTGTTGCCATGGAGCTGTCCTTCGATAGCATATTTAACAGTGAAAGATTTGTAGATATTGGTGTCGATGTCATCGAGGGGGATGGAGATCCAGGGATCTGCGCCGGAATCTGTTGTGCAGAGGAGAGCTCCGTCTTCCAGTTCTTCGATGTCTACGCCGTCGGTATTACTATCTGAGTAAAGCTCAACTTCCAGTTTTCTGGGTTCATTGTTCTTCTCTTCAACAACAGGAGTTCCACTGCCAACGGTAAGGGTGAATTCCTTTATGGTTTCTTCGGTCTCGTCGTCAAATACGGCAATGATCTCAACGTCGTACTCGCCTTCGGCAATGGTGTCGACTCCGATAAGCTCCATCATACCGTCGTCAAATCCGTAGCCTGCGTGGATTCCGTCTTCAGCAGCAAGGCCGAAAGTAGTTGCAACATCGCTTCTGTCGCGGTATGCGTCTGTGCACTCGTACTCGTCACCATCAAGAGTCCAGATAACCTTGTTCAGATTGGTTCCTGTAGAGACAGCCCATCCGAGAATATAAAGTTTGTCGCCGGCATCGATCTTGATCTTTCCTTTTCCTGCTTCTCCGGTGTTGCCGGGGTAAACGTTGCTGTTTTTCGTCAGCGCATCCAGGCTGTGGCTAGCAAAGGAACTAATGCAGGACGTTACCAGGATGGCAATGAGCGTCACTATTACAATAACCTTTTTCATAATTTACCTCCAATAAAATTTCATACAACCGATAAGGGTTTACCTTTAGTTTCATCAACTTTGCGGCAATGATCCCCGCTTTGTATCTTGTTAAATTATAGAACTCGGTCGGAGTTTTTTCAAGCTTTTTTTAATAATTTGGCCAATATCGCACCCGTCTCCGGTCCCCGTGCCGGCCCTCGAATCGCCGGTCATCGCTGCACACAAAAGTCTAAAAATATCAGTACAGTTTCTCCGGATCCCCTGCAACGTCAAAAGTAAAACCGCCTGCGTGGGCCTCTGCGCTGAGGTCGCCGAAGTACTTTCTCGCAATGGATTCACGCTCAACGAAGCATCTGATGTCTTCGATGGAAATTGATGAGTAGTCGCTGCACTCGTAGGATATCTTGATCTTCACCGAGCCAAGAGGCACCTGGTTCGACAGCGTGTATTTTATTGGCCTCGTTTCCTTTCCCAGCTCAAACTCTGCGGACATTCTCTCGTTCTTTACGTCGTCCTCTAAGAATTCCACCAGCAGTTTCGCATTGCCCTCGCCCTTGTAGGAGCCAATGAAATTGAACTCGATCACGTCGCCGGTCTGAAGATCGCCAATGACGGAAGTGGTGGTGCCGCCCCTGATCTCCTTGGTCACGACAATATTTTCAACCACCACGTGGGAGTGGAAGGGAACCAGATAGACGTCTCCGGTCCAGTTGCCGTCAGCGTCAACGGACTTGAGAAGACCCGTCTCATTGGGTCCAAGTTCCACCAGCTGGAAGGTCTTGTCCCCTGTGTCGACGGCCATTGTTGCACCGGTACCGCCGGCATAGCCCGGCCTGGGATCATTTCTTTCGATAAGGCCCGCCACGGATTTAATGTCAGCCGCGGTTCCCTCGTCGCTGATGTTCAGGATGTTGATGTATTTTCCGCCGTGGTTCCACACGTAATCCAGCTGCTTTTCCGGCAGTTTTGTCTTGTACGCGGTCATGGAATTGTATTCGCCCATGGTCACGTTCTTGAAGCCCGCTTTGTAGGCAAGGTTCAGGAAGTTGTAGTCGTCCCGGAACCACATACCGTACCTTGTGGCGCCGAAGTGGCAGCCGAGGGTCATCATGGCGTCCACCGGAGACATTCTGGTGTCAGCCTGGCCAAGGAATCCCGCAATGGCGTCACCCTCGGGAATGGAGTGTCCTGAAATGATCTCCGACGGGAAGCCTGCCAGCAGCGCCTCGCGGAAGGCCTCAGTAAGCCTCTTGTTGACTATCTTTCTGGTAAACATTGCCCACTGCTCAAAGAATTTGCCTGCGAATTTGTCCCAGTCCCCTCTCTCACCAAGGGCTCCGTTTCTCGGCGCATCAATGTCCTCTCTTGACTTGAACGACGTGCCGAACTTTTTGTTTATATTCTCAACGCTGCCGAACCTCTCGAGAAGGTAGCTTCTGAAGCCCTCTATGTTATTGGGGTTGTAGTCGCCGAAGGTCTCGCCGACGTTTATCTCTATCTCGTGTATCGGCTCAAGGCCCACCAGCATCTCGGGAGCGCCTGTGAAATTGGCGTAGAGGTCCTGCAGAGTTGACCTCAGGGGGTAGATTCTCATCTTGTCAAGTTCAATGATGCCCTCGGCGTAGGTCGCATTGTAGAACTGGGAGCCCAGTTCCTCGTAATTGGCGGTGGTGTTGTCGTTGGTGTAGCCAAGGTATCTGTGGAAGCCGTTCTCGTCGGTGTATTTGGCGAGTACAGAGGTGCCCGTAATAATGTTGAATCTGTGGGTAAAGCAGGGCTCCCAAACGTTGTAGGACTTGCTGTAGTTTCTGATCTTCGAGGTGTTCCGCCAACCCGAATAAGCTGTCTCCGCAAGAGTCAGAAGTTTCTTCTCGCTGGTGAGGGTGGAAATGACCCTCGCGGCAAGGTCAGTCCTGATGTGCTGGAATTCCGCAGATTTTACGTAATCAGTGTCCTTCAGGTTGAGATTCTTAACGTCTCCAAGCCTTTTGTTGTTCGAGACGGTGTACCAGTAGAATATGTTCTCATAGACGCCAATGTCGACCTTGTTCCCGTAGGCATCCTGGGCATCCGCAAAAAGTCTGACGTATGATCTGTTCGGATCATCTTGGTCCTTCACAAGGGACACGGCAATACTTTCATTGGAAAACGCAGACTGGGCAACGTATACCGCAGTATTACCGGTGTTAATGTTCTGCTTTACGGTCTCTGCGCTGCCCGCTCCGGACTCATTGGCAAAGAATCCGCGCCAAACGGTGCCTGTCTCGCTTTCTGTGATCAGCACGCCAAGCCTGCCGTCTGCCGCCTTATTGCCCTTTGTTATTTCAAAGGTTTTGCCGGAAAGATCCGCACCAAGCTGTATCGATCCTTTGGATACAACGCTGCCGTCCTTGAACGAGTAGATCGCAAAAGGAACCGAGCCATCCCCGTCAGCCTTTTCCGCCGTTACGAGAAGTTTTTCTTCGCCTGAACCGTCAAAATCGCCTGCAAGTATTATGTAAGGCGCACAGTCTTTGAAATCAGGCGTCACGACCATATAGGGCATGCCGTATTGATCAAAAACCTTCACGGATTTTGTCTCGGGGTAGTTGCCGTTGAACGCTGCAGCTGCCACCACGATCCTTCCGCCGACCTTGCTGCAGGCCACTCTCACGCCGCCTTCGATCTCCGCGGAGAATGCAAGAAACTGGGCAATTTTAGCGGAATACTTGTTGTAGACTCTGATCAGAGTGTGATTGTTTTTGTTTCTGCCCTCGCCCGCAACGATCACAGGCATGGACTTGTTTGTCTCAAGGTCCGAGCCGTATCCGCAAAGTGAGTATAGTTCTGTGGAAAGTCCCAGTTCAAGATCCGGATCCGTGTATTTGACCGTATACCCGTCACCGTTGGAAACTGTCTCCGGAAGGTTCATCAGGGCATTGTCAAAGTCCTCCTGAGGCGCATTTCGAAGCTTCAGGCTGATCATCTCAAAGGTGTAGTAGTTGTCGAAAACGTTGGCGCCGCTGCCCTTGTCGAGAAGCACGCAAAGCTTGTTTTCATAAATGAAAGCGTCTTTGCCAAGCTTTTTCGCCACATCGTCAAGGCTTGCCTTCCCGCTGCCACAGTCCAGCCCGGTCGCAGTCGAAAGAAGCCCCGCGTCAACGGTCATAGTCTTGTTTGCATAGCTGCAGAGACTCCCGTCGCCAATGGCCCCCGAAACGTCTTTGAACCCGCCGCCGGCATAGACGATCGTCTTCTCTGCCTGGAATGCAATGCCATTATTGTCTTTCAGCAATTTTTCGGCAGTCGCCAACGGCAAATACGCGGAATAGTCGATATTCTTAGAAAATCCGTAAAAAATCACGCCTGAGTCCTCCTCTTTCCGGGGCTCCGTGGTAGGATCCGAAGGTCTGTCGATCCCGCACCCGCCAATAAATACCGACGTCAGCGTAATGACCGCCACCAGCACGGCGGCAATCCCGGCAACAATATAATTTCCGGGTGTTTTAAAGAAGGCTTTGACCTTGTTAAAATCACTATTTTTGTTGTTTTCAGCCATTTTATCCTCCAGATAACGCGCAAAAGCCCGAAAGCCTGTTTTTTTTCTAATTTTAGCACTTCGGGCAGTTGTGACGCAAGTTTTATCAGTTAAGAGTGGGTGCCCCTGCGCCGTAAGTGGGTGGGACTTCGTCACAAGTGGGTGCGCTTCGCGCAAGTGAGCGCTGCGCATGGCGCAGCGAGTGGGTGTGGCTGGCGCCGCAAGTGATGCGCTTAGCGCAACTCGTCACACTATTCTTTTGACTATTCACTGCAGTGCCTGCGCTGCACCACCTCGCCGGAGGCGACCCCACTCGCCGAAGGCGTATCACTGAAATTATTCTCCCCGCTCCCCTCTTTTTGGAAAATATTCTAAAATCATCCTGCCATGCCGGTTACACACCCAGACCCGGCAACAGAAAGGAGCCCTGCCATGGACTTTTGCAGTTTAGCTTTAAAAATGATATTCCTCTTTTTCTTGACCGGATGCGCCTGTTTTGACTGTTTTACGGCCCGTGTCCCCGGAAAAGCCGTTCTGCTTCTGTACATTGGCGGTCTGGGCCTGGCCTTCAGCCTTTCCTGTGAAACCATGTTGCTCTCATTGATCCTTGCGGGCTTTGTTTTCGGAACCTCATATGTTTGCAGGACCATGATTCAAAGATTCATCGGCGGAGCGGATATCAGCATAATCTGCATCATTATTCTCTGTCTCGGACCGGCGAGGGCTTTTTCCGTTCTTTCGGTTGCTTTTCTCTCAGCGGGAGCGGTCTCATTGGCGATAAAAGCCCTGAATATTGTCGCAAAAAAGCTGAATAGTGAGAGCAGACACAAAAACCGCCTCGAGTTCATTTGTCAAGGCGGCATTCCTTTTGTTCCATTTATTCTGCTCGGAGCAGTGGTTTATCTTTCGACAGGAGTATAGAGTAAATCGGCGTCAGAAAGCGAAATCAAATTCAGTATCGCCAATGCGCACGGTGTCGCCCTCCTGAATGCCCATTTCCTCCAGCTTGGCGATGACGCCCTTCTGCCGGAGGACTCTCTGGAAATAGCCCTGGGACTCGTAGTCGCCAAGGTTGACGGAGTCCAGCAGATGCTCGATGAACCGGCCGCAGATAACGTATACATCTCCATCCATTTTCACGGTGAAAAGTTCTTCCTCTTCAGGACCTGAGAGTTCCGCGCCTTCGTTTTCAATAATATCTTCGAAAGTGCTCTCCTGGGGAATGTCTTTCAGGATGGATCCGCAGTAGTCGCAAAGTTCCTTAATGCCCTCGCCCGTCAGTGCGCTGATCTCAAACAGACGGTAGCAGCCTTTTTCCCTGTATTCCGCAAAATCAGGGTCAGACTCACAGTTCTCGTCAGCCCATTTCGTGAATTTCGAGCGAAATTCGTTAAACCTTTCCCTTGCTCCATCCACGTCCGTTTTGTTGCAGGCAACTATCTGGGGTCTTGAGGCCAGGCGGGGGTGGTAGAGGCGCAGTTCCTCGTTGATCTTGAGAAAGTCGTCAAAGGGATCTCTGCCGGAATAGGGAGAGACGTCAATGATATGGAGGAGGAGCCTTGTGCGCTCGATGTGCCGGAGGAATCTGTGACCCGCGCCCTTCCCCTCGGCAGCGCCTTCGATGAGGCCCGGAATGTCTGCGATCACGTAGCCGGAGCCGTCTCTTGTCATGACAACGCCAAGCTTTGGTGTCAGGGTAGTGAACGGGTAGTCCGCGATCTCAGGCTTTGCGGAGGTGGTGACTGAAAGGTAGGAGGACTTGCCAACGTTGGGGAAGCCCACCAGGCCCACGTCGGCGAGGAGTTTCAGTTCCAGGATCACGTCGAATTCAAAGCCGGCTTCACCCGCTTTGGCAAAGTTGGGGACCTGCCTTGTGGCTGTTGCGAAGTGGCTGTTGCCTTTTCCGCCTCTTCCGCCCTTTGCGGCCACAAACTCCTCGCCCGGATATTTCAGATCCGCCAGGACTGCGCCGGTCTTCTCATCTTTGACAATGGTCCCCGGGGGAACTTTGATGACAACGTTGGCGCCGTTTTTGCCTGTCATTTTCTGGCCCGCGCCGTTGCCGCCGTTGCCCGCCGCATATTTGCGTTTGTAGCGAAAATCGATAAGGGTGGAGAGACCGCTGTCAACGGTAAAGATCACGTCGCCTCCCCGTCCTCCGTCGCCTCCGTCAGGCCCTCCCGCGGCAATGTACTTCTCTCTTCTGAAAGAGACTGCTCCGTGGCCTCCGTTGCCGGATCTAATATGTATCACCGCTCTGTCGGTAAACATGATTTTAATACCTCTCAAAATTTAGCGGCAGCAGCCGGTTATTAAAGCCGGTTCAGTTGCCGTAAGGCCTGTGTTTTGCCTATATTGGCGATAAAACGCCTGTTTATTTTTTGATCTTCAAAAGTTTGTCTGCCTTTTGGAAAATGCTCCGGAGCTTTGGCGTCATCTCCGAGATGTCCTTTGCGGTAAGACCGCCAAGCTTTCTCAGTACAAAGTAATAAATGACTATGGTCAGTATTCCCGCCGGGATCATGGGGATCAGATAGGAGAGATAGCCGTTGGAGAACAGCCTGATGATCAGCCTCAGGATGCCGTAGACCGCAAAGCCCGGAACAACTCCGGCAGTTGCGGCGGCAACGGGCGGAGCCAGCGCCTGAATCACCGAGAACCTGATGCCTGCCTTCTTTTTCATCACGAACATGTTGAGCAGGAACGGTATCAGATATGCTACGTACGTAGAGATGATGGCACCGTAGATATTCAGTTCCTTCACGCCAATGAGCAGATAGTTCATCACCGCTTTAATTATGACGCAGAGGCACATGAACGCCGAGGAAGTGTAGAATCTGTTGACCCCCTGGAGAACCGAGCTCTGGAGATGGACGGAACAGAGGAAGATCACGCTGAATGCGGACAGGGACAGAAGAACGATATTGTTCCCGTAGCCAAGTATCTTGTAGATGGGCCCCGAAAAGACCGCGTAGACGGCAACTATCGGCACCGCGGCGATGTAGCACATTTTGAAAGCGCTCTGGGTCTTCTTTGAGACGTCCCGCATGTTCTTCGACGCAAAAGCAAGAGTGATTGCGGGCAGCACGCTGACGCAAAGAGCTGTGGCCAATGAGCCGGGCACGTTTATAAGCTGGCGCATGGCCATGTACTGGCCGTGAAGGCTTTTGGCGCCTATTTCGTCAAACCCCGCACGCAGCAGAGAGGACTTGATCATGCCGTTGTCGATAAGGTCGCCGCCGTACTGCACCGCAGAGCTTATGAAAAGCGGAAGGCTGTAATAAAAGACTCTTTTCAGAAGATCCTTGTCAGTGGACCCTGTGTAGCCCGCCTCCCTGAGTTCCTTTTCCCGGTCGATTATCTCCGCAAAGTCTTTTCTGTCGGATCTGTATTCAAAAAGGCAGATGGCAAGAGCCGCCGCTGCGCCGACGCAAGTGCCAATGGAAGCCCCTGCAACAGCCCAGACTATTCCGAACTTTCTCAGTATCAGGACTCCTGCTGCGGAGAAGGCCACGTGTACAAGCTGTTCTATTATCTGTGAAACAGCCGTTGGCCTCATGTTTCTGCGGCCCTGGAAATACCCTCTTAAGCCGGACAGTACTGCGCAGATGAATACCGTTGGCCCCAGGACCATGATTCCGGCCCAGGAATCTTCGTTTGACATCAGGCGGGCCAGGGGCTTGGAGAGTGCCATGACTGCAACGGTCAAAACGGCGCCGAGTATCGCCAATGCTCTTGTGGCAAGCACGAAGGCTCTCTTTGCCTCATCGCTTTTAGCTTTGCCGCTGAGCTCCGACACAAGTTTTGAGATGGCAACCGGAAATCCCGCAGTTGCGATCACGTACACAAAGGCGTAAACGCTGTAGGCCGAGCTGTATACGCTGTAGCCCGCATCCCCGCCAAGTAGGGACCTTATGAGGGGCACGAAAACGAGGGATATGAGCTTAACGAGAATGTTTGCGACGGAGAGGATCAGAAATCCGCCCGCGATTGTCTGAGCAGTCTTTTTCAATTCGCTTTATCCCTCCTTTTCCCGAATTTTCGCGTGATTCCTTAATGACATCACGCGCACTGCGGCGCAGCCGCACTTACTGCGATGAAGTCGCACCACTTGCGCTTGCGCATATCACTCGCACCGAAGGTGCGCAAACTTGCGGCTTTGCCGCACGCACTGCGCCGGAGCTGCATCACTTGCGCTTGCGCAAATCACTCGCACCGAAGGTGCGCCAACTTGCGGCTTTGCCGCACTCACTGCGACTAAGTCGCCTTACACTTTGAAGAAAAATCTTCCTGCGGGAACCGCATTGCCCTTTGTGTAAACGTCAAGTATATTGCCGTCCTGGAGGTTTGCGTCGCACCACTTGAACCCAAAGGTCGGTTTGCCCTCACCGTCCAGACCGAGTGCCTTTCTGCTGACGGAGATCTCAAGCAGGTTGCCCTTCACCGAGACTGTGCCTGAATGTCCTATGCTCTCCCTGCGAAGGCCTTTGTAGATCTTTTCCAGAACGGCCTTGCCGGTCCTTGGCGCAGGACTCACCATGAAGTCAAAGGACTCAAAACTGTCCCCATTGGCATTGGCGGTGGTGATGAGCAGCTTCATAAAGGCGTTGTATCCGGTTTTAATGTTGTCCGAGCATTCGCACATGAAATACAGATTGTCGTCGTCATAGGCGCATTTTGTGAGCAGTATCTCGTTGGGAGCTGCCGGCGCTTTGAACCATTCTCCGACCCAGCCGACTGCGTCTCTTGCAAGGCCGGAGCCTGAATAGCCCGCAAATTCGGACTTTACGTCTTTCCACTGGGCGGGATCGCCGCCGATGGCGATGGACTTTTTCTCTATTTCCACGGGTTTTGAGTCAAGGCCCTTGTACTTCCTGATATTGGCGCAGAGCTGGTAGTAATAGCCGTCCCCCAGGATGGTGGAAGTGGGTTCGCAATCCCTGCTGTGCTCGTAGTCGTACTGGTCCGGGAAAGCGTTGTCGGTGCCCTCCCAGTTGTCGAATCTGCCTGCGATGAGCTCGTTCCAGCCTGTGACGAATATGAACTCGGGGTCGACCTTCAGGGCGTAATCCCACTGCTGCTGGAAGTTTCTGCCGTAAAGGGACAGGTTCGGGGTGTTCTCGGAAACCGTTGTTACGGTGCCGTAATTGTCGTAGGAATAGGTGTAATCTTCCTTCGCGTAGCTTCTGCCGTATACGCCGACGCCGCCGTTTGTGTTCATTGCGTGGAGGCCCTGGTCATTGGCGTTCTGGGCAACGTTCACGGTCATCTGCTCCACGGTGCCGTCCTTCTTTACACCGTATTTCGTCTGGGGATAGACTGAGCACCAGCCCCACCATTTCTTTTCTGCATCGTAGGGGGTGTCTGCGGCAAAATAGGTTGGCTCGTTGTGGCGGAAGGTGAAGAAATTCAGGATCTCCTTGTCAAGGGGATCATTCGGGTCCAGACACTCCGGATGGGCCATGATGATCGGTTTTCCCTCCCAGTAGAAGAACAGGCAGCTGTTTTCGGGCTTGGAGTAAAAATCTTTGTAGACGTTCCGGAGCATTGTCCTTGAGGTGGGCACAGGACAGAAATTCAGCATGAATGCAAATTTCGGCACGTTGATGCCCTGCTTCATTGCCTTTTTGTAGACCTCCGCCAGAGCCATGTATTCGTCTGTCCAGAGAAAATCACCGTTGGTGCAGTCGAAGAAGAGCACGTCAACGCCGGCATTGGCAAGGAGTTCCGCGTTCTTCCTTACAACAAACTCGTCGTGGTCGTCGTAATATCCGTAGATAGGTTTTCCCCAGAAATAGGGAGTTCCCGAGGATGTGGAGTCCCAGCAGGGATGGTTGAAGTCATTTATCGCGTCAGGGTTTCTGGAGATTATCTCGGTTACGTTTCTGGCGGGGTGTCTTCTTGCGGAAGAGGTGTGCCAGGTCCAGTAAAATATTCCAACAAATTTGCCCCTTGACGGGCCGGTCTCCTTTGCTTCCGGGAGCTTTCTCCCGAGTCCGTCAACGGCGCCCCACTGACCCGGGTCTGCATAAAGATTGCCCGAGCAGAGACTTGCGGGCGAAGAAGCGATCAATTTCTTATCCATAATGACCTCCTGTTGTTTTTCATTCTTTTCAGTACTTTCGTAGCCCGCAATACATCATTGCCAAATGAGCCAGTATGATGATGAGCTGGTCAACTATGGTCTGAAGGCTGAATTTTGATACAATCAGGCCGTAGACCAGTGCCACAGCTGTGATCACCACGGCGATCAGAGTGAAGACCCATGCAACGTTTCTTATACCGCCGCCGTTTCTGCAGTACATCGCAAACAGGAAATATGCGATCAGCATCATAAACCTGCCCGCATTCATGACGAAATCCTGGGAAAGCAGGTCAGCTATAGCTTTCACCGTCGATCCGAAATATACGACATATGCCACAAAAGCAATCGCGGAGATGATGGCCGACGCCAATGCAAAGCCCTTTGCAATGGGCTGAAGATCTCTCAGACTTACTATCAGGAACAGTATCGCAGTGAAAAGAGATGCGACAGGGAATATTCCCCTGCCGAAGAAATAGAAGAAAAAGTTCTGATCAACGGTGTAGCTCACTATGTAGTGGTATACCTCGTTCCAGCTCACCGCAAACAGCCAGCAGGCCCCGAGCACGCCCAGCATAACGGCAAGTATGCGCCAAACGTCTTTCTCAACTTTTTTGCCGGTTTTCTTTTCAGCCATGTTATATCCGCCTCCCTATTTTCGTGGAATCACTGTAGATTCTTTCTATAAAATTTTTTTCGATCAGTCTTTTGAATTTTACGAAGCCCGGTTCGTTTTTTAGGTCGATGGGTCTCACCAGTACCGACAGGCAGCCCGCTCTCCCGGCGCCCCAGATATCCGTAAATATCTGATCGCCGACGACAACAGTCCTGTCAGGGCCAATTCCGCTCTTTTTTGCGCAGTCCCTGAACCCTTTTTTCAGAGGTTTCAGAGCATCGCCAACAAACTCCAGTTCCAGATCCCGGGCAATACTTTTTATGCGTTTTGAGTGTCCGTTGGACAGGATGCATACGTAAAAGCCCGATTTTTTTAATCCGTCGCAGAGCACTTTGATCTCTTTGGCGGGGGTGCTTTCGTCGTAAGACAAAAGCGTGTTGTCGGCGTCGAATACAATTGCCTTCACACCCATACCCGCAAGTCTTTCAAAATCTATGTCAAGTACTCTTTCCGCGAAAAAATCGGGCTTAAAATGATTTTTCATCACTGTCTATATCATTTTCTCCGACATCTGAATGCCGCCCAGCAGGTGGTAGTGGAGATGGGCAACGCTCTGACAGGCGTCTTTGCCGCAGTTGGTCATCACTCTGAAGCCGCTTTCGGAAACGCCAAGGTCCTTCGCCAGTTTACCGATCACCAGCTGGATATGTCCCAGCAGTTCTTTGTCCTCGTCGCCAAGTTCAAGCACGTTTGCCGCATGCTTTTTCGGCACCACAAGTACGTGGACCGGCGCCTGAGGGTTAATGTCTTTGAAGGCAAAGCAGAGTTCGTCCTCGTAAACCTTCGCTGAAGGGATCTCTCCCTTGATAATTTTGCAGAAAATGCAGTTGTCCATTTTGACCTCCCCACGGGTGTTCTCACAAACAATTCAAATAAACGATTTCACGCCAGCCAACATGCCGTCGATGGCATCGATATTCTTTCCGCCGGCCTGAGCCATGTCAGGACGGCCTCCTCCACCGCCTCCGCACATTGCAGCGGCTTTCTTGATCACGTCGCCGCACTTGACTCCCTTTGCGATGCACTCTTTCGAAGCCATTGCAACGATGGAAACCTTCCCTCCGAAAGCGGAAGCCAGTACGCAGAGAGAACAAGGCGCACTGTCCCTGATCTTCTCGGCAACTTCCCTGAGGGCGTCTCCTGCAAGATCGTCAAATCTCCCTGTAAATACGGAAATACCGTTAACAAGCTCCGCACCCTTTATCACGTCGTCGACGCCGGAGGAAGCTTTTTCCTTCTTCATGCGCTCGATCTCTTTGACAAGTTCTTTTACCTTTTCAGACTGGGCTTTGATCTTTTCGACAACGTCGGAGGAAGTAGCTCTTGCGGCGTCGCAGGCCTCTTCAAGTACGGATTCCCTGTCTTTGTAGTATTTGATCGCTTCAAGGCTTGTGACCGCCTCGATCCTTCTGATGCCGGCGCTGACCGCAGACTCGTGGAGTATCTTGACAAGGCCTATGGACGCAGTGTTTCCCACGTGGGTTCCGCCGCAGAATTCAACGCTGTAGCCTCCCATATCCACAACCCTTACGATGTCGCCGTATTTTTCTCCGAACAGAGCAACGGCGCCAAGTTTTCTCGCCTCTTCTATAGGCAGTTCTTTTACGGTCACGGGGTATTCCGCGGAAATTGCCTCGTTGACCAGTCTCTCCGTCTCCTCCAGTTCCTCACGGGTCATGGCCTGCATGTGGTTAAAGTCAAAGCGAAGCCTGTCGGCATTGACGCTGGAGCCCGCTTGATGAACGTGGGATCCAAGGACCGTCGTAAGCGCCTTCTGAAGAAGATGGGTCGCACTGTGGTTTCTCGCAGTGGCTTTTCTCTTTTTAACGTCCACAGAAAGGGTGCAATTGTCCGAAAGACCGATCTCGCCGTCCACTACGCAGACAGTGTGCATGAAGCGCTTGTCGTTTGTTTTCGTCACGTTGATCACTTCCAGCACGGCGCCGTTGTCGGAAACTATTTCGCCTCCGTCAGCCTCCTGGCCGCCTGATTCCGCATAAAACGGGGTCCTGTCAAACAGGAGCACAGCCTCTTCGCCGGCAACAGCCCTGTCGCAGACAGCAAGGGCTCCTTCAGCGTTCTTTTTCAGTATGCATGTCACTTTGGCGTCGCAGGAAAGCTTCTCATAACCAACGAATACGGTCTCTCCGATTTCCTTCGGAAGCACAGCCTCTTTGCCGCTCCAGGAGCTCTCCCGGTTCTTTATCGCCTCCCGGGCCTTTTCCCTCTGGCGTTTCATGCAGGCTCTGAACTCGTCCTCATCAACAGTGAGGCCGCTCTCGGCAAGCACGTCCCTGGTGAGATCGAAGGGGAACCCGTATGTGTCATGGAGCTTGAATGCGGTTTCTCCGGAAATATTGGTTTTTCCGGAATTTTTCGTCTTTTCGATAACATCGTTGATCATCACCATGCCTTGGTCAAGGGTTGCCGAGAACCTCTCCTCCTCGGCGGCAATGACTTTTTTGATGTAATCTGCCTTCTCTTTCAGCTGGGGATATGCGTTTCCCGAGTCCTCGATAACGACCTCGGCAAGTCTTACCAGGAACGGTCCTTCAATGCCAAGCTGACGTCCGTGCCTGCAGGCGCCCCTCAGAAGCCTTCTCAAAACGTAGCCTCTTGCCTCGTTGGAGGGAACAACGCCGTCCGACACCATCATAACCGTGCTTCTTATGTGGTCGGTTATGACTCTTATGGAAACGTCGTCCTTGTAGACTTCCCCGTATTTTTTGCCTGCGATATCGCAGACCGTGTCAAGAATGCGCCTTACGGTGTCGACTTCAAACAAGTTGCCGACGCCCTGGAGCACGCAGGCAAGTCGCTCAAGACCCATGCCCGTATCGATGTTGGGGCGTGCAAGGCGGTCGTAAGTACCGTCGGCTTTTCTGTCAAACTGGGTAAAAACTATGTTCCAAATCTCCATGTAGCGGTCGCAGCTGCAACCAACTTTGCAATCCGGTCTGCCGCAGCTGTACTCGGGACCTCTGTCATAGTGAATCTCAGAGCAGGGACCGCAGGGACCTTCCCCGTGCTCCCAGAAATTGTCCTCTTTTCCGAATCTGTATATCCTGTCGGCCGGCACGCCAACGGTTTTGTTCCAAATCTCAAAGGCCTCGTCGTCGTCCTGATAAACCGTGATATAAAGCCTGTCCGCCGGGATCTTCATGTCCTCCGTCAAAAACTCCCAGGCCCACGGAATCGCCTCTTTTTTGAAATAATCGCCAAAGGAAAAATTGCCAAGCATTTCAAAGAAGGTGCCGTGGCGTGCTGTCTTGCCAACGTTTTCAATGTCAGGGGTCCTTATACACTTCTGACAGGTGGTAACTCTCCTCCTCGGCGGCACCTGTGCGCCGGTGAAGTATGGTTTAAGAGGGGTCATGCCCGCATTGATCAAGAGAATGCTGGGGTCGTTTTCCGGTACCAGCGAAAAGCTGGGAAGTCTCAGGTGTCCTTTGCTTTCAAAGAATGAGAGATATCTCTCGCGGATCTCGTTTAATCCAAGTTTTTCCATAAATTGCGATTGCCTTTCTCCGGTTGCTTTCACAGTTTTTCATTTCGGGCAGCCGGTCAAAAATATATTACGATGCCTGACACCGGAAATAATCTCCGGGGCCAGGCGGGATCGATCGTTTTAAGCGACCTCACAGACCTCATATATCCGCACATCTCAGAGTCTCATGCCGGGATCTCTGTTTCTGACGGGACTTCTGTGTTCGAAGGCACCTCTGTTTCCGAAGGAACCTCGGTATTTGAAGGAACCTCCGTTTCAGAAGGAGCCTCGGTGTTTGAAGGCACCTCTGTCTCCGACGGAACTTCGGTGTTTGAAGGCACCTCTGTTTCAGAAGGAACTTCTGTGTTTGAAGGCACCTCTGTTTCAGAAGGAACTTCTGTGTTTGAAGGCACCTCTGTTTCCGAAGGAACTTCGGTGTTCGAAGGAACCTCTGTCTCTGACGGGACTTCGGTATTCGAAGGCACCTCTGTGTCCGAAGGCACCTCTGTCTCTGACGGAACTTCGGTCTGAGAAGGCTCCGCTGTAACTTCAGGAGTCGGAGCAGGCGTCGGCGTCGGCGTGGGGCCCGGTGTTGGCGTCGGAGAAGGTGTTGGCGTTGGCGCCGGAGTCGGAGTAGGTGTGGGCGTCGGCGTTGGCGACGGAGTTGGCGTGGTCCCGCCGCTTTCAGGCGTGTTGGTGGGTTTCGGCGTTGAAGTTGCCGAAGTCGTACTTTCTGTCTCGAAGGGAGTTTCCGTCGGTGTTACCGCAGTCTCGGAAGACGTCACGTTCTCTGTTTCATAAGGCGTAGCGCTCTCATAAACTGTCGGCGTCGGGGTTTCTTCAGGACCGGCATATTCGGTCTGGGCAGGAACTTCCGTGGCGGCAGCGGGCGGCGCGGTCGGATCCGCGGGTGCGGACTTTTTGAACATTTCGATGGCAAAGAACGAAAGTATTACAACGATGACCAGGCACACAAGGAATATAACCACTGTCGGCCATATGCTTTCGGGCTGTTCGTTATTGCCGGACTCGCCAATGCCGGTAAAACTCTTGGCGGCTTCCGCCACAGTCGGAGGAGGTGCATCGTCTTCGTCAAAAATAAGGTCAAGATCGTCAAAAGATATGTCGGATTCGAAAGATACACCGTCTTCGTCGCCGAATTCTATATCGATTTCTCCGCTGTTGGCGTAAATATCTCCGGTTCCAACAGATTCGACATCAAACCCTGAACTTTCACCGTCCTCTTTTTCGGGTTCTTTATCCGGGGCAGACTCGTCGGCTTTATCGGAAGAAGGAGTTTCATCCTCCTCATCTTCTTCACCCTCTTCGCCGAAGATATCTTTATCCTCTACGACCGCGGCATTTCTTCTCCTCCCGAATCTGAATCCGGGAGCCACGATACCGTCGTCGTCATCTTCCTCCACGTCTTCGTTTTCCGGAGAACCTTCGTCAGCAACACCGGACTCGTCTTCGTTTTCGCTGTTTCCGGTATCTGCGGGGCGGTCTTTCTCATCCCCGTCTTCATCCATATCAAAAATGATGGAGAAGTCAGGACTGTCATCTTCGTTATTTTTTTCAGTCTTTTCAGCCTCTTTTTCCGCAGCCTCTTTTGAAGCTTTTTCTCTTGCAAGTCTTTCGGCCTCTTCTCTTGCAGCTTTCTCGGCGGCTTCTCTTTCAGCCTTCTCTTTTGCGAGCCTTTCGGCCTCTTCCCTTGCAGCTTTCTCGGCGGCTTCTCTTTCAGCCTGCTCTCTGGCAAGTCTCTCGGCCTCTTCTCTGGCGGCTTTTTCTGCGGCCTCTCTTTCAGCCTGCTCTCTGGCAAGTCTCTCGGCCTCTTCTCTGGCGGCTTTTTCTGCGGCCTCTCTTTCAGCCTGCTCTCTGGCAAGCCTCTCGGCCTCTTCTTTTGCGGCTTTTTCGGCGGCTTCTTTTTCAGCCTGCTCTCTTGCAAGCCTCTCGGCCTCTTCTTTTGCGG
>CAMZBI010000021.1 GCA_947304585.1 uncultured Clostridia bacterium | reverse complement strand
AATGCGGAGCCGAAGGCGGCCGGAAGCGAATCTCCGTCAAAACTTGACACGGTCGGAGAAAGGCTTTCCCCTTGACAGGCGCGGCGGTTTCGTTGTAGAATACGGGCGAAGTGTTAGACCCGGGAAATACAATACCGGCGTCGATACTTTTTTGTTATATATGAGCAAATTTTCGGAAACTTTGCTTCCCGAAGATGCGAAACGGAGGATAAAAATGGCATACATTTACAACGAACCGTCTCACACTTTTAACGAATATCTGCTGCTCCCGGGCTACACCACGAAGCGGCACATACCTTCCGAGGTATCACTCAAGACGCCGTTGGTGAAGTTCAGAAAAGGCGAAAAACCGGCCATATCTCTGAACATTCCCCTTGTCTCGGCCATCATGCAGGCGGTGTCGGACGACTCTCTCGCGATCGCATTGGCAAAGTGCGGAGGCATTTCATTCATCTACGGCTCCCAGAGCATCGAATCTGAAGCCGAGATGGTGAGAAGGGTAAAGAACTATAAATCCGGTTTTGTGGTGAGCAAATCAAACCTCAGGCCCGACGCGACTCTTAACGACGTGCTGGAACTGAAAGCGAAAAACGGATTTTCCACCGTTGCGGTCACAGACGACGGCACAAGTACAGGAGTTCTCCTTGGCATAGTTACCAGCAGGGACTACAGACCCAGCAGAATGTCCGGAGATGAGAAGGTGGAGACTTTTATGACTCCTTTCTCAAAACTGGTCTACGCAAGAGAGGGCGTAACGCTTAAAGAAGCCAATGACATCATCTGGGACCACAAGGTCAATTCACTGCCGATAATCGATGAAAACAACAAACTGAAATATTTCGTTTTCAGAAAAGATTACGACAGCCACAAGGACAATCCGGACGAGCTGCTGGACGTAAACAAGAGATATATGGTCGGCGCAGGCATTAACAGCCGGGACTACAAAGAGAGAGTTCCCGCCCTTGTGAACGCGGGCGCGGACGTGCTCTGCATAGACTCCTCGGAGGGCTATTCGGAGTGGCAGAAGGAGACCATCGAGTGGATCAGAAGCGTGTACGGTGAGGCCGTTAAGGTCGGAGCGGGAAACGTGGTGGATGGAGAATCCTTCAGATTCCTGGCTGAGGCCGGAGCCGATTTCGTAAAAATAGGTATAGGCGGAGGTTCCATCTGCATTACAAGAGAACAGAAGGGCATCGGCCGGGGCCAGGCCACGGCGGTCATTGAAGTTGCCAAAGAAAGAGACAAGTACTTCGAAGAGACGGGCATCTACGTGCCTATCTGCTCCGACGGAGGCATCGTGTTTGACTACCACATGACGTTGGCATTGGCGATGGGCGCTGATTTCATCATGCTGGGCAGGTATTTCGCCAGATTCGACGAGAGCCCCTCGGCGAAGGTCAACATCAACGGCACCTATTACAAAGAATACTGGGGCGAGGGCTCCAACAGAGCCAGAAACTGGCAGAGGTACGACATGGGCGGAAAGTCGGGCCTGTCCTTTGAGGAGGGCGTTGATTCCTACGTTCCCTACGCCGGCGCTCTTGCCGACAACGTGGCCCTTTCCCTTGGCAAGGTGAGATCCACCATGTGCAACTGCGGCGTCCTCAATATCGAGGAACTTCACAAAAACGCCAAGCTCACCCTTGTGAGCGCCACAAGCATTGTGGAGGGCGGCGCCCACGACGTAATACTTAAAGACAACGGCTACGCGAAACTGAAATAATATGTTAGGGTAATCGTTAAGTGTTGAACCATATCAAAGAACGGAGAAATGAAAAATGAACGACGGAAAAAAACAGGTCAGCAGAGTAAAATTCGAAGAATACCAGAAAGAACTTGATTACAGAAAGGGCGAGAAACGCCAGGAGATACTTAGCAGAAAGGCTTTTGCGAGAAGCCTCGGAGATCTTTCCGAGAATTCGGAACTCGATCAGGCGAACAGCGATCAGGTAGAAAACGAAGCAAAGATTGCAGAACTGGAAGAATTCCTTGCTACTGCGATAATATATGACGAGTCGAACCTTTCCACGGACAAGGTCCAGCTGGGCAATTTTGTGACCGTCCTCTGCATGTGGAACAATAAAGTGATCGACTATCAGATAGTCGGCTCCGCAGAGGCGGATCCTTTTAACCAAAAAATATCAAATATTTCACCTGTGGGCCAGGCCCTTGTGGGCAAAGCCGTTGGCGACGTTGTGGAAGTACAGGTGCCCTCAGGTCTTACAAGACAGTACAAGATCACAGAAATCAGGCTACCGGAATAATTAAGACAAGCGGCAAAAGCCGCGGGAGTTGTTATGGATAACAGAGAACAGGATAATGCGCCGTCCCTGTCGGAGCAGGTGCTGGTAAGACGTCAAAAGCTTGCCGACCTTAGATCCGCCGGAACGGACCCCTTTACTATAACCAAATATGACAGGACACACCTCTCATCGGAGATCGTTGAGAACTACGACGAACTGGAGGGAAAGACCGTCTCCATCGCAGGCCGTCTTATGGCCAAGAGAATCATGGGCAAGGCAAGTTTTGCTCACATCCTTGACAGAGCAGGCAAAATTCAGGTCTACTGCTCAAAGGACTCCCTTGGCGACGAGAGTTACAAGCTTTTCAAGGCCTATGACATAGGCGATATCGTTGGCGTGACCGGCATTGTGTTTAAAACCAAAACCGGCGAGATCTCCGTCCATGCGGAGAAGATGGTGCTGCTGACAAAGTCCCTGAATCCCCTCCCGGAGAAATTCCACGGCATAACCGACACGGATACCCGTTACCGCCAGCGCTACGTGGACCTCATCATGAACCCCGAAGTCAGGGACACTTTTGTGAAGAGGTCGATGATCATAAGAGAGATCAGAAAGTTCCTGGACGGCAGGGACTTCATCGAGGTGGAGACGCCAATGCTTGTCGCCAACGCAGGCGGCGCCGCGGCAAGACCTTTCGAGACCCACTACAATGCCCTTGACGAGGACGTCAAGCTCCGCATTTCGCTGGAACTGTACCTTAAGAGACTTATTGTGGGAGGTCTGGAGCGGGTCTACGAGATCGGCCGTGTCTTCAGAAACGAAGGCGTGGACACAAGGCACAACCCTGAATTCACCCTTATGGAGCTCTACCAGGCCTACACGGACTACCACGGCATGATGGAACTCACCGAGAGCATGTTCAGGTATCTTGCCGGCAAAGTCTGCGGCTCCGAAACAGTCAAGTACGGCGAACACGTTCTGGACTTCGGCAGCCCCTTCAGAAAGCTCACCATGGTGGATGCGGTAAAAGAGTACGCCTGCGTTGATTTTTCAACCGTCAAGACCCTGGAAGAGGCCCGTAAGCTTGCGGACGAGAAGCACGTTGCCTACGAGCAACGCCACACCAAGGGCGATATCCTGAATCTCTTCTTTGAGGAATTCTGCGAGGCCAATCTGATCCAGCCCACCTTCGTAATGGACCACCCGGTTGAAATATCTCCCCTCACCAAGCGCAAACCGGACAACCCGGATTACGTTGAGCGCTTTGAACTCTTTGTGAACGGCTGGGAGATGTGCAATGCGTATTCCGAGCTGAACGACCCCATTGACCAAAGGGAGCGTTTTGCTGCCCAGGACGCCGCATTTGCAGCCGGCGACGAAGAGGCCAACCACACCGACGAGGATTTCCTCCACGCCCTTGAGATCGGAATGCCTCCCACGGGCGGCATTGGCTACGGCATTGACCGACTGGTAATGCTCCTCACCGACAGCCAGGCCATTAGAGACGTTCTGCTGTTCCCGACAATGAAATCCATTAAGACCGGAAGCGAAGGCAGAGAAACGTCCCCTGACGCTCCGGCTGAAGCACCGGTAATTGCGACAGAACCTGCGGCTCCCGCAGAACCGGAAGAGATCGATTTCTCCAACGTGGTCATAGAGCCCCTTTTTGAAGACTTCGTGGACTTTGAGACCTTCTCAAAGTGTGATTTCAGAGCCGTCAAGGTCCTTGCATGCGAGGCCGTGCCCAAGTCGAAGAAACTTCTCAAGTTCACTCTGAACGACGGAACGGGAACAGACCGGACGATCCTGAGCGGTATCCACCCATTCTATGAGCCCGAGGAACTTATCGGCAAGACCTGCATCGCCATCACCAATCTGCCTCCGCGGAAGATGATGGGCATCGACTCCTGCGGCATGCTGCTTTCCGCTCTCAACAAAGAGGGCGAAGAGGAAAAACTCCGCCTTCTCATGGTGGATCCCCATGTTCCGGCGGGAGCGAAACTGTACTAGTGAATAGTGAAGAGTGAACAGTGGGCTGCGCATTGCACTAAAGCGCAGGGCGCCTGGCGGCGCGGTGAATAGTGAGTAGTTGCGGTGCGGCGAATCCGCAATCACTTGCGATCCAAGGCGTCGCACCCACTCGAGCCATTAGGCTCGCACCACTCGGCGCTTGCGCCGCACTCACTCGCGCCGGAGGCGCGCCCACCCGTGGCGAAGCCACGCACATTCGCGGCGTAGCTGCGCCAATTTGCGCGAAGCGCACCGCGTCTTTACAACCGGCAGGACATTAATGTATAATAGTATCCGAAAGATGCACCACAAGCACTTTTGGGCATTTTTTAGACAAAAACAGGAATAATTTCAGGAGGTTGAATTATGAACATATTCGTTTTGATCATGACGATTCTTGGCATTACGACCGCAGTCGCAGGAACAGTGCTGGCAGCGATTTTCCTTATCCCTGAGTCAAAAAGAGCAAATCTGAAGGGCTTTTTGAAGATTCTTGCCGATATTGCCACGTTCAGGACTCTCTACATTGACAAAGCCATCAAGATCCTCTACGTTTTCGCAACGCTTTGCTGCATCTGCGTCGGCTTCTTCCATCTCTTCACAGGCGTGAACAGCCTTGAAGGGGCAATTCTTTTGCTCGTTGGCCCTGTGGTGGTAAGATTTGTATTTGAGCTGCTTACAATGTTCATCATCCTTGTGAACAACGTTATAGAGATCAACAACAAGATGAAATAATCCTCTGAATCATAAAAACATGTGGCTATTATATTCACTAATTTGTTTTGCCGCCTGGGGCGCTGCCGATCTGTTTTATAAGCGCGGTGCCGAGGAAAATGAAAAATACAGTCACTTGAAGACGTCAATAGCGGTAGGTGTCGTTATGGGCATCACCGCTATTGTTACTTTGCTTGCCAAGGGCATTGATTATGACCCGAGGAATCTTCTGATCTATTTTCCTGTCTCGGCAATGTACATCGCTTCTATGACGGTTGGCTATTTCGGGCTCCGTTATCTCGAGGTTTCTGTTTCGTCTCCTATCCAGAACGCCAGCGGTGCCGTCAGCGCGATACTCCTCATGATCGTGCTCAGGGAACTGCCGGACATCTGGACGCTTGTTGCGATTTTCGTGATTTCCGTTGGCGTTGTGCTCCTTGGCGTCTTTGAGCATCAGAAGGAACTCAAATACCTGCAGGAGACGGACAAAAAGTACAAGATAGGCTTCATCGCCTTTATGATGCCCATCTTTTACTGTATCATTGATGCGCTGGGAACGTTTTTCGACGGGCTGTACCTTGACGATTTCGAGAAAACGCCGCTCCTGGGCGTTACGGAAGATAATATTGAGGACGTGGCCAATATCTCCTACGAGCTCACGTTTCTTATTGTCGCCGTGATCCTTGCGATCTATGTTTTTGTGATAAAAAAGCAAAAAATCGGCATTGTCACCAATGAGTCCGGAAAGATCGGCTTCACCCCGGTTTCGAGGGTCCTGGCCGCACTGTTCGAGACCGGAGGTCAGTTTGCATACGTCTATGCGATGAGCGCCAACGGCATCGCTGCCGCTCCCGTGGTGGCAAGCTACTGCGTGATGAGCCTGATCCTCGGGAGAATTTTCCTCAAAGAGAAACTCAGTTGGAAGCAGTATGCTGCGGTGGGACTTGTGGTCGCGGGCATAGTCATTCTGGGAGTTCTGGAAGGGCTTGCGGCGGAGCCGCAGTGAGCGCACCTTCGGTGCGAGTGATGCGCCTGCGGCGCAGGGATCAGTTAACAGTGATTAGTTGATAGTGAAGAGTGAAGAGTGAAGCGACTTCGTCGCAGTGAGCGCACCTTCGGTGCGAGTGATGCGCCTGCGGCGCAGTGATCAGTTAACAGTGCTTAGTTGATAGTGAAGAGTGAAGAGTGAAGCGACTTCGTCGCAGTGAGCGCACCTTCGGTGCGAGTGATGCGCCTGCGGCGCGGTGATCACTATTCACCAATCACTATTAACCAAACCCGGTCGGTTGTCGAAAAAGTAGTTGACAGCTTTTTTCAAAAGTGATATCATGACCTTCGCCTTTGAGAGAACTCTCAAAAAGGCGCATAATGGCTGCGTAGCTTAGCTGGTTAGAGCGTCCGGTTCATACCCGGAAGGTCGTGGGTTCGTGTCCTACCGCAGCCACCAGATATATGGCCCCTTGGTCAAGCGGTTAAGACACGGCCCTTTCACGGCTGCGACACGAGTTCGATTCTCGTAGGGGTCACCATTTAAAGATCCGAGCTTCAAAAGTCCGGATCTTTTTTTGCCTATTTTCCAGTTGGCAGGCAACCGGATCGGGTACGGGTCGCGAAGGATTTTGACAAAATGAAAACTTGTTAAAGTTGAATAAATTCGGCGGCTTTTGTATAATATGAGGGCGGCGGGCAGCCGCTTGAAGTTTGCAGTTAAGCCTGAAAGGTATTGGCTTTTTTGATAAACCGGAGGAATGTATGAAACGGTTCGTAATTGTTTTTCCGGTCCTTGTGGCAGCGGTGGTATTGGCGCTGGGAGGACTGAATGCAGTTGCCGCACAGGTTATCGGAAGTGTTTCGATAGTTGATTTTGTCGAACCTGTCGTTGGGGAGAGCCCTTATTACGGGTGGTCTACGGCTGAATCCGAGGGCTTTTACTGTTCCATGGCAGGAGCGGGGTCTCTTTGGCTGGAATCAGAAGATGGGACAAACTATATCGTAATGGAATCCGGCGAAGACGAACCGGTATTTAAAGAGGGATACAGATACAGATTCCAGACAGAATTCACGGCAGAGGGAGGCTACGTATGGAACGCCCTCAAGCCGGATGTCACGATAAACGGGAAAAAGGTCTCTACGGTTAACTTTTCCGGAAGCACACTGACTGTCCGCCAGAACTACGGACCTCTTGTTAAGAAAGAAACTCTAAAGGCGGAGCTGTCGATAGACGGTGTCGCGGAACCTGCTCCCGGTGAGAATCCGGTCTACAGCTTCAATACCGTAAAAATTGCAGGACTGGAGCAAACTGAAGCCAATTGGCTTGAGTCCGCCGACGGAAATGAATACACACCTCTTTCAAAGACCGGAGGCAGTTCCCCGGTGTTCAAAGAGACCTATTATTACAGGTTTGAAGTCACATATAACATCAAAGACGGATACGTTTGGGACGCAGCCGCCAAACCGACTGTAAACGGCGAACCCGCCAACGTCTCCTTTACCGCCAATGCCGTTACGGTCTCAAAGGATTTCGGTATGGTGGAGATCCTGATACAGTACGTTCCATCGGTTGAGATCAAAGGTGTTGTAGCTCCGGCTTCCGGCGAAAAGCCGGGAACAGCGGTAATCTTCGGGGAAGGCTCCGGCGTTTATGCTGTTGAATGCAGCTGGTACGAGTCACTTGACGGCGGTGCAAATTTCAGAAAAATGGACCCCGCAGACGATCTGGATGTCTTCTATGGCGACGGTATCTACAGGATATCTGTTGTCGCAGCGCCGGAGGAGGGCTATGCTTTCGACCCTGCTGCGGAGGCAACTGTCCTTGGCAAAAAAGCTGATGCGGAACTGCTGACGGACTACAGTGCGGAAGCGGGGACTGTGCTCAAGATTACTTATACGTTTGACAAGCTTTCACATGACGAAGTTACAGTGATTCCCGGTGCATCTCTGTTTTCTTCGGATGAGCCCGGAACTCCTGTTGAGGCAACTGTTTCAGTTACGGGAGCGAAAGCGGGATTTACCGTCAAGTGGTATCTCTGCGATGAGTCAGGGACAAAGCTTTCGGAGGAATCTGTGGCGGAGGGCCTCAGCGTACAGCTGCCGGGAATAGAGGAAGAAAACAAAAACGTTACATTCTACGCGCTGGCAGTGGTCAGCGAGCCGAAACGGGAAACCCCTTCTGCGGAGGCCGTTGTTCCCTATGTGCTTAACATAACTGAAGACAATAAAGAAAAGATAACCGTTTCATTTGCGGAGGGGTCGGAAAGAGTAACTGCAGCTGATCCGGATCAGAAAACCAATGTTTCAGCGATGATCAAAGGTGCTGGGGAGGGCCTGAGTGTTTACTGGTACCTTTGCGACAGCGAGGGCAATGCGGACCGCAGCACCCCTTATGCGGAGGGCTTTGAAGCCGAACTTCCGGCATTTACCCCTGAAGAGGACGGAACTGTACTGATTTTTGAGATATACGCAGTGGATGAAAGAGGAGAGGACTATTCCGGTACCTTCCGCTTTGAATATGTCGCGGATTTTGAGAACGGCGGCGATCCCGGGGAAACTTCCACTCCGGAGCCTTCCGAGACCGAACCTGCGTCCGAGACCCCGACTGCAATCGAACCGGAGACTCTAACACCGACGGAAACGCCAACGGAAACCCCTGAACCAACTGATATTCCGACGGCAACGCCGGAAGACAAGCCGACAGAGACCCCGGAGGAGACTGAAACAGAAGAAACTCCGGAACCTGAGACCACAAAAGAACCTGAATCGAGCGGAGACCCGGGCAAAACCGAAAACAAAAGCGATTCAATGATGCCACTCGCGATAGTGCTGATTTCGGTCGCCTTCGTTCTCTCCATCGGAGCCGTTGGCGTGATCGGCTATTTCCTTGGCGTCAAGGGCGTATTCAGAAAGAAATGACAGTTAAACCCGGCAGATAAAGGTTATTGCCGGCGTAGTGGAGGATCTGTTATGACCATAAACAGTATTTTCAGCGACAATATGGTTCTGGCCGAGGGCCGGACAATAAAGGTTTTCGGAAAGGGCCAAGGCAGAGTAAAAGTCACGTTTCTTGGCGAGAGCAGGGAACTGGTCAACGCTGACAGTGAGGATTGGCTTGTCTCTTTTCCGCCTGCGGAGGCGGGAGGCCCCTATGAAATGACAGTTGACCTTGACGGCGAAGTCAGGGTCTTTAAAAACGTTTACGTCGGCATCGTTTGCCTGGTGACAGGCCAGTCGAATGCGGAACTTATGCTCAAAGACACCAATACGTCAAAGGAACTCTACCGAGACGATCCGATGCTCAGGTGTTATTTTGTGGACAGACCCTGGTACGGCAGGGAGGCATTGGCGTCCTGCGAAGGCTGGCACGTGGCGGAAAAAGAGGGCGTTGCCTTCTGGTCGGCGATCGGCTACCTGGCAGGAAGGACCTTTACCGTGGAGACCGGAAAGGCTGTGGGAATGATATTCTGCTACCAGGGTGCGTCGATAATCGAATCCTGGCTTCCGGAGTTCCCGGTCGACAACATCATTATTCCGCAAGAGGAACTTCACCCGGACCACTCTTACCCGGACTACAGCGCCTTCAACAAGCCGTCGGTCATCTACAACGGAATGCTTAAGGCTTTTGCACCCTTCGGCTTTAGCTATCTGATCTGGTATCAGGGGGAGAGCGACACCACAGGCGCCGAGGCGGAGGTATACCATAAATACGTGGCTGCACTGCTGAAAGGCATCCGTGAACTATTTGGTATTTCGAAATTCAGAACGGCCCTTGTCCAGATCGCTGACTTCAAACCGAGAGACGAGTGGCACCCCGAGTGGTGGACCGCCATCCAGGAAGCTCAGAAAAAGGCTGCGGACAGCGACCCGGACGTTGAACTTGTGGTGAGCAGAGATATTTGCGAGAGCAACGAGATCCACCCGCCAACGAAAAACGCCCTGTCCGAGAGGATCGCTCAGAAGCTTCTCTACGGCAGCAAATTGATCTGAAGCGCCGGAACGCAACTTTAATAAAAACTGAAATCACAGCGCCAATGCCGAAATGCGTTGAAGGAATTGGCAAAAATGGTATAATTCCACCTGTCCGGTAGCGATGACTGCCGGAGGAATATCAGGAGAATAAAAGATAAATGATTGAATTCAGAGACGTTTCGTATACGACGGAAGACGGAAACGAAATAGTAAAAAACGTGAGTTTTAAGCTTTCGGAGCGCTTTGTGGTCATAACCGGGCCCAACGGCAGCGGAAAATCCACGATTGCAAGACTTATTGCCGGCATAATAAAACCCACAAGCGGCAGCATTCTGGTGGACGGTGAAGATATTACCGGTCTTGGCGTCACGGAAAGAGCGAACCTGGGCATCAGCTACGGTTTCCAGCAGCCGGTAAGGTTCAAAGGTCTGACGGTGAAGGACCTGCTTTCACTTGCGTCGGGGAAGAAACTGACGACTGCGGAGGCCTGTTCCCTTTTGGCAAAGGTGGGACTATGCGCCAGAGACTATGTAGCTAGAGAAGCCAATGCAAGCCTCTCCGGCGGCGAACTCAAACGCATCGAGATCGCAATGATAATGGCCCGGAACACAAAGCTGTCCGTTTTTGACGAGCCGGAAGCCGGAATCGACCTTTGGAGCTTCAACAACCTCATCAACGTTTTCAAAGAGCTTCACGAGAGCACCAACGGCAGCATAATCATCATCT
Source organism: uncultured Clostridia bacterium (assembly GCA_947304585.1). Taxonomy (GTDB): domain Bacteria; phylum Bacillota; class Clostridia; order UBA1212; family UBA1212; genus UBA1212. The sequence continues at coordinate 28,591 of CAMZBI010000021.1, read as the reverse complement.
CCCACCAGGAGCGCATCCTGAAACTGGCGGACCGGATAATCGTTATAGCCGGCGGAACCGTCACTGCCGACGGGGACGGCGGGACTCTTTACAAAGAGATCCAGACGCCGGGTTGCATCTACTACAGGAAGGGGGACTGACCAATGGCATTCAAAGGACTTGACCCCGAACAGATCGACCTGCTGAAGACGATAACCGGAAAAACAGAGTTTGAGGAGGGCACTGCCTACAACCTCAGACTGAACGGCCAAGGCGTGGCCAGAAGTGTTACAGAAAACATCAATATTGTTCCCAAAACCGACGCCCCCGGCATCGACATTTACATCAAAGCCGGCACGAAAAACGAAACAGTTCACATACCGGTGCTCCTCAGCCAGAGCGGCCTCAAAGAGACGGTGTTCAACGATTTTCACATTGGCGAAGATGCGGTGGTGACCATCGTTGCGGGCTGCGGGATCAACAACCACGGCCACGGAGACTCGGAGCACAGCGGCATCCACTCCTTCTACATCGGCAAAAACGCCCGGGTCAAATACATCGAAAAGCACTTCGGCACCGGCAATGCAGGCAAAAAGGTGATGAATCCCACCACTTTTGTTGACCTCAGCGAGGGCGGGTACATGGAGATGGACACCGTTCAGATCGGCGGCGTTGACGACACCTTCAGGAAAACAACCGCTATCGTCGGCAAAGACGCCAAAATCGTGGTGAAGGAGAAGATCCTCACGGAGGGCGACCAGCACGCAGAGACCAACTTTTCAGTGGACCTTAACGGAGAGGGCTCGGGGGCTCACCTGGTGTCCCGTTCAGTCGCCAAGGGCCGCTCCACCCAAAAGTTCGTGTCGGACATCAGGGGCAACGCCCCCTCGAACGGCCACTCTGAGTGCGATGCCATCGTAATGGACGAGGGCAAAGTAGTGGCAGAACCCCGGCTCTCCGCCAATGACATCGACGCCGCTCTGATCCACGAGGCTGCAATCGGCAAGATTGCCGGCGAGCAGATCATAAAGCTTATGACCCTGGGCCTGAGCGAAAAAGAGGCTGAGGAGCAGATAATTAATGGATTTTTGAAGTGAGTCGCCTTCGGCGAAGTGGGTGCGCTTCGCACAAGTGGGTGCGCCTGCGGCGCAAGTGGGTCGCCTGGCGGCGAAGTGAGTGCGCTCCGCACAAGTGGGTGCGCCTGCGGCGCAAGTGGGTCGCCTGGCGGCGAAGTGGGTGCACCTTCGGTGCAAGTGGGTGTGCTTTGCGCAAGTGGGTGCGACTACGTCGCAAGTGAGCGCGGAGCAAAGCTCCGCGAGTGGGTCGCCTGGCGGCGAAGTGGGTGCACCTTCGGTGCAAGTGGGTGTGCTTCGCGCAAGTGAGTGCGGCTGACGCCGCAAGTGAAACTTCGCAGGGAATAAAGGTGAGGCGAAGCCGATCCTGTACCTCAACTGTTCACTATTAACTGATCACTAACAAATGTGAAGCGGCTTCGCCGCAATGCGCCAGCCACTCTTCACTATTAACTCTTAACCAATCACTATTAAATGATTTTGGAGGCAAAATGCTCAAAGTCTACAACGTTTTAAACCGAAAAAAAGAAGAATTCAAACCGGTTTCCGGCAACGAAGTCAAAATGTACGCCTGCGGCATTACCGCATCCGGAAAGGCTCACATTGGCCATGCCTATCAGGCAGTTATCTTTGACGTTATCAGGAGCTATCTTGAGTACATTGGCTATGACGTGACCTACGTCCGGAATTACACCGACGTTGACGATAAGATCATTATCAGGGCGAGGGAACTTGGCGTGGATCCGAGACAATACGCCGAATTGATCATGGCGGGCATCGACAGGGAGTTTGAGGAGCTGGGAATACATCCGCCAACGGTCTGCTCCAGAGCGACGGAGTGCGTTGAGGATATGATCAACTTCATTCAGAAGCTCATCGATGGGGGCCATGCCTATCCAACGGAATACGGTGACGTTTATTTTGACGTGGAGTCCTTCCCGGGCTACGGAAAGTTTTCCAACAGACTGGAGGGCGAGGAACTTTTGAGCGGCGTCAGGAACGAGACGGAGCCGGGCAAGCGCAACGACCGGGATTTTGCCCTCTGGAAGCACGCGGGGGATGACGAGATATTCTGGGAGAGTCCCTGGGGCAAGGGCAGGCCGGGTTGGCACATTGAATGCAGCACCATGAGCATGAAGTTCCTTGGCGAGACGTTGGACATTCACGGCGGCGGCAAGGACCTGATATTCCCACACCACGAGAACGAGATCGCCCAGAGCGAGGCGCTGACCGGAAAGCAGTTTGCGAAATACTGGCTCCATAACGGCCTTGTGAAGGTCAACGGCCAGAAAATGTCCAAATCCCTTGGCAACGGGATCCTTCTCGAGGACCTGCTGAAGGAGTTCCCCGGGGACGTTATCAAACTCACGCTGCTCATGAACAGCTACCGTTCCGATATAAATATAATGGACGGGATATTTGACAGCAACGAGTCGAAGATATACGACATCTACAGGCTTTTCGCCAAGATCGACCGCAGAGCAGAGGAGGAGGGCAACCCGGAATCCGGCCAGCAGGGCAAGGACCTTTCCGAAAGGATCAGGCGTGAGTTCACCGAGGCGATGGACAATGATTTCAACACGGCGGTTGCAGTTGCCAATCTCTTCGGCTATTATTCCGAACTCCAGAAACTTTTGGCGAAGAATCTCATTGGCGATGCCGTCGAGGTGAAAAAGACCCTGCAGGAGGTCTACGGAGTGCTGAGGCTTTTGAATTCGGATCCTTCGGAGATCACGGACAGAATCAAAGCCAAGTACCTGGCAAAGAGCGGCGTTACTGAGAAAGAGGCTGCGGATGCTTTTGAAAAATGGCTTGCGTTCAAAGGCGAGAAAGATTTTGCAAGCGCTGACGGCATCAGAAACGGAATGCTGGAGAAAGGTATCGTTTTCGTCACCGAAAGAGGCGGCGGGGCATACTGGGACGTTAAGATAGGAAAATAACTTGAGAACAACAGAGGGAGTATTGAAATGACCAAAGACACGAAAGAAGACAGACTTAAGAAGACAGTTTACGGCGGCTCGGCAAAGAAGGACAGCTCGGCGGCTAGGATCATCGAGCAGGTCTACGTTTGCCTGAAGGAGAGGGGCTACAACCCCATCAACCAGTTCGTGGGTTACATAATGTCCGGCGATCCCACCTATATCACAAATTACGGCGGGGCAAGGGCTATAATCACCGAGGCAGAGAGAGACGAACTCCTTGACGAGTTTGTGAGCTTTTACCTTGAGAGCCTGTCGAACGACCACGGAAATCACTGACGGAGAGCTTTTATGGCAGCGGTGATTGGTATTGACTACGGGGACTCGAGGATCGGAATCGCCGTGAGCGACAGTATGCGTATCGTGGCAACGCCAAGGTGTGTCATTGACGGGAAAAAGTCCCTTGCGGAGACCGTTGCCGCCATTGGCTCAGTTTACGAGGCCGAGAAGTGCGACACCGTTGTGGTGGGATACCCGATAAACATGGACGGCTCCTTCGGCAACCGGATCCATCGCACCGAAAAGTTCATCGAAAAGTTCAGCGAGCGCTACCCTGAAGCGCAGATAGTGCGGCAGGACGAAAGGCTTACCACAAGGTCTGCGGACCGGGCCATGATCACAATGGGTGTGTCCCAGCGCAGGAAGGGCATCAGTGATATGATCGCGGCTCAAATTATTCTTCAGAGCTATCTTGACGCCAATGGCCGGTCGGGTCAGTAATTATTGTTTCACTTGTTTGATTTGTTCAGCGGACTTCGGGAGGCTGTGATGTCTGATTCAGAAACTAAAACCGGAATAACAGGCGAAGAGGAAAACCAGACCCAAGACGGCTTTGAAGGGGCTGAGGATACCTCTTTTGAGGATCTGCAGGAACCTGAGGAGGCTTTTTTCGGAGATCCGGAAGAGGCTGAAAGCGCCCCGGAAGACATTGGCCCGGAGCCGGAGGGTTTCTTTATAGATGATCTGTCGGACCAGGAAGAGGCCGATCTCGATGAGTTATTTGGTCAGGAGATCGTCTCTATGGATGATCCTCAGGATGATGAGGACCCTGCCAATGAGGGTGCTTTTTCGGAAGAAGTGGACGACACCGAACCTACGGGCGATGAAGAAACCCCGGAGGTGACGGAGACAGGCGAAGAGCACGAGGATGAGGAATCATCTGAAGATGAGGAGTCTTTCGATGAAACGTGCCCGAAGATGGGCGAACCCGAAGCTGAAATTCCGGAAGAGGAACCGGTGCCGTCAGTGGAGCCGGAGCCGGAAAAGCCCCTGAAGAAACAGGTCAGAAATGAATTCTGGATCACAGACCAAAGGGGCAATGACATCAGAATGAAACTCCTCGGTTATACAAGAGTCGGCAACGAAGCTTTTGCCATTGCGTCACCGGCAAAGTCCGACTCCGAAAAGGCGGCGGTCTTTAAGCTCTGCTATGCCGGGGGCGAACTCTGCTTTAAGCTTGTCAAAGACAAGAGGCTGTGCGAAGAGGCACTTGATTCATATCTTCGCAGAATTCTTAGATAAAAATCGTCAAAAAGGCGGGATCAAAAAGGACCCTGCCTTTCATATTAATTTTGAAACCATTTTTTGTTTACGTTATACGGCGCAGAAAGGCTCTTTGTTAGAAACAGTGTTCTGCGGAATTCCGGTTCTAAGTACACCGGATTAAAAGGAGCGGCCATTATGAAAACTGTTATAAGAAAAGGCGTGTTTGAGACTAACAGCAGTTCTACTCATGCATTGGCGTTCAGCGACAGCGAACCCGACGAGTATACTTTTGAGTGCGCAAGTCCCTGGAGCAGATTGCTTATGCTTAAGGCACTGGTCAATGCAGGGGGCGTTGATGATACGGAAGATGATGAGGATGAGGAATCATGCGAATCCGGATGGAACGTGAAAGAACCCGCGGAAGACGAAATGCTGCCTGAGAGCAGGACAATAAACAGATTCTACGATATTTGTCTTGACGTGTTCTGCGAAAGGGAAAAGGTTGAAAAAGAGAATATTGCGGAATATCTGGCACTGAAGCTTATAGAGGGCACAGAGTCAAAGCACAGCAGGGCGTTTATTGATGAGTTTGTTTCAAATTACAGACGTTACGGCAGCGAGAGACTGTGCGAGTGCATGTTCGGACAGGGGTGCCTTGACTTTTGCAATTGCGGGTTTGACTATCACAGGAGACTCTTGACCGACGTGGCCGGCATAAAAGACTGCAGTGATGAAGACTCTCTTTGCGAGGCTGCAAAGGAGTATCTTCTCGGCAAGAAAAGATTTTTCGGCACTGAAAACTACAACGGCTTTATGCTGCTGGACGACAAAGAGAGACTTTGACATGCCGGAACTGCTTTTTGCCTACAAAAACGGAAATTATAGTGTAAAACTGTATGATGACGGTACAAAAGTCAAACAGACCGTCGGGAGTGTCTTCAAGGCGGATTTTCCCGATTCTCTTGACCTGAAAATAACGGATTACTGCGAGAACAACTGCCCCATGTGCCACGAAAACAGCGGCGTCCACGGCCGGCATGCAGATCTTCTTCAGCCGATCACTAATACCTTTCTTCCGGGAACCGAGGTTGCCATAGGGGGCGGTGATCCCCTGAGCCATCCCGGATTGGTTCCTTTTCTCCAAAGGCTGAAACAAAATAAAGTTGTGGCAAATATTACCGTCAATCAGAAAGATCTTGTCAGGAATGAAGATCTTCTCATGCGGCTGATCGATAGCAAACTTATATTCGGGCTGGGAATAAGCTGCCTCTCATATGATCATCCGGCGGTCGATTTTGCCCAAAAACACCCCAATGTGGTCCTTCATCTGATCAACGGTGTATTCCCCGCAGAAGACTACAACAAACTTTTTGGGAAAGACCTGAAGATCCTGATACTGGGATACAAAAGATTTGGGAGAGGCGAGGCTTTCTACAACGAAAAGGTCGCTGCAAATATGGCGGAAACCCAAAGACTCCTGCCACAGATCCTGAAAGGTTTCAAAGTCGTATCCTTCGACAATCTGGCTCTTAGCCAGCTAATCATTAAAGAACTCGTCGGAAAAGAAGAATACGAAAGAATATACATGGGCGACGACGGAGAGGCCTCGATGTACATAGACCTGGTGAAACAGGAGTTTGGGATTTCAAGCACCTCAACGGAGAGATATCCACTGCTTGATACGGTTAAAGACTGTTTTCAGTCATTGCAGAGATAATATACTCTTGTTAACAGTCCGGCGGAGGCTCTGAAAAGAACTTCCGTCTTTTTTTGCCAATGATGGGAATCACCCCGTCTCGCTGTTGGTACAGCTCCGGCAATCAGGGCCCGATTCCCCCTGAAAACTAAAAGAAAACCGCACGGTACATTCTTGCGACCGTGCGGTTTTCTTTGGAGCCAATGGTGGGAATCGGACCCACGACCTATTCATTACGAGTGAATTGCTCTACCCCTGAGCCACATTGGCGGGATTGGCTGCGGGGAGGCAATTAAAGCAAGCTCCTCGCGACCGCTTTGGGATTGTAACACATACCGCAGTCCAAATCAACACTTTTTTTACCCGAAGGGTGCTGAAGAAATGTGAGAAATACGTGGCGGATCAGACCTGATCTGGTCCAAGAGCCGCCTTGACGAGGGACCGAATCTCCGCCTTATAGCCCTCCGGGTCGTGGTAAAAGGACTCCGCATGGTAGGCGTCGGGGACGATAAGAAGCTTCTTGTACGGCGAGGAGCAGGCCTCGAAGTTTTTTACTGTGAATGAGGAGGGCACGAACCTGTCTTTTTCACCGTGAACGAAGAGGACAGGGACGTTGAGCTTTGCAGAAAAGTCCTCGGTGTGGTAGGCGTTGACGTCGAAATCTGCTTTCTTCCTGACGACCTCCGCGGCTTCCAGCATGAAGTCTTCCGGGGCGCGCTTCCCTTTGAATACCGCAAGGTGGCGAAATTCGTCCCCCGGTGAGGTGAAGCCGCAGTCTGCAATCACACCGCAAAGGGAGTTCTTAAACGTGGGAAGGGCGGATGCGGCAAGGACCGTTGACGCACCCATGGAGATGCCATAGAGGATGATCCTGGTGTTTTCATTGGCGGATAAAAGATAACTTGCCCAGGAAGCTACGTCAAGCCGCTCTTTGACGCCGAAGGTGATATACTTGCCCTCGCTTTTTCCGTGGGCACGCTGGTCGATCATCAGGATATTGGCGTTAAGTGAACGGATCTCGTCAAACTGGAGGATGAAGTTTCTGGCGCCGCTGCCTTTGTAGCCGTGGACAAGGATAAAGGTCAGGTCGCTTGGCGTGTCTGCAGGGAAATACCTTCCGAAGAGGGCGGCACCGTCAAAGGACCTGATGGTGATCTCCTCCGGGTGAAGGGCAGAGAGGGTCTCCTCCGACCGCAAAAAAGCCTCCGCCACGTTGTCCATGCCGCAGTCCCTCAGGTGGGCGAGATAATTATTGTTTGTCTTTTCAATGTTCCGCCGGGACGGCCTTTTTATGAGCTGGTCGATCATTACGGAAGCGATGAGCTTGTATATCATTTTTACCTGAATTTGCAAAAAAACAGCTTGTCAGAATCTCTGCCAGACGAAATGGCCTGTGTCGTCAACGGTGTCGATGGCCTTCATGAGGAAGTAGATGGGCTTGGGCCCGTCGATCTCATTGGAGTCCTGCTTCCTGCGCCAGACGCCAAGGTTCAGCCCGAATTCCTCTTTGTTGTCCCTGTGGGCGTGGAGAATGAAGGAGTCGATCTCCGGGATCTCCATGATCTTGCGGTAGGCTCTGCCGTAGGCCGTGGCCTGAAGAATTTCAGATTCGGGAGTCCATTTTGAATTGAATCCCTGCTCCGAGAGAATGACCCTGCGGCGCCGGCCCTCGAAAAGGTTTTCCTCTTTATAGAGGAATCTGGCGAGCACTTCAAGGTTTTTGAAGGTGATCCTGAGGGAGTCGTCCTCGTCTGTGGCGGTTGTATCGTTCCAGAAATCCGGCATGGAGAGATCCTGGGGGTAGGGGTGGTGGGCAATGTTGTAGTAGAAGTCGCCCTCCGCCTTGGCAAGTTTTCTGATCTTAGTGAGGAGCTCCAGCGCTCCGTAGAAACGCATTGGCTGCGAGGGATCCATGGGTCCGCCCCAGAAATGGTCAAGGGACGCGTAGATCCTGATTGCTGACGACACCGAGGAGGCTGCGACCCAGGCGATCCTCATGGCGGCGGTGTAGTGCTTGGCAAATTCCGCGCATGTCTTTTCGCCGGCATTGCCCCAGATCCACTGGGACTGGACTTCGTTGGAGATGATCATGCCGTAGATCCTGCCAACCGTTGAAGCCGGGTCTCCGTACCTCCTTGCAAGATATGTCACAAAGGCCTGATACCACCTTACGCCCTCGTCCGTCACTACGTTGAAGGCCGAAAGGGTGCCCTCGTCGTTGTAGTCCGGGTGGAGAAGAATGGGTTTCATCTCCTCGGAAACGAATTGGCGCCAATGCTTTCCGCAGAGAAGGATCAGATTGACAAGAATCCCCCGCTTCGTAAACTCGCTGAACCTTTGGTCAAAGTCCCGGATCTCGTTCATATCGATATAATAGGTGTAGCCGTCCAGCTCAAAAGGCTCCGTGAACTCCGTTGGCGTCTTCTTCATAACGTCGGTGATGGCAACGTTTATCGCGGTGTGCTTTACGCCAAGGATCTCCGCATCAACGGGATCGCTGATCTGAAGGCCTTTTTTCGACAGTCCCTCGGGGTAGCCGTAATCAAATTCAGGCTCGACGTATGAGGCGTAAACAACGCCTCCAAAGGGGGTCTCGTAACGCAGAAACGCGCCGTCCCTTCCGGTGGCAAACCTGTCTACGTAAATCTTATCCCCGTCAACGGGAACCGAATATTTTCCAAGGAGCAGCTTTTCTCCAACTGCCGGAGAATAGACGGACAGCTCTGCAGACCCTTCAAAAGATCCGCTCAGAGTCAAAACAATACTGTTTTTCAGCGCTTCAATGCGAACTACAGTGACTTGAGACATAATAAACCTCCCCGCCGGTATAACGGCTTTCTTTGCTGAGTTAATTATACAAAATTCCGCAAGACTTCTCCACAAGAAAAAGGTATAATGGAGACAAATCTGAAGCACTCCTGAGGGGAATGGAAAAATGAAAATATGCCTTAGGGTACCGAAAACGATATTGGCGCTTGTGTTGGCGGGCATTGTCGTTTTTTGCGTCTCCTGCGTTTCGCAGGACGTCGGAAAGACCGGAGATGACCCACGGGGAACGTCAGAGGAAACGGCGCTGCCGGAACCAACGGATCATACCGGTCCGGGAAAGGACGGAACTTTGGAAGGACAGTTTAAGAACCCTATAAGCTATGACAGCAAGCCCGATCCGTTTATCACGTACCACGACGGATACTATTATGCATTGGCAACCGAAGTCACAAGGGTCAGGCTCTACCGCAGCAGGCTTTTGTCGGAGGTCTTTTACGGAGAATACAAGGATCTTATAAAGACCGGGGATGATATTGGCGGAGGAAAGACCCTGGGCTGGAACGCCTGGGCTCCGGAGATTCACTACATAGAGACCACAGGCAGGTGGTACGTTTATTTCTGCGCCTCCACCGACGGATTTGAGTTCGGCTCAATGCGCATGCTCTGCCTTGAATCGGAGACCGCCGATCCTTTTTCGAATTACGTTTTCAAGGGCGCCGTTGACGATTCGCTGCAGGCAATAGACATGACGGTCTACTACGAAAAAGAGACGGGAATACTCTACGCCTGCTACTCCCAGTTTTCGGACTACGGCCAGATACTGAGGCTTGCGCAGATGGAAAACCCCTGGACACTCAGTTCAAAAACCAGGACGAGGATCTCAAGACCTCAGCTCGAGTGGGAGACGAGAGGCTCAGATGACGCCAATGACGGCAGGATCAACGAAGGCCCCATCTTTGTGGAAAACAGCGGTGAACTGTATATCATTTATTCCGCCAGCGGCTGCTGGAGCGAGTATTACTGCCTGGGAGCCCTGCACTACGTAGGCCCCGACAGAAGCCCCGGCAATTTTGCCAGCCCTAAAAATTGGGAAAAACTGGAAGAACCGATCTTTGTGTCCGGCAACGAAGTCTACGGCGTGGGCCACTGCTCTTTCTTCACTTCGCCTGACGGAACGGAAGCCTGGATAGCCTACCACGGCATGGCCACGCCGGACGCAGGAGTGGAGGGCAGGTATGCATACGTTCAGAAGATCACGTTTGACGAAAAGGGACTGCCTGTAATCGGCGAGCCTCTCTCCAGAGATACGGTGATCGACGAGCCCTCCGGAACTGTGATCGATGCCGATCACTGACAACCAATAACTGACCACCGTTCACTGACCACTGCCAACGGTTTTAACGGGCGCTGCGAGCCTGCGCAGACGAAAAATCGTTGACAACACCACGGTACAATGCTAACATTAACAGTTAACGGCGGCCGCAAAACTTCCGGTTTTGGGCGTTGCCGATTTTTGAAAGAACTGCTGCGGAGCCGGGCTTAAAGGGCCTTTTCCGGCCGGTTTTTCGAAAAAGAGGTGCTGGCTTTGAAAAAGTACAACGTTGGCGTCATTGGCGCAACAGGCATGGTGGGACAGAGGTTTCTTGCGATTCTTGAGAACCATCCCTGGTTTGATGTGAAGATACTTGCCGCAAGCGGAAGATCCGCGGGAAAGACGTATGCAGAGGCCGTTGAGGGCAGGTGGAGAATACCCACGCCAATGCCCGAAAAATACAAGAGTTTTGTACTTAAAGACGCTACGGCAGACATTGACGAGATCGCAGAGTCAGTGGATTTTGTGTTCTGCGCCGTGGATATGAAAAAGGGCGAGATCAGAGCCCTTGAAGAGGCCTACGCTAAACGCGAGTGCCCGGTCATATCCAACAACAGTGCCAACAGGCTCGTGCCCGACGTGCCGATGATAGTGCCGGAGATCAATCCGGAGCATGCGGACATCATTCCTTTCCAGAGAAAAAGACTGGGGACAAAGCGGGGCTTCATTGCGGTGAAATCCAACTGCTCCCTTCAGACCTATGTGCCGGCTCTTCAACCTCTCCGCAAATTCGGCATCGAAAAAGTGCTGGTCTGCACATACCAGGCCATTTCCGGAGCGGGAAAGACATTCCAGTCCTGGCCCGAGATGATCGACAACGTGATACCATACATTGGCGGTGAAGAGGAAAAATCCGAGGTGGAGCCGCTGAAGCTTTTCGGCAAAATCGAGAACGGTGTGATCGTGCCGGACAAAACAATGTCCTTCACTGCACAGTGCATCAGAGTTCCCGTCACAGACGGCCACATGGGCGCGGTTTTTCTAACCTTAAAAGAAAAACCGACTATTGACGAAATCATCGATTTGTGGGAAAATTATACCAACGAAGCAACTCAGATGGGCCTCCCTTCTTCGCCCGGGAAATTTCTCAGATATTTCAGAGAGGATAACAGGCCCCAGACAAGACTTGACCGGGACAACGACGGCGGAATGAGCGTATCATTGGGAAGACTCAGGCCGGATACCCAGTACGATTATAAGTTTATAGGGATGGCTCACAATACCCTGAGAGGCGCTGCGGGAGGTGCCGTTCTGATGGCGGAATACCTCTGCGCCAAGGGCTTCATCTGACACTTTCAGGCGTGAGGCCAATGCGGCCAAAAACCGGCAGATTCAGGCAAACGGAAGATAAAATACATATTACAGAAGACAAGTATGTTGGAAGGCGGACATTATCATGAAAAAGTTGATTTTTGAAGGAGCGGGTGTAGCTCTCGTAACCCCTTTTAAGGGCGAATACAGCGAGCAGGTTGATTACGATAAGCTCGACGAACTCATAGAATTTCAGATAGACAACAGAGTGGACTGCATCGTGATCTGCGCCACAACCGGCGAGGCCGCAACAATGCCCGACGAGGAGCACCTTGCGGTGGCTGAACATACGGTCAAAGCGGTCCATGGCAGGATCCCTGTGATAGTCGGGACCGGCAGCAACGACACTGTTCACGCTATAAAACTCAGCAGAAGAGCCGAAAAAATGGGCGCCGACGCGATCCTTACGGTTACGCCTTACTACAATAAAACCACCCAGGAGGGCCTTTACAGACATTTCTCCGCCATTGCGGAAAGCATAGACATCCCGGTCCTTCTTTACAACGTGCCCGGACGTACGAACCTGAACATCGACCCCAAGACCTATGAGCGTCTCTGCTCCATACCGAACATCAACGGTATGAAAGAGTGCAACATGGCCCAGATGCTTGAGATCAAGAGACGCTGCGGCGACGAACTTAACATCTACACCGGCGACGACGACCAGGCGTTCTACACCGCGGTAGCAGGGGGCCACGGAGTTATTTCCGTACTTGCCAATTTCGACCCGGGCTACGTCCACGACATGGTGATGAGCATAAAGCAGGGCGACCTTGCCAAGGGCCTCAAGATGCAGATCGACTGTCTGGAAATAGTGAGAGCTCTCTTCTGCGAAGTCAACCCGATGCCCGTGAAGGAAGCGATGAACCTTCTTGGCATGAACGTCGGCAAGTGCAGAATGCCTCTTTGCGACGTGTCTCCTGAGCACAGAGAACTCATCAGGAACGAGCTTGTAAAGTTCGGCGCCATCAAATAATTTGCACTGAATGCCCTGAGGCCTGAAGCCAAGGGGCTTTTTGTATCTAAATCTTATAAAACCGGAGGAATTTATGAAAATCACCAATGACATCTATCATATTGGCGTAAACGATATGAAAATCGATCTTTTCGAAGGCCACTACGTTGTGCCTGAGGGCGTTGCCTACAACTCCTATGCGATCATCGACGGCAAGATCGCGATAATGGACACCGTTGACAAAAAGTTCACCCACGAGTGGCTGGACAACATTGCCAATGTCCTGGGATCCAGAAAACCGGACTACCTGGTGGTGCAGCACATGGAGCCGGACCACTCCGCCAACATAGTCCAGTTTATGAACGCATATCCGGACGCGAAGATCGTCTCCTCCGCCAAGGCTTTCGCGATGATGAAGAATTTCTTCGGGAAGGAATTTGAGGACAGAAGGATCGTTGTCGGCGAGGGATCCACTCTTTCTCTCGGCCGCCACACTTTAAGCTTTATCACTGCGCCAATGGTACACTGGCCCGAGGTCATAATGACCTACGACGCCTGCGAGAAGGTGTTCTTCTCTGCTGACGGCTTTGGCAAGTTCGGCGCTGTGAACCTTGACAACGTGTTTGAGGAAGAGGACTGGGACTGCGAGGCCAGACGTTATTATTTCGGTATCGTAGGCAAATACGGCGCTCAGGTCCAGGCTGTTCTCAAGAAGGCGGCAAACCTTGAGATCGAAATGATCTGCCCGCTCCACGGCCCTGTGCTGAAGGATGACCTTGGCCACTATCTCAAACAGTACGACACCTGGTCCTCCTACCGGGCCGAGACCGACGGCATACTGATCGCCTACACATCCGTTTACGGCAACACCGAAAAAGCCGTGCTGAAGCTGGAACAGAAGCTGAAATCCAACGGCTGTCCGAAGGTATCCGTGGTGGATCTTGCCAGGGCTGACATTGCCGAGGCGGTGGAGGACGCATTCCGCTACTCAAAGACCGTTTTTGCCACCACGACTTTCAACGCGGGCATTTTCCCGTACATGAGAGAGTTCATCGAGAGCCTCGTCGAAAGGGGATACCAGAACAGGACTGTGGCCTTTATCGAAAACGGTTCCTGGGCGCCTCTTGCCGCCAAGGTCATGAAGGGAATGTTTGAAAATTCCAAGAACCTTGTGTACTGCGAGAACAACGTGCACATACTCTCCGCTCTTAACGAAGAGTCGGAGAAACAGCTGGACGCCCTTGCCGAGGAACTCTGCAGGGAATATATCGCAAGAAAGAGTGACTATGCGGACAAAAACGACATGAAGGCCCTGTTCAAGATAGGTTACGGTCTCTATGCGGTGACCTGCAACGACGGCAATAAGGACAATGCCCTCATCGTCAATACGGTCAGTCAGATAACCAGTTCCCCCAACAGGATCGCGGTCTGCATCAACAAACAGAACTACTCCCACCACGTGATCAAGCGCACCGGCATCATGAATATCTGCTGCCTCTCGGTGGACACCCCCTTTGAGGTGTTCAAGTCCTTCGGCTTCAGAAGCGGCCGCAACGAGGACAAATTTGCCGGAATGGACGAGCCAAGGTCCGAAAACGGCCTCGTCTTCCTGTCAAGATACATCAACGCATTCATGTCCCTGAAGGTAGAGCAGTACGTTGATTTCGACACCCACGGAATGTTCATCTGCACCGTTACCGAAGCAAGAGTGATCTCCAACAGAGAGACGATGACTTATTCCTACTATTTCGAAAACGTCAAGCCCAAGCCGGAAACTGCGGACAAGAAGGGATACGTCTGCAAGATCTGCGGATACGTATACGAAGGCGACGAGCTGCCCGAAGATTATGTCTGTCCGCTGTGCAAGCACGGAGCTGCGGATTTTGAGCCGATCAAATAAAGCCATTTTACAGTAATAGAGGGAGATAATGAAGAAATCAGCAAAAGTACTGTTAATCGTTGTGTCCGCAGTCGCGTTCGTGGCGGTTGTGTTATCTATACTGTTTTTTGCGTTTACCGCAGTTGACCCCGGCGTTGCGCCGACTTGCGGATCGGCCGGCCTTACAGAAGGAAAACATCATCTGCTGTTTGGGTATACGATCGAGAAACATGAGGAACTGCCCGCCCTGGGACATGATCTTGTTCATCACGAGGGCAAGGATCCGGGCTGTACGGAGACAGGCTTTGAGCCGTACGACACCTGCTCAAGGTGCGGGTATTCGACCTATACCGAAATTCCGGCGCTCGGCCATGCCCTTGATCATTTCGAAGGGAAAGAGCCTGACTGTGAAAACGGAGGGCACGAGCCTTACGACAAGTGTTCGAGATGCGGTTATACAACAGAGTACAGAGAGCTTCCGGGGCTCGGCCATGCCCTTGATCATTTCGAAGGGAAAGAGCCTGACTGTGAAAACGGAGGGCACGAGCCTTACGACAAGTGTTCGAGATGCGGTTATACAACAGAGTACAGAGAGCTTCCCGCGCTCGGCCATGCCCTTGATGTGTATAAGGGACAGGATGCCACGTGCGAAGCGGCAGGTTTCAAAGATTACGAGACTTGTTCAAGATGCGGATACTCAAATTATGAAGTAATTCCTGCGCTGGGACATGACATTGTTCATCATGAGGGCAATGACCCGACGTGCACCGAATCCGGATTTTATGCATACGATACCTGCTCGCGCTGCGATTATTCCACCTATGAATACTACCCCGCGCTCGGCCACGATTTTGAGGGTTACGCGTGCACGAGGTGCGGCCTTGATTATGCGGTCTACTGCAACGTCGGAACAAAATCGACTGCCAAGGTGTCAAACGACAACGTGGGTTACAGTTTTTACAGGACGCAAAAGGACACAGGACCTTACTCGGACAGTAACTGCGGGCCGACCTGTATCTACATGGCGGGCAGGTGGGCTGACCCCGGCTTCTCCGTTCAGGTAGCCGACATCAGAAATATACATAAAAACGGCGGCGGAGGATGGACTCCGGAAAATGTCTATACCGCGTCGGTCTCGCTGGGTCTGGAAGCCGGCTACTATTACATAGAGGGACCTTCGGATTCGTACAACAGCAAGACCATCAAGGACCTGATGAAAATCATTGATGAGGGCAGTGTCGCGATCGTTCCTTTCACGACCGGGGATATCACATCGGATGAGTCCTGCCAAAGCATCATCGGAAGATGCTACGGGGGCTCATGCGGACACTTTGTTCTCGTGAAAGGATACTGGGTCTTCGACGGGAAGACATACTTTGAACTGTACGATCCGGCACCTGAGTTGTCAGAAAGGGTCAATCCGATACTCGGAAACGACAAAACAAGATATTTCGACGCAATGCAGCTCATGACTTCGTCATTCAAACGCAACGCGACGATGGTCGTTATCAGCAAGAAGACCGAGTACGTTCCCGCTGCGACCCCGGTGACAACCCCGGCAGTCACGCCCACAACGGGAAAGATATATGCGCGCGAAGGCGATTACGTGTACTTCGGCAATTATCCGCAGTCGGAGGTCACAGATGAAATTCTTAAAAAAGAACTTTCATATTATGCGGGCCCGACAAGCGGATGGACTTCATACGGCGAATACATCGCTGCGAGAAAGACCGATTTCATCTTCTACAAGGACGTGACGTACAACGGCGAGCGGTACAGGGGTGTGTTCTTTAAGCGTTACAGACAATACAAAGCCTCGTCGGACGTCGATGACGGATCAAGCAGATACGGCTACAAGTCGTATACGGTCTACTGGTTCAAATTTGAACCGGTCAAATGGAAAGTGCTGTCCGAGCAAAACGGCGAAGTTTTTCTTGCCGCGGATTTGATCCTTGACGCAATGGATTTTCACTACAGGGAGAATTACGAGCTCGTCACCAACACGAACGATTATGAAAAATCGCATATCAGGGCGTGGCTGACGGAAACTTTTTACAACACCGCATTTACCGAAGCTGAAAAGAAGTACATTAAGACTACCGCGGTCGATAACGGTGCATCATCAACGGGCGTGGAGAGCAATCCTTATGCAAAAGGCCCGACGAACGACAAGGTGTTCCTGCTCAGTTACAGCGAAGTGACTGACGCAAACGGAGGATTCCAAAACGACTCAGGCCGTGCAATAAAGCCGACCGCCTATGCAAGGGCCCGCGGTGTTTTCACTTCAGATGAAAAGTGGTACTGGTTCACCAGGTCTCCTTTCTACACTGCAGAATACTATGAGGTCGGGTCCAACGTGTGGTGCGTCACTGTCTCCGGAGAAATACACTACAAATCAAACGGATACATATACGGGGTCGTTCCGGCGCTGCATCTGTCGCTGACCGCTCCGTAAAAACTGACAGATTGATCAAAAAACGCATAAACGGTGCGGCTCACGCTGTGCTCTTCGCACAAGTGAACAGTGAAAAGTGAACAGTTGCGGTGCGCCTGCGGCGCGATCTCTGCTGCGCCGCAAAATGATTTTATACCAACAAAAGAAAAGGAAGAAACGTTTTTAATGAAGAAATATTTTTTAGTCGATTACGAGAACGTCGAAAGCGCAGGGCTTGAGGGGTTTGCAAAGCTTTCCCCGGACGACGTTGTGGAAGTTTTCTACACCGAAAAGTCAAACCGCCTGAGCATCGATTTTTTTGAACTTTACCTGTCGATGAAGGATACCGCGCCGCGGCTGATCCTGACCAAGGTGGCAAAGGGCAACCAGGCCCTTGACATGCAGCTCTCCAGCTATCTGGGGAGTCTTGTTGCCGGCAACGGCTCCGACGGATTTGTGTATATCATTGTGAGCAAGGACAAAGGCTACGGCGTGCTCCAACAGTTCTGGAAAAAGAAGAGGCCTGACATTTCCATCACCCAGCAGGACACTTTAAAGCTGCCTCAGGAGACGAAGAACGTTGCCAAAGACGCCGCCCCGGGTGAGGCGCCTGTGAAAGAAAAATCTATAAAAGAGGAAGCACCGAAAACTCCCGAATCAAAGGACGTTGCTTCTGATGAAACACTTGCGGGCGAAAATCAGAAACCGAAGGACCATGAAGGAAAGGCATTGGCGTCTTCCAAAAAGACCGGGAGCGTGAAAGAGAAGCAGAAGGCTGCTCCGAAACCGAAGGAGCAGACTCAGCCTGAGAACCAGCCTGAGGCGACCCTGAGCCAGGCGGATGCCAGAACAGCCCTAAACAATCAGATCATAACCGCCCTCAGCAAGGCAAAATGCGAGTCAAAGGAAATGGGCATCGTGGCATCGCTGGTGGTGAACAGCGTGCTTGAACCGAATTCAAAAACGGTTATTTACCGGGGACTTGTGACCAGGTTCGGACAGAAGAAAGGCCTTGAGTTTTACAGGCTCATCAAGGGTTTTATCTGAAAACGAGGCCTTCATTCGGGGGACGGGAAGCAAAAATATCCCTTGACTTGTCCGCTTTATGGTGCTAAACTACCCCCGTTGAGCGAAATTGCCTTAAAATCGGGGGTTTCGCAAAGGTTCGGAAGAGGAACCGGACCGGGAAGGTTACTCATGAACAATAAGTTTTACTTCGCAGAATATTACTGGTGGTTTAGCCTTAAGTAAGGTTTTTTCTGTGATGCAAAAATTTATGAGAATATCTCAACGAGATCATAAAAACGGTGCCGCACAGAAAAAACGATGTGCGGCATTTTTTTGAACTGTACGGAGGCATAGAAATGATTGTTGCTTTAAAACGTGGCGCTTCGCCGGAAAAAGAATCACAGCTGATCGACTGGCTGAAGGGCATGGGCCTTGGCGTCCATATTTCCAGAGGCGAGTTTCAGACGGTGCTGGGGCTCATTGGCGATACGGGCAGAGTGGATATGGATCTGGTGGCCAGCCTGGACATTGTGGACACGGTGAGCCGGGTCACGGAGACTTTTAAGTGCTGCAACAGAAAGTTCCATCCGGACGATACCGTTGTTCAGGTTGGCGACGTCAAGATCGGCGGCGGGAACTTTGCGCTGATCGCCGGGCCCTGTTCGGTGGAGTCCGAGGACCAGATAGTTTACATTGCAAAAGCGGTGAAGGCGGCAGGTGCAACTCTTCTCAGAGGCGGTGCGTTCAAGCCGAGAACCTCTCCCTACGACTTCCAGGGGCTCAAAGCGACTGGCCTTGAATACCTCAAGATCGCAAGGCAGGAGACGGGCCTTCCGATAGTTTCGGAGATCATGAGCAGGGCGGACCTTGAGCTTTTCGAGGACGTGGACGTGCTGCAGGTGGGCGCAAGGAACATGCAGAATTTCGACCTTTTGAGAGAACTGGGGCACCTGAACAAGCCCATACTCCTCAAGAGGGGACTTGCCAATACTCTTAAGGAGCTCCTCATGAGCGCCGAGTACATCATGGCCAGCGGCAACGAAAACGTTATCCTCTGCGAGAGAGGCATAAGAACTTTCTCCGATTATTTCAGAAACACGCTTGATCTTTCAGCGGTTCCCATGCTCCATGAGCTTTCCCACCTGCCGGTGATAGTGGACCCCAGCCATGCAACGGGTATTGCCAGAATGGTGCCGCCAATGGCTCTTGCCGCCACTGCCGCGGGCTGCGACGGTCTTATTATCGAGGTCCACAACGATCCCCAGAACGCCCTTTGCGACGGCGCCCAGTCCCTCAAACCTGAGGACTATGCAGACCTTGTGAAAAAGGTCATGGCGGTCAGGGAGGCGGTAAAATGACTGTTGGCGTTGTGGGTCTCGGCCTCATTGGCGGGTCCTTTGCAAAAGCATACAGCGTCGCGGGGCACAAAGTGCTTGCCGCCAACAGAAGCGAGTCCACTCTCCGGTTTGCCATCATGTCCGGCGCGGTCAGTGAGAAACTCACCGATGAGAACATAAAGGACTGCGACGTCCTGCTGCTCTGCACCTACCCCGGTGCCGCGATACGGTTTATGGAGGAAAAAGGTGCAATTATAGGGAAAAAGCCATTGGTGATAGACACCTGCGGAACCAAGCGGGGAATCGTCAATGCGGGAATGGAATTGGCGAAAAAGTTTGGCTTTACGTTCATTGGCGGGCATCCCATGGCAGGCACCCAGTTTTCCGGCTTCAAGTACTCCAAAGAGACCATGTTCCGGAACGCGCCGATGATAATAGTGCCGCCAAGGTTTGACGACATTGTTCTCCTTGAGAGGATCAAGGAGTGCCTTAAGCCCGCAGGTTTTGGACGGATCACGGTCACCACTGCGGAAAAGCACGACGAGATGATCGCCTTCACGTCACAGCTTGCCCACGTGGTCTCCAGCGCCTACATCAAAAGCCCCACAGCCCTTGAGAGAAGAGGTTTCTCCGCGGGAAGCTATAAGGATATGACAAGGGTCGCCTGGCTAAATCCGGAGATGTGGACGGAACTTTTTATCGACAACAAAGACAATCTCGTGAAAGAGATCGACATTCTGGTGACGAGCCTTTTGGAGTACAGGGATGCGATCGCAAATGAGGATTCCGTGACGCTTACGAAACTTCTGGCTGAAGGCAAGAAGCGCAAGGAGGAGGTAGACGGATAAATGAAAAAGATCAGAGTAAATGCGTCAAAAGCATACGATATTCTGATGGGAGAGGGCCTTCTTGAAGGTGCCGGGGAAGCGGTGAAAAACGCCTGCAGCTGCCAAAAGGCATTTGTGGTGTCAGACACCAACGTTTTTCCTCTCTACGGAGAAAAACTCAGAGCCTCGCTGGAAAAAGCAGGGCTTGAGGTCTTCGAGTACGTTTTTGAGGCGGGGGAGAGTTCAAAGAACGTCTCCGTCTACTCTGAAATAGTTGAAAAGATGTGCCTTGCGGGGCTGACCCGGGGGGACGTTGCGGTGGCCCTTGGCGGCGGTGTGGTAGGCGACGTAACAGGATTTGCGGCTGCCACCTACAGGCGGGGCATACCCTTCGTTCAGATCCCGACAACCCTTCTGGCGGACGTGGATTCATCGGTGGGCGGAAAGACCGCAATAGATCTTGCCAACGGCAAAAACCAGCTGGGCGCCTTCTGGCAGCCCTCCCTGGTTATCTGCGATCTGCTGACCCTTGACACACTGCCTACTGAGGAATACCAAAATGGCTGCGCCGAGATCATTAAATACGGCATGTACGGAGACAGTAATCTTTTTGAGAAGATCGCCGCAGGTCCCGTGAGCTCCGATTACGAAAACGTGATCGCAAGGTGCGTCGAGATGAAGCGGGACGTGGTGGAAAAAGACGAGTTTGAGCAGGGACCAAGGATGGTCCTGAACCTTGGCCATACCTTCGGTCACGCCATCGAAAAGTTGAGCGGCTACAGTATCCCCCACGGAGAAGCGGTGGCCACAGGTATGAACATTATTGCTACCGCAGCAGTGAAACTGGGTTACGCCAAGACCGGCACGGATGAGAAACTCCGGGAGGTCCTGAAAAAGTATGACCTTCCCCTTGAAAC
Organism: uncultured Clostridia bacterium; assembly: GCA_947304585.1. Classification (GTDB taxonomy): domain Bacteria; phylum Bacillota; class Clostridia; order UBA1212; family UBA1212; genus UBA1212. Next base: position 7,570 of record CAMZBI010000021.1, on the reverse strand, counting down.
GGAGTTCGGTGCGGCAGAAATGGCCGAAGCCGCGGCAGGGGACAAAAAGACCCTCGGCGGAATGATCACACTTGTCGTTCCCACAGGTATAGGGGTCTGTGATCTTGTCAAGGTACCCGTATCGGATCTTCTGAAATTTGCTCTAGCAGGAGGCCTCAGATGACAGTCAGGCTTGAAGCAGGCGCCCGGTGCGGCATTGCCAAGGCGCCGCCGTCAAAGTCATACGCCCACCGGCTGCTCATAGCGGCGGCTCTTTCCTCAGGGGAGTGCGTTGTGGAAAATTCAGGCACATCCGAGGATATAGAGGCCACCATCGACTGCCTCAGGGGTCTTGGCGCAGGTATATCAAGGCTGGAAGACGGATCCGTTTCCGTGATTCCGATTAATAAAAGCACGGAATCGTCCGAAAATATGATTCTCCATTGCCGGGAGAGCGGGTCGACACTGAGATTTCTGATGCCCGTTGCCGGCGCCCTCGGCAAGGACGTCACCTTCAAAATGGAGGGCAGACTTCCGGAGAGGCCCCTTGGCGATTATATTGAGGCCCTTGAAAAGGGCGGCATGAGGATCAAAAAAGAGGGTGACCTTCTCCGGTGCCGGGAAAAACTTGAAGCGGGAACTTATGAGATACCCGGCAACGTCTCCTCCCAGTTTATTTCCGGGCTCCTGTTCGCATTGCCGCTGACCGGCGGTGGCGTGATAAAGTTAAAAGGCGCCGCGGAATCAAAAGCCTACGCAGACATGACCGCAGGCGTGCTCTCGGTTTTTTCGGTAAACGTCGAAAAAACCGATGACGGCTACAGAGTTCCCGGAACCGGATACAAAGCGCCGACGGATCGGAGACTTATCACTGAAGGCGACTGGTCGGGAGCGGCTTTCCTGCTGGCGGCCGGCGCTTTTTCGGAGGAGGGCGTCACCGTGAAGGGCCTTGACGTAGGCTCAAAGCAGGGGGACCGCAGGATCCTTGAGATACTGGAAAGGTTCGGCGCGAAAGTCGAAGCAACGCCTTCGGGCATCACCGTCAGAAAAGGAGACCTCAAAGGGATCCGTATCGACGCAAGAGAAATTCCGGACCTGGTGCCTGTGCTGGCGGTTACGGCAAGCGCGGCATCCGGAGAAACGGAGATCGTAAACGCAGGAAGACTTCGTTTTAAGGAGACAGACAGGCTGAAAACCACGGCAGCTCTGATAAACAGCCTTGGCGGCGCCGCCAATGAGACCGAAGACGGCCTGATAATAAAAGGCACCGGGCTGAAGGGCGGGACCTGCGAAAGCTTCAGGGACCACAGAATAGCAATGTCGGCGGCTGTGGCATCCTGCTTCGCCAAAGAGATAGTGGCGATAAATGATGCGGAATGCGTCAGGAAGTCTTTTCCGGATTTCTTTGAGGTGTTTGCGACGCTTCGCGCCGCAGTGAACAATTAGCAGTTTACGGTTAACAATTAACAGTTATGAGGCCGCCGAAGGCGGCGGGAGAAAGAAGCGGCTACGCCACAGATAACAGAAAACAAATAACGGATAACAGCGAACAGTTAAGAGGCCGCCGCAGGCGGCGGGAGAAAGAGCATGAATTCCTTTGGCGAGAACATAAAACTGACAATATTCGGCCAGTCCCACGCGCCGGCAATCGGAATGACCCTGGAGGGGATCCCTGCGGGGCTGAAAATTGATTTTGACGAGTTACAAAGGTTTATGGACAGGCGGGCGCCGGGAAAAGCTTACTCAACTTCCCGAAAAGAACCTGACGTGCCCGAGTTCGTCAGCGGACTCATCGGCAACGAGACCTGCGGCGCTCCAATAACTGCCATCATAAGAAACAAGGACACAAGACCTTCCGACTACGGAAATCTGGCAGACGTTCCGAGACCCGGCCACGCAGACTATACTGCAGCGGTGAAATTCGGCGAAGCAAGAGACAGGACCGGCGGAGGTCAGTTTTCCGGCAGACTCACAGCACCGATGTGCATCGCGGGCGGCCTGATCAAGCAGTTCCTGAAGCCCATGGGTATAGACGTAAGGGCGAGGGCATATTCCATTGGAGATATCGTTGACGAGGGGCTCTTTCCGGAAAATGAAATCGGCGAAGATTTCCCGGCGGTCAGCGAAAAGTCAAGGGCTGAGATGATGGAAGTCATTGAAAATGCAAGAAAAGAGGGCGACTCGGTGGGCGGAATCGTCGAGTGCATTGTGACCGGAGTTCCGGTGGGGGTCGGCGAGCCCATGTTCGGAGGACTTGAAAACAGGATCTCGTCGGCAGTCTTCGGTATACCTGCCGTCAAGGGCATCGAGTTCGGAAGAGGCTTCGAAAGCGCCGCTCTCAGAGGCAGCGAAATGAACGACCCGTTTTATTATGACGAAGAGGGCAGGGTCAGGACAAAGTCCAACAACGCCGGAGGAATTCTTGGAGGCATCGCCAACGGTATGCCGATCACATTCAAGGTCGCAATTAAGCCGACGCCATCCATTGCCAAACCTCAGGAGAGCGTTGACTTAAGGACCAAAGAAAACGTGACAATGACTGTAAACGGCAGGCACGACCCCTGCATTGTCCCGAGAGCGGTGCCGGTGGTGGAAGCTGTGGCCGCGGTAGCGATATATGATGCGCTGCGCGCAAATGAGTGCGGCTGACGCCGCAAGTGATGCGATGCTCTGCATCGCAAGTGAATAGATAAAAGTGGACAGTGAAACGCTGCGCGGCAGCAATCGAGGCACCGCAACTATTCACTAAACACTAATCACTATTAACTAATCACTGAAGAGCGACGCAAGCGTCGCAGTAATCGCGGCACCGCCGCACAACAACTAATAACTAATTACTATTAACTAATCACTAATAACTAATCACTGGGACGATGGACATTAAAGATTTAAGACAAAACATTGACGAAATCGATAAAAAGATGACAGCGCTGTTCTCGGAACGGATGGACGTTGCCGCGAAGATCGCGGAGTACAAGAGAGTGAAGGGCCTCCCTGTACTGGATCCGGTCAGGGAGCGGGAAAAGCTCTCCGAGATCTCCGAAATGACCCCCGAGGAGCTGAGAGACTATTCGGAACTTCTGTATTCTCTGATCTTCGAACTCAGCAGGGACTACCAGACCAGGATCCTTGGCAACGGTTCGGACCTGACGGAAAAGATCGAAAAGGCCATCGAAAACACGCCAAAACTCTTTCCGGAGCAGGCTTTTGTGGCATGCCAGGGCGTTGCCGGTTCCAACTCACAGTTTGCCTGCGACAGGCTCTTCAGAAGGGCGTCCATCATGTATTTCTCCTCTTTCGAGGCGGTCTTCAAGGCCATTGAAAAGGGCCTCTGTAAGTACGGCGTGATACCCGTCGAGAACAGCACCGCAGGATCGGTGAACTCCGTGTACGACCTTATGATGACCCACAGGTTCAGCATTGTCAGGAGCATCAGGATCAAGATCGAGCACAGTCTATTGGCCAATCCCGGCGCAAAACTCGAGGATATCAAAGAGATCTATTCACACGAACAGGCGATAAGCCAGTGTTCGAAGTTCCTGGCGGAGCATCCGGACATAAAGGTGGTGCCCTGCGAGAATACGGCCGTTGCGGCGAAAAAGGTTGCGGAGTCGGGGCGGAAGGACATTGCCGCTCTTTCTTCGAAACAGTGCATGAGTATTTACGGGCTCGCAAGCCTCAAAGACTCGGTCCAGAACGCCGACAACAACTACACAAGATTCATTTGCATCTCAAAGGACCTGGAGATCTATCCCGGCGCGGACAGGACCAGCGTTATGCTGACGCTGCCCCACGTGCCAGGTTCTCTCTACAAACTGCTTGCCAGGTTCTATGCGGTTGACGTGAATATAAACAAACTCGAGAGCCGGCCCCTTCCGGGAAAAGAATTCGAGTTCATGTTCTACTTTGATTTCGACACGCCTGTGTACTCGCCAAGGCTTTTGCGGCTTCTGGGCGAACTGCCGGGCCTCTGCGAACAGTTTACCTATCTCGGCAGCTACAGCGAGGTGATATGATGGCAACCTGCGGTCTTCTCGGAGCCAAATTAACACACAGTTATTCTCCGCAGATCCATGCGCTGCTGGGAGACTATCCCTATGTGCTTTTTGAGAAGAGCGAAGACGAGGTGGAGGATTTTGTCAAAAACGGGCCTTTCACCGGCATCAATGTGACCATTCCCTACAAAAAGACGGTTTTGCCCTATATGACCGAACTTTCCGAGACTGCCAGAAGGACCGGAAGCGTTAATACGATTATTCGGCTCAAAAACGGCGGCCTCTACGGCGACAACACCGACGTCTATGGCTTTACAGAAATGGTGAAGAAGTCGGGAATCGACTGCAAAGGGAAAAAGACCCTGGTCCTGGGCAGCGGAGGGGCTTCGGTCTCGGTCATCGATGCGCTGAGGACCATTGGCGCGGACCCGATCGTGACCGTAAGCAGGACGGGAGAAAACAACTACGCCAATCTCGACCGCCACAAAGACGCCAAGGTCATCGTCAACACCACCCCCGTTGGCATGTACCCGGACAACGGACCGTCCCCTGTGGACCTTGAAATGTTTCCGGAGTGCATTGGCGTGCTCGACCTGATCTACAATCCCGCGAGGACCGGGCTGCTGCTTCAGGCGGAAAAACTGGGGATACCATTTATGAACGGGCTGTATATGCTGGTTGCCCAGGCGGTGAGAAGTTCGGAACTGTTCGCCGGCGAAAAACTTGGCATTGGTATTACGGAAAAAGTCGTGAGAGAGCTTGATTTTTCAATGAAGAACATCGTTCTCATCGGTATGCCGGGCTCGGGCAAGAGTCTCATTGCCAAGAAGATCAGCGGCTTTACGGGAAGAACTCTTGCGGATACAGACGAGGAAATAAAAAAAGTGACAGGCAGGAGCCCCTCGGATATAATTGAAGAGGAGGGCGAAGAGGCCTTCAGAAAGATCGAAACGGCTGTGCTGGCGGACATTTGCAAAAAGTCGGGCCTGGTGATCTCCACAGGTGGAGGAGTTGTGACCCGTCCGGAGAATTATCCGCTCATGCACCAGAATTCAAACATAGTGCTGATCGACAGACCTTTGGAAATGCTTTCATCGAGAGGCAGACCCCTCAGCAAGTCAAAAGGCGTCAAGGCGCTCTATGAGGAACGATGGCGGCTCTACGAGGAATTTGCGGATTTAAAGGTAAAAAACAGCGGCTTCAAGGCCGGCGCGGTGGCCGGATACATTCTGGAAAAGCTCAAGGAGGCGGGAAAATGAAAAAGATACTCGTGATCAACGGCCCGAATATCAACATGCTGGGCCTCCGGGAACCGGATATTTACGGGAAGGAGACCTACCGGGACCTTCTCACATATATTCGCCAATGGTCCGAAGAACTTGGACTTGAAACGGAATGCTTCCAGTCAAACCACGAGGGCGAGATAGTGGACAAGATCCAGCAGGCCTGCGGACGGTTCGACGGCATCGTGATCAACCCCGCGGCCTACACCCACACCAGCATTGCCATACTTGACGCGCTGAAAGCTGTGGCGATTCCCGCAGTGGAAGTACATATCTCCGACCCGATGACAAGGGAACCCTTCAGGCACGTTTCATACGCAGGAATGGCATGCTTCAAGACTGTCAGGGGCAAAGGCCTTTTGGGTTACAGAGAAGCGCTGTGCGCCTTCGCGCAGTGAGTGCGCTGACGCGCAAGTGGGTGCTTCGCTTCGCTCCGCAAGTAAGGCAACGCAAGCGCTTCAGTGATCACGGCGAAGCCGTACCGCAACGGTTCACTGCTCACTGTTCACTGAAAAGCGCCTTCGCGCAGTGAGTGCGCTGACGCGCAAGTGGGTGCTTCGCTCCGCTCCGCAAGTAAGGCAACGCAAGCGCTTCAGTGATCACGGCGAAGCCGTACCGCAACGATTCACTGATCACTCTTCACTGAAAAGCGCCTTCGCGCAGTGACAGGCAATCAATCAAAACAACTTAGTACAACAATTAATCACTGTTTACTGATAACTGACAACTAAAATAATTTCCGTAAAGAAAGGCGGCGAAAACAATGACTAAAATTCCGTACAAAATCTATCTGACAGAAGAAGAGATGCCTAAGAGCTGGTATAACCTCAGGGCTGACATGATCAACAAGCCCGCACCCCTTCTCAACCCTGCAACCCTAAAGCCGGTCACAGAGGCTGACCTGGCTCCGGTGTTTTGCGAAGAACTTATCAAGCAGGAACTTGACGACACCACACCTTATTTTCCGATTCCTCAGGAGATCTATGACTTTTACAAAATGTTCAGGCCTTCGCCTCTTGTCAGGGCTTACTGCCTTGAAAAGACTCTCGACACGCCTGCCGAGATCTACTACAAGTTTGAGGGCAACAACACCAGCGGGTCCCATAAACTGAACTCCGCCATCGCCCAGGCATATTACGCCAAGGAGCAGGGCCTAAAGGGCGTTACCACAGAGACCGGCGCCGGTCAGTGGGGCACGGCTCTTTCAATGGCCTGCGCATATTTCAAACTTGACTGCAAGGTCTATATGGTGAAGGTCTCCTACGAGCAGAAGCCCTTCAGGCGTGAGGTTATGAGGACCTACGGGGCGGACGTCACACCTTCGCCGTCGATGAACACTGAAATTGGCAAGAAAATACTTGCGGAGCACCCCGGAACCACGGGAAGCCTCGGATGCGCGATCTCTGAAGCCGTGGAGAAGGCGGTTACAAGCCCCGGATACAGATACGTTCTCGGAAGCGTTCTCAACCAGGTGCTTCTCCACCAGAGCGTTATCGGCCTTGAGACTGAGGCGGCCCTTAACAAGTACGGCATCGAGCCGGATATGATCATCGGCTGCGCGGGCGGCGGTTCAAACCTTGGCGGACTCATTGCCCCGTTCATGCGGGACAAGATCCGGGGAAAGAGAGACCTTCGCATCATTGCCGTTGAGCCTGCGTCCTGCCCGAGCTTCACGAGAGGAAAGTTTGCTTACGACTTTGCGGACACCGGAAAGGTATGCCCACTTGCCAAAATGTACACCCTTGGCAGCGGCTTCATTCCCGCTCCGAACCACGCCGGCGGTCTCCGCTACCACGGCATGAGCACGACCCTGTCCCAGCTTTACGACGACGGTCTTATGGAAGCGGTATCCGTTCCACAGAGAGAGGTCTTTGAAGCGGCAACGAAATTCGCACGTACAGAGGGCATCCTCCCGGCTCCCGAGAGCGCCCATGCCATCAAGGCGGCAATGGACGAGGCGATCAAATGCCGCGAGACAGGCGAGAAAAAAGTCATCGTGTTCGGCCTCACCGGCACAGGTTATTTTGACCTCGTGGCTTACAAGAGGTTCAACGACGGCGAACTTGACGATTACATTCCTACGGACGAGGATCTGGAAAAAGGATTTGCAGGGCTTCCTGATATAAAACTGTAACAGATCATTGCCAATGGCTTACGCACCGGCTTTTTCCAATACACGGGGACAGCCGGTGCGTTTTGTATGCCCGGCACGTGTGTTTCCCGGGTTTTCTGAAGCTTGGTGAAACGATCCAAGGCAATGATGGTGTAAAATTTTGACGGAGATTTTTACCGGCAGACTGCTCAAAGGCAAAA
>CAMZBI010000020.1 GCA_947304585.1 uncultured Clostridia bacterium | reverse complement strand
TAGCTCAAAAATCAGTTAAACGGCTCTTTTTCCCCGGACTCCCCGCTCGCAGTGCCTCTGCACAGCTTCGGGGTCGTCCAGAAAAAAATAGCTCAAAAATCAGTTAAACGGCTCTTTTTCCCCGGACTCCCCGCTCGCAGTGCTTCCGCACAGCTTCGGGGTCGCTCAAGAAAAAATAGCTCAAAAATCAGTTTGATTGGCTCTTTTTCTCCGGACTCCCCGCTCGCAGTGCTTCCGCACAGCTTCGGGGTCGTCCAGAGAATTGAAGAATCAGAAACCTGAGAAACAGTTTGCACAGGCAGAAAAATCATTGGCCAATGGCTGAACAAGCCATGAAATTACATCAATATGGCGCCGTCCTTTAAGACTGCTCCGGCCCGGAAAAACGGGTGACGGGCGTAATAGAGAACGACGCCATGTTTGGGCGAAAAAGAATCCCGGTTTTTCGGGACAATAATTACCGGAGGACAGTTTATGATCTTAATGCTTCTCGGCGCTCCCGGCGCAGGAAAAGGAACACAGGCAGTGAAACTCGCCGAAATACTGAAGATCCCTCACATCTCCACAGGCGATATCTTCAGGGCAAATATCAAAAACCGGACTGAACTGGGACAGCTTGCCGCTTCATATATTAACAATGGCCTGCTGGTTCCGGACGAAGTCACGGTTGCGATAGTTGAGGACAGGCTGAGCCAGCCCGACTGTGTTGACGGGGCGATCCTTGACGGATTTCCCAGGACCATTCCCCAGGCGGAGAAACTTGACGCATTCCTCGAAAGTATCGGCAAAAAGCTTGACGTTGTCGTCAACATCGTGGTGGACGATCAGGCTGTGATCGAAAGGATCTCCCAGAGGCGCGTTTGCCCCAACTGCAAGGCGACTTATCACCTGGGACACAGACCTCCCAAGAACGGCGTCAACTGCGACGCCTGCGGCCACGAGGTGGTTCTCCGGGACGACGACACTCCGGAAGTCATCGCCAAGAGGCTTAAAGAATACCACAGCTCCACCGAGCCCCTGGTTGATTATTACAAAGAGAAGGGCAATCTCATCGAAAGCATTGGCGTCGACGGAATCCAGGAGTCTCTGGACAACACGATCCGCGCTCTCATAATGAGAAATGCTTGAACGGAATATATAAACAGACAGTAAGCAATGCTTTACACCAAGTCGAAATACGAAATAGAATTGATGAAGGCCGCCGGACGGATTCTGGCGGAACTTCTCGAGTCACTCAACGATGTTATTAAGCCTGGAATTACGACAAAACAGCTTGACAAATATTCTGAGAGTGTTATAATGAAAAATGGTGCGCTCCCGTCCTTTAAGGGCCAACCCGGTATTTATGGTGCTCCGCCGTTTCCCGCAAGTGTGTGTGCGTCGGTGAACGACGAGATAATCCATGGCATACCGGATAACCGCGTCTTAAAAAGCGGCGACATCGTGACAATCGATGTTGGGTGTTCCTATAAGGGGTATCAGGGAGATGCGGCCAGAACTTATGAAGTTGGCGAGTGCAGTGAAGAGACGTCGCGGCTGGTCCGCGTGACGCGGGAGTGTTTTTTTGAAGGTATCAAAAATGCAGTTCCCGGGAAGCGCGTGATTGACATCTCCGGCGCTGTGCAGGACCACGCTGAGTCGAATGGTTACTCTGTCGTCCGTGAATTCACCGGTCACGGAATAGGAAGAGAACTCCACGAAGATCCTGAAGTACCTAATTACAGGACAAACCGGAGAGGCATTATGCTTATCCCCGGTATTGCCATTGCAGTGGAACCGATGATCTGCGCAGGAGGCTATGGGACTAAGATCGATAAAAACAAGTGGACAGTGAGAACTGCCGACGGCAAGCTTTCAGCCCACTACGAGAACACGATCATAGTCACTGACGGAGAGCCCGTTATTACTACGCTGATTTAATATGGGAGGAATTGAGTTTTGGCAAAACAGGATTTTATCGAACTTGAGGGTGTCGTTACAGAAGTAATGCCGAACTGTGTTTTCAAGGTCACTCTTGAAAACGGGCACGTTGTGACTGCGCACATCTCGGGAAAACTCAGAACGAACTATATTAAGATTATCGCCGGAGACAAGGTAAAAGTTCACCTTTCACCTTACGATCTCAACCGCGGCATAATCACCTGGCGAAAGTAAGTATTTGAAATTTGTGGCGGACTTTGGCAGTCTGCCTTAGAGGAGGATTATTATGAAGGTTAGACCGTCGGTTAAACCGATCTGCGACAAGTGCAAGATCATCAAGAGACACGGAAAAGTTATGGTTATCTGTGATGCTTACCCGAAGCATAAGCAGAAGCAGGGCTGATGTTCCTTTATAATTAATGCGCGTTGCAGAAATGCTTTTTTGAACCAATTGGAGGTGTTTTAGCTAATGGCACGTATAGCGGGTGTAGACTTACCGAGAGAAAAGCGTGTTGAAATCGGACTTACGTACATTTACGGCATTGGCAATACGAAAGCTAAAGAGATTATTGCCAAGACCGGTATCAATCCGGATACAAGAGTAAAAGATCTTACTGATGACGAAGTCAACGCCATCAGAGATGTTATTGACAGAGATTATATCGTTGAGGGTGACGTCAGAAGAGAAGTCAGTCTCAACATTAAGCGTTTGATGGAGAACGGATCCTACAGAGGCAGAAGGCATAAGGCTAAGCTGCCTGTTCGCGGACAGAGAACCAAAACCAACGCCAGAACAAGAAAAGGCCCCAGCAAGACTGTTGCCGGCAAGAAGAAATAACGGGGAGGGTTTGACTAATGGCTGCTAAGACAAAAAAAGTAGTTAGAGGTAAGCGTAAAGAACGTAAGAATATCGAACACGGTCAGGCTCATATCCGTTCCAGCTTCAACAACACTATAGTAACTATCACAGATTTGGCAGGAAATGCTATCTCCTGGGCAAGCGCCGGTGGCCTCGGCTTCCGCGGCTCCAAGAAAAGCACTCCTTTCGCCGCTCAGTCCGCATCCGAGCAGGCTGCAAAAGCCGCTATGGATCACGGCCTCAAAGACGTTGAAGTCTACGTAAGAGGACCGGGACAAGGCCGCGAAGCTGCCATCAGAGCACTCTCCACCGCAGGACTGTCGATCATCCTCATCAAGGATGAGACTCCCGTTCCCCACAACGGCTGCAGACCGCCCAAGAGAAGACGTGTATAATATGGAGGTGTAAGAAAATGGCAAGATATACAGATGCATCATGCCGTCTTTGCAGGAGAGAGGGATGCAAACTTTTCCTCAAAGGCGAAAAATGTTTTTCGGCTAACTGCCCCTTCGAGAAGAGAAATCAGGCCCCCGGCCAGCACGGCGCAAACCAGGCCAGGAAAAAGACCTCCGAATACGGTGTGCAGATCAGAGAAAAGCAGAAAGTTAAGAGATACTACGGCGTTCTTGAGAAGCAGTTCAGAAATTACTTTGAACTCGCCAGCAAGAAAAAGGGTGTCACAGGTGAAAACCTTCTCATTCTTCTCGAGAGCAGACTTGACAACGTTGTTTACCGCATTGGCCTTGGCCAGTCAAGAGCAGAAGCCAGACAGCTGGTAAGACACGGACATTTCACTGTTAACGGTAAGAAAGTTGACATTCCGTCATACAGAGTTTCTGAGGGTGACGTTATTGCCATCGCCAAGAACAGCCGCGAGATGAAGTGTCTCGACGACATTGTTTCCACCACAAGCGGACGTCTTGTTCCTTCGTGGCTTGAGTATGACAGGGACAATTATTCGGCAAAGGTGGTTGCTGCCCCGAAGCGTGAAGATATTGACTTTGAGATCAAGGAGCATTTGATTGTCGAGTTGTACAGCAAATAATAGTTTGCTCACAGGAGGTTTATTATGGCTGATATTGAAAAACCGAGACTCGAAACTGTTACACTGTCTGAGGACGGCCGTCACGGCGTTTTTGTCGTAGAACCTCTCGCAAGGGGACTTGGAAACACCATCGGAACTTCCCTTAGAAGGATAATGCTTTCCCAGCTTGAAGGCGCTGCCGCAACGTCCATCCAGATCGATGGCGTGAGACATGAGTTTTCCACCATCCCCGGTGTTGTGGACGATGTTACTGAGATCGTTCTCAATATCAAGTGCGTTAACTTTAAGCTCTATACCGACTCCACGGAAGTCGTCCTTAAGAAGGAAGGCGCCGGCGTCATTACTGCAGGAGATATCGAGCTCAATTCCGACATTGAGATACTGAACCCCGAGCAGTACATCTGCACCCTTAACGAAGATGCCAAACTCAACATGGTCATCACCGTAAAGAAGGGCAGAAACTGGAGACAGGCAGACAAGAACAAGGAAGCCGGCATGCCTCTTGGCGTGATCTTCATTGATTCGATCTTCTCGCCAATTGAAAAAGTCAACGTAACGATAGAGAACACTCTCGTTGGAAACGCTACCGACTATGAGAAACTGACCATCGACATCAGGACAAACGGTGCCATTACCCCTGAGGATGCGCTTAAAGAAGCTGCAATGATCCTCATCAGGCAGTTCAATCTGTTTGTCAACGGCGGTGAGATGGAAGACGATGACGATTCGCCCAAGCAGGCTCAGGAAGTTGAGATCGCAGACGACGTGCTGAACACTCCTATTGAGGAACTCGAGCTCAACCAGAGACCGCTCAACGCTCTTAAGAGAGCAGGCGTGAATACCGTTGGCGAACTGGTACGCATGTCACCGGACGAGATCAAGAAGCTTCACAACGTTGGCGCCAAGTCCATCGAGGACATCAGAGGCAAGTTGCTTAAACTGGGAGTCAAATACGGCGAGCCCATCGATAATTGATTCAACCATTGGAGGAGATATAAAATGAGTTACAGAAAGTTGGGTCGCACCGGCGATCAGAGAAAGGCTATGCTCAGAGGCCTTGTTACAGCTCTTCTGCAGAACGGCAAGATCGTCACGACCGAGACGAGAGCCAAGGAAGTTCAGAGCATTGCTGAGAGCCTTATCACATCCGCTGTAAAGGAAGCCGACAATTTCGAGTCGAAGCAGGTAACTTTCAGCAAAGCTAAGGTTAATTCTAAAGGTAAATACATTACGATCAAAAAGACGTCCAAGAACGGCAACGAGTATTCCGTAAGAGAGAGGGAGACCAAGACCGAACTCCGCAGGATCGACAATCCGTCAAGACTCGCTGCAAGAAGAAGAGCTATCGCCTACGTTTACTCCGTAAAGGATGCGGACGGAAACAACATCAAAGTGGTCAACAAACTCTTCGACGAGATCGCTCCCAAGTATAAGGACAGAAAGGGCGGCTACACAAGAATAGTCAAGATCGGCGCCCGCCGCGGCGACGGTGCTCCCATGGCTATACTGGAGCTGGCCTGATCAGTTGATTCTTGAGACATGAAGTCAAAAGGCACTTATCCGTTATTGCGGACAGGTGCCTTTTATTGCTATAATTTGAACTGCGGGAAACCGTTGCTGAAGAGACAAAAATGCCGCAGGCGGAGTGCTTTGCGGGGAAATAACAACACGGAGATATTAAGATGAAGCTTCCGGAAGCATTTCTGGACAATATGAAAAAAATACTGGGCGATGAGACGGAGGCTTTTGTTGAAAGCTTTGAGTCCGGTGCCCGTTATTCGGGAATAAGGGTCAACACGCTGAGGCTTGATCCGGAGGAGTTTCCGAAGATCGGGGATTTTGTGGAGCTTGGCGAGAAGGTGCCCTGGTGCGACACCGGGTATTACTACAAAAACGGTCAGCCCGGGCGTAATCCTCTCTACCATGCGGGTGTTTATTACATACAGGAGCCCAGCGCCATGTATCCCGGGGCAAACGTGCCTTTAAAAGAGGGCGGGAAGGTCCTGGACCTTTGTGCAGCTCCCGGGGGCAAGACCACGCAGCTCGGCGCAAGAATGGCCGGAAAGGGGCTTCTCGTCTCCAACGACATAAGCGAGGAAAGGGTCAAGGCCCTGGTAAAAAACGTCCAGATGGCCGGCATTGTCAATGCAATCGTCACCAATGAGACCCCTGAGAATCTTGCCGCCAAATTTACGGAGTTTTTTGACACCATTGTGGTTGACGCTCCCTGCTCCGGGGAGGGCATGTTCCGGAAGGACGAGGAAGCGGTGAAGCACTGGGACAGCTTCGGCAGCGCCAGATGCAGAAAAATGCAGGACGGAATACTTGAAGCTGCGGACAGAATGCTGAAAAAAGGCGGGGTGTTGTCCTACTCGACCTGCACTTTTGAGATAGAAGAGAACGAGGGCGCCATCGACGCCTTCCTTGACAGACATCCCGAGTATTTTTTGCTGGAAACGCCAAAACTTGGCGGGGTTTCCGGCGGAATACAGCCGAATGACGAAACAGAAAGGGACTATTCCCTCTGCGCCAGGCTCTGGCCCCATAGATTAAACGGAGAGGGCCATTTTACCGCATTTCTGCAGAAAGGCGAAGAGATACCCGAAGAGCCGGAAATTGAGATTAAAAAAGAGAGAAAGAAGAAAAAAGAGCGCTTCAGAAGCTTCAGACGGTACGAAAGCAGACCACTCGAGATAGACGATTATTACGAGACGTACATGTCCGGCAATGTGCCCGAGGGCTGCTATTTCTACATGGGGGACAACCTGTATTATCTTCCCGAGACCCCTCCGGACATTGACGGACTGAAAGTGGCGATGGCCGGGGTATACCTTGGTGAGATAAAAGGCGGCGAGTTTAAAATGTCCCACAGACTGGCCCTTACGGAGAGACCGGAGAATTTTACTTATCTAGTGGAACTTGACCGGGACAGCCCTGAAATTGAAAGATATCTGCGGGGTGAGACCGTTGTGGTTTCCGGCGAGGGGGTAACGGTCAAGGTCTGCGGCAAGGCGGTGAGAAAAGAGGCTCTTTTCGAGGAAAGAGTGTCGGAGCCCTGCTGCGTGGCCGTGAAGACCCGCAAAAAAAGCTTTGTGCTGGGGCTCGGAGCCATCTCCTCCGGAACGGTCAAAAATCTCTACCCGAAGGGATGGAGGCGTTTTAATTGAGACTTGACAGATTACTTGCCAATATGGGTCTGGGCTCAAGACGGGAGGTCAGGAAAATGATCGCCGGCGGTGCTGTCTCGGTAAACGGCGCTACGGAAAGGGACCCCGGCTTTGAGGTGGATCCGGATTCCGACAGCGTGGTCTGCGGAGGCAGGCCGGTAAGATACAAAAAGTTTGTGTATCTTATGATGAATAAACCGAAGGGAGTGCTCTCCTGCGGCGACGGGGCTCCGGGCGTACCGGAGTGCGCTGACCTTGTGGGGGATGATTTTGGATTCTACGAGCTGTCCCCGGCAGGTAGACTCGACGTGGATTCGGAGGGTCTTTTGATACTGACCAATGACGGGGACTTCATCCACGGGATTATCTCGCCAAACAAAAAAGTCGGGAAAGTGTATTACATAAAGACCGATGGTGAGCTTGGCCCCGGGGACGTTGAGGCCTTCAGGAACGGAATAAAAGTTGACGAGGATTTTACCGCCAAAAGCGCGGAGCTTAAGATCCTTTCAAGGGGAGGGGGCGTCTCGGAGGCCCTGGTGACTCTGAAGGAGGGCAAATACCACCAGGTGAAACGGATGGTAAAGGCCTGCGGCAAGACCGTTACCTACCTTAAGCGCATTGCTGTGGGCGGAGTGATACTTGACGAAAGACTGAGGCCCGGCGAGTACAGAGAACTGACGCCGGAGGAGATAGAAAAGCTTAGAAAGTGCGCAGGCGAAACCGGAAAGTTATAAAATCGGTGATGACATATGAAAAAACAGATAATTGACAAGGCATATTTCCTTTTGACTGCGACCGTCGGAAAGCTGTCCGACGGGGAGGAGTTTTTTGAAGGCATTGGCGTGGTTTTTAAATCCGGCGCCAAGGTCTTTACGCTGGAGGCGGAACTTGACGGAGAAAAAAAGCTCTGCTTCATCTTCGCGGGGGAGGCCCGGTGTCTTGAGCCTGTGGAGTTTTGCGACTTTATTGCCGCCAAGATGGCCGATTATGAGGAAATGGAGTTCTCCTACAGGGAGCGGGGCAGAGTGATCACCGTTAAATGCGACGGCAAAGACGCGAAGCTCGGAAGCCGGGAGAGCAGCCCCGATATCAGAAAAAAAGCGCCCCAGATATTTGCCGGGTCCCGGGATGTGCCGAACGTTTCCGACGATCAGGAGGGTGATCTCCTTGGCGGAGGGGGCGCGACTCTCGGAAACCGGGAATACGTGATAAAAGTGGAGAGCGCGTCGAAGCTTCTCGCTGTTATCGGTATTTTAGGCAAAAACGGCAAGGTCAGAAACGACAGGATCAGAAAATACAACCAGATAGACCACTTTGTGGAACTGATCGACCCGCTTCTTCGGTCTCTGTCGGAGAAAAACAGGCCCGTCAGGATCATCGACTGCGCCTGCGGAAAATCCTACCTGTCTTTTGTGCTGAACTATTACATAAAAGAGGTGCTGGGGAGAAAGTGTTATTTTACAGGCCTTGACTACAATCCGGTGGTCATTGAAGCTTCAAAGCGCATGGCGGAGGAGCTTGGCTACAAGAATATGACTTTTGTGCAGACTGACATTGGCGCCTATGTGCCGGAGGAGCAGTTCGATCTCCTGCTGACCCTCCACGCCTGCGACACCGCGACGGATCTGGCTCTCAATTTTGCAATCAGAAACAAGATTTCCCACATCGTGTGCGTCCCCTGCTGCCACCGGGAGATGAATGCGGGCTACTCGCTGCCCGGTTTTGAGCCGTTGATGAAGTACGGTATTCTTAAGGCACGAATCGCAGACTGTCTGACGGACGCCATGAGGGCGGAATACCTTGAGGCGATGGGCTACGACGTGTCCGTTGTGGAATACATATCGCCTCTCGACACGCCAAAGAATCTTATGATGAGAGCGGTGAAGACCCGGGACGTCAGCGAAGAGGCGCTGAAACGTTTTAAAGACATGGAAAAGGCTCTGGGCACAAAGCTGAGCATCGGAAGATACTGAGCCGACGGATGAGGAATACAAAAATGACGAGAAAGATTTCTTTGAAAATAATTATATGGGCGATACTTTTACTGCTGGTCCTGCCCCTTGGGATCGCTGCAGGCTGCAAACACGATCAGCACGGGGAAGAAGCGACGCCAATGCCTACAGAACTGCCAAAAGAGTCTCCTGTTGCAACAAATGACGACATGTACAAAAACACTGCTGCCGGGGGCACGACTCTTTTAAGGGCAGTGGACAACCTTGGCAGATCTCTTGCCTCAGAAAAGGACGGATCTGTGCCCGAGAAGCGGGAGGGAAAGTACGTTGGCGTTTTCTATTTCCTCTGGCTGGGTATGCACGGCACCAAGCTCTACGACAATACCATCATCGCCAATGAGCCGGGAGCCCTGGATTCGGAAGAGGGCTGGCTTGCCGCCGGCGGCGGAGCTGTAAACGAGTTCCATTTCTGGGGAAAACCCATGTTCGGCTACTATACCTCAACTGACAAGTGGGTCATGAGGAAGCACGTGCAGATGCTGACGGACGCTGACGTGGATTTTATATGCTTTGACACATCAAATGCGAACGGTTACGAGTCCAATGCCCTTGCCCTCATGGCGATCCTTTACGAGTATTATCAGCAGGGCTGGGACGTGCCAAAGGTGTGCTTCCTGACAAACACGGATTCCTATGTGACAATGAAGTCCATATACAAAAGGGTTTATCAGAAACACCCGGAATATGAGGATATCTGGTTCAAATGGGACGGAAAGCCGCTGATAATCGGCCGCAGCGAAGAGGCCAGCGATGAGCTTAAGGACTTTTTCCGCATTAAAGAGAGCCAGTGGCCAATGGAAGAAAAGCACGACGACGGCTTCCCCTGGATGGAATTCGAAAGACTCCTGACGGACGATGCGGTCTACGGAATAAACGGCCGCAGGGAAGTGGTGAACGTGTCCCTTGCCCAGCATAATCAGACCTACAAGATGAGCGCAGTCTCCTGGTACGACTCCAATGACCGCAGCCGCAGCTGGCACGACGACGCCAATGACAGGAGACCAAACGCATATCTTTACGGATACAATTTTGCGGAGCAGTTTGAGTGGGCCATCGCCCAGGACCCGGAAATCATTTTTATCACGGGCTGGAACGAATGGGTGGCCCAGAGACAGCCGGCGTCTTATCAGGGACCTGTCGAAAACCATGGGCCAATAGTGTTCCTCGACAATGCCTCCCTAAACGGCAGTCGGGACATCGAACCCATGGAAGGCGGATACGCCGACAACTACTACCTCCAGATGATCTCATATATCAGAAAGTTCAAGGGAGTCACTGTCGCCAATGCGAGAAACAACCGTACGATCGACATAAACGGCGGCTTTGCCCAGTGGAACGACATTGGCGCCAGGTACCTGGATTTCACAGGCGACACAGCGGAGCGGAACAACAAGGGCTGGGGCAACATTAAATATGAGGACTCCTCCGGCCGCAACGACATAGAGGAGATGAAAGTCTGCGAAGACGAGAATAATATCTATTTCTTCGTAAAAACGGTGGACGATATCACACAGCCCGAGGGCCGCAACTGGATGAATCTTTATATCGGCGATCCGGAAAATGACGCAGAAAACTCCTGGAACGGGTATAATTACGTGCTGAATTACAGAGCTCCGGAAAAGGAAGGGCTTCTGTTCCTCGGGAAACTTGCCCCGGGAACTGATTACGCCCCGTCGGATCATGCAGAGGTTAGATACAGACTATATAAAAACATGCTTATGGTGGAGATACCGAAGGAAAGCATTGGCCTTACGCCGGGAAAGACCGCAGCCACACGCATAATGTTTAAATGGGCCGACAACTGCGACGAGGGAAAGGTTGACGCTTTCTACACCACGGGAGACGCGGCGCCAATAGGAAGAGCGGGGTATTATTACGGTTACTGAAGGCGGTCTTTTATGACGGAGAGGTGTTTTTTCACGCAGTTTTCGTAGGTGTATTCTTTGGCGGTCTCGCAGGCGTGAAGACCGAGGACAAAGAGCTCTTCGTCTGACATACTGTTGAATCTTGCCAATGCCACGGCAGTGTTTTTTTCAAGAAGTCCGGGCTCTTCGAAAGAAGAGGTAATGCCGGACTTTATTATTTCTCCGTTTTTCCCGCTTTCGACCATTGTGAGGCCGGCAACGCATCTGTCGGTGGTGATCACCGGAAGGCCCATTGCCATCGCCTCATTGATCACAAGCCCCCAGATGTCCTCCCTTGTAGGCAATACGAAAAAGTCGCAGGCCCGGAGAAGTCTCTTGATTTGTTCTTTCGGCAGGAAGTTGACGATACGTACGTTGTGAATGTTTTTTTCGCTGATAAGTTTTATGTGTTCCGGCGCGGGCTCGCCGCCGCATATCACCACGGTGAGGGAAGGGCAGGAGGCCGCTGCTGAAATAAGCTCCGAGAAGCCTTTTCGCTTGATGAAATTGCCAATGGCAAGAGCGATCCTGCCTTTTTCCGGCAGACCGAAGGCTTTCCTGTTTTCCGCCTTCTCCCCAGGCCCTGCGGGCTTTTCGCAGATATCGGCCTCATAAAGAGACGTGAAGGGATACCTTATTATTCTATCCTGCGAAGCGCCGCAGTACGTGAGGTATTCATCCGAAACGGCTGAGGGGGAGAGATATCGATCTGCGCCGGAAAGATAGTGGATTTTTATCTTTTTCAGAAGATTAGGCTCTTCTTCACGCCTTAAGCCCCCGTCTATCCACATCGTATAAGGTTTTTTCAGCTTCCTGAGAGCGCTTATTGCCAGCATCTCGGTGGGGGAACTGTACCCGTTTATGATAAAGTCTGTAAACTTCGGGTCTTTGATGAGCTTTTTGACGGAGGGGTTCAGGGCCTTGTCGGAGCCTATATTTATCCCCTTCGGGAACAGGTGGGGGAAGTCAGGCCTTTTTTTAGGGAAAAAGTTTCTGTCCCGTCCTTTTGAGGTTTTTCTCTCGAAAACGGCGGTAACGTTCACGCTCCCGTTCATCTCCGACAGGAAATCCACTCTGTAGGGGCTGGGAATGTTGGTGACGTAAAGAACGGAAGGCCCTGTGAGCCTTGCAAGTTCTTCTCCGATAACGCCCGACACTGCGGAGGAGGAATGGTTTTCAAGGGAGAACGTGTGATTTTCTGCGGCAAGCTTTTCGCAAAGATCTCTGTCCGCCGAGAGCCTTATCACGGCTCCTGCAAGAGCGTGGGCGTCTCCCGGAGGAACGGTGACCGCATTTTTGCCGCCGCCAAGATACTCGGCAATTTCCGGATAATCCGATATTATCACAGGAACCCCTGCAGCCCCGGCTTCAAAAAGAGGCCTCTGCTGGTGGGATCTGGTTATCGGAAGGACCACTGCGTTGCAGGCTCCGTAGGCACTCCTCATGTCGGAACACACGCCAAGGTAGGTGACGGTGCAGTTGCATCCCTCAAAAAGGGACTCCATACGGCTCTTTTCGGCGCCGCAGACCACAAGTTCAATGCCCTCGGGAAGAAGCCTTGAGGCTTCGGAGATCACATTGGCGCCTTTTATCGGGTCGCAGCCCCCGGCGTAGAGGACCCTGAATTTTGAACTTTTCGGGATGCCGAGGTTTTCGCAGGCGGTCTCCTTCGGCAGTTCTTCAAAGAAACTGTCGGGGACGCTGTTTCTTACCGTCACGGTCCGGCTCTCTGTGATATCGAAAAAGTTTTTGTCAAAGTCTGATATGAAAAACACGCAGGAGGCTCGGGAGAGGAGCCTGCGGTAGAGAGAAAGCATGCGCTTTGAACCGCCTTCGGGGAAGGTCTCACGCACAAAGATGCCCGTTCTGAAGCCCGCTTTTTTGAGGTGGGGGATCATAAAGGACGAGGTGATGGAGTTCAGAATGACGGCGTCCGGGCGGAATGAATTGGCGGCTTCGGTCACGGCCTTGGCAAAGGGTCTCCGGGCCAGGGCTTTTTTGAAATAAGTCCTTCTGTAAAGGGGCGGGCCGCCGCTGTAATACTCAATAGACCCGGGACCGCAGAAATAGGGGACAACGGAAAAGCCCTCGGACAGGGCACGGTTTTCCATTGGCGAGTTTCCGGGGAGACAGATCCTTACTTCGTAACCTTTTGAGACAGCGACCCGTGCGGTTCTCAGGAGACTGATCCCGGCGCCGCCGATATTGCCGTAATGGCCGACAAACAGTAGTTTTTTCACAGGGTGCCTCCTTCCGTCATTTCGATAAGCTTGGCGGCCGACGCCCGGGGGGACTTGACCTCCAGCGCAAAGTCTTTTGCTTTGTCACCGATCGCTTTAAGTTCATCAGGATCAAGGGTCAGGGCCTTTTTTATGGCCGCACCAAGGCCCGCAGCCGTTTCGTTTTCCGGCACAAGAAAATACTCGCGATACTCCTCCGGAATTCCGGGAAGCATATATGCAAGAACGGGAGTGCCCGTTGACATGTATTCAATGTTTTTCGAGGGGAAGGAGTAGGCGGTAAACTCGCCCTCAGACGTCCTGGGATTGACCAGAAGAGATGCCCGGGCCTCAAGTTTCATAACGGTTTCATTGGGGACCACGCCAATATATTTAACACGGCTAAACTGCTCCGCGATCTTTTCCAGTTCGTCTGAGTAGCCGCCCCTTCCGCAGAGGACCAGGGTTGCGCCGGGAACGTTTGCTTCGAGAAAACCCTCCACAAGTTTGTCCACGCCGTAAGCCTTTTCAATGCCGCCTGCGTACAGAATGAAGGGCCCTTCGGGAGCACCGGGGAGATCTTCGTCAGAACTGAGGGAAGGGGGTGTTGCGATGCCTTCAATCACGGTAAAGGGTCTATCGCCTATCGGAATCTTTTCCGCCATCTGCTTTGTGAGAAGCACGAAACAGTCGCAAAGAGAGATTGCTTTGGCGTAAAGCTTCATATATCTTTTGGAGGACGGGGCTCCGGTAAGATAGGCCGGAAGATCCGTCACTATTCCGCAGGTCTTAGCGCCGGCCTTCTTTGCGGCTTTCAGCGCTCCAAGGGAAGCCGAGAGGGTGAGAAGGTCGCAGACAAGAACCGCCCCGCCTTCACCGCAAAGTATTTTTGTTTCTTTTTTTGCCTGAATATAGGTATAGATGTTTTTGATCAGAGGAAGATCCAGGACCTTCAGGAACCTGTACTCCAGACCGTTTTCATTCTCCGGTGACAGCTTTATATGACTGAAAAGCCTGCTGCCCGGGGGCAGGGGCGGTGCAGATAGCATGGTAAGAGAACGGCCGCAAAGGGTGATGCCCCCCGCCAGAAGCTTGTTGTATTTCTGGGCCTGCTGGCCCGGGGAGTTCTTCCCGTATCCCAGAAGTTCTCCGAAGACTTTGTCGGGGAGGGCGGGAGAGACGTAGACGTACTTCATAAAAGGTCCTTTCGGCTGTTTCTAAATCTTTTGTATTTTACAAAAAAAGACGGTCAAGTTCAATGATCCCGCAAAAGTTTACGGTCTGCCGGTCTGCCTGCTTCATCTCATATACTGAGTACAAAATCCCTGAAAGCCCGGAGACCTTCTTCGGTGAACCCGCCGTGTCCGCAGTTTTTCATCAGGACATAATCCACGTCATGCCCGGAGGACCGCATCTTTTCCACGTAATCTTCAATTCCTATAAGGGGCACTATTTCGTCCTTCTCATCGGCCAAAATAAGATAGGGAATATTGTGCATGCCCCGGACAAAAGTTGCCGGTGAATGACAGGCCAATGCGTCACTGATGCTCATTGCTATTCCGCCGAAGGCGCTGACAAAAGTCCTGGGGAATTCGTCTCTTACGAAGACCAGTTCTTTCAGATCGACGCAGGGGCAGGTGACTGCGCAGGCGGTGACTTGATTTCTCCCGGCAAAGGAATAGCGAAGGGCTCCCTGTCCTCCCATGCTGCCGCCTGTTGCTGCGATCGGAGTGTTGCTGTATAGACTGTATTTGTCCCTTAAGGCGTCCACCACAAGATCGGTAAATCTCACTGCTGCATCGTTCATCCAGCTCCAGGGGCCCGTATGGACATAGGCAAGTATCAGACCCTCTCCCGCCAGCAGTTCCGCGTATTGGCCGTTGTAGGGACCAAGATCAGGTGACCCGCCAAGGCAGGAACCTCCGCCAAGCCCCGGAAACTCAAGCACTATCCCCCTGGGGGCGCCTTTCAGCAGGTGCTCGTTGGTGTTGCAGAAAAGACTGTAATTGGTTTCGTTAACAAAGGCCTTGTCATCTTGCAGCGGATACATTTGTGAGGTCTCCTTTTGATCAAAGTGTGGTGCATCCCTATTATACACCAAAGAGGGCACGGGTTTCCAAGCGAACAGCACCGGAACGCCGGTGAAAGATGAAATTTAAAGTTTTTTTCAAAAAAACACGAAATACCTGTTGACAGATCGTACAGGGAGGAGTATCATGTCGTTGAACAGTTGAATAACTGTTCAAATGTTCAACCAAAATCAAAGACCGGAGGCGAATACATTGGAAATAATCAGCGGAGAACCCGGGAACAATGAACTGACGGAAAAAGTAAAGGCCATGCTGCCCCGGGAGGAAAGTCTCTTTTCATTGGCGGATCTTTTTAAGATATTCGGGGACAGCACCAGAATCAAAATACTGTACGTGCTTTTTGAAAGTGAGATGTGCGTAAACGACATCGCTTCCACTCTGGAGATGACAGTGTCCGCAGTGTCCCACCAGCTGAAAGTGCTGAGACAGGCAAGGCTGATAAGCGCCAGAAGGGAAGGGAAATCCTTTATTTACCAGCTGGCGGACGACCACGTAAAATCGATCATAAACTGCGCTGTGGACCACCTCAGCGAAGAGCCCGAGAATAAATTTTAATAATGGAGACGAAAAAAATGAAAAGGTATATCAAAATCGAAGATCTCTGCTGCGCAAACTGCGCCGCGAAAATAGAAAAAGCGGTCAATCAGCTTGAGGATGTGACCAAATGCACCGTCAGTTTTATGGCGGAGAAAATGCTTGTGGAGTATGACGAGTCGAAAGATTTCGGGCCCATCTTTGAAGAGATAAAGAAGATCTGCAAAAGGATCGAGCCTGAGGCCACTGTAAGTCTCTGACGGTCTTACAGCCGCGTCAAACGAGCGGTGAAAAAGAGGTTTCTGTAAAAAGGCTATGAAAAAGATACATAAGAGGGAACTGTTTAAGATAATTCTTTCAGCGGTGCTGCTGGGTACGGCGGCATTGGTGTTCGCCCTTGTTCCCCTTGATTATTCAAATTTCGGGTTTTTCATGCTGAGGATCTGCGTTTACGCCGGGATATACATGATCCTGGGCTTTGACATAATCCGGGGGGCGGTGAAGAACGTTTTTGCCGGTGATTTCCTTGACGAAAGATTTCTCATGGTGGTCGCGTCGGTGGCGGCGTTTTTCATTGGCGAGTACATCGAAGGCATTGCGGTCATGATCTTCTACAGCATTGGAGAACTGTTTCAGGATATTGCGGTGGGACGCAGCAGAAACATGATCTCCGCAGCAGCAGGGCTGAGAGCCGACGTTTGCCACCTGGTAACAGAAGATGGGGTCGTCGACAAGGAGCCCGGCGAGGTGGAAGTGGGAAGCATCATAGAGGTGCGGCCCGGAGAGAGGATCCCCATTGACGGCGTTATCACCGAAGGCCTTTCGGGCATCGACACGTCAAGCCTTACGGGAGAGTCTGCGCCGAGAAGCGCAGGCCCCGGTGATTCGGTCTTTGGCGGCACGGTGTCAACAGACGGTCTGCTCAGGATAAAAACCTCTAAAACTGCGGAAAATTCCAGCCAGGAGAGGATCATTGCCCTTGTGGAAGAGGCCTCCATGAACAAGTCGAAAACGGAGCGCTTCATCACCAAGTTTGCTCGGGTCTACACCCCAACGGTGGTCATACTTGCGGTCCTCCTGGGAATCGTGCCGTCAATAATTACGGGAGACCCCGCCCGTTGGATCAGAACGGCTATAATGTTCCTCGTGGTGTCCTGCCCCTGCGCTCTTGTGGTTTCTATTCCTCTTGCATTTTTTGCGGGCGTTGGCAGAGCCTCAAAGGAGGGCGTGCTGGTAAAAGGCGCCGGCTATCTTGAAAGACTGTCGGACGTTGAAAACTACGTCTTCGACAAGACCGGCACAGTGACTTCGGGAACCTTCAGTGTAAAGAGAATGACTCCTGCGGAAGGCGTCAGCGAAAACCGGCTCATGGAGGCTGCGCTTCTCACCGAAAGCGGCTCAAACCACAGGGTGGCGGAGGCTGTCGTGAGATACTGCAAAGACCGGGGCGCGGAATCTTTGAAAGAGGTTTTGCGATACAAAGAACTTCCGGGCCTTGGTGTCGAAGCCGAAACTGAGTCCGGTATTTTCAAAGCCGGAAATGAGAGATTTGCCAAAACCGCAGCGGGCAAGGGATTCTCAACGGACGGCGGAAACACGGAAGTGTTTGTCTTTGAAGGAGACGAATATCTCGGATCATTTGAGCTTGGCGACAACGTCAAAAAAGGCGTTCGCGAAACCTTTGAGGCCCTTAAAAAGAAATGCGGCGCGAAGAGGCTGATAATGCTTTCCGGAGACAGGGACGGGGCCTGCAAAGAGGTTGCTGAGGCCTGCGGATTTGACGAATACAGAGCCGAACTCCTGCCGGAGGGAAAGATAGAACAGCTTTCCGCCATCATCAAGGATTCGTCAAAAACAACGGTATACGTTGGCGACGGAATAAACGACGCTCCGGTGCTGGCTCTTGCGGACGTGGGAATAGCCATGGGCGGCGTTGGCCAGGATGCGGCGGTGGAAGCTGCGGACTGCGTCATTATGAACGACGACATTGGGAAACTGGTAAGAGCCGCTCAGATCTCCGGGAAAACGGTGAGGATCGCCAGGGAGAACGTGGTGTTTGCCATTGGCGTGAAGCTGCTGGTTCTGATACTCGCGGCGGCAGGCTTTGGCGTGATGTGGGTGGCGGTATTTGCGGACGTTGGCGTTCTGATACTTGCGATACTGAACTCACTGAGAGTGATGAGAGGGTAAATGATGATCTATACGGAAATGACCAAAAAAGCGCTCGTTCTGTGCTTTGAAGCCCATAAGGACCAAATCGATAAAAGCGGGATGCCCTACGTTTTCCATCCTTTCCATCTTGCGGAACAGATGAAAACCGAAGAGGAAACCATCGTTGCGCTTCTCCACGACGTTGCCGAGGACACCGATATCACAGTCGAAGACATTGAAAAGATGGGCTTTTCAAAAAGCGTTGTAAATGCGCTGAGACTTCTGACTCATGAAGAATCCGTACCGTATATGGAATACGTTGCAAAAATAAAGAGCGATCCCATCGCCAAGGCTGTGAAGCTTGCAGACCTTCGTCACAACAGCGATATATCAAGGCTTGACAGTGTCGACGAAAAGGCGCTGGAAAGAGTCAGAAAATATGCGGAGGCGATAAAGCTTCTCACTGAGGAATAAATACTTTTGGCTGCTCAGCGGGAAGGCTTAGCGGCTGAATGAAAAATATAATAAAACAGCGGGCGGGACTGCATTTGGTGGTCTCATCCGCTGTTTTCGCTTTCTTCAAGGGCTTCAAGGTATTCAAACTCAAGGCCGTCAAGCTTTTCTCTGAGCTCTTTTTGGCGTTCATAGGTTTCCGAGATCAGCTCAAAATCCGACGCCAGAGCTGGGTCAGACAGAACCTTGTCGCACTCCGAGAGGGCCTCTTCAGTTGCGGTGATATCCTCTTCAAGGGTCTTTATTCTCTTCTGAAGCTTTCTTGCGGCGGCCCTGTCCTCTTTGGCTTTAAGGAAAGCGTCTCTCGCCTCGCTTGACTTGTCCTTCTGGGATCCGCCTGCGGGAACCTTCACGAAACGGTCCTTGTCCGCTGCGAAAACGCTCATGCCGCTGCCTGAAAGGGTGTAAAGGTCGAGATCGAGGGTCCTGGCCTTTATCTTTTCCACAAAATACCGGTCGTGGGAGACGCATATCACCGTGCCGGGGAAGCGGTTTATGGCGTCCTCGAGAATTTCGCAGCTCCTTATGTCCAGGTGGTTGGTGGGCTCGTCAAGGATCAGAAGATTGCCCTTGTTATAGGTGAGTTTTAAAAGGGCAAGCCTTGCCTTTTCACCGCCGGACAAAAGGTCGTTCGATTTGAAAACGTCATCCCCGGTAAACCCGAAGGCGGCAAGGGCGTTCCTGCAGGCGGTGATGCCCTTGAATTTCGGCAGCCCGCCTCCGTTGTAATAGTCCCGGTTGGCGGCTTCAAAGACTTCGTCGAAAGGATTGCTTGAAAGGTCCAGCTCGCCAAAGTCCTGAGAATAATAGGACAGGGTGATCCCTGCGCCAATCTTTATCTGTCCGCTGTCCGGGGTGAGAAGTCCGCAGATAAGCTTCAGGAGGGTGGACTTGCCGCCGCCGTTGCGGCCCATCACAACAAGCCTGTCTCCCCGTCTCACGTCAAAACTCAGGTCCGCAAAGAGGGGAGAATCGTAGCCGAAGGAAAGGTCTTTAACCGAAAGGACCTCGTCGCCTCCCCGCTCGGATATTTCAAAGCTGATGGAAATGTCATTGGCGGTTGAGGTGGGATCCTCAAGAAGTTCCATCCGGTCCAGCTTTTTCTGCCAGCTCTCGGCGGTCACGTAGTTGTGCTCCTGATTCCACCTCCGCTGGGTGGCGATGACGTCGTTTATGTGGGCGATCTCCTTCTGCTGCTTCTCGTAAAGCCGCCTCCTGTACTCTATGTCCTGTTCACGGAGATTTATGTAGCAGGAGTAGGGGGCGTTATAGAGGGTGCCGTTGCCGTCCTCGATGAGAAGGGTCTTGGTGGTGACGGCGTCCAGGAAATGACGGTCGTGGGAGACCGCAAGAACGGTGCCTTTGTAGTTTTTCAGGCTTTCCTCAAGGAAAACTATGGATTCCAGGTCCAGGTGGTTGGTGGGCTCGTCGAGGAGCAGAAGTTCGGGAGATTCAAGGAGCAGCTTGCCGAGAGCGAGGCGGAGCTTCTGACCGCCGCTCAGGTTCTTCACGGGAAGATCCGACAGACCTTCAAAGCCGAGGCCTGTAAGCATCCCCGCCACCCTTGACTTGTAAGTAAGACCGCCCCGTGCAACGAACAACTCGTAGTTTTTGGCTATTTTTTCGGAAAGAACATGGGCGTCTCCTCCCTCGGCCAGGGCTTTTTCCAAAGATGAGATCTCATCTTCAAGGGCGGTGAGGTCTGAAAAGACGGACATGTAATCGTCGTAAACCGTGATCTCCCGGTCGTCCTCGCCGGTCCTCTGGGAGAGCATGCCCATGCGGCCTCCCGCGTTTACGGCAACGTGCCCGTGGTATACAAAATCATCCGTCCTGCCTGAAATGATGTTCAGCAGGGTGGTCTTGCCGGATCCGTTGTCGCCAATGACGCCGATCCTGTCCCCGGTGAAAACGGTCATGTTAACGTTCTCAAGGACCTTGACCGCGCCGAATTCGCAGGAGAGATTTTTTATGTCAATTACCGTAGCCAATTTTATCCTCTTCTATTTACAGCGCCTGTTGGTTAACCTTCGCCGTCGATGATCTTCAGTGACTGAGTTCCGCTGACGTCAATGACCCGTATCAGCCTGCTGCCGTTTCTCGAGACCGATATGTGTCTCAGCATCCTTCCTGAAACTGAGAAACCTATAAAGCCGCTGCCCGGCTTGCCGTCTGACACGGTGACAACGTCAAAAAGACCGGCCTGAGTTTCCGAAAGATCAAACTCCAGCTTGTAAAACAGGGGCTTTCCGTCGCCTCCGCTGAGGCAGTAAAGGTCGTTCATTGCCTTGAGAACAGTATCCGTCTCAAGGTCAAGTATCAGCCTGATGATGCCTGCGTTCTCGTAGAACATATACCGCCCGTCAAGGATCTTAAAGCCGAATACCAGAAGGGAGGCTTCATTGGCGGCGTCCTCCGGGGTCAGGATCTCGGATGCTGCAGACGCGATAAGCCCGCTCAGGGACTTTTCAGACTTTTTGGTGTAATCATTGGCGTAAAAATCGACGAACAGCTCGTTTTTACCGCCTATTTTCAGCCGGAGAAGGGCGAAACCGTCATCTGTCGTGCAGAGGGAGCGAAGTGATTCTTCGGAGGTGTCGAAGGAGAGAATTTTTTTCACTGCCTTCGTCCCCGGGTCAAACTCGTATATCGTATCCTCGCCAATATCCCCCATTTCATGGTTCATGATCAGAACCTTTCCGCCTGCCGCCGCCAATGCGGTGTAGGGATAACCGTTTTCGGTGACGGTGTATGAATTCATCGATCCCTTTGAGGCGTCAAAGGCGAGCAGGACAAGCCTGTCGGGAGCAAAGTCGTAGGGATCTCCGTCAACTGCGGTGGTGTAGATGATCCCGGAGGAGGAAAGCCTTGCGTAGGATGCCTCATATCCCTCGCCGGTCCTTTTGCCCAATAATACGTCTTTGCCGTCGTTTTTTACCAGACGGTATTCGGCGGTGCCTGTGCCGGATCCATCCCCGTCCTCGTACCAGAGCCTGTAAAAGATCCCTTCGTCGAAGAGGGTGCAGGAGGCGTCCGCCGGTATCGATGTTACAGTGTTTCCGTCGTTGTCGAGTATCATCATCGGCGAAGAAAGGCTTTCAGGGTCCCGGGTGGCCGTGCCCGGGTCATTTCCGCCGGGGAACTCCACACAGCCGGAAAAGGCCTGCAATACCAAGACCAAAGCCAATATGAATGTAACAACCGATAAAAAACGTCTGCTCATTGAAATAATCTCCGTAATTTCTGAAAAGGGCCGGGGAGCAGGGTCAGAGCCGTTCCTTTATCCAGCGGTCAAGAAAGTCCATCTGCTCTTTTGTGTGGAACCAGTGTTCCCCGCCTTCCATGACCGTAAGGCCTGCCCCGATGCTGCCCGCAAAAGCCGTCACGTCCTCAAGGGAAGTCATACTGTCCTGCGAACCGTAAAGGATCTCGGCAGGACCGTGCCAGGAGAGGGGGGTGTTCCTGACGAAGCTTAAATACCTGTAGGAGAGGGTGAGGCCCGGGGCGACAGGAATCTCTTCTTTTTCGCGAAGCATATCTTCGGTAACGTTTGAAGAGGCCATCATCCCAAGAATCAGACCTTCCATATGGACAACGGGCGAGACGAAGAAGGCTTTTTCGATACCATTGCCGCCAAGGGTGTGGATCGCAAAGAAGGCCCCGATGCTGTTGGCAATCAAAAACACCCTGCGGTAGTGCGAACAAACGTCTCTGAAGAAAGGCACGAACTCCTCTGAAGCATCCCAGGGTGTTTCAGCCTTGTAGTCAAAACCAAAGACGTCAAAATCTTTAAAGAGATCCCTGTAGTGATCCGCTTCGCAGGGGCTTCCGCCGCGCCCGTGGATATATACAACCGCTTTGTCTGTCATTTTTACCTGCCGCTCCTTCAAAAGGCAGCCCTCAGCTTTTAAAAAGGATATTGTAGAGGCCGTCTGTGAGATCTCTGTAGTGCTTCGGGAAATTCTCGGAGCCGTCTGCGTGGATCTTGTGGCCGCCGTTCACATTGGCGTCAAAACGAAACATGGTGCCGTCAAGCACACCCTTCGGGTGGGGCCCGTGAAATCCGTCCCAGGCGAGAACGTTGCAGCTGTTGAGCAGGTCAATGACCGTCTGCTCCTCGCAGGAAACGCTCTTTTCGGGCACCCGCTCAGGGCCGCCGCTTGCGTAGCGGTATTCGTAATAGGTCACAGTGGCCTTGCCGTCGTCCATGGTGATCTCGTAATCCGAGGAGATTCTCATGCCGCTGAGGTGGAGGACAACTTTTTCAAAGGAAACGACAACGTCCTTCTTCGGAGGCTTCTCCTCAGTCGCATCGGCCTGTCCCGGAACCGTTTTAAGCAGCTTTTTATAGGCAAAAAAGCCAATCTGCCTGTTCTTTCTGGCCTGCTTAACGCAGTCCTTGTACTCGTCGGCATCGATGTAAAAATACTCGTCATCTACCCCGTAGCCGCTGCTGTTGTTTATCGTGTTTGATCTGTGGAGAATGAGTCTGCCCTCGCCGTCAACGCCAACGGCTTCGTACATAAGCTTGTTTGAGTCCACAAGCACCGTGAAAAGCGTTGTATATTCATATCTTTCGTCAGTTTCGATCTTTTTCATTTTTGAGTCCTCCGGTAAATAGTGGGTGCAGACGCCAATGGAATCGTTACCCGAGCATGAATGAATTATACAGTGCGGGGAGAAAAGGGTCAAGTGATGCGGCTTCGTCGCAGTGAGTGCGCCTGCGGTGCAAGTGGGCGTGGCTTCGCCACGGGTAGGCAAGCCCTCCGGACTCGAGTGGGTGCGATGTGCTGCGAGTAAGTGTTGCGGCTGACGCTGAAGCATCACGGGTTCGAGTCCCGGCTTGATTCATGAGCTTTTAATGTGGGCCATCAGGGACTGCGTCGCCTCGTCGCCACAAGCGATGTGGACTCCGACTTCCAAAATACTTCCTCTCTTTTTTCTTGAAAGTCTCCGTTTGCATCGCTGTGGCTCCTTCTCCCCAAAAGTGTGATAAGTGGGGAGTCCCGCGCCACACATTGGAGCCTGAACGGTTTCCGCGAAAGCGGTTTAGTGAAGGACCAATGTATGAAAGCGGGTTTCGGGGACCCCTTGGTTCGAGTCCCTGATGGCCGGGTAAGCAAACGAAAACAAGGAGCAGCCGTTTGGCTGCTCCTTGTTTTCGTTGGTGGGCCATCAGGGACTCGAACCCCGGACCGACCGGTTATGAGCCGGTTGCTCTAACCAACTGAGCTAGTGGCCCGCATCAATTGCCGTGCCATTATACATCCCGGGGTCTTTGAGTGTCAAGAGTTTTTTTCGACGCAGGACCGCAGCGAGTTGCAGGTTACGACAGGTTACGATACGGTTCGGCTCAGGTTGCAGCGCGGTTGAGCACAGGTTACAGCACTGTTCGGCACAGGTTGCGGGGCGGGTTGGGGCACGTTGCTGTTGATGCTCAACTGCCGGAAGGGGCAGACGGCGGGGAAGGGTGCAAACTGTGTCCCCGGAGTGGCATTGGCGAAGAGAAGATGCATTGGCGGTACCTGCTGTGACGAAATCAACGTTTTCCCGGAGACAAACAATGTGTGTGATTTAAGGCATTTTTTAGAAAAAACTTGCGAATACCTGCCTGCAATGGTAAAATGTCCGCAACATCCAAATCAGGAAAATATCCAAATTAAGGAGGATAATCTATGAAAAAGTTTTTGGCTATATTGATCAGCCTGGCTCTTCTTGCCGGACTTCTCTTGTCCGGGATGTCTTTTAGTTTTGCCGAAGAGGCGGACGAGGCTGATTACGTAAGGTTCACAGCCACCGGAAACGATCCGTACGCTTCTTTCAAGTTCAGCTCTGAAGGCAAGAATACCACGATCGATCCCGACACTGTCACATGGGCGGCGATCAGATACAGAACGATCTCCCAGTTTGACAACACGGGTGTTCCTTTCAAGGGACAGCTTTACGTCAGCCCGGCGGCGGAGCCCTTTATTCCCGTAACTTACAACTTCAGCATGCAGTGGGAAACTGTTATCGTTGACTGCACATCTGTAAGTGAGAGCACGTCGATGTCTTCAAAATGGGATTCATCAGCTTATACTCAGAGGACAAACATAAGATTTGACCCGCTGGAGTCTGACCGTGACGCAGAGGCCGCTCTTTCAAGTGACAATGCTTACGTTTCCGACGGCGATCAGATCGATATCGCATGGCTTGCTTTCTTTGAGAATGAAGCGGATGCCAGAGCTTACACCGGCAAAGAAGACACTCCGTACTGCATAATCGACGCTGCTTCCCTTATGATAGGGTCCGGCGGAAACAATATCTCTGCCGAGAGATTCCAGGACGGCGAAGCTGTTGCAACACCTACACCCAAGGTCATCGGAACGGGAACCTATCCGCTTTATGACACTTCGGAAAACACTAGTACCGGTTACTGGATGCATCCGTTTAACATTGATGATATTCTTGAAGTCACGTTCCCGATCGATCAGTGGTTCGTGGGCTTCTCGTTCTTCGCATGGTGCTCTGAAAACGACGTTTTCCTTGACATCGAGCTTTTGAACGACAACGGAGACGTGGTATGGTCCGGCCGTCAGGTCTGCTTCAGCAATGCTCTCCAGGAGGTCTCATTCGACAAGTCCTTCCCGCCCGGATACTACACCATCTACTTCATCTGTGCAGAGAACCCGGATTACCCCGAGGGCGCCAACCAGCATTTCGTGCTCGGTTCCGGACAGCCCAGAGAGGATATTGCGGACGAGATCGAAGTCTACGGATTCCTTGGCAGTTCGTCTCTCGGAGCTCCCCACATCACTCTCTTCACAGGTGACGCAGATCCCGACTATGCAACTCCCGAGCCCACCGAAGAGTTCACTCCCGAGCCTGTAGTTACCGAGGCACCCACAGATGCACCGACGGCAACCCCCGAGGTCACAGAGGCTCCCACCGAAGAACCTGTTATTGCCACCGAAGAGCCCAAGGCTTCCGGATGCGGAAACGTTATCGGCGGCGGAATAGCTGTCATTGCCGCAGCGGCAGTGCTTATGGTTATCAGAAAAAAACATTGATCATAAAAAATGAAAAGTCTGTAATGACTTAAACAAAGCGGAGGGCCTCGAAAGAAGCTCTCCGTTTTTTGATGCCGGACGAGGTCTAAATGTGGAATTGCCAAGGGCAGCAAGTCAATTGGCGGCGGGGACATTGCCGATGCAAGTCTTCCGGGCAGACGGGAAGAAGGCAGAAGACCGTTGCGAACTTCCGGCGAAAATGATATATTACCGGCAGATTCTTTTAAGGAGGAATTACATTGAAAAAGATATTGGCTGTGATCGCTGCGGTAACGATTTTGGCAAGCATTTTTGCCGGCTTTACGATCTCCGCATCCGCGTTTAACGAGTACTACGACTACGTGACCTTTACCGCCACAGGAGACGATCCCTATGCGGTCTTCAAATTCGGAAGCAAGGGTCAGTACAAGAAGATAGATCCCGACGTTGTTGCATACGCGGTGGTCAGATACAGAACAAGATCCGAAAAGGACAATGAAGGCGAATACTACAAGGGCCAGTTTTACATCATGCCTTTCGACGAGCCCTTCATACCGATAGAATACAAGTTTACGGGCCAATGGGAAACAGTGGTCGTGGATCTTCTCACGGTCAGCGACGACACGATGCTTGACTCCAAGTGGGATTCCGATCATTACACCACCAGAAATATGATCCGCTTCGATCCCCTTGAATCCAGCCGTGACGCCGAGAACAACGCTGATGAATATGACGCAGAGGTCGATGCCGGAGCCGAGATCGATATTGCGTGGATAGCGTTTTTCGAGAAGGAAGAGGACGCGAAGAATTACTGGGGACAGGAGAGCGTGACTCCATACTGCGTACTCGGTCCGGGTGCCCTTGCAAAGCTCCAGCAGCCTATTAATAATCTGGAAGTTACAAGACACACTCTTGACACGCCGGAGCCGGGACACGAGACCCCGACACCGGAGCCTACGGAGACCCCCGTGGTGACCGAAACACCCGAGCCCACAGAGCCGCCTACGCAGGTGCCCACAGCTGAACCCACAGAGGTTCCCACGGATGCACCGACCCAGGGTGCCGAGAAGACTCCCGAAGCTGAGCCTACCGCCAAACCCGTGGAAACACAGAACAATTCCGGCAGCGACGACAACGGCGGCTGCGGAACCGTCATTGGCGGAGGAATTGCACTGGCAGCGGCTGCGGCCCTGGTGCTTCTGATTAGGAAAAAACATTGAACGATAAATAACTTTTAATTGAGGGAGCCGTTTCTCCGGAGGCGGCTCTCTGTTTTTTGTCGGGAAACCGCCGATCTTCAGGACCCCGAAGGGCCCGGAAGAACAGAGTTTGAGAGCAGAAAGGGAAAAGGAAAGGGCAGCGGAATGGCGGGAATTTGGCGCTTCTTAATTGCCTTGGCGGGTGTTAAAAAGATTGCTTTAACAGCACGGTTGTGATACAATAAAGTGTTAATTTTGGCCTGTTCAAAATTGAGTACAAATACTATTAAAAGGACGGTAGAAACTTATGTCAAGCGGAATGAGAGGCGGCTTTGGAAGATCGAGAAGCGGCCAGCAGGGCGGCGGATATAACCTTGGCGGCGGCAATATGCAGCAGATGCTGAAGCAGGCCCAGAGGATGCAGAGCGAGATGCAGAAGGAGCAGGAAGAGATCAACGAGACGGAGTTTGAGGCTACTTCCGGCGGAGGCGCTGTGGTCATTAAAATGAAAGGCGACAAGACCCTTCTGTCCATCGATATAAAGCCTGAGGTTGTGGATCCCGACGACGTTGAGATGCTTCAGGATCTGATAATTGCGGCTTTTAGCGACGCCACAACGAAGATCGACGAGTATACCCACGAAAAAATGGATAAATACACTGCAGCCCTCGGAGGCTGACGGGACGGCCGGAGGATAAAATGGCTCTTTATTCGGAAAGCGTTGGCGCACTTATTGAAAAGTTCTCGAGCCTGCCCGGGGTGGGAAGAAAATCCGCCCAGAGGGTGGCTTTTCATCTGCTGTCACTCAGCGATGAGGAGGTCAGGTCTTTTGCCGAGACGATGATCCGGGCCAAGGAGACCCTCTGCTACTGCAAAGTCTGCCAGAACATGTCTGACAAAGAGATCTGCGACATCTGCAGCGATCCGAACAGGGACAGATCCGTCATCTGCGTTGTGGAGGACCCCCGGGACGTTATAAGCATTGAGCGTTCCATGGAATTCCGGGGCAGGTATCACGTGCTCCACGGAGTCATTTCTCCTTCGAAGGGCATCAAACCCGATGACCTCAAACTGAGGGAACTGGTCTCAAGGATCGACGGCGACATCAAAGAAGTGATCGTTGCCACCAACCTGACGGTTGAAGGTGAGACCACGGCCATGTACATTGCCAAGCTGCTCAGGCCCCTTGGCGTGGAAGTGACAAGGATCGCCCACGGTCTTCCGGTGGGCGGAGACATTATCTATGCGGACGAGATAACCCTTGCCAAGGCATTGGCGGGAAGGACCAGGATCGGCTGACCTTAAAAGAACGGTGGACCTATGCTGCTCGAAAAACTTTACGAGTGTGAAAACAAATACGAGGAACTGGAACACCGCCTGACAGAGCCGGAGATCCTCTCCGACAGCGAGAAGTACAGAAAAACTGCGACGGAGCTGGCATCCCTTAGAGAGACCGTGGAGGTTTTCAGGGATTACAAGGCCGCAGTTGCCGAAATCGAGGACGCGGAAAACGTTCTTAAGGAGCCGGGCTGCGACAGTGAACTGAGACAGCTTGCCGAAGAACAGATCGAATCTGCAAAAGCCCGCAGCGAGGAGCTGCTGAAGAGGCTTGGCGAGCTTCTCAAATCCAACGATCCCGCTTCCAACAAAGACGTGGTTATGGAGATAAGAGCCGGAACCGGCGGGGAAGAGGCTGCTCTTTTTGCGGCGGTCCTTTTCAGAATGTATTCGAAATACGCCGAGAGCAGAGGCTGGCAGGTGTCCGTTGCAGACGCCAATGAGACCGAGATCGGCGGCTTCAAGGAGATCGTTTTTACAATCGAAGGGAACGGCGTCTACGGCCGGATGAAATATGAAAGCGGAGTCCACAGGGTCCAGCGGGTGCCCCAGACGGAGGCCGGCGGAAGGATACACACAAGTGCCGCAACGGTGGCAGTGTTTCCCGAGAGCGACGATGACGAGTTTGACCTCGACCCGAACGAAGTGGACGTGGACACCTACAGATCCGGCGGAGCGGGGGGCCAGCACATAAACAAAACCGAGTCAGCCATAAGACTTACCCACAGGCCAACGGGCATTGTGGTGACCTGTCAGGACCAGCGCTCCCAGATAAAAAATAAAGAACGGGCTTTCAAGGTCCTTCGGGCAAGACTGAAAGACCTCTACGAGACCCAGAAGAAGACAAGCGAGTCCCAGGACCGCAAAAATCAGGTGGGCAGCGGCGACAGAAGCCAGCGGATCAGGACGTACAATTACACCCAGAACCGCATAACCGACCACAGGATAGGCTACACCGCATATTATCTCGACGATTTTGTGGATGGCAAGCTTGACGACATGATCGACAGGCTCAGCGCTGCGGACGGGGCGGAAAAGCTGGCAGGCGGTGCCGGCGGAGAAGATGACAATGATCAGAACTGATGAAAATATCGGCAAAACGCCGGAAAGAAACACCCTGGTCATAAAACTCGACAGAGACCGTCCGGACCCTGAAAAGCTTTCCTTCTGCGCCAACGTCATCAAAAGAGGAGGCCTGGTGTGTTTCCCCACGGAAACGGTGTACGGACTCGGAGCAAGCGCCTTTGATCCGGAGGCTGTGAAAAATATTTTCCGGGCAAAGGGAAGGCCCTCCGACAACCCCCTTATAGTCCACATAGACAGCTCCGACAAACTGCCCCTTGTGTGCAGCGGCGGACCTGAACAGCTTGAAAAACTTGACCTTCTCTCGAAGGCCTACTGGCCCGGGCCCCTTACGGTGATCACCGACAGAGATCCTGCGGTTCCCGACATAGTCTCCTGCGGACTGCCCACTGTGGGTAT
Organism: uncultured Clostridia bacterium; assembly: GCA_947304585.1. Lineage (GTDB taxonomy): Bacteria > Bacillota > Clostridia > UBA1212 > UBA1212 > UBA1212. The sequence continues at coordinate 9,931 of CAMZBI010000020.1, read as the reverse complement.
AAGGATGCCGGACAACCTGATCGCAAGGGAACTCATAAGGCTTTCGGGGGTGCCCATTGCGGCTCCCTCCGCCAATCTCTCGGGCAAGCCCAGCCCCTCAACAGCGGAGCACGTCATTGCGGACCTTTTCGGAAGGGTCGACGTGATAATTGACGGCGGGCCCTGCGACGTGGGTGTGGAGTCGACGGTTCTGGATATCACAGGGGACGTGCCCCAGATACTGAGACCGGGAGCGGTGACTCTTGAGGACGTGGTAAGGGTCCTTGGCAAGGGCGAACTGCCGGACTGGAAAAAGAGCCCGAAAGAGGGCGAAAGCCCCAGGTCTCCGGGCCTGAAATACACCCATTATTCGCCGGATGCGGAGGTCAGGATCTATGACGGGAAAGACGTTGACGTCATAAGAATGGCTGTCGCAAGGGAGGCGGAAAGGCTCACTGCTGAAGGAGTCAAGACAGGCGTGTTTACCACCCTGGAGGGAGCGGAATACTACGACGGCGACAAGCTTACTGTCATTGCGGCGGGGACCAGAGACGATCTCATCACCGTGACCCACGGACTTTACGCAGCGTTGAGAGAGTTTGACAAAAGAGGCGCCGAGGTAGTGCTTGCCGAGGCTTTTCCCCAGGAAGGGGTTGGCAATGCCCTCATGAACAGGCTTTTCCGGGCCGCCGGCGGCTGCGTTATTAACGCAGATCAACAGAACTGACAATGTAAAAAACTGAGCACTGTTTGCTCAAACGTATATTTTTGATGAGGCGGGGAACCTGTTATCCCCGGCTTGCGAAAGGTATAATATGTACTTCAAAAGAATTGAAATGCAGGGTTTCAAATCCTTTGCCGACAAGACTGTGATCGAGTTCGGCGACGGAATCACCGCTGTTGTGGGACCCAACGGAAGCGGAAAGAGCAATATCTCGGATGCGGTAAGGTGGGTGCTTGGCGAGCAGAGCTCGAAAGACCTCCGCGGCGGCAAAATGGAGGATATGATCTTCTCGGGAACCGACAGGAGAAAGCCCGTGGGCTTTGCGGAAGTGTCGATAACCGTCGACAACTCTGACGGAGCTCTCAACTCACCCTACGACGAACTGAAGGTCACAAGGCGCCTTTTTAGGTCGGGCGACAGCGACTATTTCGTCAACGGAAAAAGATCCCGTTTAAAGGATATTTTCCTGCTTTTTGCTGATTCCGGCATCGGCAAGGCCAGCTATTCCATCATTGGCCAGGGCAAAGTGGACGCCATCCTCAGCAGCAAGTCCGAGGACAGACGAAAGATCTTTGAGGAGGCCTCCGGAATAGCCACGTACCGCATAAGAAAGCACGAGTATGAACTCAGTCTTTCGAAGGCGGAACAGAACCTGGTGGTGATCAACGGCGCCCTAACAGAGATCGAAAAACAGATCGCGACCCTTTCAAAACAGGCCGAGAGCGCAGGCAAATATCTGAAACTCAGAAACGAACTTCAGGGAATAGAAGTGGGTTTCCTTGTCCACGCTATCGTGGAATCGGAGAAAAAACTATCGGAAATAAAGGCAAATATCGACGCACTAAACAGTGAGATCGTCGATTGCGAGCGGGAATCGGAACTGGCAAGGGCGTCAAACGAAAGACTTGGCAGACTTCAGGAAAATCTTGAAGAGGCGGGCAGAGAGGCCAGAGACGGCGCCTACGCCGAGGCCAGAGCCATCACCGAGACAGAGGCATCGGTAAGGGTCAATATCCAGCGGATCGAGTCGTTGAAGAACGAGATCGAAAGGATGAAGACGGAGAGCGCTGAGAAGGGCAAAACAGCGGAGTCAAACGCCAAAAGAATCAACGAACTCAAAACCGAAAAAAGACAGCTGGAGAACGATCTGAGGGCTTTGTCCGCAGAGATCGACAAATCCCAGAGAAGGCTCGACATAGTGGTGCGGGCGATAAGCGGGGATTCGGAGACCGCAGGAGAATTGAACCGCAAGCTTGTTGACAACAGACTGGCTGTCGAAAGGCTGAAATCCGCCAACGTGATGCTGGAAAGCCAGGGAAGGCTCCACGGCACACGCATAAGCGAGATCGAGGCTGAGATAGAAGCGGGAAGACAGGAACTTCAAAAGGCCAAGGACAGCCTTGACAGCATTTTGGCGGAATATGACGCCGCAAGCGGAAAACTGAAAGGACTTGAGGCTGACCTTGCCGCCGCGGTAAAGACCAAGGAGGCCGCCGAAACCGAGATCGGTGAAAAGCGGGTGGAAATCAACAACCTGAGATCCGAAATAGATTCCTGCGGTGCCCGGCTGAAGCTCCTCCGGGAGATGGAGGAGAATTTCGAAGGCTACGCCAAAAGCGTTAAGGAGATACTCACCCTCTGCAGAAACAACAAAACCTTCGGCAAAGGCATCTACGGCGCCGTTGCCCAGGTCATCCGGGTCGAAAAGGAAGACGAGGCTGCCATTGGCGTGGCGCTGGGAAACAACTTCCAGGACATCATAACCGAGGACGAAGAGTCCGCAAAACAGGCCATCGAATACCTGAAAGCCAACAACCTGGGAAGAGCCACCTTCCAGCCCCTTTCGGCTGTCAATGCAAGGTACATTGACGGCGACACGGCTGCTAAGCTGAGAAGATCCAGAGGTTTCGTGGGTATAGCCTCAAATATCGTGACGTACGACAGTATTTACGAGAACGTGGTGGGCAGCCTGCTGGGCAGGGTTGCAGTGTTTGAGGACCTTGACTCCGCCATTGCCGCAGCAAGGCAGTTCAAATATTCATTCATCTGCGTCACCAGGGACGGCGACATACTGAGAACTTCGGGTTCAATTACAGGCGGAAGTCCGGAAAAGAACAAAAAGGGCAGTGCGCTCTCAAGAACCAGAGAGATCCCTGAATATGAAGAGAGGATCTCGGTGTGTCAGGGCAGATACGACAGACTGCTGAAGAACGTTGAAAGTCTGGAAAAGACTGTAAAAGATGAAAACGCCAATATCTCAGGCCTCACGACCGAAATAAGAAAGAGCGAGGTGCTGGTGGCGAGACTTGCATCAGATCTTGCCGCAAAAAAACGGGTCTTCGACGAAAACGAGGAGAGGGAGAAAAAACTCCTTGGCGAGATCGAGACCAAGAAGACTCTCATCAGAGAGGGCAACGAAAAGATCGCACTCCAGAAGACGGAGATAGAAAAACTCACAAGCGACATTTCCGACATCGACGGGGAACTGAAACGCATTGAAGAAAGCGCAAAAGAACTGAACGGAGAGAAAGAGCGGAGACAGAACGAGATCACCGCCCTTAAGATCAGACAGGCGGACGGCACCGGAGCACTCAACCGGGCAGACTCGGAAATAGAGAGGCTTTCCGGCGAGATCGAACTTGGCACCGAATATGCGGAGACCGTCAGGATCAGGACTGCGGAGGCGGAAAAGACCTGCGAGGAGCTGACGCTGGAGAACGGAAGGCTGGAAAAGTCCCTGGCGGAGCACAAGGCAGCCAAGGAAGAGTTTGATAAAGCCGGCGCGGCAAACGACGAAAAGCGCAGACAGACCGCGGAACGCATCAGGCAGGGCATCGACAAGATCGGCGAGGTATCCGCAAAGCTCAGTACCTTGAGAGAGGAGACCGCAAGGATCGAAAGCCAGAAGATGCGCCACGAGCACGACGTTGAATATAACAAAGCAAGGCTCTTTGACGAGTACGAGCTTGCCTTCACAGACGCATTCAAACTCACGGGAGGCGCTCCGCCGGAAAATCCGTCCTACGCCAGAGGCAGGATCGTGGAACTTCGAAATGCGATCAAGAAACTGGGAACCGTCAACGTCGCCAGCATAGAGGATCTCCGGGAGACGAACGAGAGATACAAATTCCAGTGCGACCAGCGAAACGACTGCGCCGAATCAATAACAAAACTGAACAAGATGATCGACGGCGTCAACTCCGTCATGGAAAAGCAGTTCCGTGAGCAGTTTGCCCTGATTCGGGTAAATTTCCGGTTCGTGTTCAGAGAACTGTTCGGCGGAGGTACCGCGGACGTGGTCCTTGAGGACGAGAGCCGCTGCCTGGACTGCGGAATAGATATAATCGCCAAGCCCCCGGGAAAGAAACTGACCAACATCCTGCTCCTGTCGGGCGGCGAAAGGGCTTTTACCGCAATTGCATTGCTCTTTGCGATCCTCAGGATGAAGCCAACGCCTTTCTGCATCCTTGACGAGGTGGAGTCGGCCCTTGACGATTCGAACGTTTACCGGTTCGCGTCTTACACAAAAGGCCTTGCAGATGAGACCCAGTTCATCCTCATCACCCATAGAAAGGGAACAATGGAAGCCGCGGACGCACTCTACGGCGTCACCATGGAGGAGAAGGGCGTATCAAAGGTCATCAGCGTTAAAATGACCGATAAAGAGGGAAAAAAGAAGAAATAAGACCCGGAGGGAAAAATGGGATTTTTCGAAAAACTGAAACAGGGACTCAAAAAGACCAAGGAACAGTTCGTTGAAGGCGTGAATAAACTGCTTGCAGGCTTTGGCGTGGTGGACGACGATCTGCTTGACGAACTTGAGGATATTATGATCATGTCCGACTTCGGCGTCGAGACCGCAGACTATATCATCGGAAGGCTTAAGGCAGTCATCAAAGAAAAAAAGATCACCAAACCCCAGGAAGTCAAGTCTGAACTCAAGACCATCATCGGCAATATACTCACGGAAGGGGCCGAAAGCGGAATCGACGTAAACGACGTGCCGGTGGTCATAACGGTTATCGGGGTCAACGGCGTGGGAAAGACCACTTCGATAGGAAAACTGGCCAACCTTTACAAAAAGAGCGGCAAAAGCGTCCTCCTCGCCGCCGGCGACACATTCAGAGCAGCAGCCATCGAGCAGCTGGAGGTCTGGGCGGGCAGAGTCGGAGTTGACGTCATTAAGCAGAAAGAGGGTTCCGATCCCGCCGCTGTTCTTTTTGACGCCTGCAACGCTGCCAAGGCGAGACACACGGACGTCCTCATCTGCGACACCGCCGGCAGACTCCACAACAAGAAAAACCTTATGGCGGAATTGGCAAAAATGGCCAAAGTGGCGGGCAGAGAACTGCCTGACGTCAAGCGGGAAACTTTCCTGGTCCTTGACGCCACAACGGGTCAGAATGCGGTCAACCAGGCGAGAGCTTTTATGGAAGTGGCAGATATTACCGGAATAATACTGACAAAGCTTGACGGATCCTCCAAGGGCGGAATCATCGTTTCCATCTGCAAGGAACTCAAGATACCCGTGAGGCTGGTAGGAGTCGGAGAAAAGGTCGATGATCTGGAGCCTTTCAATGCCTCAAGTTTTGCAGACGCATTGTTTGACGACTGAACGGAAGGGTTACATTGGTTATCGGAAATGAAGAAGGTACTCAGCTTTCTTAAAAACAGCATACCCGGGGTGTTGACGGCGGTGGCGCTTTCTTTTATAGTTTGGAAGGTGACGGGCTACAATCTATATATACTTTTGGCAGCCTTTACCGTTGGTTATTTTGTGGTGGGAACCGCAGTGGAATTCCTCACGATATATTTCAGTGAAAGTATAATCAGAAGACCAAGGAGAACGGAGACGGTCAAACCGGACTCTAAAGGGGCAATAGACCTTGCCTCAAAGGGAGAGGTGGATTTCATCACCGACGGAAAACTGTTTGAAGCGGATGAACAGGAGCCAGAGGACGAACCGGAAAATGACGAAGATCAAACAGATGAGGAAACGGATGCAGGAGAATCCGGATCCGGGCAATAAACCGGGATGATAAAGGCGCACAGCCGACAGATTTACAAAAGATGAGGTGGCTCATGGCCGGCAGAGAGAACAACAAATCGGTCTTTGTGACTGCAAACGATATCTTCAGACAGTATTTGGCGGAAAAAGCATCTTCCGGCGTCCCCGAAATGGACACGGAGGATGCTTTTTACGGTTGTTTTGCTGATGACAGCATTGAAACGGATGTGACGGGCCCCGAAGAGGACGCCAATGAGGAGCTCGCTGAGACTGACGGATCCGGTGACGGAGAGATTGGCTGGATCTTTGAAGATTACGATATTGAGGACTTTTTTCCTGATTATCAAGATGAATTGCTGACGGAGGATCTTCCGGAGGATGATCTTGAGGAAGAACCGTCCGGAAGCGGAGACCGGCCGGATACTGAAAACGGGTTTTTCCCCGGATCCTCTTTACCGGAAGGAACAGAAGAGTCTGTCGCCGCAATAGAAGATGCAGAATCTGCCGGAACAGACGCCGAACCGGAACATACCTTTGACGAATCGGAAGATCTTTACGAAGAAGATTTTGACGAAGAAGATATTGGCGAAGACCCGACGCCGGAAGAGCCGTACACTGAAACGGATCCCGCTGTTTCGGAAGATGGCGTAACACCCGAAAGCGTTGAAAATGATGTACCTGCATCCGACGAGCCCCAAAGCGGCGGTGCAGGTGCGAGACCCGCAACAAGCCGGGTGGTCTTCAAATTTCCCAAGGTGGATGACGTTGAAGAGTATGTGGATTCGGAATACGACGGTTCCGACGAAGAACAGGAAATACCTCTTTCGGAGGCAGGGGAACCTTTCGACAGGATAATTCGGGATGAGCCTGCTCCTCCGGAAAAAGAAGAAAGAGAGGAAGAGCGGGCATGCGGAAAAGAGAACCGGGAACAGCCCAAGGTATCTTCGACAAGACGTGATCTTTCAGACTGCCTCGAAAACGGTGATTTTCCCGGTGTTTTCGGTGAAAAAAAGATGAAACGCAGAGACATTGTCGGCATGGCGGAACCCGCTAAGCCTGAGACCGACAAACGTTTCATTCCGGGATCGAAACCGGGAAAAGAGGACTTAAACGTTTCCGGGGAACTTGCCAAGGCCCTGAAACAGGCCGGCGCGGAGCAAAAAGTTCTCAAAGTCTTTTCGTCGCCGAATTTCACGGCCGTTATCTTTGAAGCAAACGAATCGATGAAACGCATTGGCGCGGGACAGATTCCCGAGGAGATCAAAAAAAGGTTCGGCGAAAGAGTGACCGTGGACAACGATTCCGGCGATGGAATAACGTTTCTGGTTGAAAAAGAAGATAAAGAACCTCTTTATACTTATGACGTGCTGAATTCGGAGTCTTTCCTGAGAAACGGCTTGCCTGTGCCCGTGCCTTTCGGTGCGGATGTGAGAGGACGGGCAGCGGCTGCGCCGGTCAGTTTTTTAGACAATATCCTTGTTTCGGGAAACCGTGGAACCGGAAAGACATCTCTTTTACGGTCTGTGATTCTGGGGGTTATTTGCGCATCGACGCCGGACGAGGCTGCTCTGATGATCCTTGACCCTGACGATCAGATGCCTGAAAGCTTCGGCAAAATTCCTCACATGCTGATGCCGGTGGAGAAAGACTCGGGAAGATGTATAGCGGCGCTCAAATGGGTTGCGAATGAACTTGACAGAAGGGTCTCGGTATTCGAAAAAGCAGGTGCAAAAAGCTATTCGGATTATATCGCCAAAGCCGGGCGTTCGGGCCGCACATCCTCAAAAACCATGCCCGAGCTGATCGTTGTTTGCGATGAATACGGGATCCTGATGGAATCGGGAATCGCCGATACGGAGAAGATTCTCCTTTCAATTCTTACCTGGGGCAACGTGGCGGGTATTCACCTGATACTGTCAACGAGAAAAGTATCCGTGGATGTGCTGACGGGCGTCCTCAAGGCAAATATAAACACGCGTATAGCTCTCAAAGTGGATTCCCAGTATCAGTCAAAAACCATAATCGACAGGGGCGGAGCGGAAAAACTGCTTTCCTCAGGCGACGGGCTGCTTTACTACAACGACTGGTTCAAGACGGTTCGCCTTGCCTTGGCTTATACAAGGGAAGAGGATATTGCCGCGGTAACTGACAGGGCGGTTAATATATTCGGAAGACCTGCTTACAGGAAGAATCTTTTGGAAGCGCTTGAGGGTCCGGAAGAGACCTGAGGTTTACGGGAAATGCCCCGGACAACAAAAAAAAAGCCCCGAGAGGGGCGAAAGAAGGAAAGCATCATATGCATTGGCGGCAACCGGACGGAAAAATGTCAGACGATAACGCTTTTTGCGGTGAGAGTCAGTTTCCGGACGTTCAGTGACGTGATGTTTTCGATCTCTTTTACGATGCTCTTGTGGAGCCTGCTCATGAGATCCGGAATCTGGTGACCGTATCTGATCACAAGGTCTATCTCCATCGTGATACCGCCGGAAACCGCAGAGACCCGGAAACGGCTGATCCTGGCCACGGCGGGTGATTCCAGAACCACGTGCTCCATAAGTTGATATATCGCGTGCTCGGAGATGGTGAAATTGCCAAGGTAGCTGAACGTGGGCCTCACCACGGATTTCTCTCCGGGGGATTCAATATACCCGCTTTTCGTTTTCTTTAAGATGTTGAGAGGGTCCAGATAAATTCCGGAAAAATCCTTCTTAAGCTCCATCGAGGGCACCGGTATGACGTGCTTTCCCTGGCTGCGGCGGGTCATAAGCGCCTGCTGGATCTCCTCCGGCGTGGCGATGTCCGTTATATAGATGATCTCGTCGATCCCCTCAAACCCCAGCCTGTCAGCTATTTTTTTTACCATCTCAACGGATGTGCCCAGGATGAGAACGCTTTTTGCGTTGCAGCTCTTGAGAGCGTGGGACACTTCGAAAGCCCTGTCGTCGTCAACAAAAACGGCAGCTTTAACAGATGCGATCCTGGTCTTCTCCTTTTTTGCCGAATGACCGCAGACAATAACAGACCCCTTTATAAGCAGACCGTCGTCAATGATATATTCAATGTTGTGCTGCTTGGCGATCCAGGGAGCCCGGTGGCTTTTGCCGGAACCCGATTCGCCTACAAGGGCGTAAACTTTCAAAGCTGTCTACCTCATTTGATGACGTCAATGTTTCCTGTCATTTTCTGGATGCCCCGGGGCAGTGCGTCTCTTGAATTTTTCCAGTCCGCATCCACGTTTCTGTAGTCAAATTTTTTCGTAAACCAGTCGACTTCGTCTTCGATCCTTTCGAGATTGGCCAATAAAAGCGCCGCGACGGTGTCTGAAAACTCGGCTGCGGCCTTCCCGGAAAGCTTTTTCGGAGCCATTTCCAGGAGAAGGGCGGTGTGTGGCAGGCAGAACCCTTTGGTCTTCCTGAATTTATCCCTAAAACCGCTGTCTGTTTTGTACATATGGAAGATAATGTCAACGTATCTCTCCATGGTATAGTCGAGTTTTTTGCAGACCGCGCATTCGGTCTCGTGGTGTTTGAGATATTTCACCAGGTTGTCTTTGCCTGACTGCGCTGCAGTTTTCTTCCTGAAAAGACCTTTTTTGACGGGCTCCTGTTCTTCGACCGGGGCTTCGGGAATGTCCGTGTCGCCAACGGGGACAAGCCCTGTTTTGCCGGCATACTTTTTGATCCTTGAGATCTGTTCTCTCATGTATGTGTCCAGCATCAGACCGAGGCCGAGTTTTTTTGCCTGGGAGCCGTAGAGCTGGCCGAAATGCCTTGCACAGAAGCCGGTATCATTGGTCATGATCCTCGTGTCGGGTTCCATCAGAGAAGGACCCGCAAAATAGTCAACGGTCTCAGACTCAAATCTTCTTTTCAGTTCGCAGACCGGGCACTCGCAGTCCGCCTCAAAAGCCTCGTTTACGGGGATCGTATAAATAGTTTCTGCCATAACAACCTCTTTACGGTTCACTGCCCCGGTATTGTGCGAAAACCGCATGGCGTTTCGGGGCATTCTTTACCTGTCAATGAATTTTAGCATGTTTTTGTTGAAAAAGAAATAAAGTTACGAAGCAGGGCGGCTTTGGCATCTTATGGGCTTATTTGGGCCTTTTTTTGTTTCTTTTGGGCGTCTTTGACTTCTTTGCGGAGACAATGGGTTTCCGGTCCATCGATGGTGTAAAATTTTGACGGAGATTTTTACCGGCAGACTGCTCAAAGGCAAAA
>CAMZBI010000019.1 GCA_947304585.1 uncultured Clostridia bacterium | reverse complement strand
CTCGCCGTACCCTTTTCTCGAGGTATCCGTCATGGAGATCGGTATGGTGTACACTCTTCTGGTGTTGGAAACTCTGGGGTCGGAGCCGTCAAAGGTGTAGTAGATCTTATAGCCGTCAGCGGCCGAGAGGGCAAGGTAGAACGAGCCGTCGTAATAGCCCGGATCGTGGTCAAACTTGACCTCGTTTATGACGCATTTTGAGATGGTATTTGCCCCTTTGGAAGACGTGGGGGCGATCTGCTTGAGAGTCAGGGAGTTTTGTTTGCCAAGGTTAATGACTCTGTAGCCGCTGTCAGGCTTGAGGGCAACTCTGACCGCAAATTTGGCCTTGGACATGTCGCTGACGTAGCCTGTGTCGAAATAGAAGGTCTCGGAGGCGACAAAATAGGAGACTTTGTCGGCAATCTCGGCCGGCTGGACAGAAGCTGCGGGAGATTTTGCAGTAGGCGCCAACACCAATGCGATCTCTTTATTGTCAATGGTCACGTCCCAGGTGGCGTCGTAGCTGGTGATCTTCAGCATCTCGCTCTCCGCCTTGTAGTTCTTGCCGGCGGCGCAGCGGATGAGATAGTAACCGCCTGCGGGGAGGGTGACGTTGGCAAGTTTAAAAGATTTGTAGGAGGCGTCTGTCTTTGTCTTGTAGTACACGGACAGGCCGTTGAGATTTATGCTCTTGTTAGAGGTGTTGCAAAGCTCGATAAAGCTGTGCTCGCACACGCCGTCCTTGTTTCCTCCGTTTCCGTAGACTTTGGAAATGACAATGCCTTCAAATGCCTCGACGTTGGAAGGAGGCGTTGGAGTAGGCTTGGGTGTCGGGGTCGGCGTTGGGGTAGGCGTCGGAGTAGGAGTCGGCGTGGGGGTAGGCGTCGGAGTCGGCGTTGGCGTATCCGTCGCGGGAACCTCGGTGGGAACAGCCGTGTCAGTCGGTGCAGGCGACTCCGTTGGCTCCAAAGTGGGAAGTTCCGTGGGAACCTCCGTCGGTTCCTCTGTAGGCTCAGCAGTGGGCTTCTCAGTGGGCTCAGCAGTAGGCTTCTCAGTGGGCTCAGGTGTCTCTTCCGGAGGCTCTGTCGGGTTCTCAGTCTCCGCAAAAGGAGTGATTTCCGGAACATCGGTCGGAACAGCAGTCGGCGATCCTGTTTCCCCGGAGGGTGCTTCGGTATACGAGGGCTCGTCCGTCGGGAGAGGCATGACCGGATCTACGCAAGCAGAAACGCCAAACAGTATCACCGCCGCAAGCAGCAAGGCGATGACAGTCTTCACCCTCGATAATAAACACAAGTTTTTCATGCCAATGATCCTCCTTTTTTAGGGAACCGGTTATTCAAAATAAACAAAAACCCGGCGTAGGTCATAAACAGGGGCATTATACCATCTGAAGATTGAATTTTCCACAAATATATTTTTATTTAAAAGTATAATTTTGCCTGAATTTCGGGTATATCGTCAGTGACGGTTAAACGCACCTGCGGTGCGAGTGATGCGGGGCAAGCGCCGGGAGTGTGGCGCAACCGGCGGCGCTGTTCTGCTTAAGGCGCCGCGATCACTGCTGCGCGATGTCTTAGCTGACCAGCTGCGCAATCATTCGTGCTGCGCTGACGGCAAGTGTCAGAATAGAAATCTTAGGGCAAAGGAGTAAATAAAGGAGTAAATTATGGATTTTGCAAAAAGATACATCTCGTGGGGAGAAGACGAAGACGGAATGTCGGTATTATATGACGAAGACGGAAACAAGGCTCTGTTTTTTGTGACAGCCCATATCGCTTACAGAGGAAGCATTTATGAGATACTGGTGCCTGCAGAGCAGTTTGAAACGGAGGATGAATGTGAGGCGGCGGCGTACAAGATTACGACCTTGGACCGCAATGAAAGGAAAGATGAATATCTTTTGGTGGAAGTCGAAGAAACGGCGGATGCGGTCTTTGGCGAGTACATGAGGTGTTACGACGAAGAGACTTGACAGTTGACAGCGGTCAGTTGACAATGAACAGTTGACGTGCGCAGCTTGCAATGCATTGCGGCTTCAGCCTCACGGATAATAAACACTAAAAAAACAGTGGACAGCTGACGTGCGGCAGAGCCGCATTACCTCAGTTGTTCACTGTTAATTGTTCTCTGACCACGGTCAACTGACCACTGCTCACTGTTCACTGATCACCAACAAATTCATCCTGCCCGTGGCGACCGTCCCTGCGTCGATGGCGATAAAACCTTCCCCATAATACATGCCCTGACTCCATACCGGGTAGTGGCCGCAGACAACGGTCTTGACCTCGTTTCTGCCGGGCATCTCGGAGCCGTTGACCCAGCTCGTCCAGCGCCCGGCATGCCATTGGTCAGGGGATGCTTTTCTCCAATCCGACACAACAGTACCTTTGTTTATCGGCAGCCAACCGTGGACAAAAACGTAATTCTCCGTTTCGTAATAGTCAACCATTTCGCCTATAAATTCGGTAAGACGTCTCACCGTTCCGGTGCTTCCGGAAAAGTCCAACGGCTCGTCCAAACTGATGGTTGTGTATTTGCCGAAGAATTCCTCGATGGTGGTGAAGGTTCCGTTAAGGGCATCGTGTTCGATCAGTTTTCCGGTGTTCAGAATCTCCAGGAGCCGCTCGTCGTGGTTGCCTTTGATCATTATTTTCCGGGGCAGTCTCTCGAAAAATTTCAGAACCTCAAAGTTTTCCGTTCCCCTGTCGAAGAAGTCGCCGCAGCAGACAAGCATATGGTCCGGGTTTTCCGGATCATATCCTCCGCTTTCAAGAGTTTTTTTCAGGATCCCGGCACAGCCGTGGACGTCCGAAACGACAAAGTATTTCATGAGACTTTCCTCTCGGACTTATTTGATCTCAAACTTCTCCAACACCGCCTTAATTTGGTCTCCCGACAGATGGTTTTCAACAAGGAGTTTTTCCACAAGGGCATCCATTGCCGGTTTGTTAGCCCGGACTATTTCCACTGTCTTTTGGAGCTCATTGGCAAGGATCTTGTTGACGGCTTTGCGGATTTCCGGAGCCATGCCGCCTGACAGAGCGGCTTTGTCAACCACCGTGGCAAGACCGAATTCAGGGTCCATGCCCCAGGCGCAGAGGTAGTGGGTCGCATAGCGTGTAGCGTTTTCGAGATCTCCGCTGGCGCCTGTTGACGTGCCTTCCTCCTCGCCGTAATAGACGATCTCGGCTGCCCGGCCGGCCAGAGAAGTTCTGATCTTTGCCAGTATCTCCTCCCTTGTGGAGATTTCCTTCTCTTTGTCGTCGTGCATCATATATCCGCCGTGGTTGCCCCGGGCAACGATGGTCAGATATGACGGAGTTATGCCGCTGCGCCAGTAGAGCAGGGCGTGGCCGGACTCGTGCCTTGCGGTGCGTTCAAGAAGGGACTCGTCCCATTTTTTCTCCTCTCCGCCGCAGTAGGTCTCGAAGGCGTCGTCAAATATCGCATCAGTCACCTTGAGGTTGCCGTCTTTAATGGCGGTTCTGAGGGACAGATCCACCACCGATTCCAGAAGAGCAAGGCTCATTCCGTTGGATCTTATGCCTATACTGTTGATTTTATCCTCGGATATTTCGAAAGCCGGGTTTTTGGCGATGCGCTCTTTGATAAAGCGGATGCGCTCCTCTCTGGTGGGCAGGTCGACGAATATTCTCCTGTCAAATCTGCGGAGGAGGGCCGGGTCGAGCTCCTCGGAGGACTGGCTCGCATCTGCATTGGTGGCGGCAAGAACGAACACGGGTTTTGTGGTGTCGGTCTTGAAACCGTCCATCTCGGTAAAGAGAGCGGTGAGGGTGGCCACGTGGCTTCCGTTTTGGGTGACGGCGTCCGCAGAGAATCTGTTCTTGGCAATGGCGTCGATCTCGTCAATGAACAAAATGGAGGGGGCATATTTTCTGGCCGTGGCAAAGAGCTCTTTGACTCTGTCCCGGCCCACGCCAACCAGCTGGTTGTGGAACTGGTTGCCCTCGGCAGAGATGAAGGTCACGTCCGATTCGCAGGCCATGGCCTTTGCCAGCATGGTCTTGCCGGTTCCGGGAGGGCCGTAGAGAAGAACGCCCTTTGGTGCGTTGACACCGGTACCAATGAATTTTTTCGGATTTTTCAGGTACTCCACAAAGTACTGAAGCTCGGATTTGGCGTCCTCCGCGCCGATCACCTGGCTGAAGCGGACTGTGGGCTTGGAGACGTTGGATAGAATGTTCTTGCTGTCTTCCGAGTCTACTGCGGTCTTGAGCTCCAGGTCGAAAAGTTTGATTCCGGCGACCTTTCCGCCTTCCTCCACTGTCTGGGAGGTCTCAAACTCCACCACTTTGTTGGATTTGGCAAGAATAGCCATGCTCTTTTGCTGGTGCAGCTGCTTGTTGATCGCCTCTATGTTTGCGGCAAGGGCCTCTTTTTCTTTGTCGACGTTGAGCACGTCTCTTACACCCTGCTTCATAAAGGACAGTCTTTCCTCCGGAATAATGGAGCTTTCGCCGTGTTCGATAAAGTAGACCGGAATATCCGGCATTTTTTCCTTCACGTACCAGAAGAAATCCCGGCCTTTTGAGTCGACGTCTTCAAGGTTAAGGACATCGCCTTTGCCGCAACTGCCGTAGGCGATGTCAATAAGAACGAAACTGATGTCCTGCTTTTTAAGGACGTCTTTGGCAACGTCAACGGACTGCACCCCGAAGATGCGGGTGTCCTTTGGCGAGGAAAGATCGCAGGCTCCGCAGGTCTCTTCCGAAGCGAAGACAAGGACGTCGAACGAGTCTTTCCTGAGAAACAGTTCGTGGATATCTTCGTCGTCATCCGGAATATCGACGCCAATATCGATCCTCTCAAGATCGGCAACGGTGTAAGGGACCTTTCCGGAGTTGATCAGCCTGAAGAGCTCATATAGCTCCGAGTCGATAAAGGAGCCGGCTCTGCTCTGAACGGTCCTGGCATCGGCATGCCCGCCTTCAGCAAACAAAATGGTTGAGTAAACTGCGGGATCTACGTTGATGCACAGTTCAAGCTGATCCGAGTATCTGGTAAGGCGTTTTTTGATCTCTTTCTCCGCGATTTGAAGCAATGTGTGGGCACCCATGTGGTTGAACATCACCACGTTGCCTGTGGCAAAACGGGAGCAGAGAGCCTCGGGGAAGTAAGGAATCTTTGTCTGGGGATTGACGTCACTTCTGAGAGCGTTCAGGATAACTTTGCGGGAGACCCCGGAATAGTCGGTGGTCTCGGCGGACTCGTATAGCTGCTTGCCGGCATTGGTGGTAAAGAACAGAATGGTGTCCTTAAACTGTATTTCCTGCTCGAAATATGCGTCTCGGATGTGACCGGCATCCAGTATCTGGAGGAACTGGTTGATTATGTTGATGTGGGCCTTTTCGATCTCGTCAAAGAGTATCACGCACTTTGGATTTTCCTTGACGTAGGAGGTGACAATACCCGCCTTTGAGTCTTTGTATGTTTTTGGGGTGCCGCTGAATGCATCGAGAATGTGCTCCGCAAACTCGCTCATGTCAAAGCGCTTGAAGGGCAGACCGAGGACCTTTGCGGCTGTCTCCGCGAGGAAGGTCTTGCCCACTCCGGGAGGGCCGGCAAAGAGGAAAGTGGCGAGAGGTTTTTTTCTATCCGCATCCGTCATGGCTGAGAATTCGGCTTGAAAGTAGCCGGCGGTGAAGACGCTGATAGCAAAATCCTGGCCGTAGACCTGGCTAAGAAGGGTGCGCTGAATTTCTTTGACCCTTTCAACCAGTCTTTCAAGAGTTTTTTTGCGTCTCTTGCTGCGGCTTTCCTCAAACGGGTTTGGAGGCATGACCACGGGATTTTTGGGCTCACGGGACAGGGTCCCGGACTTGTTTTCATCTCCGGTTTCTATGTCTTTCTCCTCAGTTGCTTCTTTATTGTCATCGACAGTCTTGCCGGCAAAACCCGAACTTCTGAAAGCGGCTTCATATGCCGAAAAATCCGTATCCTCATCCGCCTTGGGTGTATATCCTTCTGCATGTTTCTTGATATCAAGAGGGGGATCGTTGGCGATCTCTTTCAACAGGGTTAATATTGAGATTTCATCTTCCGCAGAATGCTCTGCGGCTTTGGCAAGGTAATGATCAAGCATCGGTCCTGCCGCCGTTTGTTCTTTGTGCCGTTGAATGGAACTCTTCAGAAACAGTTTCGTATAGTTTTCGAAGGCCCTGTCGCCTAGTATCGCGATCAGAGTCCTCTTAACAAAATACCTTTCTGTAGAAGACATTTTGACGAGAGGTTCATCATCTTCAACGGTAAGAAGGGTTGCCAGCAGAAACTGAGCAGGGCAGACTGATTCGGGACCGGCTGCGGGTGTATTGTTGAATACTTTTGAACTTTCAATAATTGCTCTTAGCTGTTTGCTGATTTTAACGTCACTCATTTTCGAACAGTTCCTTTACCTAATTTTTATATGTAATTTTCATAGCGCGGAAAAACCTGCGCCGTAAAAGTACGAAGGGGAATTATTTGGTTCCCACCTTGCTGTCTTTTCTCTTTTCATCATCTGTGAGACTTGAATAATCCACGAGATCGTGGTGCATTTTGGCGAGATCGTTCCGGCTGGCCTTGTCGGGGGATCCGCTGTAAACGTAACCCTCGGACCTCATATAGGCATTCCATCTGCGGTGTTCGATGACCTCTATGGAATCTCTTTCTTCTTTAGTCAGATCCTCTTCCGCTTTGTCAGCCCCGGCAACACCGCACTCGATGCGGGCCTTGAGATGAATGGCGGAGGCAACTGAGGAGTTGTAATTGTATTCGTAATCCCAGAACTCGTTTTCCTTGCCCCATTTCTTGTGACGGTTCAGTGCGTCCTCCTCAAGCTTTGAATTCAGGATCACAGCTTCGGAGTAGGATTGTTTTATATCGCCAATGAACGAAATATTGTATTCCTGGCCGCGGTAGTTCGTTATCCCGGCGAGAGACTCTTTTTCATCGGTTCCGGAGACCACGGCATGGATGGTGGGCTTGATCTTCATGCGCTCAAACAGCTTCCGGAGATCGATGGCGGTCTTAATGTTCATCTCATCGGAACCCAGAGAAACAAACACGTAAGTCGCATCTGTGATCTTTTGGATCTCCTCCGCAAACTGCTCGGAGGCCACGTCGATACCGGAATGGATCCTGATGGTGTATTCCGCTTCTCCGGGAATGATCTTTCCATTGTATTTTTCCGACATAAGCTCGGGGGCGAGGGCGGTGAATCTGCTCTCAGCAAGAGGATCCCTTTCAAAAGCGTCAATGGAGACGTGATATCCATCCATCTGGCAGAACCAGGAAAGGGACTTCAGCATCTCCGTGCCGTGACCGCCGAGGCCCACAATGACCGCAGAGATCTTCTTGTCTCCGCCGGGCAGCTCCGCAGCGTTTTTGAACAGATCGCTTCCCTTTTCGTAGAGGAGCCTGTTGACAAGGGAACGCACTTCGTTGACCCTGCGGACCTTCATGAGGCCCTTGTCTTTTTTCGTAAGGAGAAGTTCGCTCTCGACCCTTGAGGAGAATACGAACAATCTGGTATTGGCCCTGTCTTTGTACGTGTCAATGAGTTTCATGGACTGACTGATGTTTTCTGTCTCATCGGAGCCCATCACAAAGAAAATGATCGATGCGGCGGAGCTGTGGGCCTTAAAATTCACCGCAAGTATGTCTTTTTTGAAGCATATCGCTCGAAGATCCTTGGCCTGTTCCACCAGTTCATAGGAGACTTCATCGTTCTCCTCAAACACGTCGGTGAATACTATCACTGCAAACCTGTGATTCTTTTTGAGATCCGAGGCGAGTGCAAGAGATCTCTCGTTGAGCTCTGAAAAAATATACACTTTTTTGAAGGGAAAGCGTATCCAGTATCTGAAAACAGCCGAGATATTCTTGAAAAATGAAATCAGGAAGGTGAACGTCAGCACCGGAGCGATCACGTATACCAGCGAGAGGAAGATCGAGTAAGCCGCGGCAAGTCCGACCTCCGGGCATGCGATGCCGCCAAGGATAGACGCCCTGTCAGAGTCAAGAGTAAAACACTGGAGAGTGTTGTGAAGTGAGAACAGAAACACGTTCCAGCCCTTTGAGGCGGAATCCGGCACGAGACTCGAATAAATCGGAATGAACGCGGTAAAAGTCGAAACGAACACTCCGCCGAAGACCACGTGGAAAGAAGTAATGATCCTTCCTCTTTTACTCTTCTTGAAATAGAAAACCGTGGCAATGACGGCGGCAAGGGCGAGGAACCCCATCGCCAGACAAAAACAAATGATCCAATCCATAAAAACTCCTTGTGACCGTGTTTTGCAACGGTGAAACTGCTCAAATTAAAAAGCGAACGGTCAGGAAAGGCTTCCTGACATGCTCAGTCCTCTTCTTTATCGAAATTGTGCATTTTTCTGATCAAATAGAGAGGTCGGTTTCTCACCTCATCGCACATGCGGGCGATGTACTCGCCGACAATGCCAAGGCAGAGGAACAGAAGCCCGGCAATGAAGATTCCGAGAATGATCAGAGACGTTACCGGATTCAGCTGCCCAAAAGCTGCGTAGAAGATCAAAAGGATCAGTGAGAGCAAAGACACCCCGCAGCCCAGAAGGGTGGCGAGCTTGAGAGGTTTGTAAGAGAAGGACATTATTGCGTCGCTTGCAAACCGGATCATTTTCTTCAACGGATACTTTGTGGTGCCCGCAAAGCGTTTTTTGCGCTCAAACTCCACAGGGCAGCTCTTGTAGCCAAGCCAGCTGACGATGCCGCGGACGTAGCGGTTGTGCTCCGGAACCAGCTTTAAGGCTTCGCAGACCTTGCGGTCTATGAGACGGAAGTCTCCGGTATCGACGGGAATGTCCACGTCCGTCATCCTGTCGAGGAATCGGTAGAATACCTTGGCTGTGAACTTTTTGAAGGCTGTTTCGCCTTCTCTTTTTATGCGTTTTCCGTAGACTATCTCGTAGCCCTCACGCCACTTTTCAACCATTTCGGGAATGACTTCCGGGGGATCCTGGAGGTCCGCGTCGATCACGACCACAGCTTTGCCGGAACTGGCGTCCATGCCGGCGGTGATGGCCAACTGGTGTCCGAAATTCCTGGCGAAATCAATGACCTTTACTCGTTTATCCTTCTCGCAGATCTCAAGGGCCAGGGGGAGGGTCTTGTCCCGGCTGCCGTCATTGACGAAAATGAGCTCATAGGTCTCTCCTGTCTGTTCCAGAACTTCCGTGAGACGCCTGTAGCTTTCGTTTATAACTTCTTCTTCATTGTATACGGGTACAACAACCGATAATGTGGGCTTTGCCATGATGATCGTTCTCCTTGGTCAAGAGGCGGAAAAACCGCCGGTTTTGTTCTCCTATTATACCATGCGTACGTGCGCATTTCAACAGAGCCGGGACACAATAAGGATTTTTAAAGGCCCGCCAATGTCCCTTTTGGAAAGCTCCCGGAGAAGGCGGAAACAGTCCGGAAACGGTCAGCCCGGAGTCCCGGCAAGGGCCGATTTTTATTGTATTTGAGGCGGCTTGGTAGTATACTTATCCGTGTTCCGGACAGCCTGATACGGCGCCCGGAGAACCTGTTTTAATTTGTTTGGTACTGCCCGGAGAAAAGAAGTGAGTTTTAAGAGCGCCGAGAAGAATATGACTGAAGGCCCGATCGCAAAGAACATTGTTCTTTTCGCCGTGCCTCTTTTTTTCGGCAATCTTTTCCAGCAGCTTTACAACACCGCGGACGCTTTTGTGGTGGGAAATCTCCTTGGCGACAATGCCCTGGCGGGAGTTACTTCCACCGGCAGTCTGATCTTTCTGCTGGTCGGTTTTTTCAGCGGTCTTGCCATGGGAGCGGGGGTCGTGATCTCGAAGTTTTACGGTGCGGGAGACGTGCCCCGGATGCGGAAGGCCATCCACACGAGCTTTCTGTTCTTTGCCGCGTGCGGAGTCGTGTTCAGCGTTATCGGAGCCCTTGGAGCGGAGCCGGTTTTAAAGCTTATGAGCACCCCGCCGGAGGTCATGGACAACGCTCTTGCCTACGTCAGAACTTATTTCGCGGGCCTCTTCACCATGATAATGTACAACGTTTGCATGGGAATCATGCAGGCCGTCGGCGATTCGAAGCATCCCCTTTACTACCTGATACTCTCGTCCGTCCTGAACGTAATTCTCGACTATTTCTTCATCGGCGTTCTGAAACTCGGCGTGTTTTCCGCGGCCCTTGGCACCGTCATTTCCCAGATGGTCAGCGTCATCCTGTGCCTGATAAGACTTCTGCGTATCAAGGCCGACTACCGGCTCAACGTCAAAGAACTGAAAGTTGATTTTGAGATCCTCAAACTGATCGTGAAAAACGGCCTTCCGGCGGGTTTCCAGAACTCGGTCATCTCCATTGCCAATGTTGTCGTCCAATCACACATAAACGGCTTTGGCGAGGCGGCAATGGCGGGCTGCGGCGCCTTCAGCAAGGTGGAGGGCTTTGCGTTTCTGCCGGTGACCTGCTTCTCCGCGGCAATGACAACCTTCGTCAGCCAGAACCTTGGCGCCGGGAGGCCGGACAGGGCCAGAAAAGGGGCCAGATTCGGGATAGTTACGGCGGTAATAATCGCGGAGATCATTGGCGGTATCATAATACTCTTTGCGGAGCCTATTATTGACGCGTTTACGGACAGCGAGGAGGCCCTTCTCTACGGGGTCGACAAGGCCCGGATCTGCTGCGGATTTTTCTTCATGTGCGCGCTGTGCCACTGCCTTGCCGCGGTCTTGAGAGGTGCGGGAAAAGCGGTGGTGCCTATGAGCGCCATGCTGGCCTCCTGGTGCGTGATAAGGGTGACGATACTGATCATTTTCGTGCCGATCACGGGCACTATCGATATAGTCAACTGGGTCTACCCCATTACCTGGTTCCTGTGCTCCCTGATCCTCTGCGGGTACTATTTCTTTGCGGACTGGACAGGGGAGAAGAAAAAAAGAAAAGCGGAGCAGGCCGCGGTCTGACGGAACACGGTTCGCAGACCCGTGTAAAATGAAAGGAATTGCCAATGAAATACACGTCTTACGGTAAATACGCCTCGGAAAAATGCGCCGACAAATTGCACAGTCTGCCCGCCGGAAGCTCAAAGTTCAGCGGCAGGATGATCGACGCTCTTGATTTTGTTGAGAAAAGATCTCTCCTGGACCCGAAGCTTTGGACTGTTTTCGTGAACCAGTTCAGGCTCGGCGGCGTTGACGACCGGGACTGCGGCTGGCGGGGAGAATACTGGGGCAAGATGATGCGGGGCGGCTGCATCACGTATCAGTACAACAAGGATCCGGAACTCTACTGCGTTCTGGAAAACACCGTCCGCGACATGCTGACGGCAAGGGACTCCCTCGGCAGGATATCCTCCTATTCCGTCGGCTGCGAGTTTCACGGCTGGGACGTCTGGTGCAGAAAGTACGTGATGCTGGGTCTTGAATATTTTCTGGAAATATGCGAAGACGGCGGCCTTTCGGACCGCATCGTCGAAGTGCTGAAAGGCCAGGCGGACTACCTGATCGAAAAGACAGGCTGCGGCGAAGAGGGCAAACTCGATATCACGGCAACCTCCGAGTGCTGGGAGGGCCTTAACTCTTCCTCGGTGTTGGAACCGGTGGTGAAACTGTACGCGATCACAGGGGAAAAGGCATATCTTGACTACGCGGGTAAGATCGTGGCCTGCGGCGGCATGCGTTCCTTTGACCTGTTCAACGCAGCCCTGGAGGGAAAGACGGCGCCCTACGAGATGCCGGTCACGAAGGCCTACGAGATGATGTCGAATTTCGAGGGGATCCTTGAGCTTTACCGGGTCACCGGCAACGAAGATTTCAAAACAATGGCCCTCAATTTTGCCAGCCTTGTAATGAAAACGGACATAACCGTGATCGGAAGCGCCGGCACCACCCACGAGCTTTTCGACCACTCCGCAGTGAGACAGTTTGACCCCGCCTTTACCGGAATAATGCAGGAGACCTGCGTCACGGTGACCTGGATGAAATTCTGCCTGCAGCTTTTAAGGCTTACGGGCGACGCCAAATACGCAGACGCCATAGAGACTTCTGCTTACAATGCGCTCCTCGGTGCGGTAAACTTTAACGGCAATCCTTTCGAAGGAGAGGTGTTTGCTTTCGACAGCTACAGCCCGCTGCTGGACTCGGTCAGAGGCCTTGCGGTAGGAGGGTACAAGACCCTTGCGGGCACCGAAAACCATTGGGGCTGCTGCGTGGCTATCGGCTCCGCGGGCACCGGTCTGTTCCCGGCAAACGCAGTGATGAAAACGGAGCGGGGGATCGCAGTAAACTTTTATCTCAACGGGGACATTGATGCAGTGAATGCAAAGCTGAAGGTAGAAACCGATTACCCCTTTGACGGAAAAGTCGTGCTGACGGTTTATCCCGAAAAAGAAGGAAAATTTGATATTATGCTCAGGATCCCTTCCCGGAGCAGAAACAATGCTGTTACGGTCAATGGCAAGCCTGTTTCGCCGGAGGTTATAAACGGCTATGCGGTGCTTTCGAAGACCTGGAAAGCAGGGGACAGGATCGCCCTGAATCTTGACGTGAGGACAAGGGTCATATACGCCAAAGACATCGACCCGGAGGGCAGCGAAGAGGCGGTAAAACACTTTGCACTGGTGAGAGGACCGGTGGTCCTGGCAAGGGACGAGGCCATTGGCCATGACCTGGGGAGCAGGTTTGAAATTAAAGAGACCGGAGGCTTCGCGAAGGAGATTTCCGTGAAGAGAACGGAGTGCGGGATCGCAGTTGAAATCGGAGCGGAGGGAACTTCTTTCGAAGTCAGGGACTACGCATCCTGCGGGCAGGACTGGAAAAACGGCAAAAAAATGACAGCCTGGATAAAGTCGGTGTGAAGGTTTTTCCGGTACACGTTTTCGTTTTGAAAATGCAAAAGGGCGGCTCGTTTCGTTTGCGAAGAAAGGCCCGATTTGGTATAATGTACGTGAGCCCTGAAGGCATTGGTGTTGTGAATGATCCCCGGAAAGAGGGGCGGCTGAAAGGCGGAGCCCGGAGGCTTTGAAAAGCGGAGCATTGCAGTGAAAGACGATGATGTTTTGTTCCTGAATATCGGAGCCGGCACGCTGGAGCAGCTTGGCTTTATGCGCTGGGCCGTCATAAAAACTGCCGACGTGTGTTTTTCGCCGGACGTGAGAAAAATGTGCGAGGCCAACCGCTGCGGGAGATACGGGACCACCTGGGCCTGCCCGCCCGGACTGGGGACCCTTGAAGAGTGTGCGGAAAGATGCAGAAGGTTTGAAAACTGTGCGGTGTTTTCAAGATTTTACGAACTGGAGGACAGTTTTGATTTTGAAGGCATGATGGACGGGCACAAAGACTTTTCGGCGGCCTCCGAAAAGCTGAGAAGCATGATCGAAGGGGAGTTTCTGATGCTCTCTGTGGAGGGCTGCTTGAAGTGCGGCAAATGCACCTATCCCGACGCACCCTGCAGATTTCCGGAGAGGCTTTCGGGATCCCTCGAGGGGTATGGGATATTCGTAAACAAACTGGCGGAGACCGCGGGAATGCCCTACAACAGCGGACCGAATACAGTGACTTATTTCGGTGCCGTCTTCTTCTAAACGCTTGAACTTTCCGGACGGCGAAGACCGGGAAAACCACCGGCGTACCGTCTTAAACCCGGAATACCGGTTTAAAGAGGTGACTTTTTATGAAAGTCCCGGAAGAAAAACAATACGCCTTGGTCCCGGCTGAAGGGACAGGCAGGATCAACGATAAAATCGCATCTGATCTTGCCCGTTTCGTATGCCTTCTGGCAGTCAGCCTGCCGGATGACGTTAAAAAGAGGCTTTCCGAAATGGCTCTCGGGGAGACGTCGGATGGAGCTAAAAAGAACTATGAATGCATGCTTGAAAATCTCAGGCTTGCCAAGGGTCTCAAACGCCCCCTCTGCCAGGACACCGGCATACCCTGTTTTTACATAAAAGCGGGCAGCGGATTTCCGTACGTTGGCGACGTGGAAGCTGCTGTAAAAAAAGCTGCCGCGGATGCTTTCCTGCTGGTACCTCTCAGGCCCAACGCCGTTGATCCCTACACGGGGAAGAACACCGGAAACAATGAAGGAACCTGTTCCCCGTATATTGACTGGGAAATCGTGCCGGGAGACGGTCTGGAGATCACTGTCTACCTCATGGGAGGGGGATCCAGCCTTCCCGGATTTGCGGCGGTGCTGACACCCGGAGAGGGTCTTGAAAAAGCGAAACAGCTGATAATCGAAAAAATACTGGAGAAGGGCGTCAACGCCTGCCCGCCTCTTATCGCGGGAGTAGGCATTGGCCCGTCTGCGGACATTGCCGCGAAGCTCTCCAAAAAAGCGCTTCTAAGGCCCCTGGACAGCGATTTGGCGGAGGTCGGAGACGCAGAACTTGCCAAGGAACTCTTTGATAAGCTGAACGGGTTGGAGATAGGTCCCGGGGGACTCGGGGGAAGAGAGAGCATGATCGGCGTCAACGTAATATCCGGGGTGAGGCATCCGGCAACTTTTGCCGTCGCTCTTTCCACAGGCTGCTGGGCCACACGCCGTGGCGTGATCAGGTTCGACAAAGAACTGAACGTGTCGTCTCCGGACCACGGAGATTTTGTCTGAAGGAGGAAGACCATGGAATATCATCTCAAAACTCCTGTGGACAAAGAAACGGTGAGAAAACTGAAAGCCGGCGATACCGTATACATAACCGGCAGAATGGTAACCCTCAGAGACGAAGGCCACGCCAGATTTCTCGCAGAGGGAGGCGCCAAGGGTGTCGATCTTAACGGAGCGGTCCTTTATCACTGCGGACCTATCATTCAGGAAAAGGACGGAATGAGGACCGTCGTATCCGCAGGGCCCACCACCAGCATGAGGCTCGAAAGATATGAGCCGGAATTTATCGAAAAAACAGGCATTTCGGTCATCGTCGGAAAGGGCGGCATGGGAAGCGCCACAGGGGAGGTCTGCGTGAAATACGGCTGCGTCCACGGAATATATCCCGGGGGATGTGCGGTGTCCGCCGCCATGAAAATAAAAAGAGTTGAAGGCGTGATCTGGGAGGATCTGGGGATGCCGGAGGCCATGTGGCTTCTGGAGGTGGAAGATTTCGGCCCCGTCACGGTGAATATCGACGCTGTCGGCGGAGACTTGATGAAAGAAAAACAGAGCGAAAGGCTTGCGAAAGTTTAGCCCGCACAAAAGAGGAGACAAATATGAACGTTCAGTGGTACCCGGGGCACATGGCCAAGGCCAAACGGACCCTTGAGGAAAACCTTAAACTTGTGGATATAGTGATCGAGCTTTGCGACGCAAGGCTTCCCTACAGCAGCAGAAACCCGGCTATAGACAGGATAATCGGTAAGAAGCCGAGGGTATTGGTATTTAATAAAGCGGATCTTGCGGACCCCGCGGTCAGCGAGATCTGGACGAACTTCTACAGGGAAAAAGGCTTTACCGTTGTATTCACCGACGCAAAGGCGGGAGACGGTGTCAAAAAAGTCATCGCCGCAGTGAGAAAAGCCATGGAGGACAAGGTCAGCCGCTCATCAGAGCGGGGCAGGATTTCCACGACTCTCTATGCAATGGTGGTGGGGATCCCCAACGTCGGCAAGTCCTCTTTTGTGAACAAAGTGGCAGGCAAGGCCTCCGCCAAGACCGGTGACAGGCCCGGAGTCACCAGAGATAAACAGTGGCTCAGCATGGGCGACGACATATATCTTCTTGACACCCCGGGGCTCTTGTGGCCCAGGATCGACAACCAGTTCGCAGCGATGCGCCTTGCTGCCAGCGGAGCGGTAAAGGACGAAGTGGTGGACCGGGGAGAGCTTTGCGCATTCCTGCTGACGTTTATCGACAGCCACTACCCGGGAGCGATCGAAAAAAGGTACGGCATAACCGTCCCTGAAGTCCCGGAGGCATTTTCGGGCGATTACGTCACAGAGACCATACTTGGTGCGGAGAGACTTGCCAAGGGTCTTGCCATGCTTGAGGCCTGCGGAAAGGCCAGGGGCTGCCTCGTAAAAGGCGGCGACGTGGACCTTGACAGGGCCGCCGCTGTGGTCCTTGACGATTTCAGAAGCGGAAAAACGGGGAAGATAAGCCTTGATTTCCCGGAGGTCCTTGAGGAGGAAAAGGCCGAGACCAGGAGAAACGAGGAGTCGCTGAAACGCAAACAGGAGAAAAGGGCCGAGAGAAAAGCCAATTACAGGAGCAGAAAAAATGGCAAAAGGTGAAGAGACCGATCTTCTGAGATTCGAGAACATGCTGAAAAACGGCGGCGCCACAGTGGTGGCGGGAGTTGACGAAGCCGGAAGAGGTCCGTTGGCGGGTCCCGTGGTGGCGGCTTGCACCGTTTTCGATATGAACAACCCCTTTCCCGAGGCCAATGACTCGAAAAAACTGTCCGAGAAGCAGCGGGAAAAACTCTATGACGGCATAATAGAGAGCTGCATCGCCTGGGGCGTGGGCATTGTGGACAACGACCGCATTGACGAGATCAACATCCTGCAGGCGACCTACGAGGCCATGAGGGCGGCGATCCTTCAGGCGGCGGATAAACTTGGCTGCGTTCCGAAGCACATATTGGTTGACCATGTCTGCGTTCCGGACCTGCCGAAGGGGGTCGAACAGATATCCATAACCCACGGCGACGCACTTTCGGTCTCCATCGGAGCGGCTTCGATAATAGCCAAGGTCACCAGGGACCGGATGATGATCGAACTTGACTCTGTCTACCCCGGCTACGGATTTGCCAAGCACAAGGGCTACGGCACGGCGGCCCACTACCAGGCGATAAGAGAACTCGGCATATCGCCGATACACAGAAAATCGTTCCTCAAGACGATCCACTGAAGGACCGCCGGGAGAACGGGAAACTAACGGAAGAGGTGGACCATGGGCCCTGACGCCAAAAAGCTTTCGAACAAAGAAAAAGGAAGACTTGGCGAGGACCTTGCAGCCTCGGAATACGTCAAGCGGGGCTTTGTTATAGAGGAGAGGAACTGGCGGAAAGGCAGAACCGGCGAGATAGACGTGATCGCCCTCCACAGAGAAAAAAGGATCCTCTGCTTCTGCGAAGTGAAGACCAGAAAGGACAGATCTTTTGCGGATGCGGGCGCCGCCGTGGACTACAAAAAGAGGATGCGGATACGTAAGCTGGCGGAACTGTTCCTGCTTGAGAGACCTGAATTTTCGAATTTTTACGTAAGATTTGACGTTGCAGAGGTCTACTTTTGCGGAACCTCCGAAACCTGCGGGGACCGTGAGGCCTGCGGGACCGGAATGAAAATCGACATTATCGAGGGAGCTTTTTAAAAGCTTCTTACAAATACACCTTATCTGGGAGGAAAAATGAAACTCAACTACAAAAGGACGATCCTGATAGGATTCGCGTTTATGTCCATACTGTCGTTCTGGCAGTTCTACGACCAGGTCATTCCCTACCTGCTTGAGAAGGATTTCGGGCTTTCCACCTTCTGGACCAATGCGGTAATGGCCATCGACAACATATTGGCGATATTCATGCTGCCCCTCTTCGGCGCCATCTCCGACAAGACCCGGACGCCCCTCGGCAAGAGGACTCCCTACGTTCTTTTCGGAACCATTGCCGCGTCGGGACTCATGGTGATCCTCGCTTTTGCCCACAAGCTGAACTCGTTCCCGGTGTTCATGGTCACTCTGCTTGTGCTTCTCGTGGTGATGTCGGTCTACCGCTCCCCTGCGGTGGCATACATGCCTGACGTCACGGAAAAGCCTCTCCGCAGTAAGGCCAATGCCATCATCAACTTGGTGGGATACGTCGGCGGCATCTTCTCCACAATAATGATGATGCTTCTTCTCAAGAGCGAGACCCTCGAGGACGGCACCAAAGTCTACAAAGAAGGCCAGTCCTTCCTCCCCGTGTTCTTGGTGGTGGCGGGCTTCATGCTGGTATCCGTTCTTGTAATGACGCTGACGGTCAAGGAAAACAAACTGCCCCACGTTGACGATGAGCCACAGCCTGAGGAAGACGCCAGTAAAGGCAAAAAGGTGGACAAAAAAGTTGGCCTCAGCCTTTTCATGATACTCCTCTCAGTGTTCTTCTGGTTCATGGCCTACAACGCCGTATCCACCGCTTTCTCGAGATACTGTGTGGAAATATGGAACGTGGACCTCAGCGCCTCTTCTTCTTACCTGCTGGTGGGCACGGTTGCGGCCATTGCAGCTTTCGTACCCCTCGGGTTCCTTTCAAGCCATCTGGGCCGCAAAAAGACGATCATGGGCGGCGTTGTGCTCATGACGGTCTGCTACGTGTGCGGATTTTTCATCAGACAGGCAACGCCAATCATGTACGTGCTTTTCGGTCTCGTAGGCATCGGCTGGGCCGCCATCAACGTCAACTCCTTCCCGATGGTGGTTGAGATGTGCAAGGGCGGCGACGTTGGCAAATACACAGGCATCTATTACACCTTCTCAATGGCTGCCCAGATCGCAACTCCTCTTCTCTCGGGCCTGCTCATCGACAACATTAAATCCGCCGGATATCTGCTGCTCTTCCCCTACGCGGCGGTGTTCTCGGCATTGGCGTTTGTGACCATGATATTTGTAAGACACGGCGACAACAAGCCGCCGAAGAAGAAATCGGTCATCGAGAATTTTGACGTTGACGACTGATACCTTAAGGGTTGAGAAACAATGGAGATACTCTGGATCTGTCTTGCGGTTCTCGCGGGGCTGTGTTTGATAATTGCATTTCTCGTCTTTCCGTCCCTCCGGCGCCACAAAGACCGGCGGCTTATGGACGGCAAGGCTGTTGCCCACAGAGGGCTGCATGACATTGGCCAAGGCGTCCCGGAAAATTCTCTCGCAGCTTTTGAAAGAGCCTGCGAAGCCGGACTTATGATCGAAAACGACGTACACCTGACTCTTGACGGGCATGTGGCGGTCTTTCACGACGACACTCTGGACCGCATGTGCGGCGTTCCCGGAAAGCCCGAGGAAAAGACCATGGAGGAACTGAAGACTCTGAGGCTTGCGGGTACCGGCGAGACTATTCCAACCCTTGAGGAGTGCCTTGAGACGGTGAAGGGAAGGGTGCCCATCCTCATCGAGTTCAAGCTTTGCGGGAGCAACGCCAATGCCCTCTGCGAGGCCGCGGAAAAGATACTTAAGGATTACAAGGGCGATTACGTGATCCAGTCCTTTTACCCCGGCGTTCTTATGTGGTACAAAAAGAACAGACCGGAGAGAATGCGGGGCCAGTTGTCGACGGTGATCAAAGGCGAAGGAATTGCCAAGAGGCTTCTCGGGACTCTCATCTCCAACGTGGTAACAAGACCTGATTTTATTTCCTACGACCACACCCATGCCCGGTATTTTTTCAGGAGGATGACCCGTATTTTCGGGGCCCATCAGGCGGGCTGGACCTTCAGATCTCCTGAGGAACTTGAGAAGAACGGCAAATACTTCAGAACGTTCATATTCGAGAACGTGAGCCCTGAGACCGTTGAAAAATATTTGAACGAAAGGTTCGGAAATGAAAGATCTTAAGGAAACAGAGGGAATAATTGAGATAGGGAAAAGGGCAGAGGGATCGTTTACCCGCTTTACCCTGACCTACGAAGCAAACGAGGCGGTCCGGGGAATCGTGACCTACAGTGACGGGACCGAGGACATCGTCTACCTTGAAAAAGGCGGGGGGACATTCCGCTGCTTCGTGCCGGGATACATTGACGGGGCTTCGAAAACGGGTATTGACAGTATCCGGTACGTTTCCCTCGGCGAAAAGCCTTCTGGGCTTAAAATAAAAGACGTCGGCTTCGAAAACGTTCCTGCGCCCTCCGGCGAAACTTTTTTCATTGAAAACGACAGACTGAAGGTTGGCGTGAGGCTTGCCTGGGGCGGCGGGATCAACTATATCGAGGACAAAAAATGCCCTGTCCCCGGATTGAGAAATCTCATTAACCAATACGATACGGGCAGGCTTGTCCAGCAGTCCTATTACGGAACCGGGGAGTGCCCCGAGAACCCGGATTTCCGCTTCGGTGAGTTTATGGGGCACAAGTGGTGCTACAACCCCGTCCAGGGCGGCGACCGGGGCAACCAAAGGTCGAGGCTGATAGACATGAGATACGACGACAAGTCGGTCTACATAAAGGCAATGCCCAAGGACTGGGGCAAGGTGGGTTTCGACACGCCAAGCTACATGGAAAACATTTACACCGTCGACGGTGATATGATAAGAGTCGACAACAGATTCACGGATTTTTCCTGTTGGACCCACGGCTGCAACACCCAGGAACTGCCGGCGTTCTACACGGTCAGCTACCTCAGGCGTTTTGTCTGGTACGACGGAGTTGATTCCTGGACAGGCGGCCCTCTCACCGTGAGAGATGACCTCAATTTCTGGGGCCTTCCGGAGTATTCCGAGGCCTGCACTTTTCACATCCGCAATTCCGCCAAGGAGACCTGGTGCGCCTGGGTGAGCCCGGATGACGACTACGGGATAGGGCTTTTTGTGCCTAACATCGACGTATTCAAGGCGGGCAGATTCATGTACGACGGGTCAAAAAAACCGGAAGATCCTTCCACAAACTACGTGGCGCCTCTTTCCAGAGTCAGGATCATATCGACAAAACCGATAGAATACAGTTACCTTATGACCGTGGGCAGCCTGTCCGGGATAAGGGAGCGGTTTTACGAAAACAGGGATTTTTGCGGAAACGAAAGACTTTCTGAAGACCATATAAGCATGAGGATCGGCGACGACGCGCCGGCATACTGACCTCCGGAGATCGCGACCGGGAGTTTTAACAAAGGAGAAAATATTATGACAGTTGACTACAAAGATTTTGCCGACAGAGTGAAGGGGTGTTTCCTTGGCAAGACGGTTATAGGTACCCTCGGCGCGCCCTACGAAGGCGTGAAGATGCCGATGAATCTGAAATTCAGCCCCGGAATGATCGATACGATGCTCCCCAACGACGACCTTGATCTTCAGGTGCTCTGGCTGGAGGTGGTGGAGAAAAAGGGTCTCAATTTCACGTCGAAGGATCTTCTGGACGCCTTTTGCGAGAACTGCGACTACTCCCCCGGGGAATATGCGGTAATGCGCAAAAATCATGAAAAGGGCATCTATCCCCCTTATTCCGGCAAATTCTGCAACGATTTTTACCGCAGCGGCAACGGCTGTCCGATAAGGTCCGAGATATGGGCCTGCCTGAGTCCCGGAAGTCCGCTCCAGGCGGTCAGATTGGCGGGAATGGACGGGATCATCGACCATGAAGGCATAAGTATTGATGCAGAACTGTTCTTTGCGGCCGTCGAGTCCCTGGCCTTCTGTGGCAAAGGGGGCACCGGCAGCTTTGGCGATTTTTACGAGCTGTTCATGCACGGGACAAACTTTGTGCCGAAAAATTCCGTGATCCAGGAAGCAGTGGTCTTCGTGTGCGAACTGTCGAGGACTCATGAAGACATCAAAGAGGTGCTTTGCGAGATACTGAACAGATACGGCCACTTGGACTGCACCAACATGCTGCAGAATTTCTGCATCACCCTTGCCGCCCTCCTGAAGGGAGAAGGGGACATAATTAAAACAGGCATGCTGGCCTTAAATTGCGGTTTTGATACGGACTGCACCTGCGCCACCGCCGGAGCCATACTTGGCATCATTATCGGCGCCGCAAAGCTGGAGGAGACGTACGGCTGGAAGGACGTTAAATATGTCCTTGGCGTGAAGGCGAACCGGAGAAGCGACAAGGTGACCGATCTTGCGGAGGACGTTGTCCGGTTGGCTGTGGCTCTTGAGAGAAGCGGCGGCAGCGAGGCAAGGATCCTTGATGCGCCGCTTACCGGGGTGAAGAAGTTCGAGGAGCCTGCTCCGGTGCTTTTTGACGTGGAATACGAAAACGGGGACCCCTCTTTCGGCATCGGCAAGGACGTTTCCGTGAAGCTGACTTTCACCAATACCACCGACCGTACAGTGTACATAGACTATGCCCTTGACATGCCCGCCAATACGGAGATCAAGCGCAGAAACGAGCTTCTTTCAAGCTACGGACGCACGATCCTCCCGGGCGACAAGACGGAGGAAACCTTTGTACTTGGAGTCAAGGACCCGGACGCAGTTGTTTACGAGAAAAATATCATCAAAGTCAGGGTCAGCGGCGACGTCAGCTGCGATTTCTTCTTCGGCATATCCGGAAGCAGGATCTGGCGCCTGACAGGTCCGATCTGGAGTACCACTCCGCCAACGGACGACGAGATACTGTCCAAGGGCAAGGGCTATTGGCACGTGTTCCCCGCTGCTTCGAGCGATGCGGAAAACATCGACAACGTCCGGGAATTCCACCTGAATTTTGCCAAGGACACAGAGACCGACATCTTTACTGAAGAGGAGCTTTTTGAGAAGCTTCCCGGAGGCGTCAACTACCTAAGAGGCAGCAGGGGCGTCATCGCAAGGCCCTACAGGGTCTCCGACATTGAGGTAAAAGAGGACTCCTTCCGCTTCCGGGATTTCTTCGGATTCACCGGTCCCTGCGTGGTCTATATGTCCCAGATACTGGTGGCGCCGGAGGATATGACCGTGTTTGCCCAACTGGGTTGCTCCGGTCCATTTAAGTTTTATGTCAACGGAGAACTGATCGGCGAGAGGCACGGGGCGACGACCTGGGATGCCGAAAACGCCCATTTCCAGGGAATTTCCCTAAAGAAAGGGGAAAACAGGATCGTCCTCAGGCTCACGAGACTGAACAACGACGCCAAATACTCCCTCGTGTTCTCAAAAGGTCTCACCTGTTCCACACATTACTGCTGCTTCGGCACCAGAAGGATCTGAGCGTAAGATTTAGCCTTATTCGGAGATTATAAAAATGTCTATTTTTGACAAGTTGTTTCGTAGAGAAGGCGGAACTGAAACCTATATTATTGCAGGCCTTGGGAATCCGGGACCGGAGTACGAGTTCACAAAGCACAACTGCGGCTACAGGGCGGCGGATATCGTTGCGGAGAAGCTGGGCGTGTCCTTTTCGAAGAGGAAATTTAATTCCCTTTACGGAGAGGGGAAGGTCAAGAAGAACGGCGGCGAGGTCAGAGTCCTTGTTCTGAAGCCTGAAACGTACATGAACAACAGCGGGGCGGCAATTGAAGCCGCTGCGTCCTTTTACAAAGTGCCGGCAGAGAACATCATCGTCATCTACGACGACTGCGACGTGGAGCCGGGACGCATAAGAGTCAGGGGTTCCGGAAGCGCGGGGACCCACAACGGCATGGAGTCCTGCGTATCACATCTGGGCACCGTGAACTTCCCGAGGGTCAGGATAGGCATCGGCAAACGTATGCCAAATGAGGACATGGTCAAGTTCGTACTTTCAAGATTTTCGCCGGAAAAGGAAAAGCTCGTGCAGGATGCATTGGTTTTCGCTGCGGAGGCGGCCGTCGCCATCATTCAGAAGGGCGTTGACAAGGCCATGAACGAGGCCAACGGCAAAAAAGCAGCCGGCATGCCCTGAAGGGCGCCGGAAATTTATTTGCAGGATTATTAACCGCAACAGGCCCGCCGCAGGCGGGCCGTAATGATTCAAGTTATAGAAGAGGATAAAGACATTGGTCAGTCCTGAGGAACTGTTAGGATTAATAAGAAACTGGGAGGACTACCCGGTACTCGCAAGGTGCGCCGATCAGAAGAGGCGTATACGGGTGGAAGGAGCCTCCGGCAGCGGAGCAAGATATTTCGCTGCAGCTTTTGCCGCATCTTACGGTGACAAAAAGTTTGTATACATTGCCCCGGATGAGTTTGCGGCGAAAAAGGCTGCGGCGGATCTTGAGTCCTTCACCGGAGGGGCGCTGCTCCTGGAGCCTTCGGACTATATGTTTTTTAACGCATTGGCCAGGAACCGGGACCGGGAGTACAAAAGAGTACAGACACTGAAAAGGCTTGCGGCAGGAGACTACAAAACGCTGGTGCTGTCCCCTGCCTCCCTTATGCAGTACACGGTGGACCCCGCAAGGTTTGCGGATGCGGATTTTTACCTTAAAGAGGGCAACGACTACGATATCTCGGAGCTTGCGGACAGGCTCTCGGCAATGGGCTACGTCCGGGTCCCCATGGTGGACGGGACCAGGCAGTTCTCCGTAAGGGGCGACATATTCGACATTTTTCCCACGTCCTCCGACATGCCTTGCAGGGTGTTTTTCTTTGGCGATACCGTTGACGTGATCAACATTTTCGACCCCGTCACCCAGAGAAGCGTAAAGAGGGTGGGTGAGATATCCGTATCCCCGGAGAGCGAATTCCGGATCGCGGGAACGGACCCTGACGAGGTCAAAAAAGCCATCCTCAGATCCTGCGAGGAGACCTGCAAAAGGATGGAGGGCGAAGGCGTTCTTGCGGACAGATTCAGAAATCAGGCAAGGAGCGCGGCGAATCTTTTGGCGGAGGGGACCGAATTCCCCGGAATGGACAGGTATCTTCCCTTCATTATCGGGAAAAAGCATTCTATCCTTGACTACTGCAAAGACGCCCTGATATTTGCGGAGAACAGAGAAGGAATAGCCAGGACCGCCGGGATCTTTTTCGACGAACACATAAGGGTCTGCAGGACCGTTGCAAAGCTGGATTTCGTTCCGGATGAGCTATATGAATTCTTTATGTGCGGAACGGAACTGGGGGAGATCCTGGACGTAAGGGCGATAAGGCTTGAACCCGATGACGAAATGCCGGAATTTGACAACGTTCCGGGGAAGAAAACAAAAGAAGCGGAGCCCGAGGCGGAGCCGGAGGACAGTTTCCTGTACGAATTCGGACTGCCTAAAGAGCCCCGGAAGGGCGGAAGGACCGAAGAAGTGTTCCGCACAAAGATATCCCGTATCGCAAGCGCCGCCGGCAGCGAGATAACCCTTAAAGAGTATCTCACAGGCTGGTTTGAAAAAGGCCTCTACGTGTACGTGGCCTCCGAACGGAAGGGACGGGTGGAACGGATTGCCGATGATCTGAAAAAATACGTGCCCGAACTGCCGGAACTGATATGGGTCCCTGCCAGCCCCGCGGAGGAAGGATTTTCCTTCTATAATGCGGGATTCGTTCTTGTGTCGGAAAAGACCTTCTTTGCCATGGAGGATAGCGGCAGAGGCACCTCGCGCAAAAAGAAAAAACCCGTAAAAGAAGAGGATTTCTTCAACGACATCCACCCCGGGGACTACGTTGTCCACGACGTCCACGGCATCGGCATATTCCGGGGGATAGAGGCAAGAGAAGTCCACGGCGTGACAAAGGACTACGTCGTCATCGAGTATGCGGGAGGGGGCAAACTGTTTCTCCCGTCCCTTGAGCTCAGCACCGTCCACCGGTACGTGGGCCGGGACGACGATATGCCCAGGATCAGCACTCTTGGAAGCAAGGATTGGCAGAGGGAAAAAGAGCGGGTCAAAAGATCTCTCAGAGAATACGTCAAGGAGCTTGCGGAACTCTACGCCAAGCGCCGCAAGACCGAGGGCTTTGCCTTCCCGAAGGACGACGAACTGCAGTGGGAATTCGAGCGGGAATTTGAATTTGAGCCCACTTCCGACCAGCTGGTCTGCGCGGAGGAGATCAAAAACGATATGGAGATGGCCAAGCCCATGGACCGGCTCCTCTGCGGCGACGTGGGCTTCGGCAAAACGGAAGTGGCCTTCCGGGCTGCCTTTAAGGCTGTTGCCGCGGGAAAACAGGTGGCGATACTTGCGCCGACAACGGTCCTCTGCCAGCAGCACTACCTCACCGCTGTAAAACGGTTTGAGAATTTTCCCGTAAATATAGACTATCTCTGCAGGTTCAGAACCTCGTCGGACGCAAAGGAGATCAAGGAGAAACTTAAAAAAGGCGAAATAGACATAATCATCGCCACCCATGCACTGATCAAGGGCAAGGACGTGGAATTTTACGATCTTGGCCTGATCGTCATTGACGAGGAGCAGCGCTTTGGCGTCATGCAGAAGGAAAAACTCAACCTGAGATATCCCTCCGCGGACACCCTTTACATGAGCGCTACCCCCATCCCCAGGACCCTCAATATGTCCCTCTCGAAGATCAGGGACATAAGCGTCATAACCGAGGCGCCGGGAAACCGCAATCCCGTTCAGACCTATGTTATCAAGAAAAACGACGACGTGGTGAGAAACGCGATCCTCCGGGAAATGGCGAGAAGCGGTCAGGTCTTTTACCTCTACAACAGGGTCAGGACCATTGACGAAAAGTACGAGTGGCTGAGCAAACTGGTGCCCGAGGCCCGGATATGCGTTGCCCACGGACAGATGAAGGAGCACGGACTTGAGCGGGTGATGCGGGACTTTATTGACCGCAAGTACGACGTGATGCTCTGCTCAACCATAATCGAGTCCGGTCTCGACATCGCCAATGCCAACACCATAATAGTCGAGCACGGCGAGCGGCTTGGCCTTGCCCAAATGTACCAGATAAGAGGTCGAGTGGGAAGGTCGGACACCAGGGCCTACGCATATATCACCTACCCGGACGAGGAATCTCTCACGGAGGACGCCTGGAGAAGGCTTATGACCATCAAGGAGTTTACGGAATTCGGCTCGGGCATAAAGGTTGCCATGCGGGACCTTGAGATACGCGGCGCCGGCGCTGTTTTCGGAGAGATGCAGTCCGGAGACGTGGTGACGGTGGGCTACGATCTTTACAACCGGATGATGGCGGAGATGATCGACGAGGTCACCGGCGGACCTGCAAAGGAAGAGGTGACTGTGACTGTCGACTTCACGGTGAGTTCTTACATACCCGGCGAGTACATATCCCATCCCGATGCGAGAATGGAACTCCACAGAAAGATCGCTGCAGTCTCCTCCGAAAGCGATATCGCGGACCTTACGGACGAGCTTTTGGAGCGATACCCCGGCAACATTCCGCAGAATATAGTCAATCTCATGCACATATCTTACATAAAGGCATTGGCGGCCGCCTGCGGAGTGAAGAGCGTGGTGCAGTTCGGGAACAAGGTGGAACTGGACGTTGCCGACGAACACCTGTTTGACTCCAAGATCAAGGATAACTACAAGATCCTTCTGGAGAGATACAGGGGCAGGTTCAACGTGATGGCCTCCGCCGCAAGGATATATGCCGAGTATACGATATCTCCCAAAGTGTCCCTCTACAAGTACGGAGACGTGATCGGCGACGTGGAAACCTTTTTAAAGACCCTGTCGGGTGCAGGAAACTGAAAATTTACAGTTGACAACGCAATAACACAGTGCTATACTGTCAACCGCTTTGCTTGACAGCCCTTTCCAAACAACGGTGAGGACGCCAATGCAGCCGCAAGCCATTGACACCCGGGAGTGACCGAAAGTTGGACGGAAACGTTGACATTAATCTGCTGCTGGACTTTTACGGGCCTTTGCTGGACGACAGACACAGGCAGACCCTGGAAATGTACTTTGGCGACGACATGTCCCTCCGGGAGATCGCGGAAGAGATCGGCGTCTCCAGACAGGCGGTGCAGCAGAGCGTTGCCAAGGGCAGGGCGGATCTTGAAACATTTGAGGAAAAGCTTGGCCTGTGCGGAAGGTTCAGGGCGGCTGAAGAGAAATTCTCCGAGGTTAAAAAACTTGCCGGGGAGATAAAGAGCAAAGCGGGAGAGGGACCGGTCGCTGACCTGTGCGACAGACTTGCCGGGGCTGCGGACGACCTCATTGCCAATTTTTAACAGGACGATAAATACCGGAGATAAATCATGATTTTTGGAAATCTGGCGTCAAAACTATCAGAAGCGATGCGCAAATTCCGCGGCAGGACCAGGGTCACCGAGAGCGACGTCAAGGAACTGATGCGGGAAGTGCGGCTTGCCCTTCTTGAAGCCGATGTGAATTATAAAGTTGTAAAGGATTTCACCAAGACCGTTTCGGAGAAAGCCGTGGGATCATCCGTTCTTGAAGGCCTGAACCCGGGACAGCAGGTGGTGAAGATAGTAAACGACGAGCTGAAGGAACTGCTGGGCGGCCAGGAGGCCAAACTTGACCTCGGAAGGACCCCTCCCAACGTAATCATGATGGCAGGTCTTCAGGGTGCAGGTAAGACCACCGCTTCCGCAAAGCTTGCCCTGATGCTGAAAAAACAGGGAAAAAGTCCTCTTCTGGTTGCCGCGGACGTGTACAGACCAGCCGCCATCAAACAGCTGGAAGTACTGGGTGGACAGATCCAGGTGCCTGTGTTCTCAATGCCCGACGGCACGAATCCCGTTGTCATTGCCAAGACCGCCAAGGAAAGGGCTCTGAGACAGCTCAACGACGTGGTCATCGTGGATACCGCAGGACGGCTTGAGATCGACGAAAAGCTCATGGAGGAGCTTGAAAACATCAAAAAAGCGGTGGATCCCTCGGAAATACTGCTGGTGGTGGACTCCATGACAGGTCAAAATGCCGCCAACGTGGCCGTGGCCTTCAACGAGCGTCTCAATATTACCGGCGTGATCCTCTCAAAGCTTGACTCCGATACAAGAGGCGGCGCGGCTCTCTCCGTTGCCCAGATGACAGGGAAACCCATAAAGTTTGCTTCCGTTGGCGAGAAAATGAACGAGTTTGAGACTTTCAAACCCGACAGAATGGCCGGAAGGATCCTGGGAATGGGAGACGTGCTGGGTCTCATTGAGCAGGCCGAGCAGATGTACACCGAGAAGGAAGCCCGGGAACTGGAAAAGAAGATCAGACAGCAGACCTTCACTCTCGAGGACTTCCTGGGACAGCTGAGACAGATCAAGAAAATGGGCGGCATCGGAAAGCTGCTGGGAATGATGCCCGGTGTGGCCGGCCAGATCAGAGAAGAGGATATTGACGAAAAAGGCATGGTGAAGACAGAGGCCATCATCTGCTCAATGACCGCAAAAGAGCGGAAAAATCCCCAGATCCTGAACGCCGGCAGAAGGAAGAGAATAGCGGCCGGCAGCGGAACCACTGTCCAGGACGTGAACAGGCTCATGCGCCAGTTTGAGATGATGCGGGACATGATGAAGAAGATGTCCGGCGGCAAGGGACCGAAGGGCTTTGGCGGAACGAAGATGCCCGGCGGCTTTGGCGGAAAAGGCGGATTCAAATTTTGAAATCATGACCGGAGAGGCCGCTGCAGAACCGGAGCGCCGCAGGACCGGGACAGTTACACAGTTGAAAAGAGCAGGGCGAAAACCGCAGCTGCTTTATCAAATAAACAATTGCAAAAATATTTGGAGGTAAAAACAAATGCTTAAGATCAGACTTAGAAGAATGGGCGCAAAGAAGGCTCCTTTTTACAGAATAGTTGTCGCTGAGTCAAGGTTTGCCAGAGACGGACGTTTTGTTGAAGAAATAGGCACTTACAACCCGCTTAAGGACCCCGCTGAGTACACCATCGACCTCGCCAAGGCAGAGGACTGGATGAAAAAAGGCGCTCAGCCCACCGATAAAGTCAAGGCGTTGATCGAAAAAGCGAAGAAAGACGCTTGATCATCACCCTTCGGCTGATTTGAAAGGAATGTAATCATGAAAGAGTTTCTTGAAAGCATTGCCAAGATGCTGGTCGACAATAAAGAGGCCGTCAGAGTCACCGAAGAAGAGACTGAGGAAGGCATCTATCTCAGGCTTTCTGTGGCGGAGGAAGAGACCGGAAGAGTTATCGGCAAGGACGGCAGAATTGCCAAGGCTATCCGCACCATCATCAGATCCGGTGCAAAGAGCCGGGGCAAACAGGTATATATCGACATCGACTGATCTTCGGGAGATTTATCCATGCTCGACTATCTGACCATAGGAACAATAGTCAACGTCCACGGAGTCCACGGCGAGGTCAAGGTCTACCCCGACACCGACGACGTGAACAGATTCCGCAAGCTGAAGAGCGTGCTGCTCTTCTCAGGCGGCGTGCGCAAAAAGGTAGAGGTCAGAGGTGTCAAGTTCACCAACAAACTGGTGGTCTTAAAGCTTGAGGGTATCGACGACCGGGATGCGGCGGACCGTCTCCGGGGAACGGAACTTCAGGTGGAGCGGAAGGACGCCATAGAGCTGCCCGAGGGGCGCCACTTTATAGGCGACCTCATAGGATGCCGGGTGGTGGAGGATAACGGAAACCTACTCGGGCCCATCACCGACGTGCTTCAGGGGCCCAGCTGCGACCTTTACGAGGTGGACTGCGACGGGAAAAAGCTGCTGATCCCCGTGCTGGACGGCGTGGTGCTGTCTGTCGACATTGCCAATGAGACGGTGGAAGTAAAGCTTCCCGCAGGTCTTAGAGAGATATACCTGTGACCCGGGCAGGCTTTCCCTGCCAAGGGTTTTAATAATTATAATGCGCGGCCCCGGGTCAAAGGATCTCCGGGGCCGCGCGTCCGTTATTCAGTCAGTCTGTTTTATTTTTTCAGCCCTTCAAGGAAATTCACCACGTCGCCGACGGTGCGGAATCTCATGAGTTCCTCGTCCGGTATCTGGATGTCATACTCTTCCTCGATGGTCATGAGAAGGGTCAGCACGGACAGTGAGTCCGCATGAAGGTCCTCTTTTATCCTCGACTCGGGAGTTATCTCCGTGTCCTTGAGCCTCAGCTCTTTGATAAGCAGTTTCTTAACTTCTTCAAACATGTTTTTTCCCTTTCAAAAGTGTTTTTTAGGCGCCTGTGCATGCGCCTTGTAAAATTCCGCAGGCCGTCCGGCCCGCTTTTTGTTTTATTCTTCGTCTGCGGGTATTGCCGCTATCTTTTCCGCAATGATGCCCGAAAGGTTGCTGCCCGCCATGGTCACAGCCTGCTCGATGCACTTGGCAACGGCGGTCTTGTCGCTGGCCCCGTGTCCCTTGACAATGATCTTCTCGGTCCCCAGAAGCACGCTGCCGCCGTAGCGCTGGTAGTTCATGAACTCCTTTTCCTCCGCAAACATCTTCTTCATGAAGAGGGCGCCGAACTTGTATATCGGCTTTGAGTAAATGTCCTTTTTGATCTTCTTCAGCAGCTGAAGGGCGGTGCCTTCGGTGGTCTTTATCAGCACGTTGCCGGCAAAACCGTCGCACACCACCACGTCGTACTTCCCGGAGAGAAGGTCCCGGCTCTCCATGTTGCCGACGAAATTGATCCCCGGAAGAGTCGAAAGCTTTTTGTAGACCTCTTTCCTCAGGTCGTCGCCTTTTTCGGATTCGGTGCCAATGTTGAGCAGTGCAACTCTCGGATCTTTTATCCCGAAGGTGTGCTCCATGTAGCTGCTTGCCATCACGGCAAACTGGACCAGCTGGATTGGCAGGCAGTCCACGTTGGCGCCGCTGTCGCACACTCCAACGATCCCCCCGTTCATGGTTGGCAGGATAGGGCAGAAGGCGGGGCGGAAAACACCCTCCAGGCGTCCGATCCTGAGAGTTGCCGCAGCCACAAGAGACCCCGTTGCGCCGGTGGAAACGATCCCGTCGATGTCGGGACTCTCCCGAAGAAGCTTGATGCCTTTCATCATGGAGCTTTCCCGCTTCAGCCTGATTGCGTCGGTGGGCTTGTCCTCGCCGGTTATCACGTCCGGGGCGTGGAGTATCTCAAAGCGACCTCCCGTCCAGCCGTTTTTCTCTATTTCTTCGCGAATAGGACCTTCGTCGCCGCTGAACACCAGCGAAAGACCGGGCATTTTCTGGAGGGCGATGATCCCTCCCTCCACGTTTGCACCGGGACTGTTGTCGCCGCCCATGCAGTCAATAATAAGCTTCATAAAAATCTCCCTTGCTGAGACGAAACAGAGGCGAAAATCTCAGCCCAGTTTCTTGATATAGCAGCGCCTGCGCTTGTGTTCCTTGGCGTCAAAATAGTGCCAGATGGAGCGGATCGCCACGTTGTCCTCAAGATTCAGATTGGTCTCTGCGTGGTCGATGTCGCCATTGCCAAGCATCCTTGCAATACCGGCAACCATTGCCCCGCCGATGCCTGTGTTGATGAGGTCCGGATCAACGCCAATGAGACCGAAGTCGATCACCCTGGGTTTTTTGACGGCCTTCAGCACCCTGACGATCGTCGCCGGTGTCAGCCGCCCGCCGGATTTTTTCACCGCGTCGCCAATGGCCGGAAAACACAGCCCGAGAGCAACGATCCTATCCTCCTTGTTGATCAGTACCGAAACGTACTTAAGGTCGATGATGAGTTTGAAATTGTCGATCATCATCTTTTTCATGCCCTCGGTGAAGGGCACTGTTCCGTAGACCTTGTCGTAGGACTTGTCGAGGAGCTCGAAAAAGCCGTCGGCGTACTTGGCGAGAAAATCGTCAACGTTTTTGGCGGTGCCGTAGTGAAGCTCGTGGCGCTTCAGCATCTTCTCCTCAAGGACAAAGATCCGGGGATCCAGGCCGCCTTCCGGAAGCCGGATCATGCTCTCCACCCAGTCCACTTCTTTTTCGTAGCCAAGGCCTTCGATCAGGGTCTTGTAGTACTCCGCGTTATACTGCTCTTCGAAAGTGGAATTTTGGTCAAAGCCCTCGATGAGGAGCCCCTCACGCTCAAGATCCGAATAGCCAAGGGGGCCCACAACGGTGTCCATGCCCTTGGAGACGGCCCACTTCTCGACGGCGCCAAAGAGAGCTTCCGCAACATCCTTGTCGTTGATCGCGTCAAACCTGGTGAAGCGGACCCGCTTTTCGTTGTTCTTTTCGTTGGCGGCCTTCTGGATTATGCCCTGAATCCTGCCGACGATCCTGCCGTCTTTGTAGGCGTTGTAAAACACCGACTCGCAGGTGTCCGCGTACACAAATCCATTTTTGAACATCTTCTTCTCGTCGCCGTAGAGGGGCGGCACGAAGCAGGGGTTGTCTTTATACAGGGCCAGCGGGAAGTTGATGAACTCCCTGATCTCGGACCCTTTTTTAACTTGTCTGATCTCGACCATTTCTTTAACCGTAAGTTTTTGCGGAGGCTGCGGAACGCGCAGCCAACTATTCACTCTTCACTATTCACTGATCACTTGCGACGCTGAATGCGTCGCATCGCTGCGCTTGCGCCGCCTCAACGGTGCACTGCGTGGAAACAAATACCAATTCCATTAGGCCCGCAATGGCTTCCCGCAGTCGGATTGACCGCCACAACCTCGTACTTGATATCGTCGCCGAATTTGACCTTAAGGGCTGCGGAGAGCTCCTCCACCAGCTGGTCGGCGTCGGTGTGGCCGATGTAGATGCTGTGGTTCTTGATGTCGTCGCCAAGCTCTTCCATGTAGGTAAGCAGGCGGGCGATGGCCTTGGAGCGGCCCTTTTCCTTGCCGATGGAAACCATCTTGCCTTCCCGGCTCATGTGGATTATCGGTCTGATGCCCAGAAGGTTGCCCATGGTGCCGGCGATACCGCTGACGCGGCCGCTGTGCTTGAAGAACTTGAGGTCGTCGGCAAAGAAGTACATTGCGTATTTGTCCACCTCAACGGCTGCCCACTCCAGCATCTCTTCGGCGGTCTTGCCCTGCTTGAAGAGCTTGCCGATCTCGATGACGATGGCATAGCTGAGGGTGGTGATGGCCTTGGTGTCCACCTCGTAAAACTTGCGCTCGGGATACTTTTCTTTGAGGATCTTGAGGGCCGCGTCCATGTTCTCGAAGGTTGCAGTCATGGCCCGGGAAAAGTGAACGTAGAAGATGTCGTTGCCGGCCGCAAAGTGGGGCTCGAAGTATTCAACGTACTGCTCGATGGGGATGGCGCTGGTGTTGGGGAGATTGCCGTTCCTGAGGCCGTCGTAGAAAGCCTTGGCGTCGAATTCCTCAAAGTCCACGTAGGGGTAGGTGGTCTTGCTGTCGATGCTGTAGGGCATGCTGATCAGGTTGTAGCCGTACTCCGCCGCTCTCCTTGGGGTTATATCGGTGTCGGTGTCTGTAAATAATACTAACATGGGTGTCCTCCAATAAAAATGTTCGGGTTTATTCTGCTGCGGCGCAGGGTAACTGCACCGCCTTGATCTCTTTCAAAAGGACCTGACGATTTTACATCAGTATAAAAATATAGTCAAACACGGGCTGCCCGCCGTCAATAACGATGGTCTCGCAGAGACTGTGCCTTGAACCGATCTCCGCCGCCAGGGCATTGGCATCATCTTCAAGGGTGTCCGCACCCCGGACGATCATAAAAATACCGTAGTCGTCGGAGTAGACCTTTTCCGCCAGGTCAAGGGCCGTGTCGTTTACCGTCTTGCCGGCGCACAGGATCTTGCTGCCCACAAAACCGATGAAGTCGTCCTTGGCAACGCTCACTCCGTCCTTGTCGGTGTCTCTGACCGCCCGGGATACCATGGCGCAGAGGGACTGATCCGCTGCTTCCTCAAGGCCCGCTTTGACCTGATCCTCATCGCCGTCCGGGTCAAACATTGAAATTGCGGCGTAACCTGCGCCAATGCTTTTCGTGGGGATGACCACTATATTGGCGTTTTCGTAAAGCTCGCCGGCCTGGTTTGCTGTCATGATTATGTTTCCGTTGTTGGGGAACACGAAAACGGTGTCCGTGTTGACCTCTGCGAAGGCCTTGAGAAAATCGCCGACCGAGGGATTCATGCTCTGACCCCCGTCCACAACGTAATCGCAGCCGATCTCGTAAAAGGCATTTTTCAGCCCCTCGCCCGCCGCGCAGCACACAAGACCGTAGCGCTTGTGGGGCTTGACCCTCATTTCAAACTCGTTTTTCTCTTCAAAATTGTTCTGAATGGTGGTTTCATTGTGCTGAAGGGTCATGTTTTCGATCTTCAGGGTCAGAAACTCGCCGAACTTTTGGCAATAGTTCAGGATCTCGCCGGGGGCGAAGGTGTGGACGTGGGCCTTGACGATGGAGCCGTCCATGAAAGCCACAACGGAATCGCCGGAGGCCTCGAGAAAATCGGAGATGACCTTGAGGTCGAAGTGCTCCACGTCGCATTTTTTGTTCTGAAGCCTCAGCAGGAACTCGGTGCAGTATCCGAATT
This sequence comes from uncultured Clostridia bacterium, assembly GCA_947304585.1. Lineage (GTDB taxonomy): Bacteria > Bacillota > Clostridia > UBA1212 > UBA1212 > UBA1212. The sequence goes on along the minus strand of CAMZBI010000019.1, from coordinate 5,230 downwards.
TCAGCTCGCTGTCCTCGGTGAAGGTGGTGATGTCTATGGCGTGGGAGGCGCTCGTTTGGTGGTTGGATTCGTATTGGCCAATGCCGCCGGACAAAGCTTGTTTCATACCCTCGGCAATATATACAAACCCCGCTCCGCCGCTGTCCACCACTCCCGCTTCCTTGAGAACGTCAAGAAGGTCGGGGGTGCGCTTCAATGAGGCGTAGAGCTCCTTGATGAGATTATCGAAATACTCCTCCAGGGAAGTGCTGTCCTCCACAAGGGAATTGGCAAAGGCCACTGCTTCTCTAAACACAGTGAGAATGGTGCCTTCCACAGGCTGGCGGACCGCTTTGTAGGCCTGGTCCACGCCGCAGCTGAAGGCCTTGCAGACGTCTTTGATCTGAGCCTCTTCAACGCCCTCAAAACCCTTTGAAATGCCCGCAAAGATCTGGGAAAGGATGGCTCCCGAATTTCCCCTGGCGCCGCTCAGCATTCCCGCTGCCGCCGCTTTTGCGGTAATTGCCAATGATCCGGTGTCTTTTCCGCTCAGGACGCCAACGCCCGAATCAATGGTCATGAACATATTGTCCCCTGTGTCGCCGTCGGGGATCGGGAAAACGTTGAGGTCGTTGACGATGGCTCTGTTTTGGTTCAGTATCGCCGCTCCGCCTTTTATCATTTCGGCGTAGAGGGAACCGCTCAGTGTGGCTGTTGACATTGGCTGATGTGTCTCCTTGGTGGTTATAATAGTAGTCTGCCGTTATTCCGGCCGTCAGTGTTTCTGTCTTTTTTCGAGGAACCGTCTTGCAGCGGCCGCGGCTGTGGTCATGCTCCTGTAGGTCCTGCTGAAAGCGACTTTGAGGGAAGGGGAAGCTTTACCGAAAGGCCCCTCCGGATCACCGGAAAGACTGACCTTCGAAAAGATCACGTCCGCAGCCTTCAAATACATCTCGACCCTGTTTCCCACTACAACAGGCTTCACCGGGGATCCCTCGCCGAAGGTCTCGGGGAGCAGGTCGCAGAGTCCGCTCTCCCTGCTGCAGAAAACGTAAATGACGAAATCGCCGGTCTCCTTGGCAATTATCCTGCCGCAGGCTGAAATGAGATTCCTGGTGCCGGTGCCGTCGGGCATGATTATGTAGACCTTTTTAGACAAAGGAATAAGAAGGTACTCCCGGGCCTTGATGCGGTCGGGATTGCCTTCTTCAGCCATGCAGTTGAGGAAAATGACGTTTGAGCTCATTCTTTACGCTTTGCCCGGGGCTTCCGGGTGGCCTGTCAAATAGGGTGAATAGATTTTACAATAAAAGAAAGGCTTTTAAAACCCGAATTTGCCGTTGACCCGCCAATAAAAACCGTATATAATCCACAAGTGTGGATTATTCCGCAATTACGCAAAAGATGTAGAAAAATCCGAGGTCGGGCCTTGTTCAGCCAACAGGACCGAACCGCCAAAATACGCAAATCAAGGGAGATACCATGGCTTCAAAAAGAAGGACCCCGCCCGCCCCGGGGGCACAGACCGAGGGCAAAAAGATCGACAAAAGAACAAGAGACTCAGTGAAGAAGATCAAAAACGCCTACGCAAAACTCCTGGGGGAGGGGAAAAACCCAGCCACCATCAGCGTGACGGAACTTGCGGAATGCGCCAATATCGACCGCAAGACCTTCTATAACTATTACAGCGGCATCCACGAGCTGGACAGGTCCATTGCGGATGAGATAGGCGCCGCCTTCAGAAGGTCCATCGAGGCGAATCCTGTGACCGCAGCCGACGCGGTGCCCTACATGTTTTTCCGGGCCCTTGCCGACATCCTGAACCGTGACATGGATTTTTACGGGCTGCTGTTTAAACTCAGAGAGAGCTCGGCTCTCAGCAGGGCCATAGTGGATTCGGTACGGAACGAGACCTTGAGAGTAATAGGGGAAAGGTACGGTTTTACAGGGCTCAAACTGGAACTGGCGGTGGACTACACGATCTCAGGCTGCCTTGAGGTGTGCAGACGCTGGTACAGCTCGGACCCGAGGCCCGGAACAGACGAGTTCATCGAGATATTGTCGCTTCTCTGCTACGGAGGGCTGTCCAGACTTTCCGGAGAGCGTTCGTAAAACTCAGGAGGAGAACGCCGATAAATAAAACAAACCCGCACTTTCCAAATCCGTCAAAGGAAAGCGCGGGTCTTTCTGTCGTAAAAACACTCTTATTCGGCAGCTTTTAAGGCTTTGAAGATATCCTGCTCAAACTCAAAGGCGGTGTATGCGCCGGACCCTCCCGCATTGGTCAGGTTGGTGCAGTAGACTGCCGAGAGATTGCACCTCGGGCAGACGATGAAGTGGGTGCCGTAGGCACCGCTCCAGCCGAAAGTGCCTGCCGGTGGGACCATGTTGGGGTCGGGATTGTTGATGACCCGCATTGAAAGGCCCCAGACCTGGCCGATGTTGTAGCCGATAGTGTCAGGTCTGTTGAGAGGGGTGCTCATGAGGCGGACAAGATTGGCGTCAAGGATCCTTGTGCCTTTGTATTCGCCGAAGTTGAGAAGCATCTCCGCAAAGATCGCATAATCCCTGACGGTGCCGAAGAGCCCTGCGGAACCCGCCTCGTAGGACTGGGGAATGCCCAGCATGCCGTCTGTGGAGCGTGGAAAGAGGGTGACCTTGTCGCCGGTGGCCTCGTAGATGTCAACGACCCGGTCCAGCTGCTCCTCTGTGGGGTGGAAGGTGGTGTCCTTCATGCCGAGAGGCCCGGTAATGTATTTCTTCAGATATTCGCTGTAGGGCATGCCGGAGACGATCTCCACAATATAGCCGAGGAGGTCGAAAGCCATGTGTGCGCCGTAGCCCATTGTGGAGCCGGGCTGGCAGTCCAGCAGGATCTCGCTGTACTTCGGGACCACGTCCTTTAAAGTTGCACCGGGCTTCATGTACTTCCCGAAAATGACCTTGGAAGACATCTGGAAGCCGAAATCAGCCTGGGCAAGGCCGCTGGTGTGGGTCAGAAGGTCGAAAACAGTGATGTCACGCTCCGCGTCCGCAACTTTTACGAAATTGCCGTCCTTGTCAAAAGCGCCGACACCGAACCCCGTAAGCTCCGGGACGTACTTGGCAACGCTGTCAAACAGGTCAAGCTTGCGCTGCTGGACCAGCTGCATTATCGCAACGCCTGTGATGGGCTTTGACATGGAAGCAAGCCTGTAGATCGAATCCGCAGTTATAGGCTTTTTCGACTCAAGGGATGAAAACCCGTCGTAGTCCTCCCAGACGGTCTCCCCGCCGATCTTAACGCTGTTGCCGCAGCCCACAAGCACCTTCGAAGCGATCCTTCCCTCGCTGTGCCTTCTGATTTCCGAAAAATCATACTTCATTTCACTGTCCCCCTCTTAGTTTTTTGAAAAAATCCCTGCCGTGGAATTTTGAATATGCATTGTAAAGTTTTGCGAAGAGCTCCATCTCAGGCCCGTCGATGGGCGACGGCTTCTTCTTTGGAAGCAGGCCCCGTTCCTTTGCGTCCAGTATCTCGCCGTAGCGCTTGACCGCACCCGCCACCGAGTCCTCCCAGGAGATGTAAAGGTCCTTCATGGCATTGGCGCCAATGACACCCGAAAAGCCTTCCCGCCCCAGCACGTTTATGATGCCTTTGGCGACTGACTCCGCGGTCTCCTCCGTCAGGATGCCGTTGACCCCGTCGTCAACGCCCTCCGCCGCACAACTGCCCTCAACAAGAAGACTGCCAAGCCCGCAGGCCGCCGCTTCCCTTACCACCAGACCGTTGGTGTCGTAGGTCGAAGGAAATACCAGCAGATCCGCGCAAAAATAGATATTTCTCAGGTATTCCCTGTCGGTGATCATCCCCGTAAACACGCAAAGATCCGAGAGCCCCAGGCTTTTCACGTAGTCCTCGATCTCCGCCCGGTCCGGACCGTCGCCAACGTAGACCATCCTGAAGTCAAGCCCTGCATCCCGCACGATTTTCAGAGCATCGGCAATGATCCTATGGTTTTTATACCACATCATCCTGCCCACGGAAAGAAGCACGGGTCTGCTGCCGTCAAGACCGTATTTTTCGCGGATATCGTCAACAATCTTTTCGTCAGCGGGCAGCTTTGGAACGTCAACGCCGTTGGGCATAACCCGGTACTCGCCCTGAAAGCCCAGATTTTTAAGACTCTCCCCGGCGCCCCGGCTCACCGCCCACACCTCGTCGCAGCCGTCAACGTTGTTCAGCAGCAGCCTCACGATGGAATCCTGCAACCCCTTGAAGGGCAGATTCCGCTTTATGTCAACGTCAAATTTGGAGTGATAAGTTAAAATAATAGGCGCTCCGGTGATCAAGCCGATCTGCCGGCAAAGGATATTGGACACCATCGGACAATGGGTGTGGATGATGTCTGCGTTGAACCCGGTCAGACTGTCGTAGGTCTTCCTCGAAAGAGGCACTCCCGCCCGGTAACCGACCTTCTGGGTCAGCTTAACGCTGGGATACCTCACAACCTCGTAGGGAAATCCGCTGTCGTCGCTCCCCGGAAAGGCCGGTGCCGCAACCATAACCTCGCCGTACTTCTCGCCAATGATCCTCGCATAGTTGACAACCGTGTTCGCCACGCCGTCCACCTGCGGAGGGAATGAATCGTTCGCCAATATAACTCTCAAAAAAGTCCACCTCCGGATATTTCAGACGCCAATTCCGTCGCCAACATTAAACCACACTTGAAAGAAAAATTCAATCTCCCATCTGAGGGCCGTGTTTTGGGAAAAATCGCTTGCGGTTCTTGAGATTTTTGATCCGTCTTCTTACCGCCAATGTCGAAAAATGCCTATATTTAGGAGTTTTTACGCAGCCGGAAAATATTTGAAAATTTTTGCAAAAAAACGAAAAAAGTGCTTGACAGGGTTGGCTAATGGTGGTATCATGGTCGGGCGCCTCAAAAAAGGGGTGCATGCGGACCTTGAAAACTGAACAGCAAACAAACATGAAACTCGTCAAAAACGTGGATTTCGTGCTCTTTACGCATGTCGTCGGTGATATGTGAAAAGAGGTGTCTTCGACAGATTGCTGACGACATGCTTTGCGCGAGCTCCCCTCTCGCGGTACCTCTGTACAGCTTCGGGGTCGCGCACGCAAAAACACCTGCGAAATCAACGTTTTTCTCCAAAGATTTAATGATCAACACACAGGACGTTAGGTCTTTGGTTTTAAAATGAATTTGAGTTTAAAAAAACAAGCCAGATAACATTTAATAATGTGAATTTG
>CAMZBI010000018.1 GCA_947304585.1 uncultured Clostridia bacterium | reverse complement strand
TCTCAAAATATATGTTTTAGCACTAGTTTTAACCTTGAACTCCTAAAGTCAGGTTGGATCACCTGTAATTTTAACATTTGCATCCCCCAAAGTCAACGAATCAAATGCCCCTCCCGGCACAAAATGTGCTTCTTTCAGGACATATCGAAAATGCCTTGCCGGCACGCTTTTTCTGCAGCCGTGGTCAGCTCCCGTCCTGGATCTCGTCTACGAAGCGGCTTGCCGTAAGTTCTATTTTTCCGCATTTTCCCGGGAAAGATACTGTCACACGGTTTTTGGCCCTTGTCATGGCAACATACATGAGCCGCCTTTCCTCTCTGAGCTGGGCCTCGGATCTTATGTCGCCAAAGGGAAACTCTCCCTCCACGCAGTCGATGATCACCACCGTGTCGTATTCAAGGCCCTTTGCCGAGTGCACCGTGCTGAGGGTAATGAGGCTGTCAGGGCCCCCTTCGCAGAACCTGTCCGTGCCTTCCGCAAGTCTCAGGAAATCCTTCGCAGATGAGGCACTTTTAAGAAGTATCTCCGCAGCCGTGACCGCCGCCTCCCGCATAAAGGGCCTTTTCCCTCCGAAACACTCCGCTGCAATCATGTCCACTCTCTTTTCACTCTTCAGCCCGGCGTATAAAGCCCACGGAAGTGGTGAAAAGAAGGGGGTTCCCGCTTTTTTCTCAAGTTTTTCGAGCTCTTCGGCCAGTTTTGTCACGTAATCCAGATCCGAAAACCGGATCCGTCCGCCTTTCACATGGACCGCTGCACCCGGATCGCGCCTTGACGACAAAAACAGCTCTGCCGCCACCGGCAATGCGCTCACGTTGTTCCTGTACAGCACGCAGGCGCTCCGGCCCTGCTTTTTCCTTCTTTTCAGGAGATCTGCGCAGAATTTTGCCTGGGCCTTAGTGTCTTTGAAATACCGCAGGCTCACCTCTCCGCCGGTCCTTTCCGAGGAAATCCTCTTGGCGAATCTGTCGTCATTGGCCTTTATGAACCGTGAGGAGACGCCGACGATCTCCGAGCCGGATCTGAAATTCTTGTCAAGAACGTATGTCTTAAATCCCTCTCCGCCCTTGCCAAGGGTTCTCAGCATGTCGGGATTGGCCCCTCTGAATCCGTAGATCGACTGGTCGTCGTCCGCAACGTAAAAGACGTTGCCGTTGGTCATCAGCTTCAGTATCTCAGCCTGGGTCCGTGACAGGTCCTGGGCTTCGTCCACCTGGGTATAGCGGTAGGCAGCCCTCGTTTTTTCTCTGAACTCCGGGTCCGTTTTAAGATACGCCAACGTCTTCCCCAGCATGTCCCCAAAGTCTATTGACGAGGTGTTCTCCTTGACTTTTTTGTACCGCTTTTCTATCTCCAGCGCCATGTCCCGGTCAAGGCCGCCGAAATCAAAATCCGGCACCGCGTTTTCCGTGGTGATGTAGGATATCAGTTCCTTCATCGCGTCCCGGGGAAGGGTCCGTCCGCCTGACAGGTCTCCGTAGAGTTTTTCGATTATTTCCGCCGTTTCCTCAGTCGACAGAACCTTCGGAGGCCGGATACCCTTTTCCCGGAAACGGTCCCGCAGCAGTTTGAAGCAGTAGGCGTGTACGGTATAAAAACCGACTTCGCGGCTCTCCGGCTGTCCGCCCATTGTTTCGATATATGACAGACCTCTTGATCTCATCTCTTCGCAGGCGGCTTTGTTGAAGGAAAGGGTGAGCACGGAGCCGGCCGCATTTTTTCCCTTGTTTTGCGCATTTTCTCTTCTCAAGGCATCCCAGAGTCTGGCAGCTCTTAATGAGATCACCCTTGTCTTGCCGCTGCCGGGACCCGCAAGGCATAGAGCACCTCCCTCCCCGTGCATCACGGCGCTTCGCTGCTCTTTGGTGAGCCCCGACAGTTCCTCCTTCAGCACGTTTTCAAAGCCGTTGCCGGTATAACCGTTTTTCACGAAAATCATCCCCCTCAGAAAAGATCCTGTCATGAAGAGACCCGCGATCCAAAGTTTTGAACCGTTTCGCCCCATTGATTTTCCCGGCTTTAATTATACCCCACCGGCGTGGCTTATCTGAAACAGTTTATTATTTCCGCACCCCCCCGGAAATAATATTGGCGTCATTTTTTTACAACTGAAGGATTTTACGGCGCAAAAAAAGACCCCGCAGCTCATCCGGAGACAAGTGCGGAGTCTGTTCAGTCATATCCTGAAAATGTCAGTTTCTCAGGTATTATTCGGGATCAACCACAGCTGCCTCGGGAGCGTTCTTTTTAACGCTGTTGATTCCGTTGATGCAGGTGTCTTTTGATGCATAACCCTGAGAAGAAAGGATGATCTCACCGTTCTTTGCTTTGAGGTTGAAACGGAATTTGCCGGCTTTGTCCTGAGTAATGACAAATTTGGGATGCTTAACGGGCTCGAAGCCTTCAACTGTCGTATCCTCGATCTCACCTTCCGCACATCTCTTGACAGAGTCGATGCCGTTCTTGCAGGATGCCATTGATTTATAGACTTCGCTGGTACCGATCACCTGTCCGTTGGTTGCGAGAAGATTGAAGTGGGGATCGCCCTTTTCATTGACTACGATAACAAATTTTCCCATTTTAGTGCTCCTTTCGGGGGATTTATTTACCTACAGTATAACAAATAAACCGATTTTTTGCAACCTTATATTGCTGCTTGTCCTCTGTCTCTGAAACGACCTGCCCTCCGTTGTCCTCACGGCTGACCCTAAATGTGCTCAAGTAACGCCACAAGGTCCTCCCGGGTCTCCGCAGAGAAGGCAACGTTTCTCAGCGCCGCAGCATTTTTTCTGCCCTTCACATACCAGGCAAAATGTTTCTTGATCTCCCGGACCGCCACTGTTTCGCCCTTTTCTTCGATTTCCAGTACTAGCTGGTGCAAAGAAGTATCACGGATCATCCCGGCAGTCGGCAGTATCTCCTCATCCCCGGTCAGTGTTCTGAATATCCAGGGATTGCCGAGGGCTCCCCGCCCGATCATTATCCCGTCGCAGCCCGTCTCCTCGAAGACCTTCCCGGCACTTTCTTTTGAGACGATATCACCGCTGGCTATCACCGGGATCTTTACCCGCTCTTTGACTCTTTTAATGACGCCAATGTCGCTCACGCCCGAGTACATCTGGTCCCTGAATCTTCCGTGGACCGTCACGGCGGAAGCCCCTGCTTTTTCGCAAATTTCCGCAATTTCCGGCGCCAGTTCGTTCCCGCTTCTGTATCCCCGGCGCATTTTTACGGTCACCGGTACTCCCGCTTTTTCCGCCACGGCTTTAACTATTTCAAAAACGGTCTCCGGCTCCGTCATGAGGAAGCTGCCCTCCCGGTTGCCGCAGACCTTTGGCACCGGACAGCCCATGTTGATGTCGATGATCGAGGCTCCGAATTCAGTCACAAAAAACCTTGCGGCATCAGCCATCAGATTCGGCTCCCTTCCGAAGATCTGGACGGCAAAGGGCTCCTCCGCTGCGGTGTGGTAAGCAAGCCTTTTGCTGCCCTCGCTTCCGTAGCTGACACCTTTGGCGCTTATCATTTCCGAAAAGCAAAGCCCCGCACCCTCTTCCATGCACACGGTCCGGAACGCGCTGTCGGCAACCCCCGCAAGAGGCGCCAGAAACACGTTGTTTTTAAGCTTCACGCCGCCGATATTCAGTTCGTGGATAAAACTTTCCGCCAATTTCTTCCGTCACCTGACATTCGCGTATTTCTCTATAATTCCGAGAATAATTTTGACCGAGTCCCTCATTTCCTCGACGCAGGTGTGCTCGTAAGGACCGTGCATCGCATAGGTGCCGGTGCCAAGGTTCGGGCAGGGAAGCCCCATGAAGGAAAGCCTTGCCCCGTCGGTTCCGCCCCGAACAGGTTCAGTCACGGGATCCAGGCCAATGCCTTTTATCACGTCAATGGCGTTGTCGATGAGGTGGAAGTTTTCTTTTATGACCTCCGCCATGTTCCTGTACTGGTCCGTAACCGTGACCTTCACGGTCCCCTCGCCATATTTTGCGTTCATCTTGAGGGCAACGGACTGCATCATCGCCTTCCTCAAGACAAACTTTTCCGCGTCGTGGTCCCTTATGATGTAGTAGAGGAAAGCCTTCTCCACATCCCCTTCCATGCGGCAGAGGTGGTAAAAGCCCTCGTAGCCGGAGGTGTCCCTCGGTGTCTCTCCCTTGGGCAGGCTTTCGTTGATCTCCATTGCCACCAGCTGGGCGTTGATCATAATATCCTTGGCGCTGCCGGGGTGGACGTTGAAGCCGTTAATGTTAAATATGGCCTTGGCGGCGTTGAAAGTCTCGTACTCCACCATGTTCACCGGGCCGCCGTCAACGGTATAGGCATATTTCGCCCCGAACCGCTCCACAGAGAAGTGGTCCGCCCCTCTTCCGATCTCCTCGTCGGGGGTAAAACCGATGCAGATCTTGCCGTGGGGTCTGCCGCTTTTTATGAGTTCCTCCGCCGCAGCCATGATCTCCGCGCAGCCTGCCTTGTCGTCGCCGCCAAGGAGGGTCCTGCCGTCTGTCACGATCAGGGTCTTCCCTTTAAGAGTTTTAAGGTGGGGGAAGTCTTTATTGGCAATGACCCGTCCCGACGTGCCGAGAACGATATCCCCGCCGTCATAGTTTTCGATCACCCTCGGATCCGCGTTTTCCCCGGAAAAATCCGGCGCAGTGTCCATGTGGGCAATGAAACCGATCGCCGGCGCATCCTCCCGGCCCGGTGTTGCCGGAATGTGGCCGTAAACGTAGCAAAGTTCGTCCACCGCCGCATCGTCAACGCCGATCTCCCGAAGCTCCGCCGCCAGCCTTTTGCCAAGTTCAAACTGCCTCTTCGTCGAAGGCGTGTCTTCGCAGTCCTCATTGCTGGTGGTGTGCATTCTCACGTATTCCAAAAATCTCTCTGTAAGGTCCATTTTCTGTCTCCTTCTTCCGGATTCCTCAAGTTCTTTCTCAAATTCCTCTGGGTGCCTCAGGCTGTAGTGCTGGTGTCTGTCCTCGGCTTCGTAAAAGCTTTTGAAGGGCTCCACGGCAATGAACACCTCTTTCCGGCTCTCATCTCTCAGCTTTTCCACCGCCTCTTCGGCAATCTTTCTGTCCTCTTCGCAGGTGTAATAAACCGCCAAGGTATACGACCGCCCCCTGTCGATGAACTGGCCTCCGCCGTCAAAAGGGTCTACATTGGCAATGAAAAAGTCAAGGAGGTCCTTAAAGCCAATCAGATTCCCGTCGTATTCGATCTTTATAGTCTCCCGGTGGCCCGTTTTTTGTGCCTTCACGTCCTCGTAGGAGGGCTCCGGCTCGTCGCCGCCGCTGTAACCGCTTGTGACGGACTTCACCCCCGCCATCTCCTCAAAAAAGCCGCCAATGCACCAAAAGCACCCGCCCGCAAAATACGCCTGTTTCATGGTTTACAGCTCCTTTTCCAGCATCCTGACTACCGCCTCCAGCAGGATTTTTTCATCATCGCCAAACCTTCCGGTCCTGTAGCTGTCGATGTCAAGAACGCCAATGACCTTGTCCGCCTTTATCACAGGGACAACGATCTCGGAGCGGCTGCCCTCGTCGCAGGCGATGTGCCCGGGGAACAACTCAATGTCTTTAACTGCTATTGTTTCTTTGGCGGCCGCGGCGGTGCCGCAAACTCCCTTGCCGAAGGGGATCACTATGCAGGCAGGTTTTCCGCAGAATGGACCAAGGAGCAGCCTGTCGCTATCCTGCGCCTCGGTGCTCTTAATATAACTCTCAGCAAGATAAAAACCCGCCCAGCTGACGTCCTCAAGTTCGTTGTAGATGAGGGAGCTGAGGTTGGCAAAAGCCGAAATTGGCCAGGGGTTGTCCTCGGCAAGGGCCTTTGCCTTGGCAAGTAATTCGCTGAAGTCTTTCATGGTATTTCGCCTTTCTTTAGGACAATTCTTGATTTGTTTACACGGCCGTAGCTGTGTCGGGATTGATTTTGTCTCAAATCGCTGGGGTTCGCATCAAGTCGCGGGGTTCCCGGCGGAGTCTATTGTAGTCTTTTTCTTTGGAAAAAGGAACAGGGGTCAAGGGATTTAAGTGCAGCCGGTTATGACTGTCAGTTCTTCCTGTTATACTCCCTCAAATCTTCGCATTCTGGGAACTCTTTCCGAAACATCTCGACAAATTCCTTTTTACTGCTGAACAGAAGAACGGAGCTGCTGTCGAAGGCGACGATTTCGATTGTCGAGAGTGAGTGCTGCATTTTGACCGATTCCCGCCAAAACCCCGGGTCGCAGGCTTTCGGAAGCTCATAGCCAAGTATCCGTTCCTCCGGGATATCCTTTTCAAACCCGCAGAGTACGCCCCAGATCCATTGGCTGTCGTTCTTTTCAACGATTTCAGTCAGTTTGTCGCCGCTGATAAAACTGTATTCCGCCCGGTTAAATGCGTCAAGTTCGCTGCTGTCGGGCCGCACTTCGCAGTCAGTAATCAGCCAGTTGAAGTCTCTCTGCCGGTTTTCAAGAGCAGAGAATATCTCTTTCAGATATGTGTAGTTTTGTTTGCTTTCCGAGTCTATTGCGGCGTAAACCATTTGTTCCCTCCGGGAATGATCTTAGTGGAATTATAGCAGAAAAACACCGGGAACGCTACGGTCTGGCAGCAGTCCCCGGTATCTTGGATTTGGGTTGGTTTTTAGTTATTAGTGAACAGTGTATAGTTGCGGTGCGGCGGAGCCGCGATCACTTGCGCCGCAGGCGCACCCACTCGACGAAGGCGCCCCACTCGTGCCGTCAGGCACGCTCACTTGTGCCGCAGGCTCACCCACTTGCGGCGTCAGCCGCACCCACTCGCGCCGTCAGACACGCTCACTTGCGCCGCAGGCACACCCACTTGCGACGATTGCGTCGCACCCACTCGCGCCGTCAGGCGCGCTCACTTGCCGAAGGCAAACCCATTCTTCTCGTCGATCGTCACAACGGTTCTCTCCGACAAGCTGAACAGTCCTGTCCTAACGTTTCTCACGTAGGCGCTCTCTGCGATAAAGCGACCTTCAACGGCGCCCCGGATCACGTAGGAGACCGAGATGTCAAACTTGTATTCGGGGCACTCGACCCTTCTCCAGTCCTTCTCGTCCCTGTAGATGCTGTTGTACACACTGACGCCGCCGGTCATGTGCTGGCCGTTCCGGTTGTAGATGTAAGCAGAGGCCCGGACCGTGCCTGAGTCATAGGTAGCATAGCCCTTTGAATCAAGGGCGAAGAATCTTGCGCCGGAGGGGATCAGGTCGTAGAGTTCAAAGTATTCGCTGACACGGGTGGAGGTGCCTTTGATCCTCAGGGTCACGATGCAGTTGCCCCGGGAGTCATTGGCCATTGTCTTGGTCACGGTGATCTTTTCGTCCTCGGTGTGGCCGCCGGCGAGGGCCTCTTCCATGGTGCCTCTGTAGGAAACACCCACCTTGGCGTCGTCCGGCAGGCTCAGCGTCAGAGCGTCCAGTTCAGACTTGGAAAGGGTCAGAGTGAAGCTGCGGCCGGAGGCAAGGCTCACGGATTCCACGGTTTCGCCAAGAGAATAGGTGAATTCCAGGGGCTCGTCGATCTTTTCCGGCAGGAAGAATTTCAGGTAGCTCGCAAGAGCGATCCTGTCGGAGACGTTGTCGGATCTGTTGCCGGAGAGCCAGAGCGCAAGCTTTGCGGCGTCGTCCCGGGCAATGCGGGAAGCGTTCATGAGGGCAAGGCAGGTCAGGGACACCGTTGAGTCAAAGTCATCCGCGGCAAATTTCAGAGTGCCGTAATCACTGTCCTCAACGCCGAGCTCGGCCTTCACGCCTGAATAGATGTCGCTGGCGGCAGGGTAGTCTCCGCAGAGTGCGAAGCCAAGGGCCAGCCAGAGTTTTGCCTCAGGGGAGTAGTTTCCGGCGGTGTCTGCGATCGCATAAAGGGTGTCTAAGACGGGCTCGCCAAGGGCCGCCAGCGTCGCAACGTTTGCCGCCAATACCTCGGGAGACTCCTGCTCCCTCTCGCTGACAGCGGCAAGGCAGCCTATAGAAATGACCTGCTTGATGTGTGATTCAAAAGGCAGGCCCAGAGACATCACAGAAGCTGTGAGCCTTGCGTCAGGCTCCGAGTAGGGGAACAGGCGGAACTGCCCGCTTACCGTGTAGATGTTATTTTTGAGAAGCCTCATGAGGCTCTCCTGTGTTTCCAGGGTATTTTCGCCGTAGAGCTGCTCACGGGCCGCTGCAGCCGCGTAAAGGGCTGCGTATTCGTCGGTCCTGCCGCTTCCCCGGTTCTGGGAAAGGATTGCCGTGATCCTCTCGTAGAAGTCATTGGCGGGGGTCCTGTTGGCGAAAACAAGCCTCACGGGGTAGCTCACAGGGTTTATGTTTTTGAGTTCCGAGACGGTGACCGTCCTGCTCACGTCCGCAGACACGGCGGTCTTCACAAGGCTGAATTCAGCCACAAGGGCGTCCTTGGCGTTGCCGCAGGATCCGTAAACGGTGACCCGGTACTCTCCGGGCTCGTCCAGTTCGAACTTCAGCCAGCACCTCTCCTTCGAGTCCGTGCTGCCTGCTGCCCTTCCCTTTTCGTTGCCAAGGAGATCCGAGAGGACCGCAGTGTAATTCACGGTGCCCTCTGCCGAAAGTCCGTAGGCCCTTGCGCTCAAAGAGATGGTGTCGCCGAGGATATACTGGTCGCAAATTCCTATATTTAGGAAGAAAGGCTGGGTGCAGACTACGTCCGAAACAGATGCACCGATCCTTATTTCTCCGTTTTTGCCGCCAATGCCGGAGTACGCGAGAGCGGAGATCCTCCAGCTTGTGATGTTGTCGGGTACCGTAAAGGTCAGTGTGCCGCAGCCGTTTTCGTCAAGTTCCACCACGCTGTAGACCGGGTTGTCCGCAAAATACTGCCTGACGTACCAGCTGTCTCCGCCGTCGCCCGTGCTGCCCGGCGCTTCGGTAGACTCCGGCATGCCCCCGTCATTCACGCTGTACTTTTCATCGCTGCCCGTCCGCTGATAGGAATAGGCTGCCGCGGGGGTAAACCTCCGGTTGAAACTGACATGGGGGCCCAGGTTGCCGTAGCCGTAATAATCGTAATATGCGTTGTCCTTGATCGACCTGGAGGAACTTACAAACAGATGCAGCGGATCCAGGGTCTGGTCTCCCAGGGCGAAGCAGGCTTCGTCGACAACGCTCACCACCGCAAAGCCGCCGGCCACTCCGGGCACTTTGATGTTGACGACAGCCTTTTCGCCGGGTCTGTAAACGTTGGCGGATGTAGAAATTTCAGGCTTCAGAGCAGCGGCTTCCGTATTGTACTTGAGACTCACGACTGCGGGCGTATACTCGCCGGTATCGGGCAGGAATACCACGGCAGCCACCTCGCCCCGGGCTATCATATCGTTGGTATACGTAAAGCTTATTGAAGAGCCGTAGCTTACGCCTTCAATGCCATTGGCCAGAGTGACAAACAGTGCATCCATCGTTTTGGAGTGCATCTGAGCCCTTGCCTCCACCGTATCATTCACGGAATAGGACTCCGCATTCAGCTGCACGCTGAGGCCGTCGCCGTTGTTTTCGCCGGCATAACTGTTGTTCCGGTCCCCCGCAGTTCCGTTCAGGGTATATTCATAGGTGATCTTGCTCGTGTCGTCGTAGAAAGACACCTCGTACGTGTAATAACCGTCAAAACCGGTGACCTTGTGGAGGGCAAACTCCGCGATACCGTTCACAAAAGATTTTGTGCCGGTCTCAACGTTAGACCTCGTGACGTCGTACGTGTAGTATTTTTCGCTCTGTTTCGTATAGGTGTTGTACCTGGTCCTCTCCGTCTTCGTGATCACATGCTTCACCAGCGTGTATGACAGAGCGTCCTTTGCTTTGAGGGGCTCGCCAGTTGTATTTCCCGGAAAAGCCGGCCATGCAAGATCGGCGGCAGTGTTAATACCTGAAGTGTCTCTCTTGTTCAGAGTCATCACCGACGCATTCTCGCTCCTCTCCACGCCAATGGCATAGTCCGAGTGGAAATAGCGGACGGAAGATGAAACGTAGAGGGTCTGGGTCTCGTAATTTTCAAGTTCCGCGTAAAAACAGAGGGTCAGCGGGTCTGTGCCGGAGACTTCTCTTGGGGTCAGATTCCTTGGCTTGAAGGTCACCTTCGCCTCGCCTTTGGCGTTGGTCTTTACCGTCACGGAATCCTCTCCGAAATTGCTCAGACGGCAGCGGAATTCAAGGCCCTCGGCGGGAGTTCCGTCGAAAAAGGTGGCGGTCACCGTCACGTTGATCTTCTCGCCCCGGCGGTAGAAGAGTTTGTCAAAGCTGACGCTTGCGGTGTACTGAGGCTTCTGCTCCTCGGTGATCCGGAAAGACCTGCCCGTCACCACGTTGCCGTCCTCATCGCAGAACGCGAGCAAAAAATAGCCCGTTGAGCAGTTGCTGTAAGCCAGAGAGCCTTGGAAGAAGCCGTTTTTGTCAACGTCCACCGGAGTCTTTTCGGACGAAAGGCCTGTCCGGAGATAGAGGCGGTCCGGGATGCCGCAGCCAAAGGAATCCGTTACAAATCCGCTGAAATTCACCGTATCGTCGGCAAAATACACCTCTCTGTCGGTGAAAACGTAGCTCATGTAGTAATCGTAAGTGTCCTCGGGCTCGATCACGGCGCAAAGGACCAATGCGTCCCCGCCTTTTTCAACTGTTATGACGGCGTAATCGCAGTCTTTGCTTTCGATCATGGCAAGTCCGGAGCCGTCGGTTTTTGCAGTTTTTGTCTCAGCAGACACCTCCGAATCCCAGCCGGTAAATATGTTAAGCCCTGCAAACGCCAATTCCGCGTCTTTAACGGGCCCGCTTCCGGTGCTGTTGATCCAGACGTAGGTCTTGCCGTCAGAGGAGACCGTGTAAGGTCTGAGTTCGGATATCTGGAGGACCACCGACTTTGTGCTGCTGACCGTCTTTCCGTTTTTACCTGTCGCTTCTGAGGTGATCTTGGCAAGATATATGCCCTTGGCAAGGCCTCCGCCGAAATTCACCGTATACAGCATGTTCGAATCGTTATCTATTTCGGGGGTGAAGGAGCCGATCTTGTTAAGTTTCGAAACGTCAATATCGGCGTTCTGACTGTCTCCCGCCCTCTTCTCACACTCAATAATTGCCGCTGCAGCCTGCTTTGCGGACTCGAAAGAAAAGAGGTCGCAGGTCATTTTTACGGTCTTGCCGGTATTGGCGTATGCGTAAAAACTCACGTACGCGGCCTGACCCGGAGAGAATATCAAATCCCTGTCGGTATACATGCTTATCCGGACGTATTCCTGAGAGTTATAGTGCGGATCACTTTCGTATTCTTTTGTGGAGGTCCTGAAAACCGCCTTTTTTTCGCCTTCAAAAACCTTTCCGGAGCGGCTCTTTATTCCGCTGCTCACCGTCACCGTGTAAACAGTGTCGTAGTCAAGGTTTGAATCGGGGAGGAAAAGAACAGTCTTTCCGTCGGGGTAGACCGAGAACCGGCCCTTGACAGCAGGAGTTATAGTAAAGGGATCCTTTTCGCCGCCAATGTCAACCGTTTCCGAAAAACTGACCTCAATTCCGGTGTTTACAGGCACGTTGACGGTCCTGTCACCGGGGAACATCTGCTCCGGCACAAGGCCCTTTTCGGTCTGGAAAGCGTAGGATGCCGCAGGATTCTCGGGATCGCCCAGCGTCAGTTTGTATATCTGCCCTGCCACGAGATTTCCCGAGGCGGGGGATACTTTGAAAGTGTTTGAGGAAAGCTTTGTCACCGACGTGGCAATTGCCGGCGTCACCGTGAGGTATTCCGCAAGGGTTTCCGCGTCGGTCTCCCCGGAGGTCTCAACGATAAACGACCCGTCCACAGGCATTGAACCCCGGGAGGAGCCTTCAACGGTGATCTTCACCTTGGCAAGTTCGGGAGGAAGATTCGCAGCGCTGCCGGAATACTCCCCGCCGTTAAAAACCGTCTTTCCGGGATCGGGCAGGTTTTCTCCGCCGGGATCCAGTGGCCCTGCAGGAGAGCCGCCAAAAAGAAGAACGGTCACTATCACCACAGCCACAATGACGAACGCAGAACCGACCGCCGCCGAAATGCCTGCGATCCGTCTGTTTTTTCTCTTTCTGTTTGCAACGATCTCTTCGGCGGGCATCCTTTCCCCGTCGTTTACGATCTCAGACAGTGCCTCTCTAAAATCTTTATTACTCATTTTTATCCTCCTTTTTGACAAACCGTTTCAGCCTTTTTCTCATCCTGGCAAGTCTGGTCCTGACCGTGTTGACGTTCATTTCGTAGTCGTCCGAGATCGCCTTGCAGGTCTTCATCGAGAAATAGCGGCTGACAAACAATTCCCTGTCAAGGTCGCCAAGGCTCTTCAAGAACCTGTCCAGTATCAGTTTGATTTTCTCTTTATTGCCGGCGGAACCGTCGTTTCCGTTCCCGTTGTTAACGTCGTCGGTGAATTCCGAGATCTCCCGGTCGATAAGGTCCCTTTCGAGTGACGAAGCAAAAGCATACTGCCTATCGCCAAGGATCTCCTCCCCGGGTACGTTGAACAGCACCGCCATATTGTCAACGCTCAAGCTGTCGGGCACCCTGCTCCCCGTCTCCCACATTGACACGAGAGAGCGCGAAACAAATAAAGCGTCTGCAAGTTCCTGCTGGGACATGCCCCGCTCCGCTCTGAGCGAAATGATCTTTTCGGCGGTGTTCACTCCCGGAATCACCTCCAGTCTTTATTGCTTTGCAAAATGCCGGCAACAACCTTTTACACAGGGATTATACCAAATTGTTTTTCCCTTGTCCTGCCACAAAACATTTCATTTGCCTGAATACCGTTTGAATGGCGATATTGTCAATGGTTTCCGTGCTTTTGCGTCTTAGAACAGCTCATTCTTCGGCAAATCCGTCCGTTGATAAAAATGCGGAGGCAATGAAATAAATCAAAGCCTCCGTTGATCAATACGTATTGGCGGTGCTGCCCGCTGCAACCTTCTGCCTCCCCTTAAATATATTCTATCGGCAGCGCATACAGGTTGTCGCGAAGCTTTATCCTTGCGGGACATTGGCAAAGAATGCATCCCGTTCCTCTGATCTTATCGTCAATATTGTCAAGGACCATGAACGCCTCCGTCATGGTGGCAGTGGGATTGCTGTCCTTCTTTATTTCGATTGGATAGACCGTTCCGTTCTCTTCGATGACCAGATCAATCTCCCGCTCCTTGCTCCCGTTTTCTTTGTTCTTGATCTTATCCTTTCCTCTATAGTAGAACAAATACCGTTTGTAGTCCTTGCCCTCGTTTAAAAACGATTTGATGATCTCATTGACCACAAACGTCTCGAAAAACGCTCCGTTCATGGCGCCGTTTTTTAAAGAATCTTTGTTGGACCAGGACATCAGGTACGCAGCAAGGCCGGTGTCTCTGAAGTATATTTTCGGCGTTGAAATAGCCCTGTTCAGTTTGCTGTGCCTGTAAGGGTAAAGGATATATATGATATCTGTTATTTCAAGTACCGATATCCAGCTCTTCACCGTATGCACGTCCACGCCAACGTCGTCGGCTATATTCGTATAACTCAGCAGGTTGCCCGTTCTTGCGGCAACAGAAATCATAAACCGGTAAAAAGCCAATGAGTCTCTGATTTTCAAAATGTCGTAGACGTCTCTCTCTATGTATGTTTTGATATAGTCGGAATAGTATTCTTCCACCGTTCTGGACTCATCCTTGTACAGTTCGGGATAAAAACCTTTGTGGATGTATTCCCAGAGATCACCATATGGTTTGATCTCTTTTCTGCGCTCTTCCAGGTACGCGTCGGTGCACACAAAATGTCTGTTGAAGGAAACTCCCTTTATCTCTCTCATCGACAAAGTCGGCAGTTCGGTTAACGAAACCACACCGGCCATAGAGTCTGAAAGCTGTTTCATCATCTCCCATTTTTGGCTGCCGGAAAAAATGAAATTAAAATTATTGTCAGACTCGTCCAGAATCGCCTTGGCGGTGTCGGCAATTGCAGACGCTTTCTGAAACTCATCTATGAAGCAGGGTCGCTCCAGGTCAGACAAAAAGCTGTAAGGATCCGACAACGCGGCGTTGAGCAGTGCAGGATTTTTAAAATTGACCTTTGGGATATCCGGATAAACATGGCCAACCATCGTAGACTTGCCAACCTGCCTCGCCCCGGTAAGAACAGCCGCCTTGCTGGTTCTCGCCCGCCTCTCAAACACTTCTTCAATTGCTCTCTTGATATACACTTAAGCGCCCTCCGTCGACTAATTTGGAATTCAATTCCATTTTAGTCGACGGAGGGCGCTTTGTCAAGAGGATAGCTGTCAAATTAATGCTCAATTAACCGATATGACGGTCCGCCGAGTTTCAGTGATTTTGGCGGTTCCCTATGTCTCGCCCTCTTCCAGCATTTTTCCTATTTTTTCCACTACGGCAAGGTCCGCCGGCAGCCAGTTCACGTCGTATAGTTCTTCGGGTCCCAGCCACCTCGCCGCCTCGTGTTCCTTAAGAGTCAGACTGCCGTCAATAACAGACGCTTTGTAGCAATCCATCGAGAGGTGAAATTCGGGATAGTCATACTCCACAGTGAGGATATGCTCCTCCGGAAGGATCTCGGTCTCCAGTTCCTCTCTTATCTCTCTTTTCAAGGCCTCCCGGGGCGTTTCGTTCTCCTCGATCTTGCCGCCGGGAAACTCCCAGAAGTCCTTGTATTTGCCGTAGCCCCGCTGGGTCGCAAACACTTTTCCGCCTTCGACTATCACCGCCGCAACCACGTTCACAGTTTTCATAAAAACTCTTCAGGGGCTCATTCCTTCGGAATTATCCGGAAAGTTGCGACCAGCGGAATGTGGTCCGATATCATCAAGTCATCCTTCTCAAAATACACGCCGTCATAGGTCAGCGCCTCTGCAAACTCCGGATCGTAAAAGATATAGTCAATGGGCTCGTAGGCCGGGTCGTAGGATGAGCTGGACTCGTCAAGGTATTTAACCTGGCAGGAGATTCTGTCCTCCGGCACGGTCTCCTTGGCGTCAATGCGGGCGTCGCCAAGTTTTATTGAGTACTCGTCGCCGTGACCGTCAGTGTAGGTCTCCTCACCGCGAATGACTTTCTGGATGGTGAAGAGGTTGCCGTTGGAGTTGTGGATGCGCTGGTTCAGGTCGCAGGTGAAGAACAGCGGCTTGCCCCGGAGGCTTTGAGTCCCTTTGAGAATGTAGCCAAGCTGCTTCACGCGCACAGCCCTTCCGTCGGCGCCGTTGTTGTCACCGTTGTGGTCAAGGTGTGTGTTGATCACGGAAAACTCAACGCCGGTGGTCTTGTCTTTAAGGGTGACCCAGGTGCAGACTCTGGGGAGATTGGCGTTGGCGGTCTTAGAAGCGTACTCGTCGGGTGTCTCGGAAAGCCAGAAAGTGCCCTCGGCAACGCACTGGAACTTGTCCTTCCGGTAGTAAACGGAATTCATCTCGCCGCAGTCGTCCCTCGGCTCACCGACGCCAACGTACGAGTCGTTGAAAACATACTCGTCAATGTAGTCGCTCCAGCCCTTGGAAACCTCCTGAAGGCCAACCACGTCCGGCTGCTGAATGTCAAGAAACTCTCTGAAAAGGGTCGATCTCTGGTCAATTGGCGAGGAGTCGTCCCCCTCCGCCTGGATGTTGAATTCAACTATTTTTACGGTGTAATTGTCGACGGTCTGCTCCGTCACCGGGTATACGTCAGGGGCCTTGGTGGGCCTTGGCGTGGGCGATTCGGTGGGAGAAGCCTCGGGGGTCTGCTCGGGAGCCTCCGTTTCAGGTGCTTTCGTCTCAGGAGCTTCGGTATTTGAAGCTTCTGCGGGGGACTGTGTGGGCGTGACCTTCGCCGGTTCCTGAACACAGGATGCAAAAAGCAGCAGGCAGGAGAGAATTGCGATGACCGCAAAGACCGTTTGTTTTTTCAAGTTTTTCATCGGATAACCTCTTTTCGAAAGTGTTGGCGGCAAGCCGTTCCCGTTATAATTCTTGTCTGCAATCCGGAATGTTTGTTGTCCGGAAACAGATCCGTTGCCGGCAGAAAACTGACGTTCCGGGATATGAAATTGCCCTCCAAAGCAATACTATTTGTACCTCTTTAGGAGAGTGGATTTCAAGGAGGTTCGTTTCTATAAGCCCGTATTATAGGCGGTTCGGTCTTTTTACAATATTGCGTATTGGAATACTAATTCCGACACCGGAAGCAAAAAATAATCCACCCCTTCAGTGACATACATGCCTTTGGAATCAAATGTGCCACCATAATTCCGTAAACTATAAAAATCATAGCAATACTGGCAGGGCAACAGGTAAAAACCGACAGATGGAAGCTTGTCGTCTGTTCCCTGGACTCGTTGGCACTCTATCCTGACTTTATATTCATACTTATACGTATAGTTATTATGCGATGCTTTCCATTCTAAAGTCATCCGTTCTTCGTCCGGAACCTTTCTGATCGCCTCAAGGGTCACCTTGTAATTGATGACCATGTCGATGTTTTTGCCGTCCTTGCTGACTTCAATGCCATTCAGTTCTTTAACTATAATATCTCCGGGGTGGAATTCCGGTTCGGGGTATGATTTGCCGTCCAAACCGTCTGCCCCCTTCAAAGAGTCCAGCCATTCAGGCTCGGTCCCCGAAAAACCGTTTCTCACCGCTATATCGTACGCAGACTCACCCTTCCCGTCCGAACCGGTTGCGCCTTTCAGAGATTCAAGCCACTCAACCTCAGTTCCGGAAAAACCGTTTCTCACAGCGATATCGTATGCCGACTCCCCCTTGCAGGAAACAGCCCCGAGGAGCAGGGCCACTGCAAATAATAAGACCAAAACTGTTTTTACTGTTTTCATAACGTTGCCGCCTTTTTTATTTTCTGTATCTAAAAATGCCGGTTTTCTGCGTTAATCGTTTGAAATTGCCAAATGCAAAGCCGGCACAACGCCTCCGCGTGTGAAATATACGGGTTGATTATTGTATAATCCACCATCTGAAATATATTCTGCCCGCTCAGCGAAAAACGGGTTTCTTATCCACCAACAGTCATAGCCTTTTTGGGCCCCTTGGGCTTTGGCGTATGCTGTTTGAGTCTTTATTCTGCTTGAATCCTTTTTCTCAAAGTTTTTGAAACCGTAGTTGGAGTTTGTGGCATCATTATAGCTTAACAAAAAAACTTTGTCGTTCGTATCGGGACAATCAGTATCGTAAGTTGCATCATCTGCTAATGCAAGATGATAATCACGACCGGAATTATACGAGTTATCGACGACGGTTGTTTTTATGATGTTTTTTTCTTCCGAAGTAAAAGCGGTGTCGCAGAAATTGTTGTTAAGCCACTCTCTTATATGAGACTTGTCATAGGTGATGCGGTCCTCGCTGTAATGATAATCCTGCACGTCAAGTATCAGTTCAGAGAGAAGAAATACGTAACCTTTTGACTCGGAAAGGATTCTCCATTTAACTGGCTCGAACCTAAACCAGTAGATCGTATTAGTATAATAATCGTTTTCCTCCTGGAAATAATGTGCGCCATAAATGGTCTCGCTGGGCCTGTATTCTGAAAAAAAGACTCCCCTGTATTTTTCTCCTTCGTAACTGACGTCTTTATAGACCATGAAATCAGATGCTTGACCGTTAATGTAATAGTCATATGAAGTCCAATCGCTTGTTGGGCCGGCAATGCTTGTAAGCGCTGTTTTAAGGCTCTGATCTGTCACCTCGGACTGAGGATAACTTCCGAAGTAGACGTAGTTTCCGTCTCGAAGATAGAGTTGTCCCTGGGGAATTGCCACCGGAGTAGGTTCCGGAGTTGGTGTAGGGGGCGGTGTTGGTGTTGGCGTTGAAGGCTTAACCGCAACAACGATCGTCACCTTCGTATCTTCCTCCGCCTTGCTTCCCGGGCCCGGCTCAGTCCGTATAACAACGCCTTCCTGAACAGAATCGCTCTCCTCGTATCTGACGATCGGGATCAGCCCTTTTGCGAGGAGCGCAGTTTTTGCAGACTCTTCGTCTGTTCCCGCAAGGTTGGGGATCTTCACTGTCGATGCGGGCGTGGCATTGGCCTCCCCGGTTTGTGCCGGCAGAGCCGTTGGCGCTTCCGTGGGTGACACCAAGGCGTTGCAGCCTGACAGCAGCAGTATAACTGCCAACAATAAACAGAATACTATTAAGTTACGAATTATGCCCATTTCCAAGCAACACCCTTCTTTTCGTGCCTGAAAGATTTCTGCATGCAGGCCTGACGCTTGCTTTTTCTTTATGTGTGTTTTATGTGCGTTGCCGCCAACAGCAGCCGGCTCTTGGCAGACGCTTTACATATCACATAATGTTTCGGCAGCGGAGCAACTCGCCAATGAGTTAAGATTCAAGATCGATCCACATGGCGGGGCGGACACAAACTTTTCCGCAGTTACTGGTGTCAACGACCGAACCGAAATTATCCACAAAGCCGCCAATACCGACAGTCGCAGCTGCAATAGAACTACTGCCCGGTGTCCGCAACCACCAATTGCAAACAGATTTGCCTTGAGCTATATAAAATCTGCTCGTATTTGCACCTTGAGAAACTGCATAATCTGTTGGGACGCATTTTCTTTCGTCGTTTGATCTAAAAAACTTGTTGACTTCGTCTATGCTCAGCAAAAAAATCTTGTCCCATGTGTTTCTGCCCGGCAATGTGGGGTATCTTGGATTCTCATCTGCGGTTACAACCGTCATGGATATGGCATTTTGTTCTTCTAAAGAAAACGCACTGTTTATAAAAGTCCCGTTCAGCCAGGTCCTTAAAGAACAGGTCTGCCAATTGACATTTGTGGCAGTCGTATTGTACGGCCTGACGTCAAGTGCATACATGCTTACAAGCATCGCTTTCCTTCCGTCATTTTCAAGAACCTGCCATTCAATGGGCTTTTCTTCTCCGTTTGAAGTTTGAGGGTACGAGCCGAATTCAACAACTGAGCCTTTTTTGAAGTCTTGCTTTTTTATCGCACGTATATGTTTATCCGATTCTGCCTTTGGTGTGGGCTGAGAAATATCATCTGATGACGTTTGAACCCGCTTGTCCGCTTTGGACAGGTCCTTCGTTTCTTGACTGTCGCAGAAAGATCTCGCCAAAGCCATTTCTCCGACTTTTCGGGAAAGAGCTTCGACCGCCTCCTCACTGGAGTCGTAACTGAACAGATTGCAGCTTTGATAGCGCATATAGCGCAAGTCAAACCAATCCGGAATATCAGGAATGTCCTCTACGAATATATTGACGAAATTTTTACCTCTTTTGCGCGCAAAATGAAGTTCGTCCTTGCAATTTGATGATTCAAGTGACCTCCCGGAAACCATAAATAAGAAAACCGTACATCCCAGCAGTTTTTTGGCAATTTCATCCTCCCATTCCTTTCCGAAACGTATTCCGTCGTCGAACCAGACGTTATAACCGCTTTTTTGGAGCGCTGAAATGAACGGGAATACCCGACCAGAATCCTTGTGCGCATAGGACACAAAAATATAGGGTTCTTCCCCGGCGTAAGCCTTTGGAATCGAATTGTTGTTATTAGCAGCCATTTTTACCTCTTTACATGTCCGGCGACAAATGAATTTGGCGCCCGGCAACAGCGTTCTTCTAAGATTTAAACCCGCGCTCAAAGGATCATTCAATCGTTATTCGCAACACGTATGGATTGGCGGGGAAAAGCAGCTTTTTTTCTGGGTCCATATTCATCCAAAGCCAATTTAAATGATATCTTATTTTGCGTAATTATGCAATTTTTAACAGTTATCTGATCACAAAAACTGCTCCTGTACGATGGTCCGATAAGTGATGGCCGCAGGCATTTTCCGGCACCCGCAACATTTGCCTCTCACGAAATCCGCCGCCCCGGAAACCGGCTCATTCAAGCACCCCGCATCTCTTTTCGACCAGCGCCGAAAACCGCTCCTTCAAGTGCCGGGGCAGCGGCGAATCGTCACACAGTTCCAGGTACTTTGGTTTAATCGACAGAATCTTGGCGATCATTTTTTCCGCCGACGTCTTGGCGATTCCGCATTCCTCCGCAAACACGAGGAAGTCTTTTCTGCGGATGCGCGACTTCTTGCCGTTCATGGCAAGGGCAAATTCTTCTGTGTCCTCGGGCATGATCACATTGACGGGCAGCAGGTCGTATGCCGGCGAGAGGGTGTAAACGCCGCTTGCCTCATGGGTCTCAATCAGTGAGAAATTCTTGAGGTGCATGTCGGAATTGCCAGTAACGAAGGAAAAAACCAGGCGCATGAACAGCTCCGTCATATCCAGTTTTGTCTGAGAGGAATACCTCCCGATTATCTTTGCGCAGCGTTCATAGGATCCTTTGTACTTGTCCTGTGTCAAGCGCAGATCAAGCTGGCAGAAGTCCTCCATGGCAAGCATTTGAAAGCTGTTTTTGCCAATTACCCGATCAATTCGCTTTGTGATATAGGCATACGAGTCCCCATTTCTGATGAGCGCATGGGGCACGGTCGAGATCCCTGACATATCCGCCAATGTCATGACCAGCTGTTCGGCTTCCGGCAGGCATTCAAACTCATTGACCTGAGGCTTCAGAATGTAGCCGGCAGGATAATTGACAAGGGTCAGGCGGGGGCTTTTCCCTTCCGAGTGCAGGTGAAGAGACAGCTTCTTTTGCACCCCCGGGACGGTGACGCCCTTGTTGGTGTTTTCCCTTGCGATTTCCTCTATCGTGCGGTCATCGATCTCTATTGGCGGTATCGCATCAGTTCCGAAAAAGCGTTTTATGCACGCCTTGTGCCAGCCTTCGGTATCATTTTCTCTCAACGGTCTGCCGCAGCAACAACAGTTCATCTCTTCTCCTCCGCAATGCTCACATTCCCGATAACGTCCCTGCAGGCGATGAGCAGCAGTCCAAAACGGTCCTTGACGTCGATCTTCCAGTTTCTGCTGACAACCCCGAGCAGCCAGCCTTCCGGAATAAGTCCGTCAAAAAAGGGAAACAACGTGGCGGAATCGTAGGGCTCGGCACGAAGGGGCAACGTCAGCGAAACCGGCGACGCCTTTTCGGATTTCAAATAGTCTTCATCGTAAACAAATCTGTAGCCGGAATCTGTTTCCGAGAGAATGCCCGCGAATGCGTTCCTCACATACACATAAGCTGTCCTGAAAGCCATTATTTATTGTCCTTTCTCCCCGGAACGGCAACGGCACCGAACATCTCAAGCGCCGTATTCACCTTGTCCATACGCACAGTTTCTTTGCCCTGCTCAAGTTCCCGGACAAAGCGCAGCCCAAGGCCCGACCGCATTGCAAATTCCTCCTGTGTCAGTCCCGCTTCTTTTCTGTTCTTTTTCACAAATTCAGCAATAGGATTCATGTCGATCCATCCTCCGCTTTTGATTTCATCGCCAATTATATACCCTTTAAGGTATAATTTCAAGCGTTTTTGTCGTTTCTATACCCTTTAAGGTATAAAACTTCGCACAGTCACAAATATTATACCTTTTCGGGTATATTTTCAAACCCCGGAAACAGCCGTTTTTCCCCTTGCCGAGTTTTGGAGATATAATTAGAACTATTCGATTTCAAAACCCGCCCTACTCTAAGCGACAACATACAAGCCCTGAAAAGCATGCGAAAAGCCCCGCAAACCGTATTGCCCTAACGATTTACGAGGCTTTGCTTATATCAAATACTCAATTTTCGATGCGCGGCTTATTTCTTCCTGTACAAAGTGATGCCGTCGATCTTTATATATTCGCCGGAGTCGTCCTTGCCGGAAACATAGCTGTGGGTGCCTTCATACTTGGTGGCATCTTCGCCCTCGAAGGTAAACGTAATGGTTCTGTTGCCGTCAGAATTCTTGTCGATGGAAAACTTGCCGTCTATGGTCTTGGTGAACCCGAGGGCACCGAAGGTAATGGAGACCTTGCTGCCGCTGAAATTGTACTCGACGCCACCCAGTCCGGAAGCGTCACCATACGTACCGGAAGGACCTCCGCAAGCAGCGAGAACTGCACCGGCCATTACAAGGACAAGAGCCAGGCATGTAAAACGAATTATATTCTTCATGATAATTAATTCTTTGTTGAGATTACAGCGTTTTAATCGGTTCGAGATATGGATCGGCAGTGAAAATCATTAGTGCTTTCACCGGTCCGGACACATATACAACCATTGCATGGGGTACTTCATTTTTCGTTTATTATCAATCCCGAAGAATCCAAGGTTCTACTCCCGTTTCCGCAATGGATTCACCGAAAAGAATTTGATCGACGCATGCACTGTTAAAATCGACTGTGATCTGCTTTATCGCAGCAACAGAATATAAGCTGCTCCTCCCATTTTTGTGGGAACGCTTTCGACACGACCAATGCAGTAACCGCCGTATTCTTTATCATAGACTTTGCCGCTGCTTTCGACACGGCCGACGCAGTAACCGCCGTATTCTTTATCATAGACCTTACCGCTGCTTTCGACGCGGCCAATGCAGTAACCGCCGTATTCTTTGTCATAGACTTTACCGCTGCTTTCGACACGGCCAATGCAGTAACCGCCGTATTCTTTGTCATAGACTTTACCGCTGCTCTCAATGCGGCCAATGCAGTAACCGCCGTATTCTTTGTCATAAATCGTTGCCATATTTTCCTCCTGAAATTATTTTTCGGTGTTTTAGTATTGTTTCTTAATATAACATGTTATTGCGTAATTATCAAGGAATAGCCACGACAAAATTGGCGTATTCAGACATCTTTTCAGACCATATAAATGCGACTATTCCCGGAGTTCAGCCCGGTGCTGTCTGCTTGGCTTAGTTCAAAAAACTCGACATTATGTCTTTCCCATGATCTCTCTAACTTGTCCGAGATTTAAAAGACATTCCCTTTTCCCATCATGAAAAAGAGTAAAGCACTTACTCCCGAAGTCTTCATAATAATGAGTAAATTCGACGCCATCCTCAAAGGAAAATGTAAAGAAACTTTCACCTTCATCAGGTGAGACATGGTATCAGATATTTTTTAGATTGGATATCTTAAATGGAGTTGATCTATCGTCTATAGTTAGATACCCTTCATAATCTATTCCACAGCCATTCAGTACAATTTCATCCGGATCAACAGAGACAGAATAATATGCCCCGGCTTTTGAAATAATAGATTTCATTTTCTCCTTGAATTCCTGTAAATCCATACTATTTTGTCTACCTCCGCTTTTGTGCGCACAACAGCACGCACCGGGTATTTCTGTGCACATTATACACCAAGCGGCAAGCAATTGGAAAGCCCGCCGCTGCCCGCTTTTCCATTTCATTAATCAGCCGTAATTATCTGTCAACTGTAAAAAAGATTGTATTTTCAGCCCCGGGGCACCCTGCAATTATCCGACGGTTATCCGATTATTTTCTCAAGTTCTGCCTTGATTCGTATGAACTCCGGATCCTCCCGGTAGGGGTCGTAACATTGACGCTTAAGATCTTCCATCGTTTGGAAACCCATGGGTCTGCCTGATGTATTGGTATACTTTCGCGAAATATCAAGCCTGTTCAGAAGCAGTGACGTGTGCTTCTCTGTCCCGGTTCCCTTTGCCCAGTCTTCAAAGGCTTTGAGATACTCAACTGAATTCTTCAGCTCCT
This sequence comes from uncultured Clostridia bacterium, assembly GCA_947304585.1. GTDB lineage: Bacteria > Bacillota > Clostridia > UBA1212 > UBA1212 > UBA1212. The sequence continues at coordinate 17,250 of CAMZBI010000018.1, read as the reverse complement.
CAAGGCACAGTTCCCGCTCGCCGTTCATGGCATATCTTCGCGAAAGTCTGCCGGAGTATTCGCTCATCCGGATATTGTAAAAACAGAAATCACCCCTGGAAAACAGGCCTTTGTACAGCCCGATAACGTATTTCCAAATCTCGATTGCCTCATTGTGAGGGTAGCTGTCGGCAATCCTATCAATCTGATTTGCTGCGTCAGTTATAAGCTGCAAAATCAGCCCCTGGCCATGCTCAATCCGTTCTTCTCCCTCGAGAACATGGGAAAGCAGGAAACTGCTTTCATAACCGCCGGCATCTTCCGCATATTTCCTGGCCTTTTCATTATCGCCAAGCCGCAGACTCGCGAAACACAGCACCTGTCTGGCAGAATTACGCAAATCCTCGTTTGGACCTTTTTGGAGCAGCCACTCGGCAAGTTCAAAGAATTTTTCTTTTTTTGAAGGATCTTTGTCGACACGCCAAAGCACATTCAACGCATACATGTAGTTATAAACAACATCCGGATCGTTCGGGTACTCGCTGTATGCGCTTTTCCAAAGCGCTAAGTTCTTTTCCATCTGTCCTGTACGCCAATATTCTTCGGTTTCCTTTTCCCATTTTTCGATTTTCCCGCGTCTGATCTCTTCCCCGGTTCCAAGAAGCTCATCAACGGTTACATCGAAAAACGCGGCAATTCGGGGCAACATCATGATGTCCGGGTATCCGGTTTCCCGCTCCCACTTGCTGACTGCCTGGGGCGATATCATCAAATGCTTAGCGAGCTGGTCCTGCGTAACATCTTTAGCATACCTCAATTCTTTTATTTTCTTTCCAAAGCTAAATTCCATTTTCATCACTCCTGTTGAAATAGTAACGGGCGCTCGTTCTGACATAATGATATCAATGCTATTGTATCAAAACAATGACTTATCTGTTGCTGTTTATTTGTTTTTTTCAACGGTTGGTTTAGTTACGGGCCAAGCAGGGAGACCAAGCAGCAAGCTTTATTGTTGTCCTGTCATATCACCTTCATCCAACTAAACTAATCACAGGATCGTCGCCGGGACCACCCTGTGATTTTTGTTGTTTAGTCGCTTTAAATGAAGAGTACCGTTTTTGCCCCGCCCCGCCGAGCAGCCTGAAAAAGAGCCGCAAGCGGTTATTCAATATCCCCGTCGGTGCAATGGACGATGTATTTGCCGGTGCCGGAAGCCCAATTCTCGCCTTTGATTACGTCATTCCACTCCTCCTTTGTTCCTGCAAAGTTAATAACTGTCAGGCTGACGCAGTTCAGAAACGTACAATCATCAATGTATGTAACGCTGTCGGGTATTGTAACCGACTTGAGCGACGTGCAGCCTTCGAACACACCATCCGTCAGGTCCGGGAATTCGTTAACGGCAAAATCGCCTATTAACGTGACGGAATCGGGAATGGTCACACTCGTAAGAGACGTGCAGTCCCGGAACGCTCCCTTGCAGATTGACGTGACGGAATTGCCAATGGCAACGCTCGCAAGGCCGGTGCAGCCCGCAAAGGCACCCCCGTCAATGAACGTGACGCCGTCCGGGATCGTGATGCTCCTAAGGCCTGTGCAGCCCTCAAAGGCACTCAATCCAATGCCCGTCACGCTGCCGTCAGCCGGAATGACGCCGGTTTTGCAGCCTGCCACCAACGTTTTGCTCTGCGTCTCGATCAAACAGTTGCCTGCGCTGTGGTATACCAGATTCCCGGGGGCTACGGCAATGCTTTTCAAAGAGGTGCAGCCATAGAACACACCCGGGCAGATACTCGCGACGCTGTCCGGGACAGTTATGCTTGTAACAGTGCTGCACCTCCAAAATGCACCTTCACCGACAGACGTGACGCCGTCAGGTATAACTGCGTCGCCGCCGGCGCCATTGTAGCCCTTAAGTACTCTTTCTATGATAAAACCGTTATCCTTCATCATATTAAGAGATTGCCTGATCGCCGGAAGAACAGTTTGCACGCTTCTTATTGGCATATTTTTGATGGACTTCAGATCGGAAACAGTGGCCTTCAGGAGATCGCGCAGGGAATTGTATCCGTATTTTTTCAGCAGTTTGAAGCCCTTCTTGCCAAGCTTCAGATCAGCCAGATCAACGCCGTCGAATTCTTCGGGGTCAACTTTAAGAATAGAAAAGAGTGGTGTGTTTTCAACGTATTCCACCGGGTTGTCAACTGCAATATTCTTCTCCATAAACATGTCCTCCTGTTTTTTATTGGCGACAGATTCTTTTGAATCTCTTTGGAGCTTCATTGACCGTCAATTCGTCGACCCCGGCCGTTACGTGACGGTCATGGTGGGGCAACTCACCGTCCTTGTATTACTTACCATTGTTTTAGAAATGATCTATCCCGAACAGTTCCTGAAGCTTCAGCCTAATTATACTGAACTCATCAAACCCAAAGTCGTGCAGCAGAAACGGCAGGTTGAAATCGCCGAATCTGAAAACAACGAGGTAAACGTACTCTCTCAATCCGCAGAAATCCTCCATGAGACCCTTTTCGCTCGTTTTATACGGAAAAATCGTTTTCAGAAACAGGTCTTCCTCTTCTTTCAAGTCAGGCGAAAAATCGCGGATCATGATGCGGGAGTATCTGTTCGTTTTGTATACCCTTGCAGAATCTCTTTTTACCTCAAAGATCCTCTGTTTCTCTACTTCTCTCAACCCGCCCAAATTAATGGGTTCAAACAGGTTTTTCTCGTAATCAGGCTCGGTGTAATACTTTTCAAAGCGTATCCCGTCAAGGTGTATTTCATTTTTATTGATATATTTAACCGCCCTTTGCAGGTATTTCGAGTACAGATCCAGGAAATCCTTTTCATCCAGCCGGCCTTCCTCAATAAAGCCTTCGCAGTTAAAAAGAGGCGAAATACGAACGCCGAAAAAACCGCCAATGATCTCGTTCATCATTTTTTTCATTCTAGAGTTCTCCTTTCAAGAAATTATGCCCGCTTGCATCTCTGCAAGGGCTCCGGGCCCTTTCGGGTATCACCCGTTGGCCCGGACCGTTTTTTCCCCGACCCGGAATAACCCGGTCATTGTTCAATCCTGCAGTTTGCCGCGGTCCAGGAAAGCCCGATCATTTTTTCGCCAACGGAATCAAACCGGACTTTAAGGATATTACCGGACGAGGATATCACAGTCCCTTCGCCAAATGTGTTGTGGATGATCTTGGCCCCCGGCTCGACCTTTGGCAATGGTTTTTCCTCCTTGGCGGCAGCACTTTCTTTTGGCGGCTGTTTTTGAGTCACCTCGGCCTTGGCGTCGGTAAAAAGAGCCATGAATTCATTGAAATCCTTTGCCTTGTCCGTAAGCCCCTGTCTGGCAAGGGAAACGTAGATCGCCGCAGCTCTTGCCTGACAGTTCAAACTATTGTCCGGATTGAAGGCAATGTCCGTGAATCCGTCGTATTCCTCAAGTTTTTCGGCGATATCCGGATTTTCCATGAGGGCATTGATATAAATGAAATCATAAAAAACCGTTACCGGCGTGATTGGAAAGTTTTCGCCCTCAAACTGAAACGCGATGAGCCTGCCGCTGTTGCTCAAACGTTCGTCTCTTTTAGCGTCCATAGGCTTGCCTTCAAGAAGGTCTTTATACGGTCCGCCCCCTGAGAACACCTTTCCGCCTTGATATACGTTCTCTACCGGAACAGATTTTCCGAGGGAGGGAACATACTTTTTGAGGAAGAAGGCACTGGCGCCAACGCCCCACTCTTCTGTGGATTTGCCGGAGATCTCAAGAGCTTTCTTTCTCGGGAACTTTCCCGTAAAGCATCTGTGGATCGAGGCGACGTTCTTTTGCTTCTGACTTGTGGCAAACCCTCCCGCCCATTCAAAGTTCGCATAGAAAATTGAATAAAACGGACTTTTTTCACTCACTACAAACACAGGTCTTACAGCCATTATTTAATCCTCCCATATTTCTTTTTATTTTTACACAGCCCTCATTGAGTTCCGCCTGACTATTATGGCTGAAAAAATGACGGAAAAACGGAAATTTGATTGCCGATTTTTTTTGTATTTAAATCGGAGCTGTAAAGGACGATTTCTTTTACAACTCCGATTGTTTAACAATAATAACTTCTTAGTGCAGCGTGTCATTTTTATTTGTTTTTGATCCCGGTCCCGGAACCCCCGCAGGCCGTTCAGCCACAGGCGAAACGTTTAACACTTCCTCTTTTCAGGGAATTCAGCCCTCTTCAGTCAAAGTCATGCGAATGTCCATTGCCGGGCGGATGCCCCGGACCTCATACGTAGCTATGAATCGGTAGCCTCTGCCGGAGGGTTCGACAGTTGTGCCGTCTATTACATAGAAGGAATTGTCGCGGCCCATCGTCATCGCCAAGGCGGTTTGCGGAACGGGTTGAGAGAGGTCTTCCAACGCCTCCAGCTGTTTGCGGTCGGGCAGATAAATGTAAGTGGGCCGGTATCTCCGGAGGGCCCTGTAGTCGTGGGAGACGATACGTTTTTTCTCGTCCTCCGTGAAAACGTTGTCGATGAAATCCGTGTTCAGCCATTCGAAGATGCCGTCGTGGGGCATCTTGAGGATGATTTTTGTGGTGACTATAAAAAACGTTCCGTCGTCGTAGACCTCAAGGACTTTCCACTCTATGGGCTCATTGGCGAGTGTGCCGTAGAAGAAGGTGTCGCCGGGTTTTGGGTCTTTGGGAATGGAGCCTGAATTCACAGAAGGCCTGACAACGGACTTTTCCCAGTTTTCCTTCCAGCGGGAAACGTAATAATCGTCCATTCCCTCGGTTCTCTCCTCCTGCGGGGTCGACTCGATCAACCGGTCTGTTAAGTTGTTGATTTCTTCGACTTTTTCCCGGTCGTGCAAACGATACCGGTAGATATCCCGCAGAAAGCCAAGCGTGCCAAAATCAAGCAGGTGCTCCTGAGTCAGATAAAAATCTGCGGTTTTCTTAAGAGTCGAGGCCTGGTCTTCGTTTAGTTCTTTGTAGTAAACATATTTGTCAAGGTTGTGAACGTTCAGATCGCCGTACCCATGCAGGACGTCGACGATCGGATCGACTTCACAAGGTAGCAGACGCTCTTTCCGCATATCCTGGATGATCGGGATCGTCGGTTCTCCGGCATTTTCGGCAGCCATTTCAAAGTACTTGAGCGCCTTCTTGGGGTTGGTCTTGACGCCAAGGCCCTTCAGGTAGAGCAGTCCCAGCTCGTACTGGTTCTTGCCGACTTCAATAAAAGGATCTATGGACTGACGTCCCTCATAGTCAATGGAAGCGCCATGGGTGAAGAACTCTCTTGCCTTGAGATAATCTTTTTTCCCCAGGTAGTATCTGCCGATGTTCCAGGTGATGGAAGGGTGGACCGCCTGCCAGTCGGGGCTGAGCATGTCCTTGATTGAGCTGAAGTAAGACTCAAAAGCGTCGTACAGTTTGACCGGATCGTATGCCTCCGGATCGTATCCGTCTTCTCCGTAACGTGCCTCCCACGGGTCCCCCTCGTAGGAGAGACCGCATAAAAGCAGGAAGCAGGCCTTCTTCGCCTTCTCCGGCTTATTGATGCTCGCGTAGTACCGGGAACACAAAGCCAGTACGTAACTGTTAAAGACGTCAAAGCACTGATACCCGCTGCCGAAGCCGCTGTGCTCGAACTCCCAGTACTCATAACACTCCACAGCTGTTTTATAATAGTGCTCCAGATATGATTCCAGTTCATCCCGTCCTGCCTTATACGCGAGCACAAAAGGCGTTGATTCGTACAGAAAGTCATTCCCTCCGTGTTCATCATCAGCGATCCACTCATTGAGATCGCCTACCGGATCGTCGGTATCATACTCCGGGTCAGCCAGACAGGAGTCTACGTAATACTTGAAAAATCCGGTATTCAAAAGGTCTTTTGCGAAATCGTCAAACAGGTAATTGTCCATTTTTCCTCCTTTATCTCCATAAACATACTTTCTTGCAGGTTTTACCGTTACAAGTATACCCCTGAAACAGTGTTTTATACGGTAATTTCATTGCCGATTTTTCAGTCTTCCAGCACGATGCAGTTGACAAACCCCGTCTTCTTGACGCTCTGGTCCATGGCGATAAACGACCCGCCAAAAAAAGGCCTGAAACCCTCTTTCGGGACCCTCGAAACGTCTTTGTAAGGCTTGGACTCGACTGTCCAGTCCGCTTCCGCGGCGTCCTTCATCACGTAACATCTGGCGGCGCTGTAATGTCCGAAAACGATTATCTTCCCGGGCTCCCTCACGCCAAAGCGCATGGAAAGCTTCATTCCATCGCCGTGGTTGGCGGCTGTTTTCCAATCCTCTTTACCTGCAAGGCGCCAGTCAGGCCTGTATTTGTTCTTTTCCGTGGGAATAAAGCCGTGGGTGAACACGTAATGCTCCGTCTCAAAATACCATACGGGCACAGTTCTGAGAAACTCCGTGAAGCCTGTTTTCTCACATTCGTCAGCAAGCTCTACGTCACTAAGACCCGTCCTTCCGGTCACCAGCTCCGCGCATTTGCGGTTGCCGGGCCGCTTGCCGAAGTGTTTGGCGTCAAGATTTTCCAGCAGCTCGCAGTCATGATTTCCGTAAATAAAGACAAGTTTGCCTTTTTCATGTAAGTCTTTGAGGTATTTAAATAGTTTCCTTGGCTCCGGCCCTGAATAGAACGCGTCGCCGCAGAGGACCAGCACGTGGTCCTCCCGGCTTGGGTCAAAGCCCTTTTCGTTAAGCGCTTCCCGCATCAGACTGTAGTGATCGTGAACGTCCGACACGACAAAATACTTCATTTTCACGCCAATATCCCTTCCCTGTCTATTACCTCGCCGTCTTCGACCTCAATATCGCCCTGCAGCAGTGCCTTAATCACAAAACCGTGACCCGCGGCCATAAACGGGCAGTCCAAAACTTTTTTTATGGAATCGACAGAGGTGAAATCCCTTTCCGAAAGCGTTGGCGCCGTCTTGTATTTTTTACACCTATTTATGTGCTCTGTATACTTTCCCGCCAGGCCGCACTCCTCGTTGTAGTTGTAGCCGTCAAAATCCACTAACGCGATCTTCCTCCCCTCATCCGCCAGGTACTTCAACCACTTAAAAGACTCTGTGCCGAAGACGAGCTTCGCGTATTCCGGAACATAGACTTTTTTACGGGCTTCCACCCAGGAGAGAGGAACGTAGACGCCGGTTTTTGTGTCGTAATAAGCGAAATAACGGCAATCCCTGTTCTCGTAGCCAAGACTTTGGCAGGCATGGCGCATCAAGTCCTTCGTGCACGCGGTCTTGCCGTAATACTCTTTACGCCAATCGAAAAACTCCGGGTTCGGCCGGCCGCCTGCGTCGTGACAGGGGTAGACCTTGCCGCACTGCCAGAATATCTCAAAAATCTGCGCGACGGCGCCGTCCGGACCTGTAACGGGACCGATGAAGAAGGGTGAAAGATCTTTTACGAAGGAGGGATGGGCCGCCATGAACTCCCTGTCCCGTTCCGCCCGGGAAGTGACGTCTATGATCAGGTAATCGCCAAGATCATCCTCCGTCTGGCCGGTGTAAAAAGGATTCGTGTATTTAACGTTCATGGGGTGATGCCGAAGCATCAAAATATTTTTGTTTTCCATTTTTATACCTCCCATATTATGTTCCCGCCTGCCGCTCAGGCGAATTCGTATTCTGCTCAGGCGAATTCGTTATAAAACGGTGCAAACTTGCCGCCCCGGCCCATGGGCTTTTTGCGGGGCGATGGGACGCCCTCGTATATGGCGAACACCAGTTTTTTGAACCTGTTCCGAAACTCCGGCTCTGAAAGAACCTGTTTAAAGAGACCCGCCACTTCGTCGGGGCAGAGGTTGTACGCGCCGCATCCGAAAGCGCCGAGGACCATGCTGTCCCGGCCGTTATCCAGGGCTATGCGGAATACGGTGCGGATCTTGTTGAGCTCGATCTCCCTGCCCTCGGCCGTCAGCCTGCCTTCCCGGTCGAAATATTTCCGCTCGTCCACGGTGAAGGGATTGGGCTCCCGGTTGGAAAGAGATGCGACGGTAACCACGGGGCAGTCGAATTTCTCATCCCGAAAACCGAAATACCTGTCTGCGCCGTGACGGAAAAAGGTGACGCAGGGGGAATATATCCCGCCGAAATTCAGGTCCACGGGGTAAACGCCCGGGACGTACTCTGTGCCCGACTCCCGTATGTGCTTGTACCTGGGATCGCCGAACTGATAAAGCGATTGGGACAAGGTGGAGGAGCGGCAGAGGCTCTCTTCCTGGGCGCCCAGCCCCTCGTGGTAGCCGCCGCAAGGCGCGATGCGGGAAGCGAGGTTCAGGACAGCCGGCTTCAGTCCCTCGTCGACAAGCCGTTTTGCGGCGTCAACACAGTCCTCATTCACGCAGTCCGTAACGGTCTCCCCCGCCCGGACCGGTGCGCTTACGGTAAAAGCTTTGGCGTAGACCTTCGCCTCTCTGTGGGCTTTTTGGTCTCCCAGCCAGGGCTCCGCCCATCTTTGGAAAAGAGTTTTATTGTTTTCGTATACCTGTTTCCCTGCCGCATTCCTGCCGAACCGTCCGCCGTAAAGGAGCTGGGATTTCACGAGATTCTCGGGCGTAACGGGCGGGAAATCATCAGGCGAGAACCTCTTCATAATACGGTATGGTCCCTCGTTCATCAAATCCGAGTAATCCTGCCCCGCGAAAAACCTGCGGCGCACCTCGGTGGAACTGACGTTTGAAAGGGCGGAATTGGTGACAGGCATGACGTGTATCCTGCTCCTGTGGCCGTAGAGGAACGGATCCGCCGCGATCACCTGATTCAGGTTGAGATTGCGGGTGTAGACCAGGTATTCGCAGAGGTTGATGAGCTTGTCCGCGTTATCCCAGCGGGACACCTTAGGAAGCTTGTCCGCGCCAAACAGGAGGAACAGCCGCACCTCTGCGCCGGGGTACTGCTTCTCTTTATCCTTTTTGAGCCTCAACATTGTACGGTACGTATTCGGCGAAGCGCCGCCAAGCTCGCTTCCCCAATAACTGAGCCTCGGATTCTCCTCAACAAGGGAGCGCAGCATCTCACCCCGGACATCCTCTGACAGAATGAAATTTGAAGGGATCTTAACCTTAAGGATGGACTTTTTTGTGAGGTACTCGGCGTTGGTGGTGACAAACACACCCTCGTCCGCGCCGACTTGCTCCACGGCGTCTGACAGTATCTCGTAATGGGCAACGGTTACCGGATTAAAGGAGCCGGTAAGCACAACAATTTTTTTGACTTGACTTCCAGACATAATGAATTTCTCCTCAAAACTTATTGAAAAAAACACAGGGACAGGGTGTGTCCCCTACTCAAAACGATTGCGTGACAGTATACCATAAATCCCGTGAAAACTAAATAATTTTTTGAGAAAAATTTGGCAAAAACACTGCCGATTTTCCGAAAAATTTCGGAAAGCTTCCGGCAGGCAAGTGGAGGCAGAAGGCATTGGCGGATTGTATTGCCCGGCAGAACAGTCAACCCCAATAATATCCAAAAATGCATCTTTCGACACCCTAAAAACATGCTTTTTTCCTGAATTCACCTCCGTTTTGATGTATGCTGTTGCTGACCGCAAGAAGAGCGCATAACACAGTAATGAAACGCATAATAACTATAAGCATGGGAAAACTTTTGCTTTTCTCATCCCGTTTCTTTGTGTTCAGCCAGGCCGCCAATGCTTCGTTGCTTAGGCGCTCCATTGCCGTGCGTTGCTTCACGTTTTTCCTCCCGCCCGGTCAAAACGGCCCCCGGTTTATTTCGACCGAATCCCGGATGCTCCTGATCTCCGAGTAAAGAAGCGTCTTCTTTTCGATCAGAGCGTCGCTCAGTTTCTGCAAAAATCCCCGGTTTTGCGCCAGCATTTCTTTTGCGGTAAAAAGGTTCCTCTCTAATTCCGCCTGGACCACAGCTTCGTTCCTCATGGTCAGGTTGTCGGAGGCGTTCGGGAACTCGCTGCTTGACACCTTGAGCACTCCCGTTCCGCAGGTGCCGCTCTCGGAGACACCGTCGCGGATCAGGCGGGCTACTTTGGCGAGATCGCTTTGGCAACCGCTTCCGCAACGTCCGTTGTGAAAAAGTTCCGCCGCCGCCTTGCCGCCAAGTCCGACGAGCACGTGCTCCCCTCTCCTTGTGAAGGGCCTGCAGACATGGGTGAAGCCCTCCTTGGACTGGATCGAAACAAAGCCAACGCTTCCCGGAGATAGGATCTCGGCAATTGCCGCGTGTCCCGCCTCGTGGAGGGCAGTCATCACGAGGTCATCCTTTGAACACTCAAAATCCTCATCCGAACTGTTGTAATAGGTTCTGAGGTATGCTCTCTTGATGTCGTCAATGTCGATGGCGTACTTTCGCCCGTAAGCTGCGTACACGGCGCTCTCGTTCAGAATGGCCTCGAGGTCGGCGCAAGACTTGTAGCTGATCATTTTGGCAACGTCTTCATAATTCAGATCCGCCGCGACCCTCTTGCTTTTCATGTAGTATTCTATTATTTTTCTTGCGTCGCTTTCGCAGGGAGTCTGGAGTCCTATCTTCCTGTCGAACCTGCCGCTGCGGGTCAGGGAAAAGGGAAGCTTCCTCAGGTTGTTGACGGTAGCAATCACCAGGACATTGCTGTCCTTGATGCTGTCGATCCCTGCCTGGATGGAAGAAAAAGCCATGTCGTCTGAGTTGTCATCGCTCTGGTCACTGAACTTGTCCATATCGTCAAGGAGGATGATCGCAGCCTCCTGTTTTGCCGCGTCATCAAATATCTCGCAGATCTCCTTTACGGAGTCAACGTCGTTCTTGTTTTTCCTGACAACGTAGGACTTCACGCCGCACTCCTCGATCAGCGCCTCCGCAAGCATCGTCTTGCCGATTCCGGACGGGCCGTAAATGAGGATGCCTTTTGTCAGCCTCGCACCCATCTGCGCGTAAACTTCTCTGTTTTTGAACATGTCAATGATCTGACGAAGTTCGTTTTTTACCTGTTCGTAGCCAATAATTCTGTCAAACGGATTCATTTTCTCCTCCTGAGATCAAATAAAAAAGTCAATGCATCTAGCTGACACATTGACATTTTACCGCGGTTTTTTGCGCATTATCGGCAAAAGCGTTGCCGTTTTTTATTCCTTGCCGTTTTTCCCCGGAGGCCTGACTCGAAATTATCTTAGCGGCTCATATCCCCCGGCCCTCAGTCTTCGATTCGTCTCGTCGATGCCGAGCCCGTTAAGAAGACATAACCTTATGATGCCGTCCCTGCCCGCTATGCCCAGTTCCTGTTGCCCATTGACCCAGAGCAGTTCGTTCAGTTTTTCCGGCTCAAGGGCGAATCTGAGCGCGATCATAAAGCACTCGTCCCTTGTAAAACTCAGGTCGCTTCTCTTATTCGTAAGCGTTCGCCGGGAAATGCCCAGTTCTCCTGCCAGGTCATCCTGCGTATAACTTCTGCCCGTTTTTTTCTTTTCTTCTTTGACCAGCTTGCCAATGAAATCATAAGCCGTCCTGGAGCTCAGGCCCTTGTCGTGTGTTATTTTCGAATCCGGTCCGCAGATCTTTGACGCCAATACGGAAAAGTCGTTCTCGAAATTATCGTTGATCGTGTCGATGACCTGTTCGACAGTTTTATACATGCCGTCCTTTTTGAACCCCGAAAAATCCACCACACACGAGCTTTCCGTCCCGTTGTTTTCCTTTTTCACCAATACCATTGCCGGAAGCTTTTTAACTTGGTACATATTTTTCAGAAGTATGAGATTTGCGCGCCAGACTGCGCTGTTATCGTCCTCTCCCGGACGTATCTCATCTCTGAGCTGAACGTTTGACCAGTTGTCGGCCATATATGACGAAAAGAACGTAAGGATCGTCACGCCTGCCGAAGATCTGTTGTGAAGCTTTCCTCCGTACAGAGACACAAAATCACGGCTTTCGGAATCCTCAATGAAATCGTACAGAAAAATAACCGTGTAGGGAGTTTTAGGTTCATAGCGCCATTTCAAGACCTTCTGACCTACTTTCGACGCCTCGACAGAGAAAGCGTCTCCGCTCGCACACGTCATTAATGACGTCATGAAAGAAGTGCGTTGCGGCGCGCTGAACATACCTAAAAAATCTTGCGAACCCGTCTTGGCGGGTGTCTGCTTCGACGTTATTTCCACAAGGGATATATCTACCATTTTTATGCCTCCTTAAGGGGTGAGTTGTTGCAGTGCAATTCTGTCCCCGTCTCACTTCAATATCTGTGCACTTATTATACCATAGTACGGTGCTGAACTTAATAATTTTTGTATAAATATTATTTTCACGGATTCTGCCTGGGCAGTTACGGTCCTCAGTTCATTCCGTCGATGAACTGGTAATATTGATAGTACCGCCCGTTGTCAATTCTATTCACAATTTCTTTCATAACGGTTTCGATCCCGTCTTTGGCCGAGCGGTAGCATTCACCGTAGGACTTCAGCTCCTCGGGAAACCGGAAATTGCCGTTCATCACCCAGCAGCACCCTCTTTTCAGCAGCGAAACTGTGTCGATTACTTCGGAGCCCGACTCAACATCCACAAAAAGCATTACGTCTTTCGGATCACGGACAGTGTCGCTAATTCTGGCGCTCATCTTTTCGCCCGTTTTGCGGATCCCATTCTCCATCAGCAGCTTCACCGTGGATATAAACATACAGTCGATGTTTTTATCGTCTGTCAGTTCAATACAAACACAGGTGCTGTGTTCTTCACCAACATACTTGTAGGTTTGAAAATGAAATGAGATACTGTCAACTTTCATGCTACTATTACTCCTTCCTCGATGCCTTGGCTTCCGGCAATTTAAAGAAAACTGTCAACACATCATTTTCCGATGCATTGACAGTTTACCACATGCGTATCCGCAAAAACGGCAAAACGATTTCCTATTTTTAAGTCGGCTTGGCGGGTTGCAAAAAAGCCATGGCTGAATTGCATTACGAGGACAAATGAAGTATCCGCCCGGTAGCGCTGACGATAATATATAGACAGTATGCGGAGAACGCGATAATGAACGCTTTTTAACAAAAGGTCCGTTTAACCGCAGGATCTCTGAGATATAGTCTTCTATTTAATGAATCATATTCCTTAACCTTTTCAAGTTCCGGTTCGTCGAGATCGTTTTTTATCTCGAAAAAACGTAATCTATCGGGCAAACCCAAAAATATCGGGAATGATCTCCGCTCCGAATGTAAGTACTCCCATTCTGTACATTGCTTTGGCGTGGATCCTGTCATGCCAGATGAAACGTCTCACTACTTTTCGCACCGACCATTGCTCGCCATAGCTGCCCGTTACGGTTTCAAGAGACAAATAATCCTCGTTGGCTTCAAGTGCTTCAAATCCTCTTGCTCTACAGGAAAAAATCGTCCCTTCGTTATCCGATCTAACACCGATTTCGGAAAAATAGTATTCGTTTACGTTTTTCGTATGCTGATACATTTCTTCTGCGGTGCGGGGCACAAAACCGTAAAACGTCTTGCGGCAAGTAAACGCGCTCTTGTGTTTGTCAGGAAATGAGCTGTAAAGCGTGTGAAAATCACTTGCGGATTTCATTGCCAACAATTTAAGACATTCGTATTCCGGAGCCGTCAAAGGACTGTCTTCTGTTGAAAACAAAACGTCACTGTCTGCATCTTTTATTTGCAGATCAGATTTCTTTTCTTGAACGATTTCAATTTCGTAATCATCAAACGGTGTTTCGCCCTCCCAGAGCCGGAAGCGTCGTATTTCTTCCGGCATTTTCAGGATTGCCTCTTCTTTTGACGCACCTCTCGTAAAGGCTCCCGGAAAATTGTTTGCATAAAGAAGGGTATCTTTGCCGTTATGCTCCCACACACAATCAATTCTCATTTTTACCTCCGCAAATCACGGTTTATTGAGCAGTTAGATTTCATGACCATCTTACTCTAAACAACGCCAAAAATCAAACAAGCGCCGAAAAGCATGCGAAGAAGCCCCGCAAAACGTTGTGTCGTAACGATTTACGGGACTTTGCTTTTTCTCACATATTCTTTTTCGATGCGAAGCTTATTTCTTCTTGTACAAAGCGATGCCATCGATCTTTATATATTCGCCGGAATCATCCTTGCCGGAAGAGTAGCGGTGGGTGCCTTCATACTTGGTAGCATCTTCGCCCTCGAAGGTAAATGTAATGGTCCTGTTGCCGTCAGCATCCTTGTCTATAGAAAACTTGCCGTCGACAGTCTTGGTGAAGCCGAGGGCGCCAAAGGTAACGGACACGTTGCTGCCGCTGAACTTGTACTCGACGCCAACCAGTCCTGAAGCGTCTCCATAAGTGCCGGAGGGACCGCCGCAGGCAACGAGAACGACACCGGCCATCACAAGGACCAGAGCCAGACATGTGAAACGAATCAGATTCTTTTTCATGATAAAAACTCCTTTGTTGAAATTATAGCGTATTTTACAGGTTTGAGAATGTTTTCTATTGTTAAACACTAACAAGCGACGCTTCTGACAGATACGAAAGAACTAATTAAGGTTCTCGTACCCGACAAGGGTCTCGAACAAAGTGTTGGCGTAGAGGCGGGCCCAGAAGTCGTTCGGGTGGTTGATGTTGTTGCCGGAAAAGTCTTCGAATTTGATGTGTTCCAGCACTGATGCGGTCATCGAGGTGATCCCGCAAACGGCGCAGGCCACTCCCTCGTCACGCAGCTTTTCGGAAAGTTCCACCAAGTAAGGCTCCTGCAGCGCATCGTTGCCTGCCCAGTTGGAGCCGGGGCGGTTTAGAAGCGTTGACATGATGATAATGCCTGCATCCGGGGCAATTTCGCGCACCTTGGCAATGATCTTGGCGTCGTTGTCCGCAGTCTTTTCCGGTGAGAGGTCGCCGTCGTTGCCGCCAAGGTCAACGATGAACAGATCACAGCCGAACTCCTCAATAAACGTTTTCGCGTGCTTGTCGAAATTGTCCACGCCGTCCTTTGTTGTCCAGCCGCCGACGCTGTTGTTGATGTAGGTTATTGTTCCTCTGTCGCCGGCAACGTAATTTTTTCTGGGCATTGGCCCCGTACCTGACAGCTTGGACTTCTCGTAATGAACAGTGTACCCGAAAATGTCCGCCAATGCATTCGTGACCAGCAGCGCATACGAATATTGTTTCGGCGAATAACCGTACGTATAAGACGAGGCTGCTCCGTACGTACAGCTGTCGCCGTAGAACACGATGGTCACGTCTTTGCCTGCCATCAGCTTGCTGTAGAGTTTGTCGTAAATGCCGGTGAAGCATTTTTGTTTGTAGCCGTTCCAGCTGTCGGAATGGGTGTATTCCACGTTCACCTGATAGTCGGTCATCACAGTGCCTTCGCCCCAGTAGACCGGCTTTTTCACTCCGTCAACCTCTACCGTCAGCGTGCCGTCGCCGGAGTAATATTTTTTGCTTGTGATGCAGGGGATATTGCTGTCTTCGGTTATCCTGAGCTTGCCGTCGACAACTTCATAGTCCTGGCCTTCAACGTACGTTTTTTTGCCGTTGTAGGACTTCACGGAAATGACGCTGTCGATCCTGTACAGCAACTCTTTCGTGTCGCCTTTGTCGATAAACATTACCGTTTCGTTTTTCACGTAATTGCCCGAAAACACGTTCTGCAGTTCCCAGGTAAGGTCTTCGGCCTTGAAATTCAACGGTCTGTAACTAGTCATATCTTGTGGGGTAGCCTCCGCCGGTGCAATTGTGTCTGTATTCATATTCGTGTTGGGAGTGGTGGGGGGGTTGGTATTGGGGTTAGTGTTTGTATTGCATGAAGCGGTGCCGACCACAGTCACCAGGATCAGCAGGATCAATATTGCTTTAGCCAATTTTATCATAACATCCTCCTAAAAAGGATCGATTCTCACTAGCGCAATTTTATCAGCCGGACGGGGAGATTTCAAGTTGGGAAAAGGAACGGGCCATGCCAAGTTGCCGGTAATCCGGCAAACCGGGCTTCAGATCGCCATGCAGTGGTTAAAGCCTCTTGCCAGGTCGTCGCGGGCGCGCCGGGCGTCAAAACCCACCAGCTTGATGCCTTTGTCCACCGTATTCTGATAAATAATCTCCATATCGTTAAGGTGAGGCTGGGACATGTTGACCACCGACAGCGAAGGCGCCTCGCACAGCGATTTGATATAGTGATCGCCCCTGCCGCAGAAATGCATTCCTCCTCCGCCGAAACGGTCCAGCAGCATCCGGTCGTAGGGGACGCAGAATTCGTCGTACAGCTTCGGCGAGAGATTGTTTGCGCTGTCACAGCGAAGCATGATGCTGCCCTTGTGCCAAACGTTGCCCCAGTGTGGGTTCATGTCCGGCCGCGGCGGGTAAAGCTTCTGCCACTCCTCCATAAAGCTGATGTAGGACCGGGTCAAAAGCCCAAGCACGTCGTGAACGGTTTCCGGTTCGTCTGCCATCTGGTAGAACATTTCTTCGCCGAACAGCAGTTCGCAGTTGTCGATCGGCCCCTGAATGTCCGGGTGGTAGACCTGAACGTATGCGGATATTTTAGGGTAGTGAGCGAAAACTTCCTTCACGAATTCGCCAAAGCCGAACACTTTCGCACCCAGCCCCGAACGGTTGTCGGGAACGCCTCTGTCGAGGAGCTTTTGCATTGCCCCTTCGCCGGTAAGCGTGCGCGTAATGGGCAACGTATTGGTTTTGTATGGCATGATGTACACTTCGGCGCCGAACAGCGAAGTGCCGATGCACGATCCGTAATTGGCCCGGATTGCGAGGTTCATGGATCTTGCCCGGTTGTTGTCGTTGTCGTCAAGGGCGTACGACACTCCGAGCAGTTGTGAATAAAGCATGCTGTCGTAGTCGGCCATCGCGTCGTTGATCATTATGCATTTCCGCTCGACCGTCGTCAACGTCAGTTTTTTGCGTTTCGGAGCGAAAATATCCCCTTCGAACCGGTCAAACAGGAAGTCCCGCCACTGGCCAATAAAGTCTTCCTCTGTCTCCGGGTCGATTCTCCGCTCTATATCCTCGAGAAGGTCAATCGTATTTTGTGTCAGCTTCATAATTATTCTTTGCCTCTGCCGCCCGAGATTTAGCGGGCAACTGCTCTTTCATTTGTAATTGCGCACAGTTGTGCAGATAATTAAAAGCTTGCAACAAGCAATAAGCTTGTTCCGCTAAAGTGACGAATCATCTCGACAAACCGGAATTTGCCAAATGATGCTTACAGCTTTTTGCAGGTGAGTTCGTCGTACGCCACACAGTCGTCACTGAAGGTCAACTTGAGCATCCCGCCCTTCCTGCCG
>CAMZBI010000017.1 GCA_947304585.1 uncultured Clostridia bacterium | reverse complement strand
CTCGCCCACTTGTGCGAAGCACACTTACTTGCGGCGTCAGCCGCACCCACTCGCGTCGCAAACTCGCCCACTTGTGCGAAGCACACTTACTTGCGGCGTCAGCCGCACCCACTCGCGCCGCAGGCGCGCTCACTTGCACGTCAGCGCATCAAGCACACCGCCTCTCCCCGTAGGTCAGCCTCTCGGCAATATCGCAGTATTCCCGCAGAATCTCTCCCTTCATCTGTCTGCAGTACACGTCCCCTTTCAGGTTTTTCAGGTATTGGCGGTTTCTGTCGTAATCAACGCAGCCGGTCACCTCGTATTTGCCCGTGTCCACAAAAACAGTCCCGCCGCCTGACAGGTTTTTCTCCCAGCACACAAGCTTCAGCCTTGCCGAAGAAATGCGGTTTTCCCGCAGAAGCCTCGTATAATGGGCGATCGCAGCCTCATATTCATCCGCTTCGTCCCTGACGGGCAGCAAGATGTAATCGCAGTACCTCATGAGCTGAAGGCTGTCCTCACGCCGCTCCAGCATGTTGTCGCAGACAATGGTGACGTCGTATTCCGAGTAAGCCTTTTCCATAAACGCTCTCATAAAATCGTCGCCCGCAGACTCCATTTCTTCAAAAGAACCTGCGCCAACGCTGACCCTCGGACTCTCAAGAGATCTTCTCGTAACCAGTTCCACCTCTTCATCCGGATCATCTCTGAAATACTGTATTATCATCGGGTCCTTATCATCACTCGTTCCCGGATCCGCAGGAGAAACGCTTTCTTCCTGATAGTAAGTTTCCCCCTCCTCAGAGGCAATGCTTGACGTGTACCACCCGTCCTCCTGTCCGTATTCGATGTCCTTGCCGCCAATGTCTTCATAACTCTTCACAACCGGAGAAGCAGCTGTCAGATAATACTTGAGACGCGGCGGGGCATAGTCGCAGAATTCATAAACGCAGGTCTTGAATCCGAAACAGGCACCGAAGGTGAAGCCCAGTTCTGCGGAGAAACCGGCATTGGCGGGTACGTAAATAAGAAGCCTCCTGTAGCCCTTTTCGTAGTGGGGAAAAAGAATTGCCCCGTCCTGGGGATCTTCTTGAAGCGGGCGGTCCGGTTCAAAGGTTTCCGGGACTTTTTCGGCATCGAATTGCCGGGATGTGCCGTCATATAAGGATCTGATGTCATACTTTCCCTCTTCCTCACCCGGTTCTGATTCTTCCGGCGCATCGCAAACTGTTGTTGAGACTGCCGGATCCCCGAAAAAGATATCCGGTTCTTCCCCGCCTTCCGGTTCCCGGTCGTCGTCCCCGTCAAGATAAAAGGAGACCTCGTCTTCAAGAGTCCCCAGCGGTTTCTCGCCGGTCTCCCGAAGGATCCTTTTCAGTTCCCCTGCCAGTGCGTCTATGCTTGTGAACCTGTCCTCGATCCTCTTTTCAGTGCACTTTCCGATAAACTGCCTGACTCTTTCGTCATTGACGTGTTCTTCGTCTTCGTTTCCGCCGTTGAGCATATATCTCAGCAACACCCCTATTGCGTAAAAATCCGATGCGCAGCAGGGCCTCCCGGCATAGACCTCAGGCGCCGCAAATCCCGGCGTGACAAATTTCAATGTTTTTGATTTGAAAGAGATCTTCGTCCCGCCCCGGGATACCTCTTCTCCTGCGGATTCAAGGTCCACAAAAGTGACAGTTTTGTTGCCGAGGATAATATTCTCCGATCTGAGATCCCCGAAGTACATTCCGGTCAGCCTGTAAAACCTGCCAAGGGCCTGGGCAACACAAAGACACACAGAGACCGCCTCTCCTATGTTCATCCTTCCGTTTTTGTTCACGTACTCTCCCAAGTCCACTCCTTCGATCCAGGACCTTACCATCACAAAATTGGAGCCCTGGACTCCCGACTCCATAAAGATGTTGGGGAATGCCTTTTTCCAGATCTCCGCCTCCCTCAGACCTTCCGGAGCGTTCTTCTCCCAGACCTTGATGGCAACGGGTCTTCTGTCTTTCCGTCTCACACCTTTAAGCACTTCCGACCTTCCGGTGTTTTTGAGATCACCCTCCGACATATATCTTCCGTTAAAACAATAATACACGATTATCCTCCCCCGCCGCCTTATGTTACAGCGGCTGTTTTTTTGCTTCAGAATGCTCTTTGCAATGACATGATATGACCCTTTTCACGTCCTGTCAAATCGTTTATTATCACCGGAAAATAATTTATTTTCCGGAAATAATTCTCGCATTTATAGATAAAAAGTAGAATTCAGGAATTTCGCGCCGAAGGGCCGCGGCCGTCACGAAAAAACGGGTGAAATAAAGGTCTTTCCAGGGCATCCGCCAATCAATTTTCGATTGATTTTAAGCGCCTGCGATGGTATCATTTACGGGTAAAGGACGGGCTCTGTCATGAATGATCCGGAAAGAAACGATGTGGCTTTAAGCGGCGAATCAAAAGACATTTCATACGGCGAGTTGTTTTCAAGAGAAGAAATGCTTATAGGCAGTGAAGGTCTTGAAAAACTGAGCCGCTCCTGTGTTGCGGTTTTCGGGCTGGGAGGCGTTGGCGGAAGCTGCGCCGAAGCTCTTGCAAGGGCCGGCATCGGAAAGATAATTCTGGTGGACTGCGACAGGTTTTCCCCCTCGAATCTTAACAGGCAGGTCCTCGCCACCCGGGAGACCATTGGCGGGTACAAGGCAAAGACTGCGGCGAAGCACATTGGCGATATAAACCCCTTCTGCGAAGCGGTACCCCTTGAGATTTTTTTCGGCGAAGAGACCAAAGATGCTGTGCCCTGGGATTCCGTTGACTTCATCTGCGACTGCATCGACTCGGTGAGTTCAAAAATACTGCTGGCAAAGATTGCTGAAGAACGGGGGATCGGGATCATCAGTTCCATGGGGACGGGAAATAAACTGGACCCCTGCGCATTTAGAATTGACGACATATACAAAACGTCGGTGTGCCCCCTCGCCCGGTCCATGCGCGGTCTGCTGAAAAAGGAAGGCGTGAAGAAACTCACCGTTGTATATTCCACGGAGCAGCCCGTTAAAACAGGCACGAGAACGCCGGGAAGCATTTCCTTCGTACCCCCGGTGGCGGGCATGATAATCGCCTCATACGTGGTAAGAAGCATTTTGGGTATAAATACCGGTAAAAACAGTTGAGCCGGGAAAACAAAGATCCACAAGGCTGGATTCAGCCTCAGACAACAAGGAGAAAACGACAATGGATCCCCTTTATCAAAAACACAGTTTCAGTTTGTTATGGCCGGATTACGAAGCAGGCAGAGCCAGGGAGCAGGCCGTAAAGGAAGGCACCGGCCGACTGTTCAACCAGGACATCATGGAGCGGGACATAAACGCCAATATGATCTTCCAGGGCATGGACGTCCGTACCGACGGAAAGGATTACATCCTCGCCAGGATCAGCGATATGGTGACCGACAGCGAGACCATCTCCTACCGTCAGGCGATCCTCAAGGACTTTCTGAAATATCCGGAGATAGAAATACTTGCCAATTCCGACCTTCTGCCTCTTATAATACAGCTGGGCAGGATGGAGAAGACGAACATTTCCCATGACGACGACGTGAGAAAGACAGTCTGGCGAATGGAACTCCTTAAGGTCTACGTTCAGATAATGACCGTGCTCGACAGGATCTTCAACAGCGGAACGAGAGAATTTGATTCCGAGGGCCTTCAGAAGCTGCGGGAGCTGGTAAATTCCATTGTAAAGGACGAAAGCTACCACGAGCTGGTGGCACTTCTCCCCACCCTCAGCGACGACATCAAGGGCATCCAGAGCGTTACCCTTGGCGTAAATCTCGACAACGAGCTCCACCCCGTGGAATCGGTGCTCCTTTCAGTCAGCGAGAAACCCATCAAAAAGCGGGGCATGCTTTCAAAGCTTTTTGGCACGAAAACCAATGAGGACAAATACTTCGGCATAGGCACCTTCTACACGATCCTGAAGGACAACAGCGCCGGCACCCTTGACGCGGCCATCATGAGAGATCTAAACTCGGTGATGAAGGACACCTTCAGGCATCTCTCCGAATCTCTGAGACGGTTCGAGCGGGTGGAATCTGCATTTCTCTTCGAGCTCATGCCCGAGATCTCCTTCTACATCGGCGGCACCCATCTCGTAAACAAACTTCGTGGCGCAGGCCTTCCGGTGTGTTTCCCGAAGCCCTTGCCAATGGACGACCGCAGATTCGACGTGAAGGATATTTACGACGTGAGTTTTGCTGTCAGGGTCATGGCTGACACCGGCATCAACAAACTTGACAACGTGATAGTCACCAACGATTTTGTCCTTGGCGAAGAGGAAGGCAGGATCGGCGTTCTGACCGGCGCCAACCAGGGAGGAAAGACCACCATTACAAGAGCCCTCGGCCTTTGCCAGCTCATGTTCCAGGCGGGACTTCCGGTTGCGGGAACCTCCGGCGAGATCAGTCCCTGCGACAATATCTACACCCACTTCCCGGAACTGGAAAAGAATTCCGTCAGCGAGGGACGTCTTGGCGAGGAGTGCGTGAGACTTGAACAGATACTGCCCAAACTCACCAAGTACAGTATGATCCTCATGAACGAGTCCCTTTCCAGTACCTCCCACCAGGAGTGCCTGTTCATCGCCACCGAGATCATGAGATACCTGCGGACCATTGGCGCCAGAGCCCTCTTCGCCACCCACATTCACGAACTGGCGGAAAACATACCGGAGCTCAACAAGGAACCGGGCCTTTCAAATATGATGAGCCTTGTGGCGGGGATCGACGAATCCAGCGGCCTTGAGGTGATGACGGAAACGGGCATTAGAAAATTCCAGACAGGCAGCAAGAGGACCTATAAGATCACAAGGATGCCTCCTCAGGGCAGAAGTTTTGCGTTGGACATTGCCAGGACTTACGGAATAAGCTATGAACAGCTGATGGATTCCCACGCCAAGGGAACCGGGGAGCAGACAGAATGAAATACGTAGTTATACTTGGCGACGGCATGGCGGATTACCCTGTGCCTGAGCTGGACGGAAAAACGCCCCTTATGGTGGCGCACAAACCTAACATCGACCGTCTCTGTGAATACGGGGAACTGGGACTTGTAAAGACAGTGCCGGACCATCTGAATCCCCCGGGCAGCGACATTGCCAATATGTCCGTAATGGGATATGACCCCGACAAATATTATACGGGCAGATCTCCTCTCGAAGCAGTCAGCATGGGCATCGAGCTTTTGCCTGAGGAGCTTGCCATCAGATGTAATATCGTCAATCTGTCAGGAGACGGCCCCTATGAGTCTCTTGTAATGGCCGATTACAGCTCCGATGAGATCACCACGGAGGAGGCCCGGGAACTGGTCCTTTTCATCAACGAAAAACTGGGAAGCGATATTCTGAAATTCTACCCCGGGGTCAGTTACAGGCACTGCATGGTCCTGAAAGCACCCGGTGACATAAAGCTGCTGTGCACTCCGCCCCACGATATCTCCGGAAAACCCATTTCCGATTATCTCCCCAAGGGCTACATGCACGATGAGCTGCTTGACCTTATGAAAAAGAGTTACGAGCTTCTTTCAAACCACCCCGTCAACCTCGACCGCATCCGCAGGGGTCTCAAACCCGCCAATTCCATCTGGCCCTGGGGCGAGGGACGCAAGCCGTTTCTTTCGGATTTTTCCGAAAAATACGGTATCAGGGGAGCAGTTGTTTCCGCCGTTGACCTCATCAAGGGCATAGGCATCTGCGGAGGCCTCAAAGTGCTTGAGGTGGAAGGCGCCACCGGAACCTACAAGACAAATTTTGAAGGAAAAGCAAAAGCGGCTTTTGACTTTTTGATGAACGACGGGGATTTCGTGTACATCCATATGGAAGCGCCGGACGAGTGCGGCCACAGGCACGAGGTCAAAGAAAAAATATTGTCCATCGAGTATATCGACAGCCGGGTGGTCGGTCCCCTCGCCAAGATGCTCAGCGACGCAGGAGAGGATTTCAGGATGCTGGTGCTTCCGGACCATCCCACTCCCCTTGTGCTGAGGACCCATACCCACGACGCGGTACCCTATATCATCTACGACAGCAGGAACAAAACGGTCCTGAATCCCGGCGCGAAATATGACGAAAGATTTGCCAAGGCAACCGGCAATCATGTTGCCAAAGGCGACAAGCTGATGGACAGATTTATATCAGTGAATAGTGATGAGTGAATAGTGATGCGCTGACGCGCAGTGGGTGCGGCTAGCGCCGCAAGTGTCGCAGCGCACGCGCTGCAGTGATGAGTGATTAGTTGTGATGCGGCTGGCGCCGCGATTAAAGCAGAGGCTGCGGTGCGAATGATTCGCCGCAGCCTCTGCATTTGATAGAGTTCTCCATAACAGGCAGATAGATTGGTCATGTTTGGCGGTCAGTTTTTCCGCTTTTTCTTTTTTCCGAATGTTTCCAGGACCTTTTCCGCCTGGCTTTCGTCTTCAAATCCTTCTTTAGATACAAAGAACACCTCTGTGCGTCCGCTGTCGCCTTCAGGTTTGAAATAAAAGAGCAGCAGATCGCCGTATCTGACCATCTTTACAAATCCCGAAACCGGGACAAGCGCAGTCTCCTCCCCTGTTTCCACCAGAAAACAACCATCGTAAAAGGATGTCTTTCTGACCGAATTCCTGTCCGGAGCGTTTTTTACAGTTGTCTTAACCGTATTGGCGGCGCTGACGAGGCCCAGAACGCCCATTACGGCCAGCAGGATACATATAACCAGCTGGACAATGTCGAACCCTTCAAAGCCCGCAGGATCCCTCAGGAGGCAAATCACGGCAAGGAGCGCTCCTGAAGCAATTCCGCCAAGGATCATGAGCAGGTTCATCACAAACAGTTTTCTCATCATCCTTGTGACCGCTTTTTTGTTGATCTCGTCAGTAATCTGCGTCGTATTAACCGCATAAGGCAGTTCTTCAGGTATCCCGTTCTCTGTATTTTTCTCCGGCACTTCCGTTTCCATGTTCTCTTCCAGTCCCTTTTCAGTAATCATCAGCTTAAAAGATCAATGTCTGCGCCAATGTCCCAGGCGAGGGTCGACAGAATGTATTTTTCTCTGACGTCCCGGGTCATGGCAAAGTCCGTATTGGCGTCTTTTGGATCAAGGCCGATCTGTTCCATCGAAACGGGGCACCCCAGACTCTCAAAAAGCCTTTTGGCGTCAGCTTCCTTCATCAGCAGTTCCTCCGCAAGGTCCCTGATCTTTCCAATGTTTTCCAGGATAACGCCAAGCCTTGCAGCAGATCTCTCCTCTCTGTAAACGAAGCCCTCCGAGGCCTTTTTTACCATTTCGTCTCCGCCGGGTCCCAGCCTTTCACGGATCTTCTCAAACCAGTTGTTTCTGTCAAACGAGCGCTTCTTTTCAATGGCTCTTCCGGGATCAAATTCCTCTTTCAGCAGTTTTTCATATCCTCTCAGAGTGAGCAGGGTTCCGATGCCGCACTGTATCCCGTGGAGGGACGTTGGCGTTCCGAAAGCCGCGCCCCGCATGTCCCAGATGTGGGAAAAATAGTGCTCGCAGCCGGATGCGGGTCTGCTTATTCCCGCATAGTTCATGGCAATGCCCGAGATCACAAGCCCGTCCGTTACGGCAGCCACCGCGCTCCCGTCCCGTTCCATCAGCTTTCCGGCCCCTTCCCGGATCCTGTTCCAGGCAGTCCTCACCGTTTCCTCCACAAAAGGACAGTAGTACTCCCCGGTGACCATATGCCCCAGCCGCCATTCAAACAGGGCAACAGTTTTT
The DNA here is from genome assembly GCA_947304585.1 of uncultured Clostridia bacterium. GTDB lineage: Bacteria > Bacillota > Clostridia > UBA1212 > UBA1212 > UBA1212. The sequence goes on along the minus strand of CAMZBI010000017.1, from coordinate 38,540 downwards.
GCGATCATATCCCCAAAGCCCGCCCTCAGCATATCCTCCGGACAGTCTTTCAGTATATCCACGTCGCCAATGAACACGTCCGGACATTTTGAATCAACGGACTTCTTCAGTCCGCCGATGAGCAGGGAGGACGTTGACGAGCAGTACCCGTCCATTGACGGGGCGGTACCGACGGCAATATACGGCTTGCCGAAGGTCTTGGCCACCACCTTGCATATATCGTTTATAACGCCGGAGCCTACGCCAATGACCGCATCCTGGCCGCCAAATGCGCCGACGGTGCGGCCCACGGAGGCCTCATCCGGTTCGACACGGTCCTCTTCAAACACAAACCTGTCGAACCGGATCCCGGCCGCGGCAAGCACCCCTTCAATGCGGCCGCCTGCCGCCCGCTCCGTGTTCCTGTCATATGCCACAAAGACGCGGGCGGCAGGGAGTCCTTCCAGCACCCGGGGCAGCGCTTCGGTTGCCCCGTCTGCAATGATAACCTCTTTGACCCTCGCCCGGTGGACTTTGCCGCAGGTACATTGTATCTCCCGGCCTGTGTATTTCGGAGACAGGATGTCATATACTCTCATATGTGTCCTTTGAAGGTTCATAGGAAGGCATAAGTTCAAGTTTGAACAGGTTTATCCTGTGGAGCATGTCTATGCGGGCTTTGGCGTCGGGATCTTCGCAGATTCCTTCACGGATATACCTGTCCAAGGTGGCGTAGGTAAAGCCCAGGTTGTCCTCGTCGGTTTTGCCGGTAAGGCCGTCTGATGGCGCTTTGTGCACCAGCTCTCGGGGAAGGCCCAGCAGGGTTCCCAGCTCTTTGACCTCCGTTACTGTAAGGCGTGACAGGGGGCTGAAGTCGCCGACGGAATCTCCGTACCTGGTGGAATAGCCAACGTAATCCTCGGAAAGGTTGCAGGTGTTCACCACCCTGCCGTTCACGCACTGGGAGACGTAGTAAAGAGTGCTCATCCTTATTCTTGGCGGCAAATTGATCAGGGCCTGGGGTCCCGGCTTTATATCACCCGGAACCGCCTCTTTTAAAGCTTCCACTGCGCCGCCGATGTTCACAACGCAGTGCCTGATTCCCAGATGCTTTACCAGAAGATAGGCGGCGTCTATATCTCTCTGCTCTCCGCAGGGCATAAGGACGCCAAACACGTTTTCCGTGCCAAGGGCCTCGGCGCAGATCGCAGCCGCAACGGAGGAATCCTTGCCTCCGGAGATTCCGACCACGGCTTTGCAGCCCTTGCCGTTTTTCTCAAAAAAGTCCCTAATCCAGACCACAAGCTCGTCTCTTACTTTTGAAATATCAAGTTTCACAGGACACCTCCGTAACAGTGGTTTTAAGATATGCCCCGGTGCAGACTGCGAGGGCTTCGGGAACGTTTCCCTCCGTTTCCCTCTCTACAATATAAAACAGTTCTGCAGCGTGGCGGGCAAGATTGCCGCTCTTTACATAAAAACAAATGGTCTCGCCGGCCCCGGTCTTTTCCTCAAACAGATGTTCCTGCCCCGAGAGAAGCAGGGCAGTCAGGGTCCTTGCGGATATACTGCTGTCAAAAAGCTCTTCAAGTGTTTCTTCCTGTTCGCCGAGAACCCCGGGATCACCGGATCTTTCAGAGCAGGCGCAGCGGGAAAGCGCATAAAACACCAAAAAATCTTTCTTTCCGGTTTTCCGGACAGGTATCTTTTCCAAGGAAAGAAGCCCGTCAAAGACATCCCGCCGGGATAAAATATCACGGCAAAGTCCGGATATCTTCCGGGAGAGAAACCGCCCGGATAAATAAAACTCCGCTGTATCGCCATTTTTCAGGCAACAACAGTCTTCAAAGCTTTTCCGTTCCGCACCGTCAAAAAGCCGGGCAAATTCGGTTACCGTTCTGCCCGGACTTCTCAGATTTAAGACAAGATCGGGGCAGGCTCCCGGTTCTTCTCCCAAGCCCTTCCCGCTGATATTTTTCCCCGGGATCGAGAGTTCAAGCCTCAGGCCGCTCATGTAAAATCCTCCGGGTCCGCCCGGAACACGTTTCCTCCAAGCTCACCGAGGAACAATTTGCCGAGAGAACTGAATTTTTCCACGCTGTCGCTGGTGTAATATTCCGTCACAGGCTTTCCGTCTTTGTTTCTTAAACCTTCCTTTTCCAGGGTCTGCTCAAGCTTTCCGGCAACGGCTTTGGCGGAATTGACAAGGGCTATTTTGCCTCCCGTGACCTCTCCGATGACTTTTTCAAGATAGGGATAGTGGGTGCAGCCCAGCACCAGAGTGTCTACGTCGCCAATATCTTCAAGGTAGCGCCTTGCCACCTCATAAGTTATTTCATCATCCCACCAGCCCTCTTCAACCAGAGGAACGAACAGCGGGCAGGCCTTGGCATAAAACCCGCAGCCGGGCAAAAGAGCCTTGACAGCCCTTTCGTACACCCCGCTGGCAACGGTTGCCGAGGTGCCGATTACCCCTATATTTCCGGAAGAAGTTAAAGACACTGCAAGCTCCGAGCCCGCTCCGATCACATCCACCACCGGCACTCCAAAGGAATCCAGAAGGTCTCTTCCTGCGCAGGCTGCGGCGGTGTTGCAGGCCACAACAACTGCCTTAACCCCCTTTGAAAGAAGGAATGCTATGTCCTGGCGAGTGTAGGCTCTGACCGTATCCGCTGACTTCGTGCCGTAGGGAGCTCTTCCGCTGTCGCCGAAGTAGACCAGACTCTCCTCGGGGAGGAGTTTTCTGACCTCTTTAAGCACCGTGAGACCGCCGAGGCCCGAGTCAAATATTCCGATTGGTTTTGAGTTGTCTTTTTTCATTGTTCAGACCTTCAGATAGTCCTCTTGTTTTCATTGAAGTTTTCGATTGACAGTTCCACCAGTTTTGTGATGAGGTCTTTGAGCTGAAGTCCTTCGTTCTCCCACATCTTCGGGTACATGCTGATGGATGTGAAGCCGGGTATGGTGTTCACCTCGTTCAGGTAGATCATGCCCGTGTCCCTGTCCTGGAAGAAATCCACCCTGGCAAAACCTGCACAGTCAAGAGCGGTGAAAGCCCTGACGGCCAGCTGTTTTATGCTCTCCAGGTCCTCCTTCGGGAGATCTGCGGGTATCCTTGTGGAGCTTGTACCGTTTATGTACTTGTCGTCGTAGTCGTAAAACTCCGAGGTGGAAATGATCTCTCCGGGGGTGGCGGCAACAGGTTCTCTGTTTCCCAGCACTGCGCACTCCACTTCCCTGGCGTTGATATATTTTTCAACCAGTATCTTTCTGTCGTATCTTGACGCCTCGATAAGTTTCTCGGCGATCTCCTTTTCAGATTTCACCTTGAATGCGCCGACGCTGGAGCCGGAATTCGAAGGCTTCACAAAGCAGGGATATCCTATTTTTGCGGCAATTTCAGACTTTACCCTTTCAATATCGCCAAGGTCTTTTCTCTCCACGGTCACAGAGGGCACCACGGGGATGCCCGCATCCCGCAGGACCGCCTTGGTGTAGACCTTGTCCATGCAGACCGCAGAAGCCATAATGCCTGCGCCTACGCAGGGTCTTCCCAGAACCGCCAAAAGTCCCTGGATCGAGCCGTCCTCAGCCATAATGCCGTGCATCACGGGGAAAACCGCATCGCTGGCATATATGAGCGGTATCCCGGGGGTAATTCCGTTTTTCGCCTCCGGGGGAACGTCCGCAAAACTGCCGTTTTCTATTGGCGTCGTATCTATCCCGGCGTCTGTGCCTTTGATCTCTATCCAGTGTCCGTCTTTTGTAATGCCGCAGGCTTTGACTTCGAATTTCTCAAAATCAATGTTTCTCAGCACCGCGGCGGCGGAGATGCAGGAGATTTCGTGCTCCGTGGACTGACCGCCGAAAAGCACAAGGAGTTTAGTTCGTTTCATCCTTCACCTCATATTTGTTAAAATCGTTTTTCCAGTTTTTTATATCTATCCTGCCTTTGACGGATACCCCGTCGGCTGTGTATTCCTCAAGATCGATCTTTCCGTTGTCGTGGAGATATGACAGCGTCCTTCCGTCGAAAAAGGGTATCACCAATGAAAAGTGTCTTTCTGATGCCGAGAAAAAGCCAATTATCGCCCTCTTCAGTTCTTCTATCCCGTCACCTGTTTTGGCGCTGACGTAATATGCGACCTTGTCGAGGGGGCCGGTGTTGTCCGCAGCCAGCTCCAGTGAGGGCAGAAGATCTGTCTTATTTATAACCATGTAACAGGGTTTGGCTCCTGCGCCAAGTTCTTTTATAATTGCCTCCGCCACCTCGATCTGATTCCTTGCATCCGGGTTGCTCCCATCCACCACGTGGAGTAGCAGATCTGCGTATTTGAGCTCTTCAAGAGTGGATTTGAAAGCCTCCACCAGCTCATGGGGCAGTTTCTTTATGAATCCGACGGTGTCGATTATTAGGAAATCTCTGTTGTCGTCGGTGACCAGTCTTCTCACGGAAGGGTCGAGGGTGGCAAAGAGCTTGTTTTCTGCCAGCAAGTCCCCATTGCACAGGGCATTCAGGAGGCTGGACTTTCCCGCATTGGTGTAACCGACAACAGCCACCTGGGGCACCTCGTTCTTTTTCCGCTCTTTTCGAAGGGTATCCCTGACCGCCGAGACCTTTTCAAGTTCCGATTCAAGGTATGATATCCTTCTCTTTATGTAATTTCTGTCCGCGGTGAGCTTGCTCTCGCCGGGACCTCTCGTGCCGATGCCGCCGCCAAGCCTCGAAAGCGAAGTACCCTTGCCAACAAGCCTTGTAAGCCTGTATTTCTGCTGGGCCATCTCCACCTGAAGCCTGCCCTCTCTTGACTTCGCCCTGCCTGCGAAAATATCCAGTATCAGAGTCGTCCTGTCAATGACCCTGAGCCCCGTCTCGTCCTCCAGATTTCTCACCACCGCAGCGGATATCTCGTCGTCTGTTATAAGGAGGGTGGCTCCAAGACCTTTCGCCTTAAGAGATATCTCCGCAGCCAGGCCCTTGCCAATGTAAAACCTTGCGTCCTGGGAAGGTCTTTTCTGAACGTACCTGCCAACCACTTCGGCCCCGGCGGTCCTTGCAAGCTCCGCCAGCTCGTCAAGAGCATTCTCCGCAGATATCTTTTTTTCGTCCGCAGGCAGCAGCACTCCGCAGAGAACGGCCTTTTCGGCAGCCTCTTCTATCCGTTCGGAGGTGACGCTACCGGCTTCGCTGTCAGTTCTTACCAGTTCCTCAAACAGGCTGTTGAACTCCGTAACACGCCAGACAGGCTCAGGCCCCAAAGTCTCCCACTCGGTCAGTAACCCATCACCGTCTCTTTTTAAGACAGTAACGGATATGCCCGTGGCCCGTTCTTCCTCGGTGTTTACGCCAATGACCCCGCATGCGTCAAGCCTGAGCTCCTTCAAGGAACCTATGTCCACCTCTGAGGGCATTGAAGTCCCGTTGGGGTGGGTGTGCCAGAGTCTGATGCCCGAAAGCCGTTTGTCGCCCCTTCTTGTGTCCAGAAGCCCTTCAAGAGCCACACTCTCGGCACTGCCGACGCATATCGCCTCCACCCGGTTTCTCCGGTCCATTAGAAATGCAAATTCTATGCCGCAGGAGGATGTGGCCAGCACCAGGGCGTCTCTTATTTCAACAGGCAAAAACTCACCGGGGGAATAGATGTTCCCGATGAACCCGTCAAGGTATTCCAGCAGGTTTTTCCTAACCGATGAAGTGTTTCCGTATATCTTGCCTGTCATTATTGTTATCTTGATGTTATCCTGCCGCAGGTGCAGCCTCTAAAGCCCTCCGGCGTTGTCCGCCGGCCTTCCGGCATTGTTCTCCGGTCATTTGGCGTCCCAGATGCCCCTCTTCACCGCGCCGAACACGTTTTCTCTGAAATTGTGATTTTCCCTGTTCAGCCCGTTCAGAGTCTCCTTTATGACGGCTCTCTTTGATGTTTTGTCCATCGGGCAGGGATTGGTCACGACGGGGCAGTCTGCAGCTTTCATAAAAGATCTTATCTCGCTCTCCTCCACGTAGATCATTGGTCTTATCACGGTGACCCCGCTACGCTCAAGATAGGTCTTGGGGTCAAAGCAGTAGAATCTTCCCTCATATGATAGGCTGAGAAAAGCCGTCTCTATCACGTCGTTTCTGTGATGGCCGAGAGCCACCACGCCGCAGCCCAGTTTTTTAGCGAAATCGTTGAGAGCTCCTCTCCTGAGATTGGCGCAGAGTGCGCAGGGATTCTTTTCGTTTCTGATGTCGAATACGATCTCTTTGATGGCCGTTTCGCAGACTTCGTAGGGCACGTCAAGGCTTTTGCAGTATTCGGCGACGCCGGAAAAGTCCATTTCCTTAAATCCGGTGGATACGGTCACCGCCTGCAGTTCAAAACGTTTGGGATAAAACCTTCTGAGAGACGCAAGGACCGAGAGAAGAGTCAGACTGTCCTTTCCTCCGGACACGCCAACGCAGACCCTGTCCCCTTCCCGGATCATGTCGTAATCCTGGACGGCCTTCCTGACAAGGCTCAGAAGGCGCCTCATAGATTCCTTTTGGGCTTTTTCCCGTTCTTCAGGGTCTGACAGGCCTGTATTTTTTTTTACAGCCTTATCGTCAGCCAATTCCGATGTCCTCCGTGGTGTACTCGATGTAATCCTTGGCAAGTTTCAGCGCCTCTTCCATATCAACGTCCTTAAGCGCATACTCGTCCTTCTTCATAAGCTCTTCCACGTATTCATTGTAAAGTCTCGCAAGCATTGCGTACTCCACGTTGCCTCTCACTTTATCGACGTTGGCGGTAGAAGAATCCACCACAAGGCCAATGCTCTCGTCGAAGTTGACGATGCCCTCCACCATGATCAGGAACAGCCCGTCATCGGTCTCCACCAGGATCGGTGTCACTGAAACGGCAGTCTCCTCAAAAGCTCTGTCAATGACCTCTTGGGGCAGATCTCCGGTGTTGCCCTCATACACGCAAACGTCGACAAGGCCCAGAGTGGATGAAGCCCCGGAGTCCTCCGAAAAACCCTTCACAACGCTCTCAAAGGAGAGCCCCTGGTCCACCACAAGGGAGACGTAGGTCTCAATGTTTTTCTTCTTCGCCGCTATCGCCTCGTCGCTGAGCATGTTCCCGTCAGCGTCCTTTTTCGAGAGGTAAAGAGTTCTGACCGTGCGGAAAGCATAGACGTTTTCGCTTTCGTTGTACTCCTCCCTGAATTTCTCATAGTATGCAGTCTTCAGGTTCTCATATTTGTCGTATTCGATCTGATACTCCGCAAGTTTTGAATCATATTCTTCCTTCAAAGTGTTGTACTCCGAAAGCTTTGTTTCATACTGAGCCTTTTCTTCATCGGTGGCATCTTCAGCGGGTTCCGTTGGCTTGGCGGGTTCCACCGGCGCTGTCGGTTCTTCCATTCCGATCACGTAACCGTTGGCGTCCGCCCAGTAACTCTCGTGGAGTTCTGCGTAAAGCTGCTGCCTCGTGTAGCGTTTCGCGTCATTAACGTTCATGCCGTATGCATAGAAGAAATACTCGTCCCTGGTGCATCCGTAGACCGAAGCGCCGTAATCCGCTTCGCTGTCTATATACGAGATGGTGTTTTCCAGATCTTCTTCATTAACGGTGAATTTGGCGTTTTCCTGACTCGCCAATTCTTTTCCCTCTTTATAGGCAATTTTAAAGCCTTGAGATATTTCGAGAGTTCGGTCGGCGGCGCGTTGAAGATAGGTCACGCCCTCCTCGTCCTCGGAGTAGAAAAGTTCCTTCAGTTTGGCGAGATTTGCGGCGTCATCAGCCTCCGGATCGTACACGTTATCAGCCTTGTAGTATATCTCCCTGATCGCCTGATAGAGGAAATAATAAAACTCGCTGCTGTATATCGGCTCGTTGCCAACCATAGCCACCACCGTGGTTGACTCAGGATCGTCCTTGACCGGTTCCGCTGTCGCAGCGGGTTCGGTGGGTTCAGGGTCCGGGGTTTCATTGACGCAGGATGACCCGAATGCCAGAAGCATTACAAGCGCCAGTATTATTGCCAGAATGTTTGATATTTTTTTCATGGAAACCTCTCGTTTTTTGTCAGGCCCTCGCAGGCCCGTTTTTTTCTCTTAATCGACCGCAGACGTTTCGCAGTCACATCAACTCGTACATCTCGGAAGCATCGTTCTTTCTAACGGTCTCCTGTACGCTTTTCACCCGAAATTTTACGGTACCTTGGGCAAAGGCTACCTCCACCACGTCCCCGACCTTGACGTCGTAGCTGGCCTTCACGACCCTGCCGTTCACGCTCACCCTTCCGCCGTCCGCCGCGTCATTGGCGACTGTCCGCCTTTTTATCACCCTTGAAACTTTAAGAAACTTGTCGATCCTCATTTCAGTATTCCTTTTTCTCTTCAACGACCCGGTCGGTCCGCCGTTTCAGGGCAAGTTCGCACTCCACCCCGGCCTTCTCCGCCCGTTTGCATATCTCATACAAAAGCTCGCCAACCGCTTCTTCATTGCCAAAGTCAACGTCTTCCGGTCTGAAGCCCGTCTCCGGATCTTCTTTTCCGGCCTTGGCAATCTTCTTTGAAACCTTCTGGGCCCTCATAAGAGCCGGAAAACATTTGGGCACGTCCTCCAGATCCTGGTATAACGTTTTAAACCCTTTTTCTTTGATCTTTGCCTGTTCCCAGCTGGCAAGGGCCTCTTTTGGCGAATCGGCCTTTACATCCCCGAATATATGGGGGTGCCTTGAGAGCATCTTCTCAACACAGCGGCTCGCCACGTCGTCGATGTCAAACTCGCCCTCTTCTTTCCCTATGACAGAGTGAAAAAGGACCTGCAGCAGAACGTCGCCAAGCTCCTCCACCATCTTCGCCCTGTCCTTTTTCTCGATGGCATCAACAACCTCGTAAGCCTCTTCGATCATGGGCTTTTCCATGGTATAGTGGTCCTGGGCTCTGTCCCATGGGCATCCCTCGGGGCTTCTCAGCAATTCCACGATCCTCAAAAGATCGTAAACGTTATACTTCTCACCGTTCTTCTCGGGAGCCTCAAGCATTGCAATTCTCCGCCTCTTTGATATAATTCATTTGCGGCGTAATTACCGCAAACTATACGAATTTATTATATCACCTTTTTGCCCTTCGAAAAAGAGTTTTAAAACCTGCTCCGGCAGTTGATATTATCGCTCTTTTAGTTTAAAAAAATATAAAAGAGAGGAAGCCCTTTAATGATACCTGCATTCAGCATGTCCGAAGCCGAAAAATACATGGGAGAAGCTGTCAGGATTGCCGAAACAGCCTACGCCAACGGCGAGGTCCCGGTGGGTTGCGTCATTGTCTCCCCCTCTGGCGAGATCATCGCCAAAGCCGCCAACACCCGCGAAAACAGCCTCAAGATCCACGGCCACGCAGAAATCAACTGCATCAACGCCGCCGCAGAAAAGACCGGTTCCCTTAATCTGTCAGGTTGTTCTCTTTTCGTGACCCTCGAGCCCTGCCCAATGTGCGCCGGAGCCATCTCAGAAGCAGGCATTTCCGCTGTTTACTTCGGCGCCCCGAGAGAATCCGGCGGCATAAAGATCTCGTACAGAGACTCCGGAGTCGACGTCTACCGGGGCATTCTGGGAGAGAGGTGCGGCAGGCTGGTGACGGAATTTTTCAAAGAAAAGGTGCGCACCTGACGGCGCGAGTGGATCTGAACTGCTAGCTGACCACTGTTAACTGACCACTGATCACTGTTTGTTGCATGAACACTTAGCAAAAAGCCTCCGGCCATTTTTTTGGACCTGAGGCTTTTTGATTATGTTGTATTAGAATGGAGTTAGCGGAGCGACCTTATGAATCCGCGTCAGTGTATCACTTGCAGCGGGGCTGCACCCACTTGCGCGCAGCGCACCCACTCGCGGCGTCAGCCGCGCTCACTCTTCACTGTCACACGATTCCCTGAGCCATCATTGCATTGGCAACTTTGAGGAAGCCTGCAATGTTTGCGCCGGCGGCGTAGTTGCCGGGCATACCGTACTTGGCGGCGGCTTCGTCGCAGTTTTTGAAGATGTTGACCATGATGCCGTGGAGCTTCTCGTCAACTTCTTCGAAGGTCCAGGAGTAGCGCATGGAGTTCTGGCTCATTTCAAGAGCGGAGGTGGCAACACCGCCTGCGTTTGCTGCCTTGGCGGGCCCGAAGAGGACGCCGGCACCCTGGAGAGCTGCGATAGCTTCCGGTGTGGAAGGCATGTTGGCGCCTTCTGAGACGCAGTAGCAGCCGTTGGCGATGAGCTTCTTTGCGGAGGCTTCATCGATTTCGTTCTGGGTAGCGCAGGGAAGAGCTATGTCGCACTTTACGCCCCAGATGTCGCTGCAGTTGTCGCCGTAGACCGCATCTTTGTGATCTGAAAGATACTCTTTGATCCTGCCGCGTCTGACTTCCTTGATCTGCTTGACGGCGGCGATGTCGATGCCGTTTTTATCGTAAATATAGCCGTTTGAGTCGGACATAGCAACCACTTTTCCGCCGAGCGCAGTGGCTTTTACAGCTGCGTAGATGGCAACGTTGCCGGAGCCGGAGATTACAACCGTCTGGCCTTTGAAGCTCTTGCCGTTGGCCTTGAGCATCTCCTCGGTGAAGTAGCAGAGTCCAAAGCCGGTTGCTTCGGTTCTTGCCAGGGAGCCGCCGTAGGTGAGACCCTTGCCGGTGAGCACGCCTTCGTAAAGGCCGGTGAGGCGCTTGTACTGGCCGAACATGAAGCCGATCTCTCTTCCGCCAACGCCAATGTCGCCTGCGGGAACATCAACGTCCGCGCCGATGTACTTGTAGAGCTCTGTGATGAAGCTCTGGCAGAAACGCATAACTTCTGCGTCGCTCTTGCCCTTGGGGTCAAAGTCAGAGCCGCCCTTGCCTCCGCCGATGGGGAGACCTGTGAGGCTGTTTTTGAATATCTGCTCGAAGCCGAGGAATTTAATGACGCTCTCAGTTACGTTGTTGCGGAATCTGATGCCTCCCTTGTAGGGGCCGATGGCGTCGTTGAACTGGATCCTGTAGCCTCTGTTTACCTGGACCTTGCCGCTGTCGTCCACCCAGGGAACTCTGAATTTGATTATTCTCTCGGGCTCCACAAGGCGCTCGATGAGACCGGCAGCCTGGAACTCGGGATGTGCCTCGATAACGGGTTTAAGAGTTTCCAGAACTTCTTCTACGGCCTGGTGAAACTCCGCTTCGCCCGGGTTTCTCTTTTTCACTGTTTCGAGAACAGATGCAATATACTCATTAACGTTCATATTCAACCCTCCAGAAAGAAATAGATTCCGATTTTTTATGCCTTGGCTTTAGCACGTTAAAGCACAAAATCGTATTATATTTTTTCACTTGATTTTCTGCAAGTATTTTTTGCCCCTATCCGGTGTTTTACCGTGACTTTTTCATTTTGACAATGACGATCACCGCCGCCGTCGCTCCGGCAACCAGCAGGACCGATATGATGATCACAGGAACCACCCACCCGGGTGTTTTTGAATCGGGCTTTTCGTTGCCCGGAGTTTCTGTCGCGCCATCCGTTGGCCGGGGCTCGTCGGTAATCTCGGGTGCTTCCGTTTCTTCGGGTTTGACCACGGTTCCGGTGAGGGTCACGACATAGGGCTCCGCGAGCTCATTGGCGTATACTCTGATCGTCCTTTCGTAGTATCCTTCACTGTTTCCGCCGAGTAATGCGATCTTTATCCTGTCGCCCGTATCCTCGCCGGCTCCGAGAAACTCTATCCATCCGCCCTCGATATGAATATCGAAAACCGCCCTCGAGTCATCCTCCTCGACGATTCGGACGTTTGTAAGGGCCGCGGTGCCCGTGTTTTTGATGACAAAATGCAGATATTCCGATGTCTCATCCGTGCTGCCTTCGCCAAAGTCAGGCGTTTCCACGCTGATGCTGTAAATGGCTTCCAGAGATTCAACTATCCGGATACAATAAAAAGTGAACTGTACGTCCTCGTCAAGGTTTTCTGCGCCGACGTATATGTTTTGAAACCAGTATTCGCCAACGGGATAATCGCTTCTGACCCTGAAACTGTAGGACGTGCTGTCGCTCTCCCCCGCCTTCAAAACTTTAAGCGGTTTATTTTCGATCACTTCAAGAACGGTTAAGCTGCCGGGTTCCACGCTTGTGATCCGAAGATCGTACTTGCCTGTATTGGTGATTGTTATCGGCAGGATCTCAGCCTCGGAGCCCTGAAGCACGTCTCCCACCTCGGGGCAGCTTATTTCCACAGTGGTAATGTCGGAAGCCTTGGACCAGGTCACCGTAATGGGATCGCTGTAATACTCGTTGCCGTTATAATAGAGCATAATGCGGTACTGCAGCGAGGTGTTTGAATTTTCCGTGACAGTATATTCCGTCGTATCGCGTAAAACCACAACGTTGCCCCAAGACCAGGTCTCATCGGTTCTCTCCTGGACGATAAAATAATCGTTTTCTCCCAGTTCCCTGTCGATTTCCCAGGAGATCGGATATGCCTGATGATTTGTGAGGTCGGCGCTCTCGGGGGACTTTGTGAACTTGACGTCGTCTGCAAAAACCGCTGCACCGAGGACAAGCATTGCCGCCAAAAGAATGATAATAAAAGCCGCTGTTTTCTTCATTACGGATCCCTCCCGTTATTTGTGGTACTTTTCTCCGCTTATGATCTTCATCGCCCGGTAGATCTGCTCAAGAAGGATGAGCCTCGTCATCTGGTGGGTGAAGGTCATTTTCGAAAGGCAGAGGGATAAGTCGGCGATTTCAGGCACCGATCTGTCGAGGCCGTCGGAGCCGCCAATGACAAAAGTCATGCTTGAGACGCCCTCCGTCATTTTGGCGTCAATATATCCTGCAAGCTCCTCCGAATCCATCATTTTGCCCTTCAGGTCAAGGGCAACGACAAAGGAGCCCTGTGGTATCGCCTTTTTGAGGAGCGCACCCTCTTCGGCAACGTTCGGGCACTCTTTGACTTCAATAAAAGACACTTTGCATTTTCGCGAGAGCCGCTTAGCGTAGTCATCGATGGCTTCCCGCATGTATTTTTCCTTGACTGTTCCTACAGCGCAGACCGTAATCTTCAGCATATCACCATCTCCCCGTGGGAATGTCTCGGCGCCAGGAGCAGCCGGCAGCCGTTCGGTGCATTTTTCTCATTGCCAAGGACACTTTCGACCGTTTTATAGGCGATCTCCGGCGTGTTGTTTTCGTTGCTGAGGTGCCCCAGAATTATCGTTTTTGTGCCGTTTTCCGCCAGTTCTCTTGCAAATATAGCTGAATTGCTGTTGGAAAGGTGGCCGTGATCCCCAAGTATCCTCTTCTTCAGCGGGTAAGGGTAGGGGCCGTTTTTCAGCATTTCCACGTCGTGGTTTGCCTCCAGGACCACCGCCGCGCATCCCAGCGTATTTTTTCTCACGTTTTCGGTGATCTCGCCGATATCCGTACTCACGGCAACGCTGACCCCGCAGGAAGTAAACCGGTATCCCACTGGATCTATGGCGTCGTGGGGCGTTGAAAAAGAGTGGACCAGGAGCGTGCCGCACATGAAATCGCTGTCGTTCTCAAACACTATCAGGTTCTCGGGCATTATCCTCTTGAAGTAACCGTTTGAGTCCAGCCACTTCATTGTGGCAAGATTGGCGTATACAGGTATTCCGTACTTTCTTGCCACAACTCCAACGCCGCAAACGTGGTCAATGTGCTCATGGGTCACAAGGATCGCATCCAGTTCCTCGCCCTTGACGCCAATTCCGGCAAGCTCCTCTTCAATCTTTTTCCCGGTAACGCCAACGTCCACCAAAACTGACGTCTTACCGTCTGAAATATAGGTCGAATTGCCGCTGCTGCCGCTTACAAGTGTGCAGATCTTCATTTTTACCCCATAAAACAGCCCCCGTAAAAGGATCTGAGATCTTCCGGGGGCTCTTCTTTTTATTTAAATGTCTTCAAAATCCGCCTCTTCGCGGCTGATCCGGGCTCCCAGGGCCGCAAGTTTTCCTTCGAAATTGTCGTAGCCCCTGTCGATGTAGTGGATCCCGTAAATCGTTGACGTGCCCTTGGCGGCAAGTCCGGCGATAACGAAAGCCGCTCCGGCCCGAAGATCCGGCGCTTTCATGGAGATGCCCGCAAGGGTCTTGCCTCCCGATATGATCGCAGTCTTGTCCTGGATCGTTATGTCCGCGCCCATGCGGTTCAGCTCCGAGGTGTAGGAAAATCTTGAGTTCCAGATGTTTTCGAAGACCTTGCTCTCACCCTCCGCGCAGGCGAGAAGGGTCACTATCTGGGGTTGCATATCCGTCGGGAAACCGGGATAAGGGGCCGTTTTGATGATGGTGGACTTTACAGGGCCCTTGTCGAATATGCGTATCCAGTCCGGTCCTTCCGTCACGCCTATGTTCATCTCCTCAAGTTTTGCGGTGAGGGCCTCCTGGTGCTTCGGTATCACGTTCCTCACGGTGACGTCGCCGTGGGTGGCGGCTGCGGCAACCATAAACGTGCCCGCCTCTATCTGGTCCGGAATAATCGAATAGATGCATCCGTGAAGCTTCTTGGCTCCCTGTATCTTGATGATATTGGTGCCTGCGCCTCTTATATTGGCGCCGCAGGTGTTAAGGAAGTTGGCAACGTCAACCACGTGGGGTTCCATTGCGCAGTTCTCGATAAGGGTGTTGCCCTCCGCAGTGCAGGCCGCGAGCATTATGTTTATGGTGGCGCCGACGGACGCGATGTCAAGGTAGACGTTATTGCCAATGACACCGTTCTCCGCAACTATATCCACCTTGCCCATTTCAACGGAGCTGGTCGCGCCGAGGGAGGTAAAGCCTTTGAGGTGCTGATCGATGGGACGTGGCCCTAAATTGCAGCCGCCCGGGAGAAATACCTGAGCCCGGTGGAAACGGCCGAGAAGCGCGCCCATGAGATAGCTGGAGCCTCTCATCTTGCCGATGGATTCCTTGTCCGCAACATATTTGTTCACCCCTGTGGTATCTATCACCACTACGTCGCCGTCACGCTTATACGTGGCGCCAAGATACGCCAAAGCATCCAGAAGTATCTTTATGTCAGACACGTCCGGAACGTTTTCGAGTGTGCATATACCGTTTGCGAGAATGGTGGCGGCAATGATTCCAACCGCGGCATTTTTGCTGCCGCTTATATTGACTTCGCCGCGGAGAGGCTTTCCGCCGTTAATAACAAGCTTTTTCACAATTAATCCCTTTTCCCTTTTCTTTTGCAGATCAGCCGCCTGAACAATGGCGGTTTATCATCGGTATCTGACCGCACTGAAGCGGTCTAAAGTTTCAAATCATTTTTGTCGAGCGGTCCGCTCTCGGAAAGAACCTGTTTAGACATTTCAGAGCTGTTTTTTCGAGCGCGGACCAGAAGATGTACAAAAGTACTTCGAGCGGTCCGCTCCCGGAAAGAGCCTGTTTAGACATTTCAGAGCCGTTTTTTCGAGCGCGGACCAGAAGATGTACAAAAGTACTTCGAGCGGTCCGCTCTCGGAAAAACAGCCTGAAATCAGGCTTCGTCGAACATGTCCTCTTTCATTTCGATATACGTTTTAAATACGTAATGGGTGTAGTAGAGGATGCCTATCGTGCGAAGCACAAAATTGACTGCGAATACGATTATGGACAGAGTCGTATTGGCGTGTCCGTAACCCAACGCCAGCAGTGCGACTTCTATCACAAAATTGTAGACCAGGAACAGAAGCGTTCTCGGGATCAGGTACCAGCAGTAGGAATTGACCAGTTTGAACGCCACCCGTACCGCGCCTTTCTTGAACGCCACTATGCTGGGCATCATGTAAGACACGTACATTGAGTAAAACATTATCACAAAAAACATGACCACGAGGACCACGGCAACCAGCAGGATCATCGGAAGGATCTGAGACGTATCGCCCGCAAGAAACTTGCTTATCGAAATGGCCATCGGCATGTTTATGTATGCGAGAAGGAAAACGATCAGCGCAAAAGCTATGATCGAAACGAAGATGTAACCGGTCATTCCCCAGAAGCGCTTGTTCACGCCCTCTCTGAAAAGAGAACCGGTCTTTCTTTTCTTTGTCACCCGGTGTATTCCGTTATATGTGTTAACGTACATTACGTAGGAGAAGCCGGAAGCAAAAAGTCCGCAGACTATGGACACGCCAAGGACGGACAGAAAAGCAATTGCAAGGGTGGTGGCAAGAAGCGAAGGGTCGGTAGCTCTGCCCTTCAGCCATTCGGCAATATCAGTGAGAAGCTGGGGATAGTCCGTTTTGAAGATACGGCTGAGAGAACCGAATTCTTTTGTAAAAGGATTAAACTGTACCGCAAAACAGACCAGCGCGGTCACAAGGGCCGTGAAGATCATGATAATCGGTCTTTTCTTCATGTTTACAAGAAAGTCTCTCATCTTTTGTCACCTAATGAGACGTCAAAAATGCGGGGACGTCTTCCGGCGGCTCCGCTGTCCGGAAATATACGGTCCGGATCTTTTGCCGTGCATTTAATATTAAGAAAAACAGCGCCTCTTGTCAAGAGTCAATAATATTTTTATATATCTTTTAAGGCCCTGTTTTCCCCTTCATTGCCAAAACCCGGAGACCGCATGCATGTGCTTTTCAGCACTCATAGCAGGACAGTATCCGAACCGCATCTGCTTTGTCCTTTTCGATCTGTTCCGAAAGTTTTTCGGCGGTTTCAAACCTGATCTCCCCCCGAAGTCTTTTCACGAACGTGACGTCGATCACGCTGCCGTAAAAATCCCCGGTAAGGTCGAAAAGATGGGTCTCGACACTGCGCCGGGTTTCCCCGAAGGTAGGATTCTTACCGATATTTGTCACACCTTTCCACAAAGTGCCCCGGATATTTGTAAGTGTTGCGTAGACACCGTCGGGGGGTATAACGAATTCCTTTCGGGGGACTATATTGGCGGTTCTGAACCCGATGCTTCTGCCGACTTTGCGACCGTGCACCACCTTCCCCGGTATCTCGTAGGGTCTGCCGGCATAGAGGGGGTATTCGTCGACTCTGCCCTCAGTGACCAGTTGCCGCAGGAGCGTGCTGGAGACTGTCTTGCCGTTGACTGTTACGGGATCGATCACAGCCACTTCAAAACCGTATTTCTTGCCCAGTTTAGTCAGTATTTCCGGTCCGCCGGCGCCGCCTTTTCCGAAGGAATAATTGGTGCCCACAACTGTCAGCGTTGCCCCGAGTTTTTTCCGGACTATGTCCCGTGCAAAAGTCTCGCAGTCCGTGTCTGCGTATTCCCGGTCAAAGCTTTCGAAAAAGATTCCGTCCGCGCCAAGGCTCTCCATTATTTCCGCCTTGCGCTCATTGGTCATAATGAGTTTGACCTTTTTGGCGCCAAACACGTTCATAGGATGCTTTTCAAATGTGTAGATAAGAGACTGAAGCCCCCGCTTTTCGGCTTCCAGGCAAAGCCTCTTCACCAGCTCCGTGTGGCCTTTGTGGACTCCGTCAAAATTGCCCAGGCCCACAGCAACGCCTTTTCCCGGTCTTTCATATTCTTCATACGGCAAGTCGTTTCCGTAAATCTTCATCAATGAGTTTTCTCCGCTGTTTCAGGTCTGTCAGACGCCGCCAAGGTACCTTCCCGGGGAGAGAACAATACCGTCATTCTCTCTTTTCGCCTTGGCAATCGCAAATTCCTCTCTGTCAAGGAGCAGTACGACGCTGAATGTGCCGTCTTCGGTTTTTTCGCCGTTTTCCGGAAAAATCAGCCTTTCGGTTCCTATTGGCAACGCTTTCCCTTCAAGATACTTTTTGTATTCCGGAGAAGTCACTTCCATAGAAGGAAATCCGAAAACACTTTTTACGGGGCATATGAATCCCTCAAGGCTGCCGTTTTCCGCCGCCTCCCGGAGTTTCGAAAGGGTCACACCGTTCTCCGACTTGAAGACCCCGTAGGAGGTCCGTTCCAGTTCCGACATAACTGCGCCGCACCCCAGCATTAAACCAAGGTCGTTTATAATCGTCCGGATATAGGTTCCTCTTCCGCAGCACACCTCGATCTTTGCGGTGGGAAGACCTTCTCTGTTGACCGAAAAACTCCTTAGCTCGCAGGAATAGATATTAACGGGTCTGGCCTCGGCATCAACTGTCTCTCCCCGCCTTGCAAGCTTGTAATAGGGAACGCCGTCTTTTTTCAGCGCCGAAAAGGCAGGAGGCACCTGAAGCACTTCACCTTGAAAACGTTTAAGCGCCTCTTTTATCGAATTTTCGCTGACGCCTGCGGTGGAGAGTTCTGTTCTTTCCACGTTTCCCCAGATGTCCTGGGTATCGGAAACCAGGCCGAAGGTTGCCTCCGCACTGTAGGTTTTACGCATTTCAAGGAAAAAATCGGAGCATCTCGTGGCACCGCCCACCATGATCGGAAGCACTCCCGTCGCCTGGGGGTCAAGAGTCCCCGGATGCCCCGCTTTTTTGATCTTTAAAATTCTTCTTACTGCCGCAACACACGAGTGAGAAGTCAGTCCTTTTTCTTTGTAAAGATTGATGATCCCTTTCATACGGTTTGCCGCCTTTAACTGTTCAAGTCTTGTGTTCTGCAAAATCCGGGCACCCGGCCGTGTCACTGTTCGCTGCCAATATCTTCCGTCCCGTCTTCGGGAGCTGCCCCGTCCTTTTTGTCCCCGGCAATGATTTCTGTTATTCTGGCATCCATTGCGGTGCCCACGTCAACGGAGTCGTCGACCTTGAACAGTATCTTGGGTATCTGCCTTATGATCATTCTCTTGCCAAGCATCGACCGTACAAACCCCGAGGACGAGTTCAGGCAGTCCACAGCCGCCTTTTTCTCATCCGGAGAAGCAAACATGCTGACATATGCCTTGGCAAACTGAAGGTCTTTTGTGAGTTTCACCCTGGTCACGCTGGTGATGGGAGGTATTCTCGGGTCCTTCATGTCCCGGTTTATTATCTCTGTGAGCGCCCGCTGCATTTCGCCGGCAATTCTAATAATTCTGTCCATATTTTCTGTCACAAACGCGCGCGGCAGCAGGTGCCGCGCGCAATATCATACGGTGAAGATCCTGCCTTTATTAAATGGTCCTTTCCACCTGTTCCATGATGTAGCACTCTGCCACATCGCCTTCTTTAATATCGTTGAATGATTCAAAGGACAGTCCGCATTCGTAGCTCGTGGGAACTTCCTTGACGTCATCCTGGTAGCGTTTCAGGGAGGCCAGTTTTCCTTCGTATACCACGATACCGTCTCTTACGATACGGACCTCGGAATTTCTCTGGACCTTGCCGTTCAGGACGTATCCTCCTGCAACCGTACCCACGCCGGAGATCTTGTAGATCTTTCTGATCTCCACGTGACCGATGACCGTCTCCTTGAACTCGGGCTTGAGCATTCCCTTCATGGCCGCCTTTACGTCCTCGATGGCATTGTAGATGACTTTGTAGAGTTTGACGTCCACGTGTTTTTCCGCAGCCATCTCTCCTGCGTTGCCCACAGGTCTGACGTTGAAGCCGATGATGATGGCGTTTGAAGCTTCCGCAAGCAGAACGTCGCTTTCGCTGATTCCGCCGACCGCCGAGTGGATGACTCTCACTCTGACTTCGTCGTTTACGATTCCCTCAAGAGAGGATTTAACGGCCTCGACGCTTCCCTTAACGTCTGCCTTGACGATGACGTCAAGATTCTTGACTTCGCCGGCTTTGATCTGGCTGTAGAGATCCTCGAGAGTGACCTTGTTGGAGTAGGTCATGGTCTTCTCGCGGTTCTTGGCGATGCGCTCCTCAGCGACCTTCTTGGCCAGGTGTTCGTCCTTGTTCACGCAGTAGAATACTTTTCCTGCCTCAGGAACTTCAGGAAGACCTGTGACCTCAACAGGCATTGAAGGACCTGCTTCTTTGATCGTGCGGCCCTTGTCGTCCGTCATTCGCCTGACGTGGCCAAAGGTTGTCTCGGTAAGGATGGCGTCTCCGGTCTTCAGGGTTCCTCTCTGGACGAGAAGTGTTGCCACAGGACCTTTGTTCTTGTCGAGTTTTGCCTCGATGACGGTTCCTTTGCACTGTTTCGTTCTGCTGGCCTTGAGTTCAAGGATGTCAGCCGAAAGAATAACAGTCTCCAGCAGTTCGTTAATATTGGCTCCCTTCTTTGCGGATACCGGCACGAAAGGTACGTCTCCGCCCCACTCTTCACAAACAATGCCTTGCTCGGCCATTTCGTTTTTGACGCGGTCGATATTGGCGCCTTCCTTGTCGATCTTGTTCACTGCGACCACAACGGAAACGTTGGCGGCCTTGGCGTGGTTGATGGCTTCGATTGTCTGAGGCATAACGCCGTCGTCAGCAGCCACAACGATGATGGCAACGTCGGTCACCTGGGCGCCTCTTGCTCTCATTGCAGTGAAAGCTTCGTGGCCCGGGGTGTCGAGGAAGGTGATCTTGTGGTCGTTAATGGTGACTGTGTAAGCGCCAATGTGCTGGGTGATGCCTCCGGCCTCCCCCGCAGTAACGCTGGTGTTCCTGATAGCGTCAAGGAGTGAAGTTTTACCGTGGTCAACGTGACCCATTACGACGACAACAGGCGGTCTGGGTTCAGCGTCCTCGGCAGGCTCTTTGTCCTCCGGATCCTCGAGAAGAAGTTCCTCGTTGCTCACGATTATCTCCGGCTCTGCGGTGATGCCAAAACTGTCGGCAATGATCGCTGCGGTGTCAAAATCGATTTCCTGGTTCTGGGAGGCAATTATGCCGTCCTTGAAAAGTTTGGTAATGACCTCGGAAACCGTCTTCTTTATGAGGGCTGCGAATGCCCCGACTGTGATCGTGGGCGGGATTTTAACGTTCGTAAGCTTCTGGGCGGCAATCCTTGCCTGCTCGTCAGCTTGGGATTTCTTCTTTGCCTTGGGATTCTTCTGCCCCTGGCGGCCGCTTTCGATGTATGAATTGTTGATCGAGAACTCGTCGCTTTCAACGTCGGAGACGGATCCCCTGGTTCCTATCCAGCTTCTGGCGTCATTATACTTGCCGGCTTTCTGAGGTCCGCCGGCCCGTCTTGTGCCTTCGTTGCGTTTTTCGGTCCTGGCGCTGTCCTTATCCCTGCCGCTGTCTCTGCGCTGAGTCACTGCAGGCTGGTTTGAAGCTACGCCTTGTGGAGAAGGTCTTCCTCCGGCAGCAGGTCTCTGTCCGCCCTGCTGGCCGCCCTGAACCGGACGTCTGTCGCCCTGGGGTCTTCCGTCAGAGGGTCTTCTGTCGCCACGCTGGTCGTCCCTTGTCCCCTGGGGTCTGTCGCCTCTGTTCGGCTGGTTCGGCCTTGTGCCGGTGCCCTGCTGAGCTGTTCCCTGAGGCACGCGTCTTATAATAGGCTGGACTCTTACGGGTCTTACCGTGATCTCGGGCGGCACATAGCCGCTAGGAGAAGTTTCCGGGGCTTTTTTGGCCTCTTCTTCCTTGGCATCGGAATCTTTGGGGGTCTCCTGCTTTTCGGTCTCAGGTCTCTCGCCGGCATCGGCGGTTCCTTCAGAGGCATCAGCGGGTTTCACGGTCTCTGTAGCCGAAGGCGTCCCTTCCGCGGTGTTTGTACCGGTCTCGCCGGTCGCAGCAGGTGATTTGCTTTCGTCAACCGGTGCGGAAGCACCGTTCTCAGTCGAGGGAGTCTTAGTTGTTTCGTTTGAAGGCTCTGCAGAGGTCGCAGCTTTTCTTCTGACGACGCGGGGCCTGTCTGAGGCGGTTCCCTCCGCCGTTCCGGCGCTGCCAGTCGTGTTCTGAGGCGCAACTGCCTCGTTTTGGGCAGCGCCTGTTCCCGAATTTTCATTTGCAGGAGTTCCGTTGTTTGCGGCTCTTCTCCTGATGCGGGGTCTTTCCGCGGTTCTCGCTTCTGCCGTATCGGGAGTCTGGGCGCCTGCATCGGCGTTCTTTGTCGCAGCCTTGGCCCTTGCGTTTTCTCTCTGGATGGCCTCGTACTGTTCTCTCTCGTCGTCGGTCACGGTAACATAACCGCTTCTGAGGTTTGAATCGGCTGTGCCCGCAACTCCGCCTTTAGTCTGCTTCTGTTTCTTGCCGATGGAAGGCACTTCGCCGGAATAGTCAGACCTGGTACGCATGATAACGCCTTCCTGGGCGCTTGACGCCGAAGTCTTTGCAGACGGCTTGTCCTCCTCTTTCTTTTCTTCTTCCGGAACGTAGCCGATGTGCTTCTTGAACCGTTCAATATCCGCGGCGGAAACCTCGGTCTCGGTGCTGTTGACGTAGACGCCGATCTCTCTCAGTTTGCTCTTTACGCGGGATATGTCCCAATTGATCTCCTCTGCCAGTTCCCGAACTTTCAGTTTAGTATTAGTGGTACTCAATATCTTGTCCTCCGTTTTAATCCGGCAGATCGTTGAATTCTGCCTTCAACCTCAAAACCGTTTCTGTGTCTATCTCGGTGTCAAGGCTTCTTGAAAGTTTCTTTTTACGAATTACCGTTTCCATGCACTCGGGCTTCCGGCAGACGTAACAGCCTCTGCCGTTCATTTTGCCCGTGGGATCAAGCATTACCTTTCCGTTTTCAGGTGCCCTGACGATCCTTATCAGGTCCTTTTTAGGCTGTCTGACACCGCATCCCAGACACATTCTCACAGGTGTTTTCTTGTCTTCCGTGCCGGACACCCCCTTTTATCAGGACTGGCTCATCATTCCGCTCAGGAATTCCCTGTCTCTTCTGGAATCGCTGTCCTCGTCTCCGTCGCCCTTGATGTCTATTCTGCATTCGCAGAGGGAAGCGGCAAGGGCAACGTTGATTCCCTTTGCGCCTATCGCCAATGTGAGCTGGTCGCCCTTGAGCATGACTCTGGCAACCTTGCCGATCCTGCTCTTTTTGCTGCCTTCCGCTCTCTCTTTTTCCGCTTTCTCGTAGTCATCCTCAATAACTATGGGATAGTAGTTTGCCTTGGCGGGGCTGAGAGCATTGGCAACAAATTCCGCCAGATCCGGGCTCCACAGAATGACGTCGATCTTCTCGCCCCTAAGCTCGTCGCTGACAGCCGTAATGATCTGGCCGCCGGGTCCTACGCATGCGCTTACCGGATCAACGTTGGGGTCGTGGGAGTAGACCGCCACTTTTGATCTCTGGCCGGGTTTTCTTGCCACTCTCTTGATCTCCACAACACCCTCTCTGATGGATGCCACTTCGCTCTCAAGAAGTCTCCAGAGGAACCTGTCGTCTGTTCTGGATAGCCTTGGCGTGACCTCTCTCTTTTTGCCTCTGCCCTTTTCGGTGATCTTCGCTTCGTCATCTACGTCGTTCTTCGGCGGGATCACGTAAGCCTTGAAGGTCTCCTTTTTGCCGGAGAGGGTCGGGGTCTTGAAATTGTCGCCCTGGAGCAGGTCGCCTTCGTTGAGGACGAATTCAATATTGTCGTAGGTGGCAAACACCTTGCGTTTTTTTCTGTACTTGTTGCTCTTCACGTCGAAGAACTGGCTCTCCTCCACAAGCTCCACCTCGCAGCTGATGATCTCGTCGGCAAGGTTTGCGCACTTCTGGGTGATGGCCTCCCGCTCCTTCTCCAGCACCTTCTGGATAAAGAGTGATTTGATGTTGGAAGAGGTGGTGCGACCCATAAGTTCAAAACTGGTAGGCGTCACGTCCGTATACATGTCGTCGCCCACAACAAACTCGGGATCGTATTTCAGAGCTTCCTCGAGAGATACTTCACAGTCGGGATTGACCACTTCAAGCACAACCTTCTTTACCGTGCTGACAATGATCTCGCCGGTGACTCTGTCTATCTCGACTGCATACTCCTTTTTTCTGGCGCCTTTCTGGTCCTTCGAGCCGCCAACGTCGTCATATGCCTCGTAGCCGCTCTTTATAGCCTCCTCAAGGCAAACAATGATAGTTTCTTCATCCATTTTTTTCTCTTCGGCAAGTTTTTTCACGCCGCTGAAGAAACTCTCTGTATAACTCATTCCGTTTTGTTTCTTTTTCTTACCAGTTGCCATTTTTCCTTTGATTTCCTTCCTGTCTGTATTCTTTTATGATTCCCCGCCCGTCCTTTTCCGGGCGAAAGCCGGTACTTTTCAAGTTTTAAATACTCGCGCCGTTAAAACTCTATCGCAAGTTTTGCCAGGGCAATATTCTTCTCGTCTATCTCAACGGTCTTCCCGTCTTCAAGAATGACGACTTTGTCATCTTTTTTCTCTTTCAGGATCCCTGTGTGCATTTTCGAATTTCCCTGCTTTGAAAACAGTGTGATCTCGATCTTCTTTCCCTCCGCCTTTTTGAAATCCCTGTCGGTTTTTATGGGCCTGTCCAGACCCGGGGACGAGACTTCAAAAATGTAGGCGCCGTCAATGGGATCAAGCTTGTCGATCACCGGCTCCGTCGCATCGTTAACGGCAACACAGTCATCGATAAATATTCCGCCCTCCTTGTCGATGTAGATCCTCAGGTACCAGTTCGGTCCCTCCTTGACATACTCCACATCCACAAGCTCATAGCCCATCTTAACGATGATGTCCTCCACCGCCTCGCGCACTCTTGCCGCAGTTTTTCCCTCTGCCATCGTTTCACCTTCCCGTCAAAATCGCCAATTCAGGAAGAGGCTTTCAAAACAAAAGAGCGGGCTTGTCCGTCCCACTCTTTCTGCCGACTATCCTCTACCGCGCCAATGGTATCAAACGGCGTGGGAGTTGTCAAGTATTATTTTTAATTAATTAATAGTAACCAGTGAATAGTTGAGGTGCGTCACTGTGCGGCTGTCGCCGCAAGTGGTGCACCTGCGGTGCAGTGAACAGTGATCAGTGAACAGTTGAGGTGCGGCGCTGTTTTGTCTGATGCACCGCTATCACTCGCAGCGAAGCTGCGCATCACTTGCAGCGCTTGCGCTGCACTCACTGCCCCGAAACCGTCACGTCGCTGTATACATAAGTTCTGCCATAAGCCGATGCATTGGTGAACGTGTATTTGGTTCCGTTTACCGTCACCGTGTGGCTGCCCGAACTGTGAAGGGAGAGCGAATAAGACTTTACGCTGCCGCCGGTCGTCACTCTGACGTAGCCCAGCACTATCAGGGTTCCGCCGGTGATCTTGATCGTGCCGTCGGCGTCCAGGGCCGCAGCCATCTCGCTGTTGGGACCGCGGGTAATCACAATGCCGCCTGTCTGGGTGTAGGTGCCGTTGCTGTCGATGCCGTCGGTGTCGCCGCTTGCGGAGACGGTCACGTCAAGGTAGCCGCCGCTTATATTGACCTGTGGTGTGGTAACGCCCTTTGTCGCGTTCACGCCGTCGTCATTGGCGCTGACGTAAACGGTGCCGCCGGATATGTTGATCACGTTTGCCTCAAGGCCCTCGTAGGAGCTGTCGATGTTGATGGTGCCTCCTGAGATATTAAGTTTGTAGTCCGCATGGATGCCGTCCGCACCGCTCACGGTCTGCTGGCCGCTCCATCCACCCCAGCCGCCTCGTCCTCCGCCGGGTCCGAAGCTGCCGCCTGCTGTCTTGCCCGTTGGTGAATAGACGCCAATGTTTATCGTGCCGCCGGAGACGTTGATGGTTCCGAGACCGGTGCCTCCTGCTGTGAACTTCGTGCCGTAATCTGCGTGGAGACCGTCGTCGTAGCACTTGAGGGTGATAGTGCCCGCACTGACGTTGAGCTCGTTCTGGACTTTGACGCCCTTGTAGGAAGTGGTGGAAGCGTTTGATGCGGTGTAGCTGCTGTAGGAGCCTGTGTAGATCGTTAGGGTGCCGGATGTGCCGTCTGCTGCCGCGATCATGTTGAAGTCATGGGCTGCCTGGATTCCGTCTCCTGCGGCGTATACAGTGACGTCGCCTCCGCATATGGTAATGTCGCCCCGGACGTTGCCGTTTTTGTCGGCGTCGGTGTTTTCAGACTTCATACCGTCGCCGTTGGTGGAGATCACCACCACCGTGCCGCTCTTTACAGTGATGGAGTCGTTGCCCTTGAGACCGTTGTTGTAAGCGGTCACTTTCAAGCTGACTTTCTGGATCGTCAGGTCCTTGGTGGTGTGGATGCCGTTGTTGTAGGAGGCGTTGACCACAAGGGTGCCGGTGCCTTTGATCTTCAGGTCGGCTTTGGAGTAGATGGCTCCTTCGCCAAGAGTGTCGCTGTCAACTGTCTTTACAGACCTTGTGTCGTTGATCACGTTTTCCGTGTCCGATTTGGCTGATATTTCTACGTTGCCTGCGGAGGTGATCTTTATTGGCGAATCGCTTGAGCAGGTGATCGTCACGCCGCAAAGTTCAAGGATCACGTCGTCGTCTTCTCCTGCTTCCACGAGGATCTGGCCTTCGAGCCTTCCCGTCAGCTGATAGATTCCTGCTGCGGAGATCGTTATGACGTTTCCGCTTCTTGAGAAGACTCCGTCGTCTGTTGAAATTGTGAAGTCGCCGTAAGTCTCTGCGGCGGTCACCGACGTATCCGCGACGGGAGTCACTTCTTCGACAGATTCTGCGGTGGGCTCAGCAGTGGGCTCAGCGGTTGCCGTGGGTTCCACAGTTGCGGTGGGCTCAGCCGCTTCAGTTTCGGAAGGTTCCGGAGTCTCTTCCTGATTGGCTTCAGCAGAGACAGTTTCTTCGTTTTGGGGCTCGTTTTGAGTTTCCCCGCTGCTCTCCGTTTCCGCCTCAACGGTCTCCTCTGTTTCTTCGGTATCAGGTGATACGGCCGCTTCGGTTTTTGTGCTTCCGGAATCGTTTCCGGAGAGAACCACCCGTGTGACGGAGCATCCTCCCAAAAGAACAGCGAAGCAGATCAGCAGAACTGCTATGATAATTATCAGTTTTTGCTTCATTGCATTTAACTTCATCGGTATCACCTTGCCTTTCTTTGATTTGGTTTACGCAGTATTTTTACTGCTCCGCGGTAAAAAAAAGCTAAAAAAGTTGGTCCGGTTTGCCATTTTAGTTGAAAAGAGGGGTTTTTGAGTCTTTTTTATTGATTTGGGGACCTTTCCTGTGCTATAAGTTAGTGAAATTTTAACGAAAGGCAAGGCCATGAAGAAAAGGATCGTCGCAGTATTGATAATAGTTTTTTGCGTTGTTTTGGCAGCGGGTTGCACCAACGGCACAGATCCTCTCCCCGCATATGAGACGGGAAGCACGTCGGGGCCGAGTGCATCTTCCGAAATCTCAGGAACGCCTGTTTCTTCCCCTTCTCAGGTCACGCCAATGCCTGAATCGACCGACGCTCCTGCTTCGAACCCTACCAACGCTCTTCCTGACCCGACAGAACAGATCACCTCTGCAGTTCAAACTGAGTCCCAAACTCCCGGTCAAACCGAAACGCCGACTTTTATTCCTACTCCAACCCAGGTTGAAGTTCCGACTTCCGCTCCGACACAGGCGCCGACTGCGGTTCCGACCCCAACACCCACGGCCACTCACACACCTGCTCCGACTCATACTCCAACGCCTGCGCCAACCCCAACGCCAACACCCACAGCCACTCCTACACCAACGCCCCGTCCGGAATACAAGCTGAACGAGCTCATTAAAAGCGGCAGGTCCTTCACAGTGGATTTTGAACTTGTAATTCACAGTTATGCATATAACAATTTCAGCGTTGCCCAGGGCGCCTGTTCAGACGGAACTTACGCATACATTCTGCTGAGGACGGCGGAGAACGGGGAGGCCATTATTGCCAAGCACAGTCTCGAAACAGGAAAAGTCATAAAGCGCAGCGCCCCCATATACGTTTTTCACGGCAACGACATGACTTTCGACACAGCCCGCAATATTATTTACATTGCCCACGGGTCAACGGAGGGCAAGATCCTCACCACGGTGGACCCGGAGAAGCTGACGGTCATTGACCAGTCTGTAGAAATAAAAAAAGGCGCAGGCGCCATCACCTACTGCCCCGAAAGGGACCTCTTTGCCATCAGCAAAGGAGGCAAGACCCTGCACATATTAAGCAATAAACTTAAGGTTAAAAACTCTTATTCGCGGGAGGAATTGGCGTATACCGCTCAGGGCATGGGCTCCGACAGCGACTTCATCTATTTCCCCATGAGCGGTGAAAAGGACAACATTCTGGCGGTTTACGACTGGAACGGCAATTATATCACCATCGTCACGCTGCCCACCGGCTGGGAGTCCGAATCCCTCTTCTGCGTCAACGGTTCGTATTACGTTTGCTTCTATCACGACAGCAGCGCATACCTTTTCAAACTTGTATTTGAGCCTGTATCCTGAGGCCACGGCATTTTCTTAGAAAAAGCCTTCTCCGCCAAGCTTTTTTATGACGGCGTCGCCCTCCATGGCATTGTCGAACAGTATCTTGGCGTCGTCGCTGTCAATATGTACCTCTGCAAGTTCTTCACGTATGGAGCTCACCTTGGTCCTTAAAAATGATACGGCTCTCGGGTCACCGTAATCTTCAACAAACATGAAGAAGAGTTTAAGGCTTTTGCTGCGGTTGTCTGTTTTTTTGACGAGTGTTCTGAGAAGACTGTAGAGATCGTTGCTGCGTTTGCCGTGAACACAGATCTGTGAGAGCATTGTCTCCTCAAACTCGCCAAAGCCGCCGTCCCGTTCATACCTTTCCTTCAGAAGAGCCAAAGTTTTTTCAAAACCGTTTTTGCAGCACGTGATGCCGATTGATAAGAGTCCCGAAGCGGTATCCGGATCTTTAAGCATATAATCTTCTGACGTCCCGATAAGCAGATCGTACACGTCGTCGGGGAAGTCCGTGAAAACATCCGCCAGCCTGTTCAGGAAAATAAAACTCGGTACGGTAAGCCGTCTGTCCTCCGAGCGGAAGTTTCCGAGGCATTTTTTGAAAATGTCGTTGCTCCAGGCATCAATGTCTCCGCAAGCCTCCTCAAAATCCAGCATCACTTCAACAGGCAGAGAATATACAGTGTCTGAAAGCATACAGAGCACCAACTTCTCATACCTTTCAAAGGCAGGCGGATCACCGACATATCGTTTTATAAAATCAAGGGGAGTTATTCCGGAAAGAGTCTCCGAAGGGATTGACGCCCAGTTTCCGTAGACGTCGCCCTCGTTGTCCTCTTCGGTTTCGAGGGTCCTGCAATATTCCTTAAACGATTTTTTCAGGAGCAAAATATCCTCATCCGGCTCCGGGAACAAAAACAATTCGTTGTCTTTCATATTTTTATGATCTTCTTTTCTTCGGTCTGAAATCCACCGTCACTCCGGCTGACCCGAAGAGATACCCTGCGCCTGTAAACAGCGAGCAGAAGGGGATCGCAAAAAGGGAACTCAGGACTGTTACCCGGGGGACTATCGCATCGATCTGGATAAGCTTGTAGAACCAGAAGAAGGGTACGTAGAGTATCATTCTGATGTAGCTGTTGATGTTTGGAATGTCAAAATTCGGATGGCTGACCACAAAATGTCTGTTCGCAACGGCGATAAACACAAGCTCCAAAATGAAAACTATCAGCCCCGCCGCAGCGCCGACAACGAATCCCTTGGCCTTGTACCTTGCCCAGTTATAGGGCTTTCTGTCGGTAAGGCCGAATTCGTTGCCCTGGGACACCAGCATCGCCGCGTATACAATGGACGCAAAGACCGAGAACACCGCCATCGGCACGTCTATCGTCACATGCCTTGCCAGCAGCAGAAGAAAGAGCGGATAAGCCGCCCAGCCCAGTGCCACGCCAAGCATATGTATCAAGAATATCCGTGCAATGCTTTTCCCGTGATTTTTGATCGTGTCTTTAGCCCAGTCGCGCATAGTTTTTTCCTAATTCAGCCTGAGAGCCTGCTCAGTTCTGTTTTGTAAGCCTGTCGATTTCTCTTTTTGCATCCCGTTCGGCGGCCTGTTCCCGCTTGTCGTAGAGCTTTTTGCCCTTGCCAAGGCCCAGCAGGATCTTCACCCTGCCTTTCAACAGGTATACCTCAAGAGGCACGAGAGTCTTGCCCTGCTGCTTTACCTCTGCATAGAGTTTCCTGATCTCCTTTTTATGGAGCAGCAGTCTTCTCTTTCTGAGGGGGTCTCTGTTGAAGATATTGCCCTGCTCGTAGGGACTCACGTGCATGCCGGAAATGAAGCACTCGCCGTTCTCTATCACCGCGTAGGCCTGCTTCAGGTTCACGTTGCCCTGTCTTATCGATTTGACTTCGGTCCCAAACAGCTCTATACCGCACTCTATCTTCTCCTCGATAAAGTAGTCGTGGAAGGCATTTCTGTTTGTGACTATCGTTTTTTTGTGCTCACCTGAAAGTGACATAAAACACCTCCGGCTTCAGCCCGGTCCAGGCGTTCCCGCCTTATTTAAGAAAACGCTGATTAAAGGTTTTAACCAGCGTTTACAATTATCACCTTTTAAAGCTTATCCGCCCTTATTTTGCGGTATCGGTGGTCCTGGTCTCCCGGATGAGAGTGACTTTGATCTGCCCGGGGTACTGCATCTCGGATTCGATCTTCTTGGCAATGTTCCTCGACAGCACCGTCATCTCGTCGTCGGTTATCTGGTCAGGTTTCACCATTACTCTGACTTCCCGGCCTGCCTGGATGGCAAAGGTCTTCGAAGTGTCAACGCCTTCAAAGGAATTGCAGATGTTCTCCAACTTCTCAATGCGTTTCAAATAGGATTCGAGAGGCTCGTTTCTCGCGCCGGGTCTTGCGGCGGAAATGGCGTCCGCAGCGGCAACTATCACCGATATCACCGAAGTGGGCTCCACGTCCCCGTGGTGGGACATGATGGCATTGATAACCGTGTCGTTCTCTTTGTACTTCTTCGCAATTTCGGCACCAAGCTCGATATGAGTGCCCTCGTTTTCGAAATCAACGGCCTTTCCAATGTCGTGGAGAAGTCCCGCACGCTTTGCAAGATCCACGTCCACACCAAGTTCTGCGGCGATGATGCCGGAAAGCTTTGAGACCTCGATGGAGTGTATCAGAACGCTCTGGGTGTAACTGGTCCTGTATTTGAGCCTTCCCAGAAGTTTGATTATCTCGGGATTGAGTCCGAACACACCTGCTTCGAAGGTGGCGTTTTCGCCCTCACGTCTTATGGTCTGCTCCAGTTCCTTGCGGGCCTTTTCAACGGTCTCTTCGATCTTTCCGGGATGGATGCGTCCGTCGGCGATCAGCTTTTCAAGGGCGATCTTCGCAACTTCACGTCTTATCGGATTAAAACTGGAAAGAATAACTGCTTCCGGCGTATCATCGATCACCAGGTCAACACCTGTTGCGGTCTCGATGGCATTAATGTTTCTTCCGGAACGGCCGATAATTCTGCCCTTCATCTCCTCATTGGGGATCGGAACGACCGTTACCGTAATATCAGAAACGTAATCAGCGGCGCACTGCTGAACTGCAGTGGCGATGATCTCCCTGGCCATTTCAGCTTTCTCATCCGCAAGTTCAGCCTCGTATTCGCGAATGCGGGCTGCCTTATCGTGGAGGAGTTCCCCATCAAGCTGGCTGAGAAGCAGTTCCTTCGCCTGTTCGGAGGTGAGGCCGCTGATCTTTTCAAGGGTCTCTCTCTGTTTTTCGTAGTAGTCGTCAGCTTCCGCGAGTCTGGCGTCCGCTCTGGCTTCTTTTTCTTTAATAGCTGTTTCTCTCTGCTCTAAGGCATCGATCTTTTTATCCAGCGTTTCTTCTTTTGCAGTCAGGCGCTGTTCCTTTCTCTGCGCCTCCTGCTGGCTTTCCCTGACTTCCTTCTCAAAAAGTGAACGAAGCTGTCTGATTTCGTCCTTGGCCTGCAGTAAATATTCGCGTTTCTTCGTCTCGCCCTCTCTTACCGCAGCCTGTACAATTCTCAGGCTCTCCTCTTCGGCAGATCCGATAGCTGCCTCAGCTTCGAGTTTTCTCTTTTCGTAACCGTCAATTACACCCTCGTCATAACCCTCGTCCCGGGCCTTATCTTGAGCGTTCTTAACAAATTCAGCATTCTTGCGAGCTTTGATCTTTGCGTAAATAAACAACGCTATTCCGCCGATCACAAGGCCAACAAGCACGGAAATCAAGGAGATTACAAGTTCTCTTGGTGACATAAAACTCTGTCTCCTCTCCATATATATTTGATTTTAAAGTCTTATATTGAATGAATACCCGAAAGGCATTCAGAGTGATCCTAAAATCACAAATATTTTAACACATTTTTAAATACAAGTCAAATTCAACCCGTTTCGTGTATTAAGGTTGCATTAAGGTCCGGCGCAGATGTCTTTTTGGCCTCCCACGCCAATGGTCTGTTCGTTGCGGCTGCGGTTAATCGAAAGCACCGGCCGGACCGGGGAATCCCCTGTCTCGGCCGGAGCTGCTCTGCTTGTTGTAAACGGCTCATTCTGCGCGGGATGCAGGCGGCCATGCCCTCACCCTTTGCAGCCGTTCGTACTTTTTTTATTCAAACTCTCTGTGCTCGTCCTCAAGACTGCTCAGGTTAAGCTTGAATGTCTTGTAAGTTCCGTTGGTCTTGTCGGTGCTGTCGTAGACGTAGGCTTCAATGGTGACCTCGTCGCCGATCTGGCATTTCATGATCTCCGCCCTCAGCGACACGAAGTTGTAAACCGCTACGCCGTTGAATTTGGTTATGATCATGCCGCTCTGAAGACCCGCTTTGCCCGCTGCGGAATCCGCCTCAACCTCTGCGATCCATGCTCCGGCGGGAAGTCCCGCATCGCTGGCGTTGATCACGTCGTAGTTTGTGTTCACCTTTAAACCGATGGCAGGTCTTACCACCTTCCCGTCTCTGATCAGGGTGTCGCACACATCTTTTACGGTGTCGGATGCGATAGCGAATCCCATGCCCTCGTAACCGCTTTCCACGATCTTCATCTCGCAGATGCCGATCAGTTTGCCTTCATTGTTGAGCATTGCTCCGCCGCTGTTTCCGGGATTGATGGCCGCATCCGACTGAATGAGATCGTATGCATAGCCGCCGTTTGTGAGGAGGTTTTTATTGGTCCCGCCAACGATACCGCTGGTGATGGAACCCATAAACTCAATGCCTCCGGGGCAGCCTATCACAAACACCCGGTCGCCAACCTTGACGTCTTTCGAAGTGGCAACTTCCACGGGTTTAAGACCATTGGCGTTGATCTTTAATACCGCGAGATCCGAGGTATAATCAACTCCGACGATCGCGGCTGAATAGTACTTCGCCAGCGAACTGTCTGTGTAAACTCTAACCGAATAGCCTGACATGAGTTTATTGTTGCTGTCAAGTGCGTTTGAAACAACGTGGCAGTTGGTTATTATGTATCCTTCGGAGCTGTAAACAACTCCGGAGCCTTCGGAAACAATGGTGCTCGTGGACTCAGCCCAGGGGTTTGACGACGTCTCGGAAACAATTGCAATACCCACAACGGAATCTGCACACTTGGCGTAAACCGCCTGGGCAAGGGTCTCTGAATCCCCGGTAATGTTGATCGTGACGTTGCTGTCCCCGGGAACGGTTGTGTCGCCGATCTGTTTGTCAATTATCTCCCTTATTTCGTTGTTTTCAAAGACGGAAGAAGCGATCTTTGACAGGTCTTTGATGGCTCTGGTGGCGGACAGTATGAAAATAACAAAGAGAGCGATCACAAGAATTATGGATCCCGCGATGATGAGCCCTTTGGCCCAGCCGGGCATTTTCCTCTTGGGAGCGTTGTCTTTGGTCTGAGCCTGAGCCGGGGCAACGGCAGGTGCGGGAGTATAATTCTTATCCGCATACTGTTGTCTTCTCTCGTGGTATTCCCTCACACGGTCATCGTATGATCCGGCTTCAGCTTTCTTTTCGACAACGGGGGAAACCGGCACTGCATAAACAACACGGTTTTCCGGAGCGGGAGGAACTTCGGTATTTTCCGGAGCAGCAGGTGTTTCGGGCACCGGAGCAGTTTCGACTTGTATTGTCTCAGGAACGACCGGGGCCATTTCCTCTGCCGGCACCGGATTTTCCTCTGCAGGAGCAGGGTTCACCGTGGACTCTGCATTGACGGCTGCAACCTGTGCGCCGCACTTTATACAAAACTTCGCACCGGGAAGCAGTTCTTTTCCGCAGTTTGAACAAAATCTTGCACTCATTTTTTAATACCTCCGTACTGATGTACTGTTTTTATCTGTATTGTCGGAGAACAAAAAGCGAATATGCTTTTCAGCTTTGTTTTCCTGGAGAGGATGATAAAACAATAACTTTTAAAAATCCTAAAAAAACGCCAATGCATTCACAGTCGGAATATGCCTGAGGAGCCGCTTTAATTCATAAAAGCCGGGCGCCCGGCGCCCGGCCATATACTGTTTTTGTTTTACTGCTTCAACACGTGCACAGATCAATCGAGTTTCGACGTGCAGTGAGGGCAACGTGTGGCATCCACATGGATCTCGGTGAAGCAGAAGGGGCAGATCTTGACAAGCGCCTTTGCAGCTTCTTCAGCTTCCTTGGCGGCTTTCTCTTCTTCTGCTTTCTTAGCGGCTGCAGCGGCTTCGGCTGCGGCTGCCTCTTTCTTGGCCTTGAAATCAGCTGCCTTGAATATCTTGACGATCAGGAAGATCACGATAGCGATGATCAGGAAGTTGATAATGGCCTGGATGAAATTACCGTAGGTCATAACAGCTCTTCCCGCTGCAACTGCTTCCTCAAGGGTTTGCTCTGTTCCCTTGCCGTCCAGGGCAACATACATCTGTGAAAAATCGATGCCGCCGGTGAAGAGGCCAATGACAGGAGTCAAAATGTCTTTAACGAGAGACGTTACTATCGCAGTGAATGCGCCGCCGATGATGACACCGACTGCCATATCCATGACGTTACCTCTCATGGTAAACTCTTTAAATTCAGTAAAAATTGATTTTTTTCCGTTCTTCTTGCTCATAACGATCCATCTCCTATAGAATTAAACTGATTCCGCCTCCGCCGGCCAATGCCGCAGGATACGGTTTTCTTTAAGTAATCACATTTTACCAAATCGTCGTGCCGTTGTAAACTTGAATATAAACGCACTGACGTGCGAGTGATGCGAGCCTTCGGCTCGAGTGATGCGTCGCAAGCGCCGAGTGAGGCGCACCTGCGGTGCGAGTGGTGCGAGCCTTAGGCTCGAGAGGTGCGGTGCAAGCGCCGAGTGACGCGCACCTGCGGTGCGAGTGGTGCGAGCCTTAGGCTCGAGAGGTGCGGTGCAAGCGCCGAGTGACGCGGCGCGCTGACGCGCGAGTGACGCGGCTACACCGAAATCTGCGTTACCGCTACTATTCAATATTCACTGCGCCGAACGGCGCATCACTTGCAATGCGTTCATATTTTCAGCGCATTGCACAGAGCCTTAAATATGCTTAAAGCTGAAACGCATAGTTAAGAGCTATTTTTGCGTGCGCGGATACGAAGCTGTACACAGGTACTGCGAGTGTCCGCTCGCGCAAAGCAGGTTGCGGAGATATCCGTCGCAAGACACCTCTTCAGGATACTCGAAGCACCCGGTCACAACAGATTCTCCTCAAATTTCCAAGGGTGCCCTCCGCAACCTGCGTAAAGAGCCTTAACTATGCGTTTCAAACATATTGGCAAGTTTGCGTGTTGCAAGATACATAGCCTTGACGCCCGCCGCATGGTCTTCCGACTTGATATCCTCAAGTGCCGCACCCAGGCCCGACTCGAGAGTAAACACCCCGTCGTAGCCGATATCCTTGAGCGCAGTTACTATTGGCCCGAACTCAATGTCCCTGCTGAAGGGAAGCCTGTGGAGGTCGTGCCATTTGTCGTTGTCGTGAAGGTGGAGGGCCTGTACCCTCGGGCCAAGTTCCCTTATCATGCTTGCAGCATCAGTTTCGAGTCCCTTCATCTCCGCATGGCCAATGTCAACGCAGGCCACGAGGAACGGATCGTTCACTATATCGACGTGAGTTTTGAACGACGGTCCGTCTGAGCAGGCCGCGGGAGCCGCGCAGTCATTGGAATTATCCCAGTTCCACATATTTTCGGTAGCGATCTTTACACCGAGTTTATGTGCGACCGGAAGCAGTTCCCTGTACATTTCCGCGTTTTCTTCCGCGGTTTTATTGTTGTCGGGATGGATGACGCAAATATCCCCGCCGGCTATGGCAGTGCACTCCAGCGCAAGCGGAAGCAGTTCCCTTATCTCTGGGCAAACAACGGGAAATGGTGCGTGGGACTGGTTGCAGGTGATGCCCAGTGAATCCGCAATTTTGCGCAGTTTTTCGGCAAAAGGAATGGCAGTCTCCCGGGTCTCCAACGGGTGGCCCTTGATCACCCGCTTACCCGTCTGCCAGCTGTAAACCCCCATTGCAAACATTGAAAAATCCCAGCAGTCAAACCCCGCCTCCGCAACGAGTTCCAGCGCTCTCTCCCAGCCGGTCTGGCAGGCAATAGAATTGATCTCAGTCGATGTTTTCACCTGAAATACCTCCGTAGTACAAGTATAAATCAGACCGCGTCAATGCGGTTTTTCACAAGAATAAGTATAGCCAAACCCGCCGTTATTTTCAACAAAAAACACAGGGCCGCGCTGGTTTGGAACGCGGCCCCGGATATCATTGGCTATTGTGTTTTACATTGCGGCGACCCGCTTTTTAAGCTTTTCAAGTTCTTCCGCAAGTTCTTTCGGCAGTCGGTCAAAGCCTGCGTAGTGGGCTTCGATCTCCTGAACTTCCTTTTCCCAGGAGGCCTTGTCGAGGCTGAGGAGGCCTTTCAGCGTCTCTTCGTCAACACCGGAATCCTCAAGATCTATGTCCTCCGGGTAAGGCTCATAGCCTGCGGCGGTCTCGTTGGCCTTTACCTTGCCGTCGCAGCGGGCGAGGATCCAAAGAAGCACTCTGAAATTGTCGCCAAAGCCGGGCCAGATGAATTTGCCCTCGTCATCGGTGCGGAACCAGTTGACGTTGAAGATCTTTGGCGGGTCGGGGATCTTTTTGCCCATTTCCAGCCAGTGAGCGAAATAGTCGCCCATATTGTATCCGCAGAAGGGTTTCATTGCCATGGGGTCGCGTCTCACAACGCCAACCGCACCCGCCGCGGCAGCCGTGGTCTCAGAGGCCATTGAGGATCCCACGAAGACACCGTGAGCCCAGTCATAGGACTGGTAAACCAGCGGTGCCACCTTGGCCCTTCTTCCGCCGAAAATGATTGCAGAGATCGGAACGCCTTTGGGGTCCTCCCAGTTGGGAGCGATGCAGGGACAGTTCTTCGCCGGAGCGGTGAATCTTGAGTTGGGATGGGCGGCCTTGACCGGCTTGCCCTCTGCGTCCGTCATGCCCGGCTTCCATGGATTGCCCTTCCAGTCTATGGCGTCCTCCGGAGCGGGTGTTCCCATGCCCTCCCACCAGACGGTGTTGTCCGACTTGTCGATGGCAACGTTTGTAAAGATCGTGCCCTCTTTGCAGGTCAGCAGCGCATTGGGGTTCGACTTCATGCTGGTGCCCGGCGCAACGCCAAAGAATCCCGCCTCCGGGTTCACGGCGTAAAGCCTTCCGTCCTCGCCGATTCTGAGCCAGGCGATATCGTCGCCAAGGGTAAACACTTCATAACCCATGTCTCTGAATTTCTTTGGCGGGATGATCATGGCAAGGTTGGTCTTTCCGCAGGCGCTGGGGAATGCGGCGCACACGTATTTGATCTCACCGGCGGGGTTCTTGATGCCGACGATGAGCATATGCTCGGCCATCCAGCCCTCGTGTTTTCCGAGCCAGCTGGCTATTCTCAGGGCAAAGCACTTTTTCCCGAGGAGCACGTTGCCGCCGTAAGCGGAACCGTAGGACCAGATCGCATTGTCCTCAGGGAATTGGCAGATAAACCTTCTCTCAGGGTCCACCTCGCCCTTGGCGTGAAGTCCCTTGATGTACTCGGGGGAATCGCCAAGCTGATCCATGGCCACCTTGCCCATCCTCGTCATGATCCTCATGTTGAGGACCACGTAGATGCTGTCGGTCAGTTCGATGCCCACCTTGCTGAAGGGAGAACCTGCGGATCCCATAATATAGGGAATAACGTACATCGTCTCGCCTCTCATGGAGCCTGTAAAATACGTGCCAAGCTTCGCGTAAGCGTAGCTTTTTTCCATCCAGTTGTTGCTGGGGCCGGCGTCGTCTTTGTGCTCGGTGCAGATGAAAGTGCAGTGTTCGACTCTCGCCACGTCATTTTCCGCGGTTCTATGATAGTAGCAGCCCGGCAGTTTTTCCTGGTTGAGTTCGATCATCTCCCCGGTCGCCACGGCTTCTTTGACAAGTCTTTGTTTTTCCTCCTCGGAACCGTCAAGCCAGACGATCTCCTTCGGCTGTGTGAGCAGCGCCATCTGCGCAACCCATTCATTCACATACTTGTTGTTATACACGCCAATTACCTCCTTCTCGTCGGATCCGCCGTTGTCAGCTGACTTCATCCGGCAATTTCCGTGTCTAACGCTTCCCACACTTTAGTATGGCAAACACGTTTTTATTATAGCAAACGTGAACCTGCTGCGCAATAGAGTTCCGCGCGACGCGGAGCGTCGCAAGTGATGCGCTTCGCGCAGTGATCAGTGAATAGCGAACAGTTGTGGTGCGGCAGAGCCGCGATCACTCGTGTGCGACGCAAGCGTCGCAAGTGATGCGCTTCGCGCAGTGAAGAGTGAAGAGCGAGGAGTGACCAATTGAGGTGCGCTTGAGCGCGATCACTGCGGTGCATAGCGCCGCATCACTTGGGGTTGTAAAAAAAGCCAAACGAAAAAGCCGGTTCGCTAGTATTTTTCAGCGA
>CAMZBI010000016.1 GCA_947304585.1 uncultured Clostridia bacterium | reverse complement strand
TATCAAAATTAGTATAATTTCAGGTTAGTATGTTAGTAGAAAAGTTTAGGTTATATTGGCACTTTCTCAGAAAAAGGCTTCCTCCGTAACGTCAACGTTGCCGTTTAAGACCGCCCGGAGCAGCTCGCCGTTTTTGGAGTAAACAAGCTTGAGGGTGAAAAAATCACAGTCCTTTTCGATCCTGCGGAGAAAGATCCTGTCCCCCGCCCAGAGGTCAAGTCCATAAAGCCTGTCTTTCGAAATCCACTCCAGGACCCCCTCGTCGCAGTCGATCAGTTCGCCATCGAAATCGAAGCTCTTGAAAAGAAACATCTGCTCCGTCTCTGCGCCTTCACACACAAAAGTCACCACCGACAATAGCTTCGGATCCTTAAGGACCAGGCCGGTCTCCTCCAGCGCCTCCCGCTTCACGCATTCCTCCGGGGATTCGTCCTCAAAAAAACCGCCGCCAATGCCGATCCACTTGTCTTTGTTGACGTCCTTTTGTTTCTTGACACGGTGTAGCATCAGATAGCAGCCGTCTTTTTCTATGTAGCAAAGGGTCGTGTTTCGCATCGAGTCCTCCTTGAAACGGTTTGTAACGCTTAAGATGGTATCATTTTAACGGGGGTTTTTCAATCACGAACGCACCTGCGGTGCGAGTGGTGCGGCTACGCCGAGTGGTGCGAGCCTTCGGCTCGAGTAATGCGCCTCCGGCGCAAATCAACTATTCACTCTGCGCTATTAACCAATTACTTGCTGCATCAGCAGCACCCACTCGTGGCGACAGCCACGCCCATTTGCGGCGCCAGCCGCACCCACTCTTAACTATTCACCCGCCGAAGGCGCCCGCACGCTCAGCAGGTTGAGTTTTCTCTTCTCCGGTTGTATAATTTCACCCGCAAAACATGCGGAAACGCCAAGGATCGGAGAGACCATGCCTTACAGGGTAGTACTGAAAAAGAACGAAGAAAAGCGAGTAATCCAGGGGCACCCCAGGGTTTACGCCAATGAGGTTGCGGAGATCACCGGAAACGGGAAAAACGGCGACCTTGCGGAGGTATTTGCCGCCGACGGAAGGTTCATTGGCAAGGGCTACATCAACCACCTTTCAAAGATACTTGTCAGGATTTTCATCAGGGACGACAGCCTGCCGGACGTTGATTTTTACGTTAAGAGGATCAGGGAGGCGGACGCCCTCAGGACACGGCTTGGATTCACCGCCGAGGGAGGCTACAGGGCTGTTTTTGGCGAGAGCGACGGGCTGCCGGGTCTTATCGTGGACAGGTACGGCGATCTTCTCAGCGTGCAGCTGCTCACCCTTGGCGTGGATAAAAACAGGGATACCGTGATCGAAGCCCTCAGAAGGGTCTACTCGCCAAGGGGGATCTACGGACGGAACGACGTGCCGGTCCGGGAAAAAGAGGGGCTGAAACAGACCAAAGAGGTTCTGTATGGGACTTTTGAACCGGTTGCAGTCATAAACGAGAACGGCATCAGTATGCGGGTGGACCTTGAGAACGGCCAGAAAACAGGCTATTTTCTTGACCAGAAGGAAAACCGGTTGGCGGTGCGGCGATATGCAAAGGGAGCCAGGGTGCTGGACTGCTTTTCGAACGTTGGCGGTTTCTCTCTCAACTGCGCTGCGGCTGGGGCAATGGAGGTCACGGCGGTGGACATTTCGGAGCGGGCCCTTAGCGAAGTCAGGCTGAACAGTCAACTGAACGGATTTGAAAGCATTGTCGGCACCGTCTGCGGCGACGTGTTTGAGATCCTCAAAAATTACCGAAAAGAAGGGAAGACCTTTGATCTCGTGATTCTGGATCCGCCGGCCTTCTGCAAAAGCCGGGAGGACGTGAAAAACGCGCTCCGGGGCTACAGGGACGCCAATGTCTGCGGGCTCAGACTTGTGGAAAAGGGCGGCTTTTTGGTCACCTCCTCCTGCACCCATTTCGTCTCCTTCGACATGTTTGAAAACATGCTGCGGGAGGCGGCGGCCCTCAGCGGCAGAAACGTACGGGTCGTGGAGACCAGGACCCAGGCTCCGGACCACGGATCGCTATTGGCGGGAGACGAGAGCACCTACCTCAAGTTTTTCGTGCTTGCGGTGGATTAAACTTTAGAAATCAGGTTGGCGGCGTTGTCGCCAATTCAGTGCGGGCGGATCGAACCCGCCGAAAAAAATGATCAAAAATAAAAACAACGGGGCCCCCGTCGGTGAAAAGAAAAAAACTGTAAAAGAGCGGTTTGCCTCCCTTGGCAAGGCGTATTTTGCCTTTTTGCGCATGGACACCTGCCTGCTGGCGATCATCGCCCTGCTCTCCATATTCATCAATTCCTTCATCGTCCGGGCCTCCGGGGGCATCGACAACGCCATCATCTACAACATGGTCACCTACGGGTCCCAGCCCCTCTTCATGCTGGCGGCTGTTCTGACTGTGAGGAAGCTGTCCCCCGCAGTTTCCCAGCGCATTGCCTTTCTGTTCTTCGGCCTGCTCTTTGTTTTTATTATTATCGTTGGGGAAAAGGCCGCGACTGACTTTTTTATCATTCCCGCCCTCCTTCGTTCCGCTGCGGCAGGGTTCTACTATGTCACCTACAGTTTCCAGATAATCGAGTACACCACAGACGAAAACAGGGACGCCGCCTCAGGCATCAGCGGCACCATAAGTTCGGTGATCGCATTGGTGTTTCCCCTTGCCTCGGGCCTGTTTTTGGCCTCTTTTTCCGGCAGTTTTACGGGCTACAGAATTTTCTTCGGCTTTCTCCTGGGCGTCACCCTGCTGGCCTTTGTATTCAGTCTGAAACTTGTGCCTCTTAAAAGTGCGATAGATCCGACCGACCGCAAGACACACATTGGCGACGCCTTCCGGGGCCTCTTCTCAAACTCCGTCGGCAGGTCTATCCTCCTCATGACTCTCTTCAAGGGCATCCGCTCCGGGGCCATGACCTTCTTCATCGAGCTGCTCATCTTCAACGCGATCAAGGACGAATCCCTGCTGGGGCTCAACTCCACCATTGGCAAGATTGCCGCAATTTTAGGGGCTTTGCTCTACGGGGTCATCGTGACGCCAAGGCGCAGATCCAGGTCTGTTGCCATCGCCTCCACCTGCATTATCATTGCCGCGGCAATGCTTTTCCTCCGGTCGGACTGGATCTTCCTCATGATCTTCGGAGCCTTCAACAGCGGCCTCAACATATTCATCACCGATCCGGAGCTGACCCTCTATTTCACGGTCATCGCCTCCATTGACGATCTGAAGGGCAAGGCCGGGGAGGTCCACACGGTGAACGAGTTTTTCCTGGCGGCGGGGGAAGTCATTGGCATCGGGCTCACTCTTCTTGCCAATATTTTCTTCCCGGGAAACAGTATTGCGGCTACCGCGGCCATAATCCTTCTCACGTCCTCCCAGTATTTCTGCGCGATATTTATATCCGGGATCACGAAAAAGCTTGGCTCAGGGGGCGAGGGCTGAGGGTTCAGACATACCCTCAAGGCGGCCGTTTCAATTGACTTTTACCGCCCTCAAAACTATAATTAAACCGAGATACAAAGGTTGTTTGGCACTCAATTCCGCTGAGAAAAGGGGACTTTTGACATGCTGGAAATCAAACAAATACTGATCGACGGACAGGACCTGTCCTTTCCGGTCATAATCGACAACGCCTCACCAGTCTTCCGCTGGAAGCTTCTGTCCGACGAGGTGGATGACAGTCAGAGGGCGTACCGAATCATCGTAAGGAGCGACGCCGAGACCTTCTGGGATTCCGGGATCGTGAGAAGCAGCAGCCAGTCCGCGAAATACGACGGCAAGCCTCTTCCGGATCTTGAACAGATCTGGGCGGAACTGTTTGTGTACTCCAAGACCGGGGACTACGCCTGGGACGAGTGCAGTTTTTCCTGCTACCTGTCGCCCTTTGACAGCCCCTGGATCGCTTCAACGAACAAGGAACCCCGGAGAGTCGTAAGGTTTTTAAAGGAAATTGAGATCGACAAAGAAAAAACTGTCGCCTCCGCTTTTGTTATTTACTGCGGCCTTGGCTACTGCAATCTTTTCGTCAACAGGCAGCGGACAAATCCCGACATAGAGCTGGACCCGGCGTTTTTTGACTATTCCAAATCCGCGGGTTTTGTGATCGACGACATCTACAATGAGGCCTGCGCCAATAAGACCCTCCGCCTTGCCTTTGAAGTTGCGGACGGTTGGCGATGCTTCGAC
Organism: uncultured Clostridia bacterium; assembly: GCA_947304585.1. GTDB lineage: Bacteria > Bacillota > Clostridia > UBA1212 > UBA1212 > UBA1212. The sequence goes on along the minus strand of CAMZBI010000016.1, from coordinate 43,218 downwards.
AGTCCCTTCTTAAAGCTTATGGGTGTGCAGCGCCCCACATTTGCCGGGGACAATCTGCTCTCTGCAAAGATCGTCATAAAATACACCGACGGCACCGTTCAGGAGATTCAGACCGGTCCCGACTGGCAGTGGACCTATTCAAATACAGTCTCCTCCAGCATCTATGACGGAACGGTCTTTGACGCCCGGAAGGTCAGATTCGTAAAGCACAGCGTCAGGGTCGCCGAAGCCCCCTGCAAAAACATCAAGCTGATGTGCATTCCCCCGGTAATGCGCCGGGAAAAATATACCCCCGTGGACATTTTTCACAGGGGATCAGGGGAGTATATCGTTGATTTCGGCCAGAACATTGCCGGCGTCATCCAGCTGGAGATTCCGGACGAACAGGAGCCGGGCAGCGAGATAAAAGTCACCTACGCCGAAGAACTCTCCGAGGACTGCAGTCTCTTCACTGCGCCCCTCCGGGAGGCAAAGGCCACCGACACCTATATTTGCGGAGAGCCTTCAGACATCTCGGTTCTGTGGACACCCTCCTACACCTACCACGGTTTCCGCTACATATCCGTGAAAGGTTACGAAGGACCTCTCTCTGAGACCAAGGTCACTGCCATTGCCCTCTACACTGCCCTGCCTGAGACCGGGGATTTCTGCTGCGGAAGTCCTGTTTTGAACGCCATCCACAAGGCCTGCGTCGCCACCGAAAAATCAAACATCCACTCCATACTGACGGACTGTCCCCAGCGGGACGAGCGGATGGGCTGGATGAACGACGCAACGGTCCGCTTTGGCGCTTTTCCCTACAATTTCGACATTTCGAGGATCTATCCCAAGATAGTTCAGGACATCCGGGACGTTCAAAGCGAGGACGGGGCAATCACCTGCACTGCGCCTTTTCTCATTGGCGGAAGACCTGCGGATCCGGTCTGCTCATCCTATCTCGTTGCGGGCTATGAGTACTATATGCAGACAGGCGACAAGGCTTTCCTGAAGAAATATTTTGACGGTTTTGCGGCCTGGGAGGACTGTCTCCTCGCCCGCTCCGACGGCTTCATCGTGAACTATTCGTATTACGGAGACTGGGCCGGTCCCGAGTTTGCCTGCCCTGCTCCGGAGGATCCCCACTCGGCTTTGACACCGGGAATTCTCATGTCCACCGGCTTCTCCTACTACAACTGCAAACTTCTGGCATATTTTGCCAATGAGCTTCAGGACGACGCCAATGCCGCCCGCTACTCGGAGCTTGCCGAAAAAATAAAGGAAGCGTTTCTGGCAAAGTGGTTTGACGAAAAAACTCTCTCTGTCGCGGAAAAATCCCAGGGCGCCCTCGCCTTTTCGCTGTGGCTGGAGATACTCCCGGAAAATGCAAGAGAGAAGATTGCGGAAAAACTCCACCGGATCCTTAAGGAGGAAAACTTCAGGATCACCACCGGCAACCTCACCACCAGATATCTCCTCGAGGTCCTCACAAAATACGGTTACGTAAACGACGCCTACAAAATAATGACCTCCGAGGACTATCCGGGCTTCGGCTTCATGCTGCAGAACGAGGCCACCACCATTTGGGAGCGGTTTGAGCTGAAAAAGGATCCGGGAATGAATTCCCACAACCATCCCATGTACGGCTCCTGCGACATATGGTTCTACAAGTATCTGCTGGGCATTTCCAACCTGACCCCGGGCTGGAACAGATGCCTGATAAAGCCTTATCTGCCAAGCGATCTCCTCTCCTGCAGAGGATCACTCGAGACCCCCTACGGAAGGCTGTACGTCCGCTGGGCGAAGCGCTTCGGCAAGAAGATCCTCACCGTCACAGTGCCCTTCGGAATGGAGTGCGACGTGGAGTTTGAAGGCGTGACCCGTACAGTAAAGGGCAGCGCTGTTATAGAAGCTTAAAAGACTCTGTAAATAGAATCTGCGGCTCCCCTCTGATCGCAAAGGGGAGCCGCAGGCTTTTTTATATATTGGCGGGTCTTGTCACAGGCCTGACTCTATCTCAAAATTCATGATCTTTCCTGTGGACGGGTGGGGAAAACCGATCCTTACGCAGCAAAGTGCAATGTCCTTAAGCCCGTCCCTTGCCCCGTATTTTCCGTCTCCCAAAAGAGGATAGCCCCTTGAGGCAAACTGGACCCTGATCTGGTGGGTTCTGCCGGTGATCAGCCTGATCCTCACAAGGGTTGCCGAATCCCGTTCCTCTTTAATCGTATAGACCAGCCGGGCCTCCCTTACACCTTTTCGCAGGCTCTTCACCACGTAAACCTTCTTCTTTGTGCTGTCCTTCAGCAGGTAGTCGGAGAGTTCTGTTCCGCCTTCATCGCAGGGAGGTTTTCCGTGGACAAGGGCCTCGTATTCCTTGACAAATCTTCCCCCGGTTATGGCCTGAGAGAGTGCGGCGGCAGCCTTTTTGGTTCTTGCGTAGACCATGACGCCTCCTGTGCCCGCATCCAGCCGGTGGACGGTGTAGATGTCGCTTTGCAGGCCTTTTCCGGCAAAATACTCCTTAAGCATTGCAGGAAGAGAAGGTCCGTTTCCGGGTTCGGAAAGGACTCCCGCCGGTTTTATGCAGACCGCTATCTCACTGTCTTCAAATAGTATCTCGGGCAAATCTGTCATATCTTTTCGCTGCGGTTCCCCGTCTGCAAGGCCTTTTTGTATTGGCGTTTGGAGGGCAGCCTTTTCATTGGCGTCCTTCCGGCATCGCCAATGGAATCATCCTTTTTCCGCCGCCTCGGTAAACATTTTCACGATAGCGGCATAGAGGTCTTTGTCATTGGCATTGGTCCACACGCTTCTGTCAAGGTGCTCTTTCTTGTATTCTGCAGCCTCCCCGTCAGAAGGCTCCGTGCTCTCGTACCACTCCCTGTATGCCTTGTTGAACTCCTCAATGTAGGCAAGGGCCTCGTCGGAAAAATCCACCCTCACGTGGCCTCTGTTTTCGTATTTCACAAAAGTGAAGCGGTCGTTGCCTGAGAACAGTCCGTAAAGCCTGTCGTATCCGTAAGCGATGGGCACCGTATCGTCGTCCTCGCTGTGGACCACCATAACGGTGCAGTCTGAGCCCTCAAGGCCGCTTATCGCGCTGCCCTCCGCGGTTTTTCCGAATTTCAGAAGTTCGTACAGCCTGACAAAGGGAAGAAGGATCAGAGAGGCCTTGCCGGCAAGCTCCTCGCCTTCCGCCTTCATCATATCGGTGCTCTCGCAAAAGCCGCAGAGCTCCGCCACGGAAGCGACGTCGTCCCTCAGATTCAATACGTTGCAGACCGAAAAGCCGCCCATGCTCTGGCCAAACAGCATCAACGGAAGATCCTTGAGCCTCGGGTCCTCCCGGACAAAACTGATTGCCGCGTCCAGGTCAAGGGTGTACTGGGGGATGCCCCGGGTGCCGCTCCCACCGGAGAGATCGTTGCCGGTGCTGTCGTACATAAACGTGTAGAATCCGTTCATTACAAAGCAATACGCAGAATCCATGTACTGGTTGGAGCCTGCGCCGAAGCCGTGGCACACCACCACTACGCCCTTGGCGTCAAGCCCTTCCCGGCTGTAGAGATACCCCTGAAGCTCCGTGTCACCGCTCCTGAAAGTCATCCGCTCCTCTACAAGGCCTTCAAATTCCGAGACGTCGTAACGCAGATAATCAGCTGTTTCAAAGCGCTTGCCGAAGACCGACTCATAGATGATGGCGGAGACGGCGAAGCAGACAGCTCCCAGCGTCAAAACCGACGCAAGAACTATCACGCAGATCCTTACGGCTATTCTTTTCTTTGAAACAAGGTTTTTTGTCATTCTTTACAGATCTCCGTAGCGTTTTCAGCGGTATTTGGCGTCAAGGCTTTGGCGGTTCGAGCGGCTTGCCCTCATTGGCGGAAAAGCCACTCCAAGGTCTTCTGGATGTACTTGTCCCAGAAAGCCCAGTCGTGGACACCTTCGTCCTCAATATAGGTGATGTCGTAGCCAAGATCCTTCATCTGAGCCGCCAACCGCTTCGCCTCGCCGAAGAGAGCGTCGTTATAGCCAATGGCAATGAACACCCTCGGCCTGTTCGGATCGTTTACCTTGTTTTTCGACAAAATGAACAGATCGTCATCGTCCGGCACCTCCCCGCCGGGCCCGAAAAGCTCGTCCATCCCGCTGTTTGCCGCCCAGCTTTTGATATCCGTAAGTGGCGAAAGGCCGGAGCAGGCCGCGAATCTGTCGCACTCTCTGAGGCCTATCTTAAGCGCGCCGTAGCCGCCCATTGAAAGCCCCGCCACAAAATTGTCCTGCCTGTCAACTGAGATATTGAAGGTATCTGCGATCCTTGCGGGAAGCTCCTTGGCGATGTATGTGTAGTATCTCATGCCGAAGCGCATGTCCGTGTAGAAGCTCCTCTCGCCGAAGGGCATCACCACGGCAATACCGTACTGCTCCGCATATCTCTCAATAGAAGTCCTCCGCATCCAGATGGACTGGTCGTCACTGAGACCGTGGAGAAGATAGAGGCACTTGAACTTGCCCTTGTCGGCGCCGCCGGCGTTATCGCCGATTCTGCCCGCCGTTCCCCGCTGGGGGATAAGAACGTTGGCCGTTGTGCACATGCCAAGGGCCTCGCTGAAAAATCTTAACGTGCTGAAAATCATTTTCGCACCTCCTTGCTATTTGCCAATATTATAAACTATCGGGAAAGGGTTTTCCAGTTGATAGTGTGCGGCTCAGGCGGGCGCGGCTACCGCCGCGAGTGATGCGGCGTAAGCGCCGAGAGAGGCGAGCCTCTGGCTCGAGAGGTGCGCCTCCGGTGAAAGGCAACTGTTCACAGATCATTGTTAATTGTTCACTGTGGCGATTGAATCGCCCATGTTTTTCCAAGCTTGATAAAAGCTTAAAACACATCGAAAAAATTTTTTCCGTTAAAACACAATTTTAAACGCACATATAGATGGAAAATCAGATTCGACCATTGCGGAAATGTTTTTGTAGATGACGGTCATGACCCGAAAATGATAAAATATTTGCGGTCGCCAATGCGACCCGGGAGACACCATAACGGTGGCGGTTGCTCCATTGAAAACGCTGATTCAATGATCTTTACGCAAGCGGCAAACAAAAAACAGGCACATTTTCGATGTTATTTCAGAGATAATCTCGTTTTTCAAAAGAGGTGCTACGCGATTTTTTACCGCTTGCTTTGCGCGAGCTCCCCGCTCGCAGTATATTCATACAGCTTCGGGGTCGCGCACGCAAAAATATCTATTGAATCAGCATTTTCCCTCCACCCGATGTTTCGGGAAAGGAGGCGGTGCCTATGATTAAAACCAAAAGCACCGAAACTGAAATGGTTTCATTTACGGAACTGTTCGCACTGCTGACGCTTATAGTTGGTATTGTGACACTCATCGTAATGATCATGAAAAAGTAAAAAAGAACTAACCGCCTGCAGTCCAAATAAGGCGGTTAGTTCATAACCAATTTAAATGGAGCAACCGTCATCGGTGTCCCTTCGTCAGTATAGTACCCGATTCTATCTATCTTGTCAAGAGTTTTACGAATTTTGGAGCGACGAAATCACATCCCTTGCGGCGTCAGCCGCACCCTCCTCGCAGCGGAGCTGCGTTACCCGCACCGAAACCGAACTCATTCGAGCCGCAGGCTCACCCACTTCTGCGAAGTACCCTCACTTGCGCGGAGCGCACCCACTAGCGGCGCAACGCGTCGCTTTCTTGCGGCGTCAGCCGCACCCACTTGCGCCAGGCTCCTTGAGCCGCAGCGCGCAATTGACTTTGCCCCTGAAAATGGTACAATAACCATTGCAGATTAAAGCCTGTAAAACACAACCAAGAAATGGATTTCCGGATATGAAAAAAGTTTTCTGCGCCTTGTTGACGTTGGCCATTCTCCTGTTACTCTGCTCCTGTGCTCCGGCAAAACTTCCACAGATCTGCCAGGTTGTCGACTCCGTGGAAGGCGTTGAGGCAACTGTTGAACTGACGATCTGGGACGGCTACAAATTCACATCGGAGGAGGCTCCGAAGAGTCTGACGGTCGACATTAACGGCGTTTCCGTTACCGGGGAGTACAGCGATTCAGACTACGTCATGTGGACGCCTGTGACAAAGAACAACTACATTGGCCAAGACAGTGTTGAGTTCGGTGTTGACGGCGAAGGCACCGTTGTTTTTTACGCCAATCCCTCCCCTTCCGAGTGTACGGAGGACATAACCTCTGAAAAGGCAACTGAGATTGCCTCGGATTTCATTAAATCCATTTATCCCGGTGCGGATCTTGGCGCTTACAAACTCTCTGCGAGCCCTAACTCGTCCGGAGACTATTCGGTATCCTACATTAAATACATTGGCGACCGGATAACCTTTGACCATGTCAATATAACGATTACCGCAAAAGGCGGGGTCAAGGAGTATCAGTCCTATATTTTCGGAAAGATCACGGAAGATACTGCAAAGGGTGTTGATAAAAGCAGGATCAGGTCAAAAGTGGTTGCCAAGTGCGACCAGATTGCAAAAGAAGCTAAAAAAATCTTCAGCAGCGTTTCATACGACGACTATTCATACGTTCTCACCATTGACGAGACGGGCCGGGCGGCTTACATCGTGCTCACCGAAATCCTCTGTCTGACAAGCTACGATGTGGTTGCCACCTCAAAATCCATGGTGGCAGTTCTCTATTTCTCTCCGGAGACCCTTGGCTGACGGTTTTCGCCAATACGTTTTCCGGAAGTACGATTGGCCATGAAAAAGAACACCTGCAGTTTTTTGTTTAAAATGCTGGTATTGGTTACGTTGGCGGCTGTGTTATCGCAGGCCGCTCCTGTTGTTTCATTGGCGTCTTCACCCTCCCCTGGGTCGCTGAAAGAAACGGAGATTCCGGTGCTGGAGATCGTTCTTGGCGGGTACAACGAGGAGGAGATCGAGCGGGACTTCTGGCAGCCCGCCTCCGCAGTTCTCACCTACGGGGACAAGCAGTTCAATTCCATGGCCACCATAAAGGGCCGGGGCAATTACACCTGGGCTCAGGTCAAGCGTCCCTATGCGATAAAACTTGACGAGAAGCAGAACTGGTTCGGCTTTGGCGCTGCGAAGGACTGGGTGCTGCTGGCGGACTACACCGACCAGACCCATCTTCGGAACTATTTTGCCTTCACCCTCGCCTCCGGCTTCTGCTTTGCCTTTACTCCCCGGACCCGCCACGCCCAGGTCTACATCAACGGGGTCTACAGGGGCCTCTACCTGATCGCCGAGAAAGTAGAGATCGATGCCAAGCGTCTCGACATTAACGTTGCGGGCGGCGACCTTCTGCTGGAACTGGACAACAATTACGGCTGGGGTGAACCGGAAACGTTGACCACGAAACTTGGCAATCTTCTTGTGATAAAGGATCCGGACCGGGATGAGTTTGATGAAAGGGTGCAGGCTGCGGGTTCAAAGCTCAAGTTCGCCAACGCCAAGCGTTTTGTCAAGACCCAGATAAACTCGTTTGAAGACGGCCTCCAAAAAGGCTGGTCACTGGAAAATCTTGACAAGTATCTGGACATCGATTCCCTGGTGGACTGGTACATCTTTAACGAGATCGTCAAAAACGACGACACGGTCTTCAATTCCAGCATCTACCTATACAGCCGCTACGGTGACAAGCTCTATATGGGCCCTGTTTGGGACTACGACCTGTGCCTCTCAGGCATCGACAGATTCGCCAATACCGACCCCACAGGCCTCCAGTTCACCGACAATCCCTGGGAAAGAGAGGGCAACTGGTTCCTGTATCTTGCGGAGAGGGATGACTTCAACGTCAAGGTCAAGGCCCGCTGGCAGGAGCTGTATTCGTCCGGTCTCTTCAGCAACAGTGCCAAAGAAGTCAGAAGGACAGCAGACCTGATCAAAGACCAGATCGGCTACGACGTAGAACTGTGGCACAATGACGGGGTGTTTGTAAGAAGAAACAGCTTTGATGACGCAGTTTCCTATCTTCTTCAGTATTATTATTCAAGGATACTCTGGCTGAACGGCATTTGGGGCGACCCTGCATCCACCGTTGTGCCTGAGGCCACGGAGACGCCGGCTCCCTCAGAGACCCCTGCACCGGAGACGACGGAACCTGCTGAGACAACCCCGGACTCCGCGGAGACCTATCCGCCACCGGTCAACAAGGACAGGGAGCCTGAACGTTTAAAGACTGCCCGCAATATCCTCATTGCAGCGGGCTGCGCAGTTGCAGTCGGAGCGGTCGGGTTGGTTGTCGTTTTAATAGTAAGGCGCCGCAAGCGGCGGAAATAATAGGTAAAGAATAAGTGCGGCTGACGCCGCAAGTGATGTTCCGCAAATGCTGAACCGGCCCCTCTTGCGCTGCGCGCAGGCGGGGCCGGCTGTCATTTAAGCGTAGCCTTAAGGTCACGGAAGATATTGGCGAAGTTCGATCCTCTCCCCGCTGTCAGGTCTTGTGAAATATAATATTTCGTCCGCCAACTCAACTTTCAGTTTGATCTCGGATTGAGTCTTTTTGTCGGTAAACATATCTACCAGTTTGTCGCCGCCGGATAGAAGCGCTTTTGCCTCCTCCGTCGGCGGAAGATCGCTTGGCCGGAAGACCACCAGTGACCTTGGCATGCTAAGATCCTCGTCCTCCAGTTCGTAGTTTCCCGCGAGCCAGGCCAGCCGGGTGTTTTCGTCATAGGGATCGTTCATATAATAGTTCACCCGAACTATGAGATAGGTGCCGTCGGAGCGGAACATTATGTAACGGTCGTTGTCGGGGGACGGGGCAAAACCGAGGAACGTGTCAAAGGGGAAAGTCTTGCCGGTCTTTGCCGGGTCGTAAAGCTCGAACACAGTAGCGCCGGAGGAGATGACCAGGAAGTCGTCTTCGATGCGGCCGGTCCAGCTCCTGCTCTTGGGATCGTTCCAGTCGTCAAAAACCACCGTGTTGTCGGCCTGATTCCAGACGTAATCCTGGTCTCTGCGGCTCCCGTCTCCGTAGGTGAAAGCCATTCGGTGGCTGCCGCCGAAAACGATCTCTAGATTCTCATCGTCAAGCTTCCAGGGGATGTTGCGGAAATCCATTGCCCCGTTCCAGGACTTGTCCTCCCCCTTGTAAGTCGCGGCCTTAAGATGATTCTCTGCCTTCAAAAAAGGCATCGCCACCTCACCCTCCGGCTGCGCCGTGATATAGTCGCCAAAATTTTCCACCAAAACAGTGCCGCCGGAGCCCGCCTCCGCAGAATAAAGGGTCATCTCGCCGCCAACAACGTTAAAATAGCCCTTGCAGACCACGCGATAGACGTCTTTGCTTTCCAGCATGAAGTAAAACATTGTCCCGTCGCTGTTGAACTGAATCGCCTGCATGACGCTCTCGGACCACCAGTAGCCCACGTAGCCAAGGCCCTCTTCGGACAGTTGGCCAAAGACATACTTGTATTGTGAGGGATCGGGCATGGCGGGATCGGTGCCGTTCCCGTAGCGGTCGTCAACGATCAGCACCTCGGTATCCGGGATTGCGTTTGAAAACATGCCGCCCGTGTCAAAAAGGAACGTGCTGTAATTCTCATACTCCACGTATCCCTTCGGCCCGGGAATTCCGGGACCTCTGGTCGCAATTATCACGCCAATGGCCACCGCCGCCACCAAGACCACAGCCACAGCAATAAGAGCGATCTTCAGCGGGGTCTTTTTAACGGCCCTCTTTGAGGCGCCGCTTTCGATCAGTTCGTCGTCAATATTGGCAATTGCGTCAAAAATGTCCTTTTCGTTCATTGAACCGCCTCCTTTAAAAACTCTCTGTACACCGCCCTTGTTTCGGACAGTATCCTTCTCACGGTGCCTGGCCGAAGACCGGTTTCCGCGCCGATCTCTTTTGGCGTTTTCAGGAAATAATATCTCTTGAGAAAGATCCGGGCATCTCTTGGGTCCAGAGTGCGGAGAAAGCGCTCCGTTGCCGCCGTGAGCTCATTTTCGGGCAGGTCCACCCCCTCCGGGACGCACTCCAAAAGCTCCGCAAAAATCAGGTCGTTTTTGTCCGCAATAACGTCCGCGTCCACGTTGAAGACCCCTGCAATCCTTCCGATCATGCCAAAGTCGGGCCGCCGGTCACCGCTTTCCCACTTCGACACAAGGCTGCGATCCACAAAAAGCAGGTCTGCAAGAGCCTGCTGGGAAAGCCCGGAGGATATTCTGAGTTTGGCGATCGACTTGCCAACGTTCACGGCCGTCCGCTCCTTCCTTTAATGTCCAAAGTCATTATACGATTCCCCCAAGGCTCAAGTAAAGTGACAAAACGTTCCCGAAAAAAGGCGCCCGATCTCTCAGACGCCAATTTCTCACAACCTGTTATTCGCGGGGCCCGCAGCGGACCCTGTTAAAGAACCTGCCGCCGTCACAGCTCAAAGAACTTGGCCATAAGCGCCGGCACCTGCCCTTTCAAGGATTTTAGGATATCCTCCGCAGAGGAATTGCCCTGTACGTATTCACGCATGTAAGTGCCCTGGGGTGCGCACAGCCTGTCGTGGAGCGGGTACCAGTTCTCCATCAGGAACGAGGCGTATTTGGCAAGTCGGAAATCCCCAACGACACGGTACTCCGCGCTGATGGTATCCACGGCAACCGAATACCCCTTCTTCACCGCCTCATTTAAATCCTTCGTCTTGTTCGCCTTTGAAAAAACTATCGTGGAGCAGATGCGGCTGTTGCGGTTGCGGTCGGTGGAGCCATGGCTGTCCGTTGAACCCACCACCGGGTAATCCATGCCCTTCGCCTTGGCCTCGTAGTAAAAAATGGTCTGGAAACCGTTCTGCTGGAAATAGTTCTCGCCGCCAAGGACCTCAAACGCGTCAAAAGGCTTCTTCGCGTACAGATATGCAAAGTAATCCTCGGAGACCTGCACCGTGGAGCACATCCAGTAGGGGTGGACGTAGATGCCAAGGCCGCCGCCCTCTTTCACTTTCTCGTAGATCCACTCAGCCGCCGCGAAAGACAGACGCTCCGATTCAAGCTCCCGGTCCACGGTCTTTGAGCGCTCCTTTATCATTTCGACAAACTCCTCCCGGGTCATCGTTGGCGGGCAAATACCGCCTGTGCTCCTGCCCTTGGGATCGTCGCCCAAGTATTCCTGGTTAAGGCTTGGCGTGACCAGCGCATTTATGCTGAAAGCGTTGCCGCAGCTTATGTAATGCAGGTCGTTCAACGGCAAGTGCACCTCCTCGCCGCACAAAACCATCATGTCGGTGACCGGGCTCTCGTCGTTTTCGTCGATTTTGAATTTCGCCCTCGCCTCAAGGGACGGATAGTATCTCCCGTGGTCGGAAATTATCGTAAAATCGTAGCCCGTCTCACGGTAGTTGCTGACCACAAGGAACGGGTCCTCGTTGCCGTCGGAGCGGCAGCTGTGCATGTGGAAATCGCCCCTGTAGGGATACAGCCCCTTCATATCTTCGCCAAGGGCATAGACCCGGAACTCCCCGAGAAAACCTTCATTTTCACGGTAATATACGTGGATCTGATACATTCCCTCACGCTCAAACTCGGCGGTTATCCGAAGAACGCGATCGTCTCCAGCCGTCACCTTCATCGCCCTGGTACACCCGCTGCCGCTGAACCGCTCCTCCTGAGCGCGGCTGAATTCAAGGATAAACACACTGTATTCATGGCCCGCCTCAAGCCTGCGGCGTTCGTTGATGGCCCGCAGCGCCAACGTCACCTTCCGGCCCGTCAAAAATACTGAAGGGGTTATTTCGTATTCGTACAATTCGTTTCTCATGGTTTGTCTCCGTTCTCCCAAAGGTTTTGCAGCAGGCGTCTGCCGGCTTCCGAAGCTTTGGGGCAATCGTTATTTAAAAAGCAGCGTCAGCGCCATGTCTTCAGATCCGTCAGGTATTTCTCAACGTTGACGTAATCGACATTGCCGACCTTGCAGGGCTCTCCGCGATAGAGCACAATTTTCTCTGAAATCTTTCCGTATCGCCTTTCAATTACAGCACATTTTTCGGCGTTGTTCAAATGTTTTGTCTGGTCGGCGGAAACTTTATCGCTGTGCTTTACTTCAAAGACGCTGCAGGCATTGGCTTCGCTGTCATATATCACCATGTCAAATTCGCCACCCTCTGCAAACCGGTACTGAAAAACTTTCTTCGCAGGGGGCAAAGTCTTTACCGTTTCCAGTAAAACTATGTCTTCAAGCATCCTGCCCTTGACGTCGCTGAGGATTTTCTCGACAATATAGGCCCTGTCCTGTTCGGATACTGTATTGAAATATGCGTCCTGCATAAGCGAATAGACTAATGCCTTGGCGATAGCATAACGCATCCCCGGTTGCGTAAAGATATAGTGGTCCTGGGCGCCTGTATTCTCGACCTGATAAGGACAGTTGCAGATCAGATCTAGCACGAGAAGATATTTCTTTACGGTTTCGATATGCCCTTGAGTGACCGGCACTGACAGCTCCTGCTTCTCTTTAACATCGATGATGGCCTTCAGCCTTTCCATGATCGAAGCCGCGTCCACCTCGTCAAGAACGTGAGCCCTGGGCTGCGGAACGTCATGCAACAGAAGGTTTTTTGCGGAGCCTAGGTCGTGAGACTTAAACTCGCGCTCGACAACGCTCAGAAGAAAACGGTGGTTCATATCTTCTACAATGCGGTTGATGGCATTGGTCAGTTCGCCCTTGTCGTAAAGCTCCTGCAGGGAATTGAAATAACTCCCGAAACGGTTGTTTTTGAGCGCGTTCTGAATGTTGCGGCCAATGGCGGTATCAATGTACTTGCGGGTGCTCTCATCGTCGCGGAAAGACACCTCATCGGAGCTCATATCCGCATCGTCAAAGTCCATGTTTTCCTTCTTAAGCGTTCCCCCGTATTCAATGTACGAATCGATGGACCTGATCCCGAGAAGCCGGGCGTATTCTCTGAAAGGAATAAACGACGTGTGGATCATCACGTTGCGGTCGTACAGTTCCTCGCGGTCAGCCATGGCAAAACTCAAAGAATCGGTGCCGGAGAGAACTATCTTCATGCCCATCATACTGAAAATGTCGGACAGGATCGCGGCGGTGTTGATGAAGTCTTCAAGCAGCGTGACCTCGTCAATAAAAACATACCGGCAACCCGATTTGTTCAGTTTTTCAAGGTCTTTCGCCAATTCGGACATCGTGTTCGATATCTGCACCTTGATATATGCGGTCTGTTCCGGCGGCAGTTCCCTTATCATCTGGAGAAGCAACGTGGTTTTACCTGTGCGGCGCAAACCGTAAAGGATGCAGACCCTCCCGTTGTTGTTTCCGTTGACGTAGCTTTGCAGGTGCTTAAAGCAGTCACGTTTCCCGTAGGATGATACTATGTTGCACAGCGGGATCAGTTCGTCCCCTCTTTTGACGTTGGTGAAGAAACCTTCGTCATTCTTTGCATCCGGGGACCCGCCAATTGGCGAATAACGCTCGACGGCTTTGTATATCGTTTCGTAACGGGGCTTGGTGCTTAGTGCAGGATCTCTCTCATAGGTAATATAGGTGCGCAAAGACACACCCGCAATTTTTGAACACTGCTCCTGGGTCAGCTTCTTCGACAAACGCAACTCTTTCAATGACATACCGTCACCCCCAACGGGATAATAACATTTTTTTCACCCGGTTGCAACAAAATTTGCATATTTTTGCACATTTTTGCATATTTTTGCATGTTTGACAGGGGTATTCTCCGGCCAAACGCCAAAAGTCCGGCTGATTATCCTTTCCCGTAAACCGCCTCAGTTTGTCAGGCGCCACTCATACCCTGCACAGCCCTCATCGTCCTTCAGACCGCCCCGGGCAACCATCTTCCTAAAGTCCTCCTCGCCGCCCGGCCTTACAATATCCCAGACAAAATCCTCGTAAAGCCACGGCTTCGATGCATAAAAACCCGGATGGATCTTGTTCTTCAGCTCCGTATAGAGCGCTCTTGCTTTCTCGGACGCCTCAAAAGCTGTGTACCCGAATAGAGTCTCCTCACCTTTCCACCAATGGTTACCGTCTCTGAATTCAAACATAGTATTTCCTCCCTTTCCATTGCGCAGTATAACCCCGCACAATACAAAATTTGATGATCTCTTAAGAGAATTTGACGTAATTTACGCAGGAATATTCGATTGGTTCTTTTCCGGTTTCTTTAAAGATTTTGGATCCTGACTGACTTCAAAAAATCCGCAGCAATAACGACCGTTCAAAAGATAACTGAGACTGAAGACATCTCGGGGCAGGCATTGACTTTCCCGTCCGATTACAGTTTACACTTGCCAATAACCTTCGTCAATACCAAAAATGAAGTTATCTGCGCTGGTGTCGAACGTGACCGACACTAAAACGCAAAAAACTTCATGAAAGTCTTGTATGTTTGTTCTCTGACGGCAGTCAATTGCTGCGGAGGACCATTCCGGCCAGCCGTTCCAGTTCATCCGCAAGATAAAGCGGGACGTTAAGAATATTGCCGTCGTACGAAAGGTTTCTCATTGAAAGCCTGACGCACAGTTTTGTTCTCGAGGAATACTCATTGGCGTAGTTTTTAATGCTCGCAGCCTTGATGTTTTTCCCTGCCTTGACTTCCACCGGAATTATTTCGTCCTGAAGCTGAATGACGAAATCCACCTCGTACGGTGTCTCAGACCAATAGTATATCCCTGCGCCGCGTATATTCTTCAGACTCTCGAGGACATAGTTCTCGGAAAGTGCTCCCTTGAATTCCTCAAAGAGCCTGTTCTCCTCTGTAAACGCGGAGGCCGGCAGAGAGGAATGTTTTCTGAGCAGTCCCACGTCTACCATAAATATCTTGAAAGCGTCGAGGTCCTCATACGCAGACAGCGGGATGCCCGGTTTTGAAATACGGGATATCTTCGAAACAGTGTTTGCATTCACAAGCCAGTTCAAAGCGTTTTCATACTCCCTGGCCCGTGCGCCGGTTTTCACTGCGCTGTACAGAAACTTCTTGTTTTCCCTTGCCAACTGAGAAGGCAGCGAACGCCAAATCAGCCTGATTTTCGGGACATCGGTTTTATCTGCATATTTCGCAAAATCATACTCATATGCTTCCAGGATCTCGCTCTGTATCCTGTCGACCTCGCCAATGTCGCCCTCCTCCGTCCAGACCTTCACCGCTTCCGGCATGCCTCCAACGACAAAATACATTTTAAGTTTCTCCGTAAGAGGCCCGGCAAAAATATCCGGAACGTTTTCGACAGCGTCTATACTCCTCATGTATTGAACGAGGTTGGCGTCACCGTTGGCGCAAAGGAACTCCTCAAAACTCATGGGACCAAGGTGCAAAAAGTCAACCTTGCCCACGGGGAACCCTTTCGAAAGCATCAGTCCAAGCAGAGAACCGGCGCTCGCGACACAGTATTCCGGTGCATCCTCGCAGAAATATTTCAACGAGTTCAGCGCCTCTCCGCACTCCTGGATCTCGTCAAAAATAATGAGGGTATCCTTGGTTATGGGGCGGCCCGCCGCAATCGAAATGTTTTGGATTATTCTCTTGACGTCCTTTGTCGATTTAAAAAACTGGTGGTATTCAGGCTGCTTTTCAAAGTTAATCTTTACGAAGCCGTCCGGGAAGGACTTGCCAAACTCTTCCAGAAGCCAAGTCTTGCCAACCTGCCTTGCGCCAAGGAGCACAAGGGGCTTTCTCCTCTTTGAATCTCTCCATTTTATCAGGTCATTCATTGCAAAGCGTTCCAAAAAACTCACCTTCCTTCGTTGACAATGATATCGCCCCGTTCGGTCGTTGTCAACAAAAAATCACACAATTTTAAAGAAAAGTGTGATTTTTTTCACATAATTTGTAATATTTGTGTGATTCGGGTGGGTGCGGGCCGCCGCTTGTCGCTTCACGGATCTAACGCGGACTGCACAGAAAAACTGCCAACAGGAATTTATCTTTTCGGCATCTTTACGGAGACGGATTTGTCGACGGCAATTATAGGGGGATCAAGACAATGCACATTTCCGATTTTCTTCTGTCAGAGGAATATTGACCTGAAGATAAACCGTATTGTTTGTTATCCTTTTTGATTTTTGTACTTTGCGGCGTCGCCGGCGATGATCTCCTGAAGGGTCCTTGGCGTGTAGCACATGTACTCCTCCATGCAGCCGGCGTGAAGGAGCTGGCCAAGGGGCCACTTGTTGTCGGTACTGTTTTTTGCCCAGAGATTCTGGCGGAATTCCTGAACCAGATCCATTTCCAAACCCTTGTGAACGTGGCCGTAAACCATGACCACTTCCGGTGAGAAATCATGAACGTAAGACAGTAGCGGGTAGTGGCAGAGAACGACCTTGTACTGACCGTCCTGGATCTCCTTGTAATCCGTTATGTCGACAAAAAGCGCCCTCACCTCGTCGCTGAACTCCTTGGGGTCGTGATTGCCGCGGATCAGGACCTTTTTCCCCTTAAACTGCTTCACGATGCGGGCCCACTCATCCCGTTGCTTCCAGATGAAATCGCCAAGAATAAAAACCATGTCGTTGCCTTTCACCGTGTGGTTCCAGTTTGAGAGGATGGTATTGAACATTTCGTCGCAGTCGGCAAAGGGGCGGCCGTCCATTTTGATGATGTTCTCGTGGCCAATGTGAAGGTCTGAGATGTAGTAGTTCATGGTTTTTTCGCTTTCTCCTTTATTTGCTAATGATTTGACGCATAATCACAAAAAGATGATCCTCCATATAATTCAAAATTCAAGAAGGAATCGTTTTAATTATTCATAACATCAATTTGTGTTATAACATAATTTGTGTTATGAGTACATAATAAAATTATAATACCACAGCTCCTTGTCTTTCTTATACCAGTTCACGCATTAATCCTCCTTCGTACAGATTTCTATAGACTCTGTCGGGATAAAGCGGCAGATACTTCTTGACCAGCTCATAATTCAGCCCCACCGAATCGATGTATTTCTTTAGTTTAGACGTAAGAGCCGTTCCCGAAAGCTCAACATATTTGTCCAGGACTGACATAAGATCCAAAAACTGAAGCGCAGATTTGTTTTCTTCTGTAACAGTTGTCACCGGTTGATAAACAATTATGGTGTAGCCGTCGATCACCTGTTTGCGCTGCTTCGTTGTGGCTTCATTGCTGCAGACCTCGTAGCAGGAGGCGTTCTGTGTAGTAAGTCCGTACATATTGGCCAATCCAAGCCCCGTTATATAGCCAACAGTCCTGGTCCCGTCGAATAAATACTTTTTTCAATATAGCTGTCAATTGAGATCCTGCCCTTCGTCCCCAAAACGGTCGTATACGGAAGATAGTAAACTCCGTTGTACAAGCGTTCCAGTTTTAAAACAGGCTTACAGGTGTTTAATTCTTATTCCACCGCTTCCCACGCCTTCCTAACAAACTCCCTGTACTCCTCCGCGACCTCGTCCGGGCCTGTCACCTTCACCTTGCCGCCAAAGCCAACGATCCACGAAAAAAGCACTCTGCTCACGGCCACCTCCGGGCAGCACTCAAACGTTCCGTCTCCCCGCAGAAAAGTTTCCACCTTTTCGCCAAACCTGTCCACAATGGCGTCCATCACCGAATTGTCGCAGATCAGCCGCACCCTCTTCCGGGGGGAATTGAACATGTGCTGCATCGTGTTGATGTGCCGGTCAAAATCGAATCCCTTCTCCGGTGGAGTCGCATCTTCCTCGAGGATCTCCGGCGCAGTCACCATCCGGTCAACCCGGAAATTCCTGAGCTCCCCGGTCTCCTCGTACCTGCCCACCACGTAGTAGAACTCGCCGTTCCACACCAGCCTGTAGGGGCTGAGCCTGTACAGTAAACCGTCGTGGCGGGGCTTCCGCTGCTTCTTCTCGTTGTACTGAAAATATTGGAAAGTGATCTGCTTTTTCCGGTTAATGGCATCGTTTATTCCGTCAATGATGCTCATGATCTTTTTGTTGGTGCCTTTGATCCGCCCCTCCACCGAAACGTTTCGGATCAGCTTGTCCGAAGCATTTTTGCCGGCAAGGGCGCTGATCTTGGCGATAATTTTCCTGCTCTGGGACGCCGGGATAAACTTGCAGGACGCCAACGCATCGATCATCAGCCGCATCTCCGCATCGTCAAAGTAACGCTTGCCGAAAAAATAGCGGTTCTGGGTGGACTTGGTCATTTGTATGTCCATGCCAAGGTCTCTCAGCATATCGATGTCGGCGCCAATGGTAGTCCTGTGGGTCGGCATGTTGTGCTCGGTTTCGAGTATGTGCATAAGCTGGGCCGTCGTCAGAAAATGCTCCTCGTCGGTGCGCTCGAAAAGTATTCTTGCCAACAGCCAGGGGCGAAGTTTTGCGTCAATGTCCATGTTTTCTCCTCGTTTGATAGGTGTTTTGATCGGATCAGTCTGCTTTTCTGATGACCCTCTTGTATCTGTCCAGAGGGAGTCCGAGCTCGGTCTCGTATTTCGTGTAGACCTGCAAAACCTCAACTTCCGTTTCCCCGTCGTAACCCGTAACTATAACCTTGTCCCCGACCGCAACGTCCGGTATGTCGCAGAGGTAGTCGAAAATTCTTTCGTTCGGTTGAAAAGCAATGCCGACAAGTTTCAGCAGCTGCCCGCCCGGCTGAGTTTTTTTGGGGTTGTAGAAGCGGTATTCGTCGCAGGCGATCCAGCCGATGAAATCTTCGTCGTAGTAAAAATCGATTCTCTTTTCCACGTCGTTCCATTCGCAGGAATCGTATTTGAACGAAAGCTCAGCCGAATCGCCAAAGGAAGATCTCAGGCCAAAGGCTTCCATTTCTATTCCCGTAACAAGATTACAGTAGCCTATAGAGGGAAGCGTCAGCATAATATTGTCGGGGCTCTCCTCTCCTCTTCGGGGAATCCGGCTCAGGGAAACAAACGTTTTCCCGTCCTCTGAGCTTTTTACCGTTGTTCTGACGCGGTATCCCTGTTCGGCCAATTCTTGGAATATTCGAGGCCGGTCCGTCTTGACACACTCTTCAAAAAAGTCCTCCGGCAGTTCCGCTCCGGTTTCGTCAAGGGACCTCCTTATGCCCAGAATAACGTCGGTGTCGCCAAAGAATTCACTGTACTCTGCCCTGAGCTTGGCAGCGAAATCCGCCTGCAGATAATAGCGGTATGCGCGTTCCGGATCCTTTGGTCCGCCGATGCCCTTCGAGTAAACGTTGCCCATTCGAAGAGCTGCATCGGCAAAAGCGCCATCCAGACCTTCAAGAAACTGCTTGTAACAGTCGTCGTAGACCATCCTGTAAAGAGTCCTTGCCGTTTTTTCGCTTTTTTTGCAGGCATATCCATGCAGGAACATATCAGCCAGCTTGTAGAGCCCTTCGTGAAGCCCGTTGGCGGCGGAGATTGTAAACATGTTGAATGCCTTTTCGTATTCAGGCACGCTCCCGGTACACCTGCCGTAATAGTAGATGTAGCCAAGAGTATTGGCGTATTCAGGATCGTCCGTTATCTCAAAAAGCCTGATCATGCAGTCCCGGGACGCCTGCCAGTTGCAGTCGTAAAGGCGGTTGCCTCCGTAGCAGGCATATCCTTTGATGTGCAGGGCGGGTACGGAGTCCTTTGCACAAAGTTCTTCCGTAAATTTCCGGCATAAATTCAGCGCCTGTTCGGAAGCGGCTTTTACGTACTCGTCGATTCCAAACGTTGCAATAAATATCTCTTTCTGACGATCCGTGAACTCCATTTCTTCGATGGGCTTGCCCCGGTTGGAGAAGAACAGTTCGGTCTCCTGAATATATTGTTTTATCTCTTCCGATCCGCCAATATGATTGGCGTCGTCTTCTTCCGTCCAGATGTCTTCAAGGCCGTGCCATATTCTTGAAAACATCTCATTTTCCCGCAAAAAAAGATTCATAAGCAGTTCGTAACCGTCTTCGGCGGAATCATCTCCCTCGCAGGCTTCGTCATCGGGCCCGACTCCGCAGGCTTCCGGTATGCAAAATACTTCTTCCAGATTTGTCAGCGGGTAGTACCAGTGTTCCCCGAAATCGCCGACAGTCGGATCTTCCTTCACTATATTCTGAAGAGCAATGTACAGATCCTCAAGAGTTATCCTGTACTTGTCCGGGAATATGAGCCTCACGTTTTCCGTGCCGAGGGCTTTGAATATCCGGTCGAAGGTCAGTTCGTACCGTGCGATCGCCCTCATCTGTTCAATAGAAATGACTGCATCCCTTTCAATCATCTTCGTCCTCCTCTTCCATTACTATTCCGTCGACCAGACTCTGCACCTGTTTCCTGATGCCGGGATCGACTTCCTTTTTGAGCAGTTTTTTCAGCTCACAGAACAGCCTCTCCGATATCTCTTCGATCGGCTGCTGCGCAGCTTTTGTCCATTCAAGCAACGTGTAAACTGCCGTGCTTCTTGTTTTGACCCCAGGCGACCACAGCCCCGCAGCAACCAGGTCCTCGCCAACACCGGGATGATCTTCCAATTGTGAAAGTATCGCTTCCAGCTGACTGTAATGCCTGAAGTCGGGCATAAAGAAATAGTCTGCAGTCGGTTCCCGCATCATTTTTTCAAGAGGCAGTTTTTCTCTGAAAAGATCCAAGACCGGCTCCAGGTAATCCTCCAATTCGGTGAGGTGCCGTGATTCCCCGTACCGGTTGTCAAAATCCTCTGCAATGCACCTGAACAGATCTTCGGCATAATCGACGCCAAGATCCTTTGCCAGCGACAAACCCTCGCCCTTTTTGACTGCCTCCAAGACTACGCCGCGGCAGAGTTCCGTCGTCAGCAGTTCGGCGCACTCTTGAGAAATTTCCGGCAGATCAACGTCATCGTCTGCCGCCCATTTGCACAGTTCAAATATCGTCCCGTAATCGTCGATATTCAGATCGAATTCATTGGCGAAGGAAAGATACTTAAGAAGGGGCTCTTCCGGATCATCGATTGCCGAAATGCCCGGCCTTGCCGATTCGTCGATCAGGGCTTCGATAATCTTGCCAATGCAGTGGAATTCTTCCTCCGAGAGCGGTCCGTTCAGCCTTTCGCAGACCTCTGCATTGTTCCAAACCTTCAAAGCTGAATACGACTCCGCAACGTTGTTGTTAATGCCTTCAAGCAACAGCCATTCTTTTATTTCCTCCGTTTCCGGCTCAAGGCGTTCCACAGCGTGGATCCTTCCCCATTCATAAACCTTCTGAGCGAGAGCAAACACCTCGTCATTCCCGTTGTCCCAGTTCAGCATATTCCAGACCGCAAATATAGTAAACTCATCGCAAAGGCCAAGCCGCCGTATCGCAATTTTCACATCCTCGTCCGGTTGAAACATCTCAAGGATCATCAGTCCGTATTTGACGCTCTCTACGTCTGAAGAGCAAAGAATAATGTTTGCCGCCGACCGGTAGATCGCATCGGTGTTCATCCGTTTTGCGTTTTTGGCTATATAATGCTGAAACTCGTCTACAATACCAATCGCCCTTACCGTTTTGCCAAGCTCGGCAAAGCATTCGTCCGCCTCGGAATACTCCCCTGCCGAACAGTACTTAACAGCCTTTATCATCTGCTTCTCGCCTGCGGCATTCATTCCCTCTCTGCCCATATGATAAACAGTGGCCCCGTCAAGGGCTCCGTCCGCATAAACGATCTCACCGTCTTCATCGTCCACGGAAAGATCGTTTATATACCTGCGTTCGGCTATATTGGTCAATATTCTTTCGTAAACAGATTTTTTCATACCGTTTTCGTCCCTATCGTTAATGATTTTGCTCTTCCATTATCCCATGGACCGACATATCTTCCAATTCATATGTGATCTTGGCCTTATACAACGCATCAGTTTTGTCTTCCGCCTCAATCACATATTCTTCCCTGTGAGTTTTATATTTGTCATTCTTGCCGTCATATTCTTTTTTTGTTCCGCTTACCCAATACTTTTTCACACTATCTCCCAAATTAGTTTTTAAAACTGTACGCCCGCCAATGCAATTGCAGAAAAACACCGGCTGCGACTTGGCAAAAAAACGATTTTTATTTGCCGGAATACCCAATCAGCGCCAAAAGCCTTTCCTTGTCCGCCTGGGAAAGGTTTATGGTGATGGACCGGCCGGTATTGTCGTTGATCTTAACCTCGCAAAGATCTGCTTCCGTGAGGGAATCGGTTTCGACCGAACAGTTGGCTATGGTGATGACTGTCGTTTTTGATACGCCAAGCTTTTCGTAAAGATAAACCGAGCCGCCTGTGACCTCCACCGTTTTCGAGTGGCCCAGGTATTTGTCGGCAAAAACGTTATCCGGAAGTGCCGTTGCCGCCGGCGACTCTGCAGGAACGGAGGAGGCATTGGCGTCGTTTCCGGGAGTTGAGGTTTCCTGCAGCGACGGGTCTAAAGCGCAGGCGGAGACAACCAAAATAATCACGATGCAAATCGCCAGGCAAACAGTTTTAAATTGTTTCATTTGACCGTCTTTCTCCTCTCCGATGCCTGAGCCGGCTCACTCCGGGGCATATTGCCGTTCGATCAGGCTGTAAAAACAGACCAGCTCCGGCTCACCGTCTTTTACGTTGATCAGATAAACGTCATCCCACAGCATTTCAAGCTGTTCTTCCTCCTGGTGAAGGGCGTCTGCCTGCCTGTCCAGAACAGTTTTGTACCTGCTCAAAACCGCGTCTTTGCGGGTGTCTTCCAGCGAATCGACAATAACGGTCATTATACTCGCGTGGTAACCCGCTGTGATGAAACAGTCGAGACGTGTGTCGGAGGATTCAAGATAACAGTCGGGATAACGGTAAAAGTCTCTGGCCGCTTCCAGATCTTTGTCCAATGTGATCAAGAACATTTTTATAAGGTCCGCATCCTCTTCGTTCCGGGAATATCCACTCAGAAAAGAGGCAACGCCCTCTTTAATTAACGCTTTTCGTTTTTCCGCCAATCTTTGGTCGGTTTTTGCCGGTTCTACAGAGGCTTCAGGTTCTTCACCGGCAGGACCGCCTTCATATGCCTGATCTTTCCACGCCCGGATTGCGCCAAAGTATTCTTCCCATATTTGGCTGTTTTTTTCAACAAACCAGATAAACGTTTTCCTCAGCCTTTCAGGCATGTCATTGTTATTTTCCAGAAAGTTCAGCATTTCAGTCTCCTTTTTTGTTTTCGTTTAACATTTAACAAATTTTTTATAGCGGAAAAAGCATTGGCAAGAAAGTCAATCAAAACGTGTAGTTGTCAAGCGAGATCACAGTCTTGTCCGGATTTGAATTGGTCAAAAACATCAACATATACATGGGAAAATAGCATATCCTGCCTGCTTTGCTCACATTGCCGCGGCAAAACACGAATGCGCTGGGAATATCATATTCTCTTATGGACATAAAATTGTCCAGTGCGACGTGGGTCATATAATCTTTTCCGCTTTTGATTTCAATCGGCAATGCGGCGTCGTCATATTCGATAATAAAATCGTTCTCGCCCGTCCGCTTGCTTTGATAATAAAACGGCGTGAATCCGTGGGCAAGCAGTTCCTGTGCAGCAACGTTTTCGTAAATTGCGCCTTCGTTAACGCCTCTCTCATTCTCAACAATACGCAGCTTCGTCATTCGCCCGTACAGGGTCGTAAGCATACCCACATCCGACAGAAACAGTTTGAAAAAGGAGCTCTTTACGTTCAGCTCAAGAGGAAAAGTCGGCGCGGTGACATTGTATACAGGAATCGCAACTCCGGCTTCAGTTAACCAGGCAAATGTGTTCTCGTTGCGGTCGATGCGGGCCGTCTTATCAATGGATGTCAGTTTGAAACGGCTGTTCTTTGAGTTTAGTTCTGACGGAATCAAATCATAAACACGGGTAAGAAGCAATTTTTTGTTTTGGCTTTCATATTTTGTAAAATCACTCTTATACTGAAGCGCAATGCTCTGATGCTCGCGCATCACCTCTTCCATGTCATTTGTTCTGACATAAGCGTCAACCGCCGCCGGCATTCCGCCTATTATCAGGTAGAGGTTAAAAAGGCGAAGCATCCGTTCATGGATGATCGGATCAACGGACGTGCATTCACTAAAGCAGTGCCGGAGCGTGTCAAGCAGTCCGTCGGGAAGATTCGCAATCTGAAGAAACTCCTCAAAATCAAGAGGGAACATTGTCAGCGTCTCAAGCGAACCCACAGGCGCCGAGCGAATGTTTTTAAGTTCAACGCCAAGAAGTGATCCGCTGAGAATGTAGCGGAAACGCCCGTCCTCGACCATAAATTTGATCTTTGTGATGATCTCCGGGAATTCCTGAATCTCGTCAAAAAAAATCACGGTTTTTCCGCCGATCAATCTCTTTTGCGAATATAAGGACAGTTTAAGAACAAGATCATTGACGTCCTCTGCACTGTCAAGAATTTTGACAACATTTTCTTCTGCAATTAGGTTGTATTCAACATAATCCATCCCGGCGTTTTTCAAGAATGAACGGATGATAAACGTCTTTCCAACCTGACGGGCACCTGTCACTAACAGCGCCTTATTGCTCTTGTCAAGCCAACGTTTCAGTTCTTTTTCTATTTTTCTTTGCAGCATTTAAATCTCCCGACACTATGTTTTGATCGTATCATACACCTGTTTTGACAAAAAATCAAGCGTAAAATCAGTCAAATTGACAAAAAATCATGTCTAAAAAGCCTCGATTTTGACAAAAAATCATGTCTGAACCCCCCTGCTTGTACTAGTCAACAAAAGTAGACACAAAAAATGTTTTTAAGAAAAATACTTTTTCAGCAGTAGACACTGCGCATTTTTTTATTCGTTTTTCTTTTTCAAAAGTAGACACCAAGCACATTTTTGTACAAGTCAATAAAAGAAGACCGGTGCAAGTTCGCCAAAAAACAATATTAACCCTCCAAATCTATATAAAAAAGACCATTTTTGGAGGGTTAATATCAAGTTTTCTCTTAGCGATCAGATAACGCCTCTTTCCCGCCCTTTGCGGAGCCGCAACAGGTCCACCTCACCCGACACAAAAAAACAACGGTTTCAAAAGTAAACTGCCCTCTTCATCACCCGATCTGGCTCTTCATCCAGGCCAAATGTTCGCTGATAAAGGTGTTGAAGGAGTTCCGCATTTCGGTGAGGGTGCGGTATTGGCCATACTGGTAGCGGGTGCTCTCCAGGCGGTAGAGCTGGTTGTAGGAGTTCTTGTTGATCTTGTCGAGGGCGGCGTTGACTGCGACGGCCACCTTGTCGCAGGTTTCGTAGAAGCGTTCTTTGTAGGCCCGGGCGAACTCAGGCTTCCGGAGAAGCTGGGGGAAATAGAAGTGGGAACCGTCACGATGGATATTGGCGAAGGAGTCGGTCATCCATTTCCAGGAGTCGAAGTCCCAGTTGGGGCCCATGACGATCTTGCTGCCGTCGGTGGAGTCCTTCTTCCACATGTAGAGGTTGTTGCCGCCGGAGTCCAGGAGACACATGTAGTCGGCCACCAGGAGCCACGTGACGAAGGAGTCCAGATCCATGTAGTCAAGGTAAGAGCTGTCGTTCCGGCTCAGCGCCAATTCCAGCTGGGTCATGTAGTTCTTGATGTATCGGTAGGCCTCGGAATTCACGTCAATGTCGTCGGTGTCAGGGTACTTGAAGGTATACTTCATCACGAAGTTCTCGCAGGAGGGAGTTGTGAAGTGCAGCGGCTCGTTCCACCAGTAGGCGTCGTATTCGATTACAAAACCATCGTCGTCAACCGGGCAGCGCCACTTGGCGTCTCCTTTGCCTGTGCCCTCCTTGACGCATTCCGAAAGGATGTAGAGGCCGCGGAAATCGCCGTTGACGTAGAGACAGACGTAGGTGTAATCCGGCGACCAGGGGGTGCCCACAAGGTCCGCGATCGCATCACCGGCAACCCGGTAAATGTCCGTTCCGTAATTGAGCAGGAGCCACTCCTTGTCGGCGTAGGACTTGCCGTCGGGCTGACGGTCGACAAAGGGCGCCAGCAGGTCGACTTTCTTGCTCAGCTTGATCTTGTAGGGTTTCTTGATCCCGTAGGCGCTGGTGTTGCCCCGGATCTTCATCCTGGCGCCATTGTATATTTCATCCCCGGGGAGGTTCAGCGAGGAGTCGTAGACAACGTTGTCGGAGGCGTCAAAGATCTTCACGACACTGTTCTCCCAGGTCGCATTGGTGATGCCGGCGCCAATGTTTCCCGGCGGCGGTGTGACGTATTCGCAAGTAGGCCAGACGTAATCCTCAGTGGTGATCTCCACCCTGGGGAAGGCAACGGTTCTGGCGTCGGGGACGTAGCAGGTGCTGAAGCTGACCGAACTGCCGATCTGCCTGTAGCCGTAGCCTCTCACCCGGACCGTGTACTGGACGTTCTTCGTAAGGTTCATGACCTCGCACTCGCCAATCCCTGCATCGTAAGTCTGTGAGACAGAGCCTGAACCGCCCGAAACGATGACCTCAACGTAACGCAGGGGCTCTTCCGCCAATTCCGTCCAGGAGACCTTCAGGCCGCCGCTGTCGGAAATGCAGTAGCCGTATGATGCGAGCAGCGTGTTGCCGGTTGCCGCGTGGGCCATCATTCCTGAGGAAACGGTCACCTTAAGGCTGCTTTTCACTCCCCGGATGACATAAATGTCCCGCTCAGTATTCTCAATTCCAGCATATGAGCCCTCAACGTTCACCGACGAGACCAGGTAGCCCTTGTCGGATTCCAGACGAAGCCAAAGGTCCCCGTTTTCACGAGTCGGTTCACCGCCGGGCATTTTGGACGTGTAGTAGACGCCGGACAGAAAGGCCGGAAGCTCTTTTCCTGCGGTATAAAGAGAGGGAGCGACGCGGGAGTCAGCTTCGACAGTGCAAAGATAGGCGTTTGCTTCATAATACGCCAACGTCCCGGGCTCAGGCCCCGGCGTGGGCGACGGAGTCGGCGTGGGAGTGGCTGTGGGCGTCGCGGTGGGTGCAGGAGTCGCGGTGGGGGTAGGTGTTGGCGTCACGGTAGGAGTCGGAGCCTCTGTGGGCGCTTCCGTGGGTTCCTCTGTGGGGGGTTCTGCGGGAGTTGAGGCCTCGGTCGGTATAGGCGTTCCGGCGGGCGTCGGAGTTTCCGCTATTGTAGAGGCCTCGGTGGGCTCCGGTGTTCCCGTTGGCGTCGGGAGTTCCGTGGGGATCGGCGCCTCGGTGGGCGTCGCTGCTTCCGTTGGCGCTATAGTTTCGGTTGGATTCGGTGTTGCAGCGGGTGCGGAAGGTTCTTCGGTGAACGTCGGCGCACCGGTTTGGTCAATAACATTTGAGGGCTCTGGAATAGGAGATGAGGAAATTGCGTCGTCGGGTACGCAGGCAGCCAAAGTCACCAGGGTCAGGCAGATCGCCAACCCCAGGCACAGACATCTCTTCAATTTTGTTCCTATCAGAAGGGTCCTCATGGCCAATTTCTCCCCGCAAAAGTGAACTTTAATGGGCTCATTATAAACGAAGAAGGTGTGAAAAAGCAATTAATTTAGGGAAAAACCGGGGGTTGAGGGTTTTAAGGGTTTAAAGCGCCGGGAGGCTTTTACGAATTCATTAGTTATAACAATCTTCGACAACCTGCCGAGGATTTCCGCAGATCATGAGCTTTAATTTTTTTATTCAGCGGTGAAACGGCTTTTTTCCGTTTACCGCTGATTTAATTATGCAGTTGCCTATATTAGCGGGAAAAACGCTTGCTCGAACTTTAGGTATTTTTATAAAATAATGCGGTTTTATTCTGTATCCGTAAGACAACTCCGGCGATTGGCCGAAAATCACTCCGAGAGTTGGCCAAAAATTCCTAAGGCAATTTACTCTATTTCAATTCCAAGCATCTTGCTGATGTACTCCAGCAGCGGTTTATCCTCGCAATAAATGTAGCATCCCTTTTGTCCTCTGGACATCAGCGTCTTGTATGTATTTCTTATAAGTCTGTCCGCCAATGCCTTGTCTTTGCAGGATCTGATTCCGGACGACTTGTCGGTGAGGGCCTCTTTTGACTGATCGGTTATTACCCTTCCGTTCTCGTATCTCAGATCCTTGCCAATAATGATTCCGCAATAGTCAAACTCTAGGCCCTGGGTGGTGTGAATGCAGCCGACCTGATCAAAGGAATCCGGATCTATTGCGAACAGCGTGTTTGAGAAATTCCATTTTGCCTTGAACCCGTCCTCAAGGACTATGTCGTACTTGTCTCCATGGGGATCGCTTTCAGTTATCCACTCATAACAGTAGCCGGCGATCATTCTTGACTTGTTGTTTATATCGTTTTTCTCACGCAATGCCTCACGCATTTTCGTAGGTGACCCGAAGATGCGAATCTCATAATCGTAATCGAAGGTCAGGTTTGCCGTGCTGCAAATTCCAAGCAGATTGTCGAGAAAATTCAAATATCCGTCGCTGCCGTTGCAACGGAACTGAGACACAAGATTCAAATCCGCCCCTTCAAATATATTGGCGCCGTGATACGAAGCCCACTTTCGGATCTCGTCTTTGCTGCCAATATCCTTGGTAGTGATCTTCTGGTTCTCGTCAATGAAAAAGACTGTCACACGGCCGGCGTTTATCAGCTCTTTGACCTGATTTTCTCCGTGAAAGATTGCCGATTTTTGCTTGAGCCGGTGGGCCTCGTCAACGATAATGCAATCGAGCAAATTGGCGGGTGCGTTCCAGAATGCATCAGAGGACTTAAACAGGTTCTTGATATAGCCAAGTTTATACTGCTCTTGCTTCAATTTCTCAAAATACACGTTTCGAGGAGCGGCGTTCTTCGTGACGTAGTTCGCGCTGTAGCCCTTGGCGATCAGGTCGCAGAGAAGCTGGATGGCGACGACAGACTTGCCGGTACCGGGCCCTCCGGAAACGATAACGACGCTCTTCTCAGCCCCCTTCAGCGGATCACCGGCATTGCGGACTGCGCGCTCGACCAGTTTCTTTACAGTCTCATAGGCGACCTTTTGTTCATCTATCAAAAGAAATTCCCGGTTCCCCTTTATCATAGATGCGAGAGAATCCTGCAGAGCCTTTGCGGGCTTCAGTTTTCCGTGGTCTATCTTCATGAGAAGGTCGACCCCGTCTTTCTTTTTGATGTACGTCTTTATAAAGGCCCGCAACTTGGCAACGTCTTCCTGAAGAAAAACCGGAGCCGCCAATACCGCCTCACGATAAAGGTCATTGTCGATGTGAGACCTGTTTGCCTCTCTGTAGTTGTGGAGATAGGCACAGGGGCGCATCTTAATATCCTTCCGGTCAATGGTTTCATTGAAATTCTCTATGATCTTTGCGTAACTGTATGCCTGGTAGCTGGGATGACAGACTGCCCGGTTCGCTCCGCCGGTAAACGCCGTGACCACGTCCGGTCTTGAGGTCATGCCGCTGTCTTCCCACTGCTTGAGTTCAACGATGACGACATTGTCGGTCCCGTTTTCGTCTTTCCCGGCAAGCAGAAAATCCACCCGCTTAGACGTCAAGGGAATCTGATACTCCACGGCAAGAGATACGTCTTCCGGTATGGCATCGTCATCGAGTACGTTTCGCATGAACAAAAGGGAATTCGCCCAGGCACGAAACTCTGCGTCATTGGCGTGGTGGATTCCATGCGCTTCAAAGGCGTTCTCCACTTTAGTCGCTATGCTGCCCGACCGTATATCGTTTATAAACCCTCTCCGGGTGTTCTCATAGATGATCATAAATATGTTCCCTTACAGTTTGTCATATTTCGCCGAAGACCCTTTTGCCTTTTCAACAGGGTACTTTGCCTCGTTCTTTGTCATTTTCTCATTGACTATCTCGTCAACGTCAAGTCCCAGCTTGTCCAGCATATCAACGCAGTAGACAATAACGTCGGCCAATTCCTCTTTAACATGCTCAAGATTGAAATTTTCCTCGTCCCACTGAAAGCACTCGAGCAACTCAGAGGCTTCAATTGAAATGGATTTGGCAAGATTCGCAGGCGAGTGGAACTGATCCCAGTCGCGGTCTGTAGTAAATTTTCTGATTCTTTCTAGGGTTTTTGGTTTCATGATTTACTCGCTTTCTAAAAAGTATTGCCAATGTTGTTTGCCCAAAATGAACTCATTCAAATTGCTCAAAATCTCCATAAATTTAGGGTCTGACCTAGCTTAGTTAAGCTTTCCACTTTCCTCAGCGGCCGCCCTTTCCGCCTTTCCCACTAGTTCTTTTGTCGTCGCATTTACTTCTTCCACCGGGTAACCAACGCCAAGAAGTGCGGTGAGTATGGCAATAATAATTGCAATCAGTATTCTCATATCTGCGACTTCCTTCTATGTGCTCTGCAAACACAATATCACAAAGAAAACGGAAATCTATTACACCTCAAATTCATTGGCAACAGTACCATGCCGGATATACTTTGTTCTATTATTATTGCCGATCCTGTCAATAATCCTTTTCTGAACAAGTGATCCCAAAGTCTTCTTTATCCATGTCGCTTTCAACCCGAGAATCGTCCGGGCTTCAGAATTGGTGATCGAGCCTTTTGGGCAATATACGCCAGTGTTTTTTCAATTATTTCGGCACTTATCGGCGTTATATCGGCGCTTTACCGCTGCCGTAATCTTTATGGCAGAACGAGTTGAGGAGCGCCTCTCTTACAGCGTCCGCCGGTATTTCCGGAATTTCTTTTCTTTGGATGATTCCATCGAATCCCAGCCGTCAACAGCTCAGCGCAGTTCGTCGGCAATCGCCCAAATCGCACGGTGCAATTCTTCACGTTCCTGTTCCTTCTTTAAATCAGCCATATACCGACCTCCGGATGTTAAATCATTATCTCGCAAAACTTCGTAATCAGTTTATTATCGCATTCTGAAAAATCGTTTGCAAGCACCTCTTTCCGCCAAAGACACTTGCTGTCGCCCACGTCCGACACTAAAACCCTTTTCCATTTGCATTGCACTATTTTTTCCCTCTTCCGGTAATTGGCGTCTCTGCCCCATCCAAATCACCCAATCTCCCCTGGCTCTTCCAGCAGATCCTCAACCCCGCATCCGAGGACTCGAGCCATTTTATACAGCGTGTGGGCCTGGGCCTTGTCGATGTCGTTGACCCTTTGCTCATACAGCTGGATGGACCTCTTCTTGACCCCTGATAGGCTTGCCAATTCATTTTGGGAGATTCCCCTGGCGCTGCGGATCCGCTTCAAATTTGTCTCGATCTCCGCCGCATTATACCGGTTTTTCATGTCCTCCACAAAATTGGAAAGGTCCATTTCGTGATAGATTTTGTACATTGCAAGTATCTCCGAAAGGGGCACTCTCATAAAGATATCCTTGAATGATCTTGACGTAAACCATTGATAATAGGCAAGTGCCCAGCCGGCCCAGTAAGCAGGGGACCGCTCTTGAGAGAAGGACGTTCCCGGAAACTTTTCCCCCGGCAGAACCGGAGCCAGGATTTCCTTGACGAATTCTTCCGCAGACTTACCGGATATGACGGCCGGATTTCCCCTCTCGAACTCTTTGACCGGCTTGGAGGCGGCAAAAACTTTTGCAAACCAGTCGGGATCCTGCCTGCAATCATTCAACGCATAATCCATGGCATTGGCCAGTAGAACCTGCGCGTCATTTAAGTACAATTCGCTGTATGCGCGGATCATCGTTTCCGATCTCCTCTCTTATAATGTCCATCACGAATATATCGTCTCTGTAGCTCCTGCTGCCCTTTATTTCGGTCCGGTATTCCTGGCGGGCATTGGCGTCCCGGGCAATGAACTTGGGGTAATACAGCTCTTTTTCCACCGGTTCGGCCTTGACAAACTCCAGTCCGCCAAAGGCTTTTTCGGAAACAAGCACAGTTTGTTCGCCAAGCTTTCCAAGCGTCAACGCTTTCGACAAACTCCTGAGGGGCAACGCATTGTGAACAAAAGACTGGGCATAAGAGAAATACGAATCATCTGCACGGTATCCGACAACAACGTCGTACCCGGAGGTGTCTATCGAAAAGTTATCGATCAGGTAGGCCTTCGCGTCCTGGGCAATTGCGTCGTTTATCGTAAAAATGCGGTGCTGCAGAAGAAGAGCTATCCAGTTCATAACAGTGTGCTCGCCGTCCAGCAGGTTCAATACGTTCAGTCCGGCATTGCAAAAGCGGTACTCGTTCACAAAGCCGTCGGTGTTTTGCTTGCAGGCCCATTCCTTGGCCATTTCCGGCAAAAGAGTGCAGTAAAAGCCCTTGCCGTAATCATTTGTGTCTTTGCCCTGGGCAAGCGTCGGATTCTTGATCACGTGATCCGACCCGTGGAATAATGTAATTGCAGCCATCTTCTGCCCTCCGAAAAATATATCGTTGCAATGATACATGGTTATTGTATCGCTGCAACGATATATTGTCAAGGCTTTTTACCGGAAGGTAGACCGGTATGGAAAAATGTTAGTGGTTTTTCTATTGGCTGAAAATATCGACTGGTTTTTATAGAAGCCACCAATACTAAACCGCTTTTTCCTTCCCGCGCCATTCCAAAAAACCTTGCGCGTTCCTTATGCCCGGTCTGTTATTGTTGGAAATCCGAAATGGTAATGCCCAATTCAATGGGTTCCGTTTCATCAAGAGGAGGCCAATAAAACGACACGCGTCCGCGTATTATGTCTCCCACCTTACATTCCGCTTGGGAGTATTGCTCAGCTTCAATAAAAGTTCCTCCTGCTGTCCGGTTGAACAGTTCGCAATGAAATCCAAAGCTCAGATTTTTGTCCGCTGATATTATCTCTCCGACAAAGTCGATGTCAACAAAACCTAACCGGTTATATGAATAGGCAAGGGAATCTATTCTCATTCGTGTTGTACCATGGCCGCAAACGATCGGAAGATCAGGCATTACAACCTTTGTAAAAACAAGTTGGTTACAACGTTCGCATTTCCCGTCGGGGCACAACCGGTGATACAGGACATATCCGGTTTGCAATCCGCAATAAATGCAGGTTTCCGGTTTGGTGCAGGTCGCTTCCGTAAAGGAGTGACCGTCTATTGCTCGCATTTGCCTTGTGCCGCAGACCAAACAGGCTTGCGTCGCAACTGCTCCGGGAGTGGTGCAGAGCACGTTGTCGGCTAAATGCCAGTCCCCGTACTGATGAGCGCTTTTGGCGATGGTTCGGGTTTCCGAGACCCCGCATTTGTCGCAACGGCTCTCTTTTTCACCTTCAGCGATGCAGGTCGCTTCCCGGACAACGGTCCATTCTGTAAACGAGTGTCCTTCGGCAGGTATTGGCGTTTCATCGGTCTTGCCGCACAATTCGCAGCGCCTTTCCTGAAGACCTTCCTCGGTACAGTTTGGCTCCCTGACAGTCGCCCAATCTCCGTAAGAGTGGTTGTCCCGATTGACCGGAATTATGGCAGTGGCTTTTTGCCCGCAGTCTCTGCAAACACGTTCTCTTTCCCCGGGTTTCGAACAAGTTGCGGTTTCGGTAACCGTATAAGGCCCATAGTTGTGCTGCAGCGCCGGAATTTCCTCCGTCTCTTTTTGGCCGCAGGAACAGACTCTTTCCTGAGAACCCGCTTCGGCGCAGGAGGGTTGTTTGACTACGGTCCACTCCGACCAGGAATGAACGTGTCCTTCGCACGAGGCTAAAAGAACTGCGGACAAGATCAAAAAAAACAGACACAGCTTAATCTTCATTTCAATCAGTTAAACCTCCTTGAATACGGTTTTGTTTCACATATTAATATTATTATAAGCGGGGCAATATGAAACTTCTTTCACACTTTGACTCCGCCCCCGGTTCTCTGCTCCCCTTTGCGGGAACAGCTTTACAAATTCATATTTTAATATCCCAGGAATTCTTTCAGGCCTTTGTCGGGCAAAAGGTCCTCCTTGCCCAGTCCGAAACTGTAACCCGGAACGATCTTGAGATAACGGTCAAGAAACTCCTCATAGGTCTTTGCCTCAAAACAGTCCGGTGTGATAAAAAATTCCCTGCTGCCGCCGGTCGTACGGTCTCCTGCCGTTACGTTCACTTTGTAGTCTCCCGACTTCAGCTTGTAGAAAACATAGCTCTCCAGATTCCAGCCGTTCAGAACGATATGTCCGAGACGGGGTTCATAACTGGCCACGGCTTTATTCTCCCGGAGCGCAACGCTCTGATAGTCGCTTTCCACCCACTCTATGAACTGTTCCGCGCTTTCGACGTCGTACACCGAATACTCGCTCTCGTTCCGGTATCTTCTAACGAATTCCAGGTCTCCGTCGACCCTTTGTATATCATATTGCCAGGTCTTCTTGAGCATCTCTTTGTCAAGCCAGCGATAATCTTTCTTGGCGTTTTTGAAAGCCATTTCCAGATATACGTTTATGTCGGTGCCAAGCTTGAATTTCACTTCAGGATTTGAGCGCTCAACCGTATCGTGAGTGTACGAACGCAGAAAATCTATGAACTCATCTGCGGAAGTGCCACCCGTCCAGGGCATCACTATATCCGAATCACCATAATAGTTTTTGCTGATTTGGCCAAAAACGTATTTCCCGTGCAGAGGCGCAATCTGCCATACAGGAGTCTTCTTTTTCATCATCGTCAAGGTTGCCCAGTAAAACTCCTCGCGCAGCTTTTCCAGCGCCTTTTCGTAATACGTATCGATATCCATTCCGTATTTAAACAGTTCCGGGTCCGCAGAGGGGTTCTTGTTCAGCTTCTTCTCGCGTTTTTTCTCGTTCTCACGCTCCTGCTCCGCCGCAAAGATCTCATCCGAGCTGAGAGGCGTCCACGCCCATACCTCGTCCGAACTGTGACTTGCCAATGCCGACGAGTAAATAAACGCTCCTCCGGCACTATGTCGCCACTTGTTCCATCTGCCCGCCGCCAAACTGCCGTCCTTCATGATAAGAAGGCAGAACTGCTCCTTTTTCGGGGCCTTTCTGTCGGCAAACGACTTGAACCCCTCAAACTGAACGTTGCGATCGCCCTCTTCCTCGCGGCCGATGTTTATCCAGTTTACACCTTCTTTTTCCAAACTCTCCGCAAGGTCGTAGCGGTCAAGGGAATGCCATCTTGCCACCTCTTTGGCATCCACAGTGTCGGCAGTCCCGCGCAAAAAATATCCTGTCGCGGTGCGACCGTTATCTGACGGATGCCAGCCGCCGGCGGTATAGTCTCCTGTCTTCAGTTCAAGCAGACAGTATTCTCCGTACTGCGGCATATCCTTGCTCGAAAGGTCGTGAAATTCGTTAAAAGACAATCTCAGTTTCTTATAATCTACGACAAACATTTTTACCTCCGCAGGTCCCGGTTTGGCGGGATCGTTTTTTCGACACATCGTAATTTTCAAAAGCGTTAATGCTCCTCACATGGCCCTATTGGTAGTACTTCTCGATTCCTCCGTAACCCCTGATCAGTTTGTTTTGGCGGGTCTTTCCGATAAAACTGTCCAGCCTCTTGCGGAATTCCTCGGGACGGTTTCTCGCGGCTTCAATATACGCGATCCGGATGCGTTTGTAGGGATCAGAAAACTTCCGGTAATTCTCCCACGCAGTCTCATCCCGTTTGAGCTCATCCATTATATCGTCAGGAAAAACAAACGGTGCACGAATGAATGGGAGGACACTTTCTCGCACGGACGGATGTATCATATTATGTGAATCCAGCCATATCAGTCTCTCAATATTGGGCTGAGAATACCCGCTTCCCTTTTTCCTTGGAGAAAAACGTCTGACACAGTGTTTCTCATCCATGCGCTTGTTAACGCTGTCGATCCACCCGAAGCAAAGGGCTTCTTCCACGGCATCGTTGTATGAAAGGCTCGTCTCGCCGGACCCGTCAACAGGGAAAACGAACCATATCTCTGAAGCCGTTTCGAAATGCGCTTCCAGATATGCCCGCCATTCAGTTCTGTCACTCGTGCGGAATGTTTCGGTTATTTCCATAACAGTTGCCCAACCTTTTCTCTTCTGCAAATCCCATTGGCGGGATCGTTACTTCACCAAGCCGGAATTTGTGACATCTTTCCGAAATACTTCTCCATCAAAGCAGGCACATGACGATGTTCAACAAGATCAACGTATGCAGAACGATATGATAAAGATCTGGGACAATCCTTGTTTCGCTCATCGGGAATATGTGAATCGTATTACGAAAACAATCGTTGTATCCTTTAAGCTTGCTTTCAGAAGCCCCAAAAATAGTGTAATACCAGTGGCAGAAGAACTGAACAACAAACCAAAAAATCAGAATCGCCAACAGAATCCATTTCCCTGCAGGCTGCAGAACATGGTAAAGGATCAGTCCTATGCTGTATAAACACAACATAACGAACTCAGCACTTTTGACTCCCATCCCTTCAACAAGGGTATATTTCCCAAACTTATAAGTTGTTATGCAGCCGAGGAACCATATCCACAGTATTGCTTGGAGCAAAATCGTGACAACCATAATCTCTTACCTCATCATATTTTTATATTTCAAAACAGTCAGAGTTCAGCAAATCACTGTTTGTTGGGCTCGTTGTTATTTCAACAAACCGGAATTTGTCAATATCCGTGCATCGAATCACAGTTCGTTCAGATCAAATAAACATTGCCATATAATGCGGAAGAGTTACTTTCCGGTTAAAAACGCCAATGTTTCCGTCAATTAATTTGTAAGCGATGGCAGGATGAAATACTTCGATATAGTTGTTTAGAGATGCCGTTGAAGAATTACCGGCTTTCACCTCCACCGGCACGACTTCTCCATCTTTCTCAATCAAAAACTCTATCTCCATACTGCTGTTTTGTGTCTTGTAATAATTGAGATTGTACCCGCGCTTAATAAGCATTTCTGAAATCACGTTTTCATAGATGCCGCCCTTGGCGTTTCCCTGGATCTTGTTTGTCAGAACAGC
The DNA here is from genome assembly GCA_947304585.1 of uncultured Clostridia bacterium. Classification (GTDB taxonomy): domain Bacteria; phylum Bacillota; class Clostridia; order UBA1212; family UBA1212; genus UBA1212. The sequence continues at coordinate 6,539 of CAMZBI010000016.1, read as the reverse complement.
GAGTTTTGTTTGCATCCCATACTTTGCAAGCAAAAGCCCGGAATCATTGACGTACAGCTTAAATTCTTCGTTTTTTAAATTGGCAGTTAATGGGATGTACGGCTCGTAAACATTGCAGCAAGCATGAACAAGGTTAGAATCCTTTAGCCAGGTTAAACTGTCACCGTATTTCCTTGCACTGGTCCTTTTTTCAACTTCCGAAAACTTAAATTTCTTGTTTTCTTTTGCAAGCTGCCTCGGCAAACTGTCATAGCACTCGCGAACCTTGACCTTTTCTGCTCCTTTTGCGTGATTGGCAATATCGTCATCATATGCAGCAAGAATTTTCTCCTGGACACGTTGAACTTCATTAAAATCCTTGGTGTCAATAAATTTCTGTACGGCTTCAGGCATCCCTCCGACTACGATGTATTCTCTAAAGATGCTTTCAAATTTATCGTTTACGTCACCCGGGATCTTCTCCTTTTTCTCATAAAATGAACGTAAATAATCTATAGTATCTTCTTCGTACCCATATGCCCAAAGAAACTCTTCAAAATCCATGGAATACATAATCACATGTCGCTCGAATCCAACAGGAATAGATTCCACTTCTTCAACCTCATCGTCTGCATCCTGACCGTAATGAAGGCCCAGCAAAGAACCGGATGCAATCACATCATATCTGCCGTCCTCCGCAAGAAACTTCAAGGCAGTACGTGCACTTGCGCACTTTTGGATCTCATCAAGGAAAATCAGCGTATCACCTTTGGTGAACTTTGTACCGGGAAGATGAATGCTCATTTTTTTATATATTTCATCTGCCGTCAGCTCGCCGGCAAATATGGCCTTTAATCCGGGATTTTTTAAGAAGTTGATCTCTACAAAACTTTTATATTCATGCTTGCCAAACTCCTCAACTATATATGTTTTTCCGGTCTGGCGTGCTCCTTTGATCAGCAGACATTCCTTTTCTTTATTGAGCCTCCAGTTTAGAAGGAACTGATACATTTTTCTTTTTAACACCAATCATCACCTCCGGTTGTATTTATCATAGCATAAATACAAAGGTTCATCAACACCAATGCATCATTTTGGACAATGAAAGCGAGGAAAAGTGCATCATTTTGGACAATGCGCACGAATAAAAATGCATCAAATTGGACATTGGATTGTCAGAATTTGTAGCAGTCAATAAAAGTAGACTGTAGCAGTCAACAAAAGTAGACACAAAAAAGGGCTTGGCTGCACTCCGTCAAGTCCGAAACAGTTGTTGTGAAACAGGTTGACTTGCCAAGCCGGAATTTTCTTTATCCTTTTTTGCAGTCTTTCCCTGGTTTTTTGTCTGTCCCTAACACAGTTTCCGCGTCGTTAATGCCGATTTCTGCCATGCCGGCGGCGTATTCGATCACTCTGCAGAAATCAAGCGCATCGTATTCTCTGCCCGTGATCGATGTGATCGTTTCTCCTCTGCTGAAAGCTTTCAGAACGTCAAACGGGTCAAAGGCGTAGTGCACAGCCGTCCGGCAGCCGTCCTCATCGGTGATATACAGGCACGGCTCGTACGGGTGACACATCAGAGTCAATCTCTTTCCGTTTGCGATCAGATACGGACGATCGTTCCGCTGACCGAGCGTATAGCGCCCGTCCCGGTAAACGACGACGGCTTTATGGACGTTCCACGGCGGAATAAAGGGCGCTTTCATCCTTTTGATCAGGTGTTCCCGGTCTTTCGGCGAAAGTTCCCCTTGTTTTATCGCGCGGTCGAGAAACTCGGCGTATTCGCTCTCGTCGATCTCATAAAAAACCTGTGTGAACTTGTGCCCGTCGTGTTGGTGTTGGTCGAGATTCGTCCAGACCATCAGAAAGAGCTTGCCGTCGTCGGCTCTGCCGACGGCCTTTTCGACGCGGTATCGAAGACTTCCTGTCTTCCACTCGCCCGGGAATTCTTCTTTGTCGACCCAGAACCACGCGTGCCAGCCGTAACCGGAGTTTACTTTATATTCTTTCATTTTCTCCTATAAATCCCTTTTTGGCGAACTGTTCAATTTCAAAACCATATTACTCTAAACGACGCCAAAAATCAAACAAGCCTTACAAAAATCAGAAAAACATGGCTGAATTATCACTCCGTCGGCAACATATCGTTGTTATTAATCTTGATCCCGGTCTCAAATTCTCCGTAACCCGGTCATTGATTTCGGTAAAAAGCTTTAGATAAACCTATAAAAAGACTGTTTTTCAGTCTTAAAACCAGTGTTTGAAAAGCCTCAATAGCGTACGAATGCGTCGCAGATCTAAGGCAACAAGGAACTAATTTCTAAGCGTTGCGAGCGGCACGACAGCGACACCATCTTGGCGTACATAGGCGTAGTTACCGGTTCCGGTGAGGACCATCATAAACGACGGCTCCCTTCCCCTCGAGTTTGCGTACAAGGATCGTGTCTGCAATACGGCTTCTGTATTCTTTGTCCATACTCCCTCCAGTATTTTGAGATACTGCCATTATACTCTTTTTTGAGGTTTGTCCACCCAAATCCGACGATTGGCCACATTTTAATCCGACGATTGGCCAAGTTTTACTCCGACGATTGGCCAAAAATCGTTCCGAGAGTTGGCGGATAATTGCACCGCAAATTGGCCAATAATTGTTCTATTAAGACAGACAACCCCAAAAATATGCAAATATGATTCTCATGACACCCCAATTTTATGCATAACCTCTTGTCCTGACTTTTATTGGACTGGTACGGAAAAACATTAGTGTTTCTCCATTATATACACAAACAGCCGTCTTCTATGATGCTTCGTCACCGGGTTGAAGGATCCGGTCATTACAACGATTCTTTTCATAAAACCAACCTCCTGTTTGTTGATAAATCCAAGGCCTGACTAAGTAGCCGGCCGTGTCAGTTCAGTTTAACTCTGATCGCGGGGCGGATTCCGGCTTCGTCATGCGATATCTTTGTTTGTCGAATATGTCCGCGACCATCAATTGACATCAGGTACCCCTCCGCTCCGTCGGTGGACGTCCACCACAGAAGACACTTTGGTCTCTCTCTTGCGAAGCAACCCGTCCACTTCTCAACATCGTATATTACATAGCTTATTTGTGGGCTCAATACATTGTCATCGGGGTTGTACCGTTTAATGTCATCCATACTGATAAGAAAAACGTAGTCGCCGTTTTTATCAGGAATCAAATCTTTCGTATAATCAAATCTCCTGCCCGATCGTACGACCTTGCTAAAGATTCTATCCGCAAGGCCGGCTGTAAACTTTCGGATGGGTGAATGCAAATAGTCCTTGTATTTTTTATTAATTTTTTTATTATAATTGTTATATTCCTGGTTCTTCAAGAATAATCCTGGTTCAAGACAACATGTTGAGAGAAGCAGCACGCTATCGTCCTCGATTCCAATCACGTACCAGAGGAGTTCACGGTAGTCATACTTTCCCAGCCGGACAACATCTCCTGCTTGTAAATCTCCAGTGTTAACCTCTTTTACAATAGGATGATACCTTACATTTTCATGAGAGTAATTTTTCATCAACTCCTTGTATCCGGATGTTTTGTCTTCATTGCCTCTTCCCGCATAATTCTTCATTTCTCTCTCTACATATTCTTTATATTTCTCCGAGTCGTAAACCGTTCCCAAGCCCTCGCACGTCATTCTCGCCAACGCGTAGTGAAGCCCCGGATAGTTTTTCCCGGCATCGGATTCCGCTTTCAGTTTTCCGTACAGGTCTTCTAGTTCGGTATCTGAAAAACAGTACGGTTCTTGCTCTATCCAAATTGGCTCCTTTATTCCCCTCTTATCGGTAACTTCGAAGTAGCATCGTGCCGCCAACGGTAAATCTTTTCCCGTCCCTCTCCCGTCTTTATAACACCTGGCAAGGTACAACATGCATAAATCATCTCCGAATCTGTTGGCATAATCCCGTTTCCAACCATCCGGTCCGGGATATTCCGCGCCCATTTTAGAAATCCTGAACAAATTCTTGTCGTCGCCTTTTTTTTCGCAATACTTAGCTAATATGCGGCATACATAGCTTTTACCACCATAAAACCGTAAAACCGGGTATTTTTCAAACAGTTCATCGAATTCTCCGTTTTTGGCGGCAGCGGCGTATTCGCAAAGAGCGTCAATGTCGATATTGATGTCCAACCCTTTAAAAAACAGTTGAAAGCGATTCTTTAGATCCGCTGCTTTTTTCTCGTCAAGAACTTTCCGAATCAGTTCTTGAGTTTCCTCATCGTTATAACTGAAGTACGTCTCTAACGCGTTAATCTGAAATGCTTTGCGAGTTCCATTAAAATCTACAGAAACATAGCTGTTATCGATTTCTATAATACAACCGTCTCCGAACTTCTTGTGTTTTACTGTGCGACCAATCAGAGCATTAAAATCCATTTTCTTTGCCTCCATCATTTATTTCCTGAATTTTGTAACCTAAAGATTTTGTCAACGCTATAAAAGCGTTAATATAATTAACTCCACTGGTTTGATACCACAACTTCTGTACCGTCGTCCAATTCTATCGTGTCTGGAGCCTTATAGAAATAACGAACTTGATTCGGGTTCCTGCGGGTATTTCCCGAAAAACATTGTTGCGGGCCTCAGAGTAGCCGGTAAGCTTGCAGTCCGGGCCCTTGGGGTAGGAGCCGAAAAGAACGGTGTTTCTCTTGATAGAGATCGGACGGTTTTTCGAATTGTTGTTTGGATTGCTTCTTCAATTGTTTTTGCAGCAAAAGCACAAGCGCTTACTCGCATAGCAGATCCATTTCCCCAACTTTTATAGGGTTGAGGATTGTCTTGCCAAATCCATTTTCTAAATCTACCGCCATAACCTGCGTTAGGGTATAGGCGCCCTAGTTCCTGCATTCTCTTCACAGTGTTGGCAGAAAGAGAACCAGAATCTTCTTTGCTGTCTAGAATTGCCTGAGCAACAGCCAGGGTCATTATGCTGTCATCAGTTGCAAAGCATTTATGTGTTAGAAGTTCAAAGTCTTTTTGTCTGATGTTGTGCCATTCGAATCTGGAACCGACAATGTCTCCAACTATTGCTCCAAGCGCGATATCCCCCATTAATGTGTATTCTTACATACTTCATTTTGCGGTTTTCTCTCAAAAACTCGGGTCGAGTATAGCATAATGGATGCTTCTTTCCAATAGTCCCAGAAGAGATTCGGGGGTTTTGTTCACTTGATGTCGCCCACGCCCGACACTAAAACACATTTTTTCTCGCTTTGTCAACCCAAAGTATTTTCTCGGTGATCTTGGGTCGTCATTTTGTCAGAAAATGCCTGCGAGTTATAATCTTTTCAGGACTTAAATCTTCTCAAAAAAAGCGCTGAAACACTTTGCATTTTTGACCTAGCGCCCCCTAGCTGCATCATTAGCCGGTGGTAGCGGAAATGTCGTTTGCCCCCTAAAAGCCCCCAAAAAGTGGCATTGGCGATGACTCCGAAAATGCCCCCGGAAGTGTCCAACCCTGCGACCCCAGTGCGCATTTCGTTGAACAGACTGGAACAGTGTGGCACAGTTTATGAGTGGTTTGGGAGACTTTTGAATATGCACAGTATGGCACAGACCGGCACAGAAAAAGGGGACTCCTGAATGGAAATCCCCTTCTTGTGTGGTGTGTGGTCGATTTAGCTGCAGAGGGCCGTTTTTGGCCTACAGTACATCCCTAAAAGATGCGCTGTACATCCTAAAAAGATACAACGTGCATACAAAAAAGATTTGTTCCTTACTTTCCTCGTTTGTTTCTCTTCTCAGTCAGAAACGTATGTATCTGATTTTCTTCCGAATAGTCTACCACATCAACGAAGGGTAATCCGTTTTCCTTGCACTTTTTTACTGCCGCTTTTCTTACAGCGGATGATTCATACAACTCAAAATCGTATGCGCCGTCAATATGATCAAAGAACCACAAAAAAGAAACGACCTTGTTTGAGGTATTCTTCATTTTTGTTCTGCACTCTGTACTGTAAGGGGCTATTGCCGGTTCCTCGAGGTATTGCTTCATTATCTTGAAACATAACTCCTGTGTGTCTGTGATAATAACGGTTGCGGCCGTCTCCTTTTTGGAAGAGAAGACTTTGTCTTCTTTCGGATCGTAGCAGACACAAAAACCTTGTTTCCTTTTTGTGGCCTCATATTCGGTTATAATATCATCTACTTTTATCATACCTGTCAAGCACCCGTACTTCCAATAGTTTTTTTCGTATAGTTCGTTTTATCCCTCAGTTTCGCGTAAGCCTCTACCGCAAACTCCAGCTCCGTAACAATAAACGATCTGTCTTTCGAGTAGACATAGTAGCAACAGTTTCCGGTGGAAAGTACAATGCACTTTCCACGTTTTTTGTAATCGTATTCCGTCTGGACCGATTCCAGCCGTCTGTTCGTGATGTTCAGCGGAAACGCATCCCTAGTGAGCCCTTCATCTTGGTCAAGCGTCAACGTAAACCCATCTTTGTTGTGGGTCATCCTGCCCGTTCCATGGAAAAAACGGCGCAGGAGCCACAACTGCACGGAGTTTTAGCCGCACCCTAA
>CAMZBI010000015.1 GCA_947304585.1 uncultured Clostridia bacterium | reverse complement strand
TGCGTCGCAAGTGGGCGAGCCTGCGGCTCGAGTGGGTGCGCTGCGCGCAAGTGGGCGAGCCTGCGGCTCGAATGGGTGCGCTTCGCGCAAGAAATCGCCGCAGAGCGGCACCACAACTGTTCACTATTCACCAATCACTGCGCCGCAGGCGCCTCACTGCGCAGCGCGCCACGCACAAGTCTTCTCTTTGCTTTGCTGCGCTTCTGTAGTATAATCAAAGCAGAAACTGCCGTGAGTCAAACGGGACGTTTAAACTGGGATAAAAAGAGGGCTGAAAATGAATCTTAAGGGTCGTTTTGCAAGGATACTGATTTCGATGATATTGGCGGTTGTCTGCATCCTGAGCGCTGCGGGAGTGTACGCCGATGAGGAGACCTTCGTCTACCCTTTGTATTACGAAAACTACAAAAATTTCGAGGACGACACGCTGACCATTGGCAAGACAGCCCAGTATCAGATACGCACAGATGTGCCGATAAGATCCGTGACGCTGAACTACATGAGAGCCAGAAGCGGTGAGGACGAGAAACAGTCGGGCATCGAGTTTACAGCCCGGGTCTACAAGTGGGACAGGAACATACTGAAGTCCATTGGCGGAGAGGTGATATTCAGTCAAAAATGCGTGTCCTATGAGAAGCAGGAGGACAACTGCAAATATGCGGTGACCTGCGATCTCGGGAGCGAGCCGCTGGAGGCGGGGGAATATATTGTCGAATTTGAGCTGAACGAGGACGTTTCCGTGGTGCTGAAGAGGGTGAAGCCGGCGCCCCTTGGCGTGAGGAGTTATCTCAACGGGAGATGCTGGTACGGCGCATATGTCGGTTCCATCGAGTTTGCTAAGGATGCTAAGTACGTGTTTAAAGTCACGTCTGAGAACCTTGATCTTGTTTACAACGAGCCCCCGGCAGAGCCGGAACTTGCGGAGGACAGCGCAATCGTTCAGCTTGACGTAGACTCCACAAAGTGGGGTGCGGTGGACGGCCTGGGAAGGACACTGCCTTCAAACTGCGAGACCGGCGACAAAAAGGAAAAACTGGTGGGTATCTTCTACTGGACCTGGCACATGGGCAACCGCTCCTCCGACGGACCGAGAAACATTAACAACATACTGGAAGAATACCCGGAGGCCACCAACGACTACGGTCACCAGATCTGGTACACCACCGAAGGGGCCAATTTCTGGAACGAACCCCTTTGGGGCTACTATGTCGAATCCGACGACTACGTTCTGAGAAAGCACGCCGAACTGCTGGCAGATGCGGGGATTGATTTTGTGCTTTTCGACTGCACCAACGGCGATCTGGTCTGGAAAGAGGCCTATATGAACCTTCTGAAAGTCTGGTCGAAGGCCCGGGAGGACGGGGTCAACACTCCCAAGGTCGCCTTCATGATGCAGTTCGGCTACAGCGGCAACACCCGCTCATCTCTCTGGCAGATATACACCACAATCTACAGAGACGGACTTTACAAGGACCTCTGGTTCTACCTCGACGGCAAACCCATGGTCATGGCCTGGGACGGGCTTGACAGAAACGTCGCGGACGAGCTTGAACTTCTGACTTTCTTCACCTTCAGGCACCCGGTATCCAGCTATTTTGCCCCGGACGGTTCTGACGACAGCTGGGGATGGCTCAGCGCATACCCTCAGGCCTGCTACTACAACGAGGACGGCACGGTGGAGATGACCACTGTCGGCATTGCTCAAAACGCCAATTACGAGACCCAGAGCCTCAGCGCCATGAACAGCGGCAAAAACATGGGCAGGTCCTACGCCGCCCAGCCCGGCTACTCCTACAGCTACACTTACAGAGGCCGCCGGATCACCGTTGACGCCAATATCGAAAACAGCAAGCTCTACGGCCGCAACTTCCAGGAGCAGTGGGACTACGCCATCGCCAAGGACCCGGAGATCATTTTCGTCACGGGCTGGAACGAGTGGATAATGGGGCGCTACGAGGAGTGGTGCGGCGTTGCCAATGCCTTCCCGGATCAGTGCAACGACGAAAACTCCAGGGACATAGAGCCCACCAAGGGCGACCTCAAGGATTACTACTACTACCAGCTGGTGGCCAACGTCCGCCGCTTCAAGGGCGCCTCCGCACAGGACTATCAGCCCGATCCGAAGAAGATCGATCTTGACGCCGGCATGAGCCAGTGGGACGACCCTGCGATAGTCACCTACAACCACTACGCCAACAACACCCTGACCCGGGACAACATGGGCTTCGGCAAGCACGTCTACACCAACGACGGCCTCCGCAACGACTTCGTCCAGGCGAAGGTCTCCTACGACAGCGACAACCTCTGGTTTTACGTAAAAACAGTGGAAAACATCACCCCGCACGAACCCGGCGGCTGGATGACGTTGCTGATCGATTCCCAAGCCGCCACGGCAACGTCAAAGGACTGGGAGGAATTTGAATACATCATCGGACGCCAAGGGACCACCGCAGACACAATGGTCCTGGAGAAGAGCACCGGAGGCTGGAACTGGGAAGAAGTTGCCAACGTCTCCTATCGGATCGAGGGCGACCAAATGGTCGTCGAAGTTCCCCGCAAGCTTCTGGGGAGCGCAGGCAAGACCCTTGATTTCGGCTTCAAATGGTGCGACGACAACATAAGTGACGGCGATATAATGACTCTCTACACGGATGGCGATACCGCACCGGGGGGCCGGTTCGTCTTCCTGTTCGCCACAAAACCGGCGTCAAAGACCGGCTGGATACTGCCAGTGATCCTGGGCTCCTGCGCAGTGATCGCCGGGGCAGTGGTTGTGATGCTGTTGGTGATACGGCGCAAGCGGGGGACAGCGCAAAGCGCAGCAGGTGATGCGGCTGATGCGACGCAAGCGTCGCAGGAAACAGTTGGCAGTGAAGAGTGAGTGTGCCTCCGGCGCAAGTGGTGCGGCGCAAGCGCCGAGTGATTGCGGCGAAGCCGTACCGCAACCGGTCACTGATAACTGATTGTTGACGAATGCTTTTGGCGGTTTCGTGGTGAGACCGCCAAATTATATTGCGGTTTCGTGGTGAAATACCCCAAAAAAGTTTGCACTTTCGTGGTGAAACGGCCGAAAAATGTTGCGGTTTCGTGGTGACTGGTGTATAATCAGTCCGGAGGTCGATGAAAATGACTGATGATTTTAGAGATGAATATGAGCTGGCCGTTGAAAAAGGGTGCTATATCGAAAGAGATTGCTATTCGAAATTAGTGGATTGGAAAGAAAGAAAAGCAAGAAATCACAAAGCTCTCTTTATCAGGGGTGCCAGGCGTGTAGGCAAATCGGTTTTGGCACTTGAATTTGCTCATAAAGAATACAAATCGTTTATCAAAATATCGTTTGATCGTGCAAGCGATGAGCTGAAAAACCTTTTCATAAACGAGCTGAATGATTTAGATTATTTTTACTCCGTCCTGGAAATTACTTTTTCAAAAAAACTGTACGTTGGGGAATCGTTGATCATTCTTGACGAGATCCAGCTTTTTAAACCGGCAAGGCAGGCAATTAAAACGCTGCTGCTTGACGGAAGATACGATATCATTGAAACCGGCTCATTGGCGTCAATCGTAAAATCAAATGATGAGGAAGACTATTTGCTTCCGAGTGAAGAAAACAAGATAGACGTAAACCCTGTTTCGTTTACAGAGTACTTAAAAGCATGCGGTGATGATATGTCCCTTGAATTAATGGGCAAATGCTTTGAAAAGAAAAAACCTCTTGGCGCGGCATACCGTAAAATCTATTTAAAATTCAGAGAATATCTTTTTGCCGGGGGCATGCCCGCACCGCTATCAACCTTTATTAAGACTAAAAGTCTGATTGAGACAGAGGAAACAAAAAGAGAGATCATAGAGTTATACAGGGATGATTTTGCCAAACAGAAAAACGAAAATCCAATTTACGTCACATCTATTTTTGAAATGATCCCCAGTGAGTTGTCAAACCATGATAAAAGGTTTAAATACACTCATATCAATCGACAGGCAAGGGAAAGAGAGTATTACGGCGCCTTTAATTGGCTCGTTAATGCGTACATAGTAAATCCATGCTATAATTCAACGGATCCGTCGGTCTTGCCAACGTTGACGATGAACGGTTTCGATTTTAAGGCATATCTGATAGATACCGGTCTGCTGTACACGTTGTCTTTTATGGATACAGAACAGGACGAATTGTTCTATAAATCGCTGATCCTTGAAAAATTGCATTTGAATGAAGGTATGTTTGCGGAAAACTACATTTCCCAGGCGTTAAAAAACAACGGAAAGAAATTGTTCTACTACGAAAAACGGGACGAAGTAAGTCATAAAACGGTAATGGAAGTTGATTTTTTAACAGTCCAAAAGAGGAAGATCACTCCTTTGGAAGTGAAATCGGGCGATGAAATTACCACAAGATCGCTTGCCAAGTTCAAGGATACGTTTACAAACAGAGTGAACAACGGAATAGTTTTGTACGACGGTGATTTAAAAACAGTAGATGACATTTTGTATTTACCGTTGTTCATGATCGATTATCTGAAATAGCGTAATTGAGCAGCAACGGTGCGCCTGCGAAGCAAGTGGTGCGGAGCAAGCTACGCATTGAACAGTTTATGGTGAAAAGTGAAGGGTGAAGAGTGGTACGCCTGCGGCACAGTGATCGCGCGCAGCGCACCGCAACTAATCACTGATCGCTCATAACTATTAACTGCGACATAGTCGCCTCACTCGCAGCGAAGCTGCGCTACGCCTTAAAAACATTTGCACCGGTCTGCGGATTGTTGTAAAATACAAACTCTGTGAAATTAATACAAAAGCTTTCTTTTAAAGGGAGGGTTTATGGCTAAAGTTACTTTTGACATTGACAGATGCAAGGGCTGCAAACACTGTGTTGTTGCTTGCCCGAAGAAGATCGTCGTGATACGCGAGGATGTGCTCAACAAGAACGGTTACCATCCCGCGGGTGTTGTTGAAATGGAAAAATGCATCGGATGCGCGTCCTGTGCCACAATGTGCCCCGACTGCGTTATTACCGTGGAAAGGTAAGGAGGCGGAGTTATGGGTGAGAGAATTTTGATGAAGGGAAACGAGGTCATTGCCGAGGCCGCTTTGAGAGCAGGCTGCAGACACTACTTCGGTTATCCGATCACGCCTCAGACAGAGGTGGCGCATTACATGGCAAAGAAAATGGAACAGCTTGGCGGGACCTTCGTGCAGGCTGAGAGCGAGCTTGCCGCCATCAACATGGTTTACGGAGCTGCCAGCGCAGGGGTGAGGGCGATGACCTCTTCCTCAAGCCCCGGCATTTCGCTGAAGCAGGAGGGCATTTCCTATTCTGCGGGCTCTGAGCTGCCGATGGTCATCATTGACATCGTGAGATGCGGACCGGGCCTTGGCGGTATCCTTCCGGCTCAGTGCGACTATTTCCAGATGGTCAAGGGCGGCGGACACGGAGACTACAGACTTCCGGTGCTGGCTCCCTGCAGCGTGCAGGAGATGTACGAACTGGTGGTGGAGGCGTTTAATATTGCCGATAAATACAGAAATCCGGTGGTCGTTATGGGCGACGGATACCTTGGCCAGATGATGGAGGCGGTCACCTTCAGAGACGAGGAGCCGATCTACAAGGCCGACAAATCCGGCTGGGCTGCCTGCGGAAGCAAAATGGAGAGACCTCACCACACCATTACGTCTATCTACATCGAGGCGGACGTGCTGGAGGCTCACAACCAAAAACTCCAGAAAAAATATGCCGAGATAAAGGCCAATGAGACCCGTGTGGAAGAGTTCAACTGCGAGGGTGCCGACATCATCGTCACAGCCTACGGAACCATCTCCAGGATCGTCAAGAACGTGATCAAGGATGCGGAAAAAGAGGGCATCAAGGTGGGTCTCATCAGGCCCATAACCCTTTGGCCGTTCCCGTCGGAGTCTTACGCAAAATACGCGGACAAAGTGAAGAGCTTCCTCTGCGTTGAGATGAGCTCCGGTCAGATGATCGAGGATGTGAAGCTTGCCGTAAACGGCAGGAATGAAGTTAAGTTCTACGGCAGAACGGGCGGCAACGTCCCCTCCCAGAACGAGATCTTGGAGCAGGTCCGCGCAATAGCGGCTGCGAAGTAAGGAGGCGAGCAACATGGCAATAGTTTTTCAGAAACCCCACGCGCTCACAGACAAGCCGTTTCATTACTGCCCGGGTTGCACCCACGGACTGATACACAGGCTGGTTGCGGAGGTCCTTGACGAGCTCGGGATCGAAGGCACCACCGTTGGCGTTGCCAGCGTCGGATGCACCTACAACAGCTACGAATATTTCAACTGCGACATGGTCCAGGCTGCCCACGGAAGGGCTCCGGCAGTTGCCACGGGACTTCGCCGGTCGCTTCCCGACAGACAGGTGTTCACGTACCAGGGCGACGGAGATCTTGCAGCCATAGGAACCGCCGAGATAGTTCATGCAGCCACAAGAGGTGAGAAGATCACCACCATTTTCGTTAACAACGCGATCTACGGGATGACCAGCGGCCAGATGGCGCCGACGACCCTTGTGGGCCAGGTCACCACAACTACGCCTTTCGGCAGAAAGCCGGAGCTCCACGGATATCCGATCAGGGTCTGCGAGATGCTCTCCACCCTTGAGGGCGCGGCGTTTGTCGAGAGAGTCGCAGTAAACAACGTGGTCAACGTGAAAAAAGCCAAGGCAGCCATCAAAAAGGCCTTCAAGGTCCAGATGGCCGGCAAGGGCTTCTCCATCGTGGAAGTCCTCTCCATCTGCCCCACAAACTGGGGTATGAATCCTCAGAAGTCCCTGGAGTGGCTTGAGCAGAACATGATGGAGCACTATCCCCTTGGCAATTTCAAGGGCAAGGACCTGGAGGTGTGAGTTATGATGCATGAGATCATTTTAGCCGGATTCGGCGGACAGGGCATTCTGTCCATGGGCAAATTCATCGCGATGGCAGGCCTTGAAGAGGGCAAGAACATTTCCTGGCTTCCTTCCTACGGACCGGAGATGAGGGGCGGCACCGCCAATTGCAACGTTATAGTTGCCGATGAAGAAGTGGGCTCGCCGATCGTAAACAAAGCTACGGCAATAATCGTTATGAACCAGCCCTCGCTGGAAAAATTCGAGCACTATCTGGTGCCCGGCGGCGTCGTGATACTCGACAGTTCCCTAGTGCCCGTGATGCCGAAGCGTGACGACGTTGAGGTCTATGCGATACCTGCCACCAAGATGGCCTATGACCTTGGCAACGCCACTTTTGCAGGCATCATTCTCCTCGGCAAACTCCTGGAAGTCACGGGAGTCGTGACCCGCGAGAGTTTTGAAAAGGCGCTTTACAAAATACTGCCGCAGAAGAAACACGGGATGATCCCGGAGGAGATGGCCGCTCTCGAAAAAGGCGCAAAATACTGATTTGCACACACGGGGCATGTCTTTTTTCGTGAAAAAAAGGGTGCCCCGGTTATTGCCTTTGAAGAACGGAGATAAAGATATAATGATAAAAACGATATGCCTTGCGTCAAATTCGCCCAGGCGAAGGGAACTGATAAAACACTTAAACAGACCTTTTACCACATTTTCTGTAGATATAGAGGAAACGAGCAGCTCGAAAGAACCTGCGCAGTTTGTGCGGGAAGTTGCGGGTGAAAAGGCCGACGCGGTGCTGGAGACGAGAGACATTGGCGAAGAGGAAGCTGTTATAACTGCCGATACCTGCGTTTCCGTTGGCGGCGAGATACTGGGCAAGCCCAGGGACCGGGCGGAGGGCTTCGAAATGCTGAGAAAGCTTTCGGGCAGGACTCACAAGGTTGCAACAGGCGTAGTGGTCCTTGCAAAGAAGGATGGTCAGGTTAAGCGGTACTGCCTCTGCGAGGTAACGGATGTGACGGTGGCGGAGCTTTCGGACGATGAGATTGATGCGTATCTTGACGTTGGAGAGTACGCGGACAAGGCCGGAGCCTACGCGATACAGGGAGTTTTCTCCAGGCATATAACAGGAATAAACGGGGACTACAACAACGTTGTGGGCTTCCCGGTGGCGGCGGTCTACGAACTGCTGAAAAAAATAGACACTTAAAGGGTCAATGCCCTTAAACAGTACAAAAGGGAGGAATTTATTATGAAAGTTGTTCTTGCCGGTGCATTCGGCAATCTCGGAGCTGAAATACTGAAAAATCTTTGCGGAAAAGGTTTTGAAGTGGTGGCAGCCGACCTCCGGGAGGGGGACATTGGCGAGGTCAAAGGTAAATACACCTTCGTAAAGATCGACGCCACAGACCCGGAAACACTTAAAGGACTTTGCGACGGCGCTGACGTCGTCATCACGACAATGGGCCTAACCGGTGCTTCCACCCGCTTTACCGCCTACGACATAGACCTTCAGGGCAACCTGAATCTCTACGAAGAAGCGAAGAAAGCGGGCGTCAAGAAATTCAACTATATTTCCGTAATTTCCTGCGACGAGCCCGGTGCAGAAAAGGTGCCGATGCTCCACGCAAAATACCTGTTCGAGAACGAGATCAAGAAGCAGCCCATGGACTGGATCATCTACCGCCCCACAGGCTACTTCTACGACATTGCCAAGGTCTTTAAGCCCTACGTTGAGAAGGGCGAGATGCAGCTCCTGAAGGGCTACGGCGACGTCAAGGCAAACGTTGTGGACTGCCCCGACTTTGCGGAATTCATTGTCGAGCACATGAACGACACCAACGTCACCTACAACGTTGGCGGCAAGGAGACCTACAGCTACCTGGAGATGGCGGACCTCTGCTTCAAGGCCGCGGGAAAACCCACAAAGATCAAATGGGCTCCCATCTGGCTCTTCGGAATACTGGCAAACCTTCCCAAAATCAAGAAAGCGGGCAAGCACGACATCATTCTTTTCTCGAAGTGGACCCTCAGCCACGATCTCGTTGGCGACACGGAAGTGGGAGAGGCCAGCTTCAAAGAATATCTGAACAAATACTTCAGCAAGTAAGGAGGCAAACCAAATGTACTGGGGACTTTTAGGAATTCTCATGGCCGTGAGCGCGGTCCTCTGCGCCGTCGGCTTCTACAAATTTGTGTACTTTCTCTCCATCGGCTACGGGTTTGCCGTTGGCGGCTGCGGCATCGCAATTTTCATCATGTACCTTATAAACCCGTCGGCAACGCCAATCTGGATCGTTCTCATCCAGATGCTCCTGTTCCTTGCCTACGGCATCCGTCTCTCCGGCTTCCTGCTGGTGAGGGAACTGAAGAACGTTTCGTTCAAGAAAACCGACGTTGCCAAGGAGTCCATCCAAAAGAATTCGGACAAAAAGATGCCCATTTTCGTGATGGCCTTCATCTGGATCTTCGTCTCCGCTCTCTACGTTGCCCAGACGAGCCCCATGCTCTTCAGGTTCAAAAACGGTTCGGCTGACATCGTGCTTCCGATCATCGGTATCGTAATATCCGTGCTGGGCCTCTGCCTGGAGTCCCTTGCCGACAAGCAGAAATCCGACCAGAAGAAGGAGCGCCCCGACATGGTGGCCACAAAAGGACTCTACAAGATCGTCCGCTGCCCCAACTACCTTGGCGAGATAACCTTCTGGACAGGTGTGTTTATCGCAGGCATCACCACCTACGCCAATGTTGGCCAGTGGATCATGGCAGTCTTCGCCTACATCGCCATCTGCTTCATCATGTTCAACGGCGCCCAGCGCATGGAAAAACGCCAGAACAAGAGCTACGGCGACAAGGAGGAGTACGTTAAATACGCCAATTCCACTCCTATCATAATCCCGCTCATCCCGCTCTACCACCTGAACAAAGAGGAGAAAAAGGATGATAAATGACCTCACCGCAATAATAAAAAAACATTTTGAACTGACTGCAGCGGATGCGGGGGGATACGCCTCGATGAAGATCAGCGGCATGAAATTCAACGTGGAGACCTTTGACGCCAAGGGCCTCGGCGCAGTCACCGTCATGACCGCCTCCGGCATGCTGGGCCTCATGAAGATGGACACGATCGTGATCAACCCGAAGGAAAAGGATCTGCCCCTGCTCTCCTACGACAGGATCCTGGCCATGGGCAACGACACCCTCCTTACGGAAGTTTACGACACGGTCTCATCAGGCTTTATCACCGACGGCCTCGACAAGGTGCTGGCGGATTTCGGCGAAGCTTTCAGCTACGACCCGGGGACCCACTGGTACGACGACCTGAAGCTTCCCCAAAGTGTCTATAAAAAGGGGAAAAAGAAGCAGACAGCGCAGTTTGACAAGCTGGCTGCAGACTACCTTGAGAGCTACATCACAGCCAAGACAGCCCCGTCCTTCGATCCTGAAGTGAAAGCCGAAAAGACGAAGAGATACGTTGACGGTCTCATTAAAAACGGCGGGCCCTCCACGGACGTGTTCAAGAAAGCTCTGGGCGAGGAGAAGACTGCGGAATTCTTCCACAAGGTGTTTTTCAGGACGGAATAATACAGTTTTGACTCTTTAGCAATAAGTTACACAAAAAAATCCGGAGGAGCGATCTTCCGGATTTTTTGATGAATTATCACATGCGCGTCAGCGCATCACTGCGGAGCTTTGCTCCGCTTCACTCGCACCGGAGGTGCGCCCACTTGCGGCGCCAGCCGCACCCACTTTTCACTATTAACTATTCACTCGCTTAAGCAGCATAAATCTCGATCTCGCCGATCTGCATCAGGATTCCGTCATTTCCCGAAGGAACGTCATAGAGCTTTGTTGCCACGAACTTGACGTACTTTGCCGTCACGGCGTCAAAAGTCAGTTCCACGGGCTTAACGTTTCCTGTCTTGGCATTTTTGCACCCCTCTGCAGAGGCAACGGTGGTGTAGTCTTTACCGTTGAGGGACACCTCGATGTGGAAGTCCACGGGGAAGCAGGAACCGCCGATAGTCGGACATACCCTGACTTTGTCTATGAGGGTATATTTTTCCAGCTCAAAAATGATCCACTCTTCCTGATCCGGGTCATCGGGGTTTACGCCAACGTTCGTCGTCCAGCCGAGGCTTGGCGGAACGAGGGTGGCGTCATAGATAATGCCGTCGTTGACGTATTCGTAGGACCAGCCCCACTGCACGTGGGTGTCCCCGGTGGTGGAGGAAACGTCTTCGATTTCCGCATCGAGAGCCACGTTGGTGCCTTTCTCAATGGACGGATCCGCTGTGGGAACAGGGGAGGGGGTCGGAGGGTCGGTCGGTGCAGGGGTGTCCGTGGGGGCTTCCGTTGGCGTGGGGGCCTCCGTTTCGTTCTTCTCCTCCGGCACGTCCGTCGCCGCAGGTTTCTGGGTTGGAGTTGTTTCGTTCACAGGGGTGGCACAGGCCGCCAATGAGAAGATCATTGCCGCCAATACGGCCCAGACAATCAGTTTTTTCATTTTTTTGGTCCTTTCAATCAAGTATTGTCAGATTTCAGAAGATCCCTGAACCATTTTCCGCTGTCTTTTACTATGTAGCTGCCGTCCGGCTCAAGCCGCGCTATGCCGAAATGCATTGTGTAGCCCGCAGTCCATTCGTAATTGTCGAGGATGGACCAGGCGGTGTAGCCTTTCACGTTGGCGCCTTCGTCCATCGCCTTTTTGAGCCACGAGATAAACCCTTCAAAATAACGCACCCGCATCGGATCCGGTATCGCAGGTTTTCCGTCGGGGCCCGTGACCGCGTCTTCCGCTGCGCTGTAGGTACCGTTTTCCGTTATGATGACCGGCAGATCGCCAATGAAATTCTCCCTGACGTTTGCCAGCGCGTCGTAAATGGCTTTCGGGTAGTACTCTGCGCCGTTGTCCATGAAATTGCCGCCCCGGTGCTCGATCTCGTCCTTCACCGCTTTGGGGTCGGAACTGTCCACAACGCGATTGTAGCAGTTCAGCCCGAAGAAATCGAGAGGCTCGGCGATGCTCTCCATGTCGCCCGGACGGATCTCGGGCATCGAACCCGTGTCCCGCATGAACTGAAGCAGAGGCTCCCTGTAAAAGCCCTTAAACACAGGCGACATATATGATCTGTAGGTCTTTTCGTTCTCAAGCTCCGCGATCCGGATGTCCCCCGGGTCGTCTTTGCGGGCAGGGTGGTGGTGCCAGACGTCAACCACGATCCCGATATTGGCGTGTGAAAGATCAAAAGGTTTTTTCTCGCCAAAGACTTTCCGGAAACGCCTGACCCCTTCGCCGTGGGCAAGGAGCAGATTGTGGTTTGCCTGCCTGCCGAATTTCTCGCCTTTCCGTCCCGGGGCAAAAACTCCGAGACCATAGCCGACGTAAGTCGCAATAGGCTCGTTGAAGGTCACCCAGAGAGGTATCTCGTCCTTGAAAGTCTCGAACATCAGCTCCGCATAGTCGCCAAACCATTTCACGATGTCCCTGTCAAGAAAGCCGCCCCTGCACTCCAGCTCGTAGGGCAGGTCCCAGTGGTAGAGCGTTGCGTTGGGGGTGATCCCCAGCTCCAGCATTTTGTCGATCATCCGGCGGTAGTAGTCAAGACCCTTCTGGTTCACACGGCCGGCGCCTTCGGGCATGATACGTGCCCAGGAGAAGGAAAACCGGTGGCAGTTAAAACCAAGGCTTTTGATGAGCTCCAGCTGCTCCGGGTATTTGTGGTAGTAGTCGCAGGCCACGTCCGGACGGTCGTTGTTGGCTATTTTTCCGGGAATTCGCGAAAAGACGTCCCATATTTCGAGGCCCTTGCCGTCCTCGTTCCAGGCGCCTTCGATCTGGGCCGCAGATGTTGCCACGCCCCACAAAAAATCTTTCGGAAAATCGTTTTTGTTCATTGCTTTTCCTCAACTCTTAACTATTCACTATTCACTGCTAACTGATCACTGCGCCGCAGGCGCACCGCATCATTCGAGCCGAAGGCTCGCACCACTCGCGGTGACAGCCGCGCCTACTTGCACGGAATCACTCGGGCCGGAGGCCCGCATCACTCGAGCCGAAGGCTCGCACCACTCGCGGTGACAGCCGCGCCAAATTGCACGGAATCACTCGGGCCGGAGGCCCGCATCACTCGAGCCGAAGGCTCGCATCACTCGCGGCGACAGCCGCGTTTTATTCTCCCGTCACCGTTGCAAACACCACCTGGGCGTAGAGCCTGGACATGAAGTCATTGGGGTGATTCACGTTGTTGCCGGTGTAGTCCCTGAAGCGCTTTGTCTCCAGAACCGACAGACTCATTGCGGTCATTTGACCGACGGCAATGTGCTTGCCGAGAGCGGTGAATTCATTGGCCAGTGCAAAAAACTCTTTTTCGAAGAGGTGCTGGTTCGCATACCAGCCGTTCACCGCTTCATTGTTGGGAACCATCGTCGCAAGGAGCAGAGTTTCGACGTCGGGGATGAGGCCGTAGACCTTGTCCAGAAGCTGCTTCTGGAGGTCCTTCTCCTGCTCGGGAGTGTTGCCGCCGTCATTCATTCCGAAGGCCAGCAGCATGAAATCGCAGCCGTACTGCTCCGCAAAAGGCTTTATGTAGGTGTCAAACTTTTCGATCCCGTCCACGACTCTCCAACCGCCAACGGCAGGATTTATGTAGGTGATAGTGCCCCGGTTTCCGAAAACGAGGGGCTCGTCAGGCACGCCAAGGGTGCTGGGCAGGTCCGGAGCAACGTATTTTACGGTGTATCCGTATTTTTTGGCGAGTTGGTGGGTGAACATTCTTGCCCAGATCGGCGTGTGAGGGTCAAGACCAAGCATGTCAGTGGCGGAGGCTCCGAAAGTAATACTGTCGCCGTAGAAGATCATGGTCACGTCTTCACCCTTTTCGAGTTTGCCTAAAAGACGCGTAAATTTTGCGCTTTCGTCATTGGGGATGAAAAGCTTTCTGCCGCTGCTGTGGGCATAGGTCACGAAGACCTGGTATTTGCAGATGAGCTCACTGAAGAAGACGCTTGTCTCCACGCCGTCCTTCATTATTTTGATGACGAAAGGAAATTCCTTGTTGTCGGAATAGTAGAGCTCCTCGGGGATGGGGACGATAGAAGTGCCTTCTTTTAGGGCAATTTTGCCGTCTTTAAGCTCGTAGTCCCTGCCCTCGACGTATTCGGTCTTAAGGTCAAAGGAACGTACCGAAATGATCTTGTCGGCGGGGTAGAGGAGGGGTGCACAGTCGTTTTGGCCAACGAACATAACCGATTCGTTGTAGACGTAAGCGCCTTTCCATACGGGAGCCATCCATGTCTCCTGGTCGTATCTGTCGAGAACGGGTTTCTTAAAATTGGTCATAGCAGTTGCCTTTCGGGTATTGATATTGCATTCATCAGGGCATTTTTGGAACGGCCTGAATCCGTGTTAACTTGGGGTTATTGTAGTATTGAAACGGTCAAAAGTCAACTGCGCAACGATGCGCTGGCGCGCAAGTGAGTGTGTTGCGCGCAAGTGGGTGTGCTACGCACAAGTGATGCGACGCAAGCGTCGCAGTGATCGCGCACAAGCGCACATCAACTAATCACTCCTCACTTTTCACTGTTCACTGATAACTTGCGCAGCGCACTCACTGGCGGCGACAGCCGCACCACTCGGCGCAATGCGCCGCACCACTAGCGCCGAAGGCGCGCCTCCCTGCCGCACTCGTTGCCAAGAACCGCGTCATTTGATATAATTGGCGTAGGATAAAAAGTGCTCCGGGGCACACAAAGGCCGCCGGGATGCATTGCGGAAACGGAGAATTGCAAATGAAGATGAAAACTGATCCTTGGAGAGCAGAGAGAAAGGTCGGAGCAGGGCTGCTTGCGGTACTCGTCGCGGTTCTTGCGGCTTTATGCCTGCTGTCGGGATGCGCAAACGAACCTGTCGAAATGTCGGACGATTATGTGAATACCGCCGAAGCGAGGGGTAGCGTAACGTTTGCGGTGGACGATCTGGGAAGAAAGACTGTTACTGCAAAAGACACGGAAAGCGCCCGGGAGGGAAAGTACGTGGGCATCTTCTACTTCCTTTGGCAGGGAGAGCACGGCACGGACGGTCCCTACGACAACAGCGTGATCGAGAAGACTCTTGGCTCGACTGCTTCCGAGGCAAACTGGATCGCCGCGGGTGGCGGCCCGGAGCACGCCCATCACTTCTGGGGCAAACCTCTTTTTGACTACTACGTGGCCTCCGACAAGTGGGTCATGAGAAAGCACATTCAGATGCTCTGCGACGCCGGAATCGATTTTGTGGTCTTCGACACAACGAACTCGGTGCCCTACATTGCCAATGCATTGGCGTTTATGCAGATTTCCCACGAGTACAGAGAGGCGGGGTTCAACGCGCCTCAGGTGGTTTTCTACACCAATTCGGCCTCGGGGAAAACCATGAAGAAGATTTACCACAACATATACAAGGCTCACCCGGAACTGTCGGACACATGGTTCTGCAGGGACGGAAAACCCCTTATTGTAGGGAATAAATACGATTCTGACCTTGGCGACGAGGCGAAGGAGTTTTTCTCTTTCAAGGACAGTCAGTGGCCAAACGAATTTAAAAACGACAACGGCTTCCCCTGGATGGAATTCGGCAGACTTCTTACCGACGACGCGGTCTACGGGCTGGGAAAACGGAAAGAGATAGTCAACGTGTCCGCGGCCCAGCACTGCGATACGATCCGGTTCAGCGCCACGGCCTGGTACGGCGGCAATGACCACACCAGAAGCTGGCACGACGGAGCGATAGACAGGTCGGAGAACGCCTATCTTTACGGGTATAACATTGCCGAGCAGTATGAATGGGCGCTTGGTGTCGATCCGGAGATAGTGTTTATTACGGGCTGGAACGAGTGGGTGGCCCAGAGACAGCCGGGAAGCTACGATCAGCCGGTGGTCTTCGTTGACTGCTGCGACGTTGACGGAAGCAGGGATCTGGAACCCATGGAAGGCGGATTCTTCGACAATTACTACATGCAGATGATCTCCTTTATCAGGAAATTCAAGGGAGTGGATGCCGACACCTCCGCCGTCAAAAAGACCATTGACGTAAACGGCGGCTTTGCCCAGTGGAACGGCGTTGAGGCCTGCTACAAGGATTACGAGAACGACGTTGTCGACAGGGACTGGTTCATTTTCGGGAACACCGAGATTAAGGACACCTCCGGCCGCAATGACATTTCCGAGATGAAAGTCTGCGAAGACCGGCAGTACGTGTACTTTTTCGTAAAGACTGTTGACAATATTACCGAGCCGGGGGAGGACTGGATGAGGCTTTTCATCGGCACCTACGGCAAGGGCAGAGGCGGTTTTGACTACTGCGTGAACTACAAGACCCCCGACAAGGACGGCAAGCTTTACGTGGGCATGATCGTTCCCGGCGACGGCGACTACGAGTTTACCGACGCAGGGGAGGCGGACTACAGAGTCAAGGACAATATGATGATGCTGAGAGTCAAAAAGAGCACTTTGGGTATTTTTATAAACGCCAATATCGTCTTCAAATGGGCCGACAACTGCGGCGACAATGTGGAGAGCTTTTACACGCAGGGCGACGCCGCTCCGATAGGAAGGGCGGGCTACTGCTACGGAAACAGATGACCGGAGGACTGATACAATGACCGGGAGAAGAATTAATCGGACAGGAATAATACTGATATTGATGATGCTTGCGGCAACGCTTCTTTTTGCCGCGTCTTGTGATACCCCGGTGACTCCGTTGGCGCCGACTGAGGCGCCGTCAGAGACCGTTGAACCGGCTCAGACCGAAGAGGCTTCTGAGACTGAAAAACTTGCGGAGACCCCGACGGCTGAGCCTGCTGCGACGCCGACAGAGGAACCGACGGTTGAGCCGACGGAGGAACCCACGGAAGAGCCAACGGAGCCCCCGACGCCAACACCCACGGAGACTCCGACACCCACGCCCACTCCTACGCCGACTCCCACACCTACACCTGCCCCAACGCCGACCCCTACACCCACTCCTACCCCGACGCCTACACCTACACCGACTCCAACTCCGACACCGAAGCCTACTCCGACACCAACTCCTACCCCAAAGCCGACGCCCACGCCCACACCCAGGCTCAGCGAAACCTACGCCAACACAACGGCGTACACAAACACCTACAGCATTGGCGTCGACGATCTCAAGAGGATGCTTTACACCGACGCCCCTCAAGGAATAAGAGAGAACCGGGAAGTTGGTATTTTCTATTTCCTCTGGATCGGCTACCATGACACGGGACTGAGGGACAATTCCGCTATAATTGCGAAAGATCCCAATGCGACCAAGTCCGTCTCAGCCTGGATGGCGGCGGGCGGCGGAGGCGAGCAGGCGTTCCATTTCTGGGGCAAGCCCATGTTCGACTATTACCCTTCCTCCGACAAGTGGGTCATGAGGAAGCACGTCCAGATGCTGACGGACGCGGGCATTGATTTCCTCTGCTTTGACGCCACCAATGGCTGGACCTATTCGTCGAACGCATTGGCGCTGATGAAGATACTGTACGAATACAGCCGCCAGGGCTGGAGGGTCCCCAAGGTCTGCTTCTACACCAATTCAAGTTCCGGGGCCACCATCAACGCCATCTACAACGAAATATACAAAGCCCACCCGGAGTACAGCGACGTCTGGTACTGCAGGGACGGCAAGCCTCTCATCATTGGCAACACCTCCGACAGCACACTTTCGGCCACCTGCAAGAGCTTCTTCAGAATCAAGGCCAGCGTTTGGCCCAACGCCGAGAGGACGGACGACGGCTTCCCCTGGATGGAGTTTGCCCGGTTGATGACGAACAAGGCCATCTACGGTCTCAACGGCCGCAAAGAGGTTATAAACGTTTCCGTCGCCCAGCACAGCGCCACCTGCACCTTCAGCTATACAGCCTGGTACGGCGCCAACGACAGGACCAGAAGCTGGCACAACGGCAAAAATGACAAGAAAACCAACGCCTACTATTACGGCTACAATTTCGCCGAACAGTTTGAGTGGGCCATAAGCAAGGACCCGGAGATGATATTTATTACCGGCTGGAACGAGTGGATCGCCCAGCGCCAGCCCCCTTCAAATTCAAGCAAGCCCATCGTGTTCGTCGACAACGCCGACCCGAACTGCAGCCGCGACATTGAGCCCATGGAAGGCGGCTACGGCGACAACTACTACATGCAGATGATCTCCTATATCCGGAAGTACAAGGGTATGGACGCAGCGGCCGGGAGGTCCATTGCCACCGTAGATATCGAGAACGGCTTCTCCCAGTGGAATGACGTTGGCGTGTACTACAAAGATTACAAAGGCGACACGGTGAGGCGCTCCAACAGTACTTTCGTGAAGAAAGTCGACACCACAAACCGCAACGACATCACCGAAATGAAGGTTTGCGAAGACAGTAAAAACATCTATTTCTTCGTAAAAACCAACAACGACATCACAGATCCCTCCGCCAATGACTTCCGCGCCAACGGCTGGATGTCCCTCTACATCTCCACGGACCTTTCAAAGGGCTGGAAGGGTGCGAACTACGTGATCAATTACTCTGCGCCTTCGGGCGGAAAGACCTCGGTGGGAAGACTTGCCGACGGAACCACGTACTCGGTGACAAAGGCGGGCGAGGCGACTTACAGACTGTACAAAGACATGCTTATGATCGCCGTGCCGAAGAGCGTTCTCGGCATCAGCGGCAACGCAAAGATCGGCTTCAGGTGGTCCGACAACAACACCGTAGGAGACATTTTCAGCTTTTACAAGAACGGTGATTCGGCTCCCATCGGGAGAGCGTTTTACACCTATGGATACGCGGATTGAGGTCCGGTCAAAGACCCGGAAGGGCAATAAGGAGTGTTTATGAAAAGGGTTGGCTTTAGCGACGTCAAGATCACCGGGGGCTTCTGGCGGGCCAGAATGGATCTGGTGAAGAAAAATACGCTTCCGGCTGTTCGGGACAGGTTTGCGGAGACCGGACGCTTTGACGCCTTCCGCTGCGACTGGAAAGAGGGCATGCCAAACAGGCCGCACTATTTCTGGGACTCCGACGTTGCCAAATGGATCGAGGGGGCAGCATATATTCTGCAGGAGGGCCGGGACGAAAAACTTGAAGCCTTCATCGACGGGATAGTGGACAACATTGCCGAGAACCAGTGGGAGGACGGCTATTTCAACATTTACTACACCCTTTTTGCAAGAGACAGAAGGTTCACCGCCCGGGATGAGCACGAGCTCTACTGCGCCGGCCATCTCATAGAGGCTGCGGTGGCATATGCTGAAGCCACGAAAAAGAAAAAGTTTCTGGAGTGCATGCTGAAATACGCCGCATACATAGAAAAACGGTTTGTCACGGACTGCGACACCGGTTTTCAGACCCCCGGCCACGAGGAGATAGAACTGGCACTGGTCAAACTTTATTCCTACACAGGCGACAGAAGATGGCTGGATCTTTCCCGGCATTTTATCGACAAAAGAGGCACTTCAGAGGAACAGATGCCCTGCTGGATGAGGGCTTCCTACAACCAGAGCCATCTGCCCGTAAGGGAGCAGAGGACCGCAGAGGGTCATTCCGTAAGGGCCTGTTACCTTTACAGCGGCATGGCGGACGTTGCCAGATTGACGGAGGACGAAGAGCTAAAAGAAGCCTGCCGCAGCATTTTCAAAGATATCACGGAAAAGAAAATGTACGTAACCGGTGGCATCGGTTCCTCCTCGGGAGGAGAGGCTTTTACGGTTCCCTATGACCTTCCAAATCTGTTTGCTTACACCGAGACCTGCGCGGCCATCGGCCTTGCAATGTTTTCAGGAAGGATGCAGCTCATCGACAACGACTCCGTATACGCCGACACAGTGGAGCGGATCATCTACAACGGCTTTTTGTCCTCCCTTTCCCTTGACGGCAAGGCTTTCTTCTACGAGAATCCTCTTGAGGTCATGCCTTACATGTACACCAGGGACGTGAGTATAAACGGCCAGTCTCTCAGGCTTCCGCCTTCCCGCAGAAGCGCGGTCTTTGAGTGCTCCTGCTGCCCGCCGAACATAGTGAGGTTCGTACCCTCCATTGGCGATTATTTCTACACCTGCAACGACAGCTCCGGGACGCCAATGATATTCGTCCACCAGTTCGGGGATAACACTGCGAAAATAGATACCTCCGCAGGCACGATCCGCATAAAACAGAAGACCAAATATCCGGAAAACGGCAAGGTGGAGATATCCGTAAAAGGCGGCAAAGCCACGGTTGCCGTGAGGGTGCCCTCTTGGAGCGACGGGCTTAAAATCATCGATCTTTCCGGGGCGAGGTTTGAAAAGAAGCAGAACGGGTATGCTTACTTTGCGGTGACAGACGGAGCAGTTTTGAAGATCAATCTCGGCATGAGGATAAGGCTCATCGAGGCAAAGCCGGAGTCGAGATTTGACTGCGGAAAAGTGGCGGTGACCCGGGGCCCTGTGGTCTACTGCCTTGAGGGCTGCGACAACGGCGAACCGGTGAGCGACATAAGGATAAAAGCAAAGTCCCTCCGATATAAAGACGAGGGTCCGATTCCGGGCGTTCCCGCAATAACCTGCGACGCCTCAAGAAGATATTCTGCATCTTTTGGCGACAAACTCTATGCTGAGGCAGGCACTGCCGCGACCTCCGATTTCGAAGCGGTGTTCATACCGTATTACGCCTTTGCCAACAGAAAAGAGTGCGAAATGACCGTCTGGGTGACCCTCAAAAGCTGAACCGGGGATTTTAGAAAAATGGTGACAGAAAAAGCGAAAAATAAAATAGGCTTTGTGATAGATGAGCTTAAAAGAGTCTACCCCGACGCCGAATGTTCTCTTCATTATGACGACCCGCTGCAGCTGCTGATAAGCACCAGGCTTTCCGCCCAGTGCACCGACGCCAGGGTCAATATGGTCACTCCTGCACTGTTCGCCAGGTATCCCGACTGCAGGGCCTTTGCCGATGCGGACGTTTCGGAACTTGAGGAGATAATAAAGTCGACGGGCTTTTTCAGAGCAAAGGCGAGAAATATCATCGACTGCTGCAACCAGATACTGGAGAGACACGGGGGCAGGGTCCCGGACACCATGGAGGAGCTGACGGCCCTTGCCGGGGTTGGCAGAAAGACCGCCAATCTTGTCCTTGGCGACGCTTTCGGCAAGCCCTCCTACGTTGTGGATACCCACGCCATCAGGCTCACCAACCGCATAGGGCTCACGGACACGAAAGACCCGGAAAAGATCGAACAGGACCTCAGAGTGCTGGTGCCCGGGGAGGAGAGCGGGGATTTCTGCCACAGGCTGGTGGACCACGGACGGGCTGTCTGCAGGGCGAAAAATCCGGACTGCGCAGGCTGCACTCTCAAAAAGTATTGCGACGAATACGAAAGGCGGAGAGAAAACGATGTTCACTGATTACGACGGATATCTTTTCCACGAGGGGACCCACTGCGAGCTGTATAACTGCCTTGGCGCGGAAGTTACCGATGAGAACAGTACAAGAGGCGTAAGGTTCTCGGTCTATGCTCCGAACGCCAGACTTGTGAACGTCAGAATTGCAAGATACGGCGACAACGGGGGCAGGGGGGTTGACCTTGACGAGAACACCGCTTGGCTGGTGCCAATGGAGCGAAAGGCCGGCGGCGTGTTCAGCGTTTTCGTGCCCGGCATCGGAAAAGGCACGATGTACAGATATGAGGTGCTGGGAAGCGACGGGGTCCTGAGAAAGAAGTCGGACCCGATGGCCTCCTTTTCCCGGCTCCGTCCCTCGACTCTTTCGGTGGTTTGCGAAAGATCCGGATATGCGTGGCATGACGGGGAATATATGAATGCCCTTGATCCCGCAGGGGTCCACGGCAGGCCAATGTCAATATACGAGGTGCACCTGGGCTCCTGGAAGAAGGACTACAGAGAGGGCGAGGACGGTTTCCTGAACTACAGACGTTTGGCAGATGAACTGTCGGAATATGTGAAATATATGGGCTTCACCCACGTGGAGCTCATCGGTATATGCGAGCACCCCTTCGACGGCTCCTGGGGATACCAGGTGACGGGCTTTTTCTCGCCGACGTCAAGGTACGGCGAACCAGACGATCTCCGGTATTTTATCGACAAAATGCACGAAAACGGCATTGGCGTGATACTGGATTTCGTGCCTGCCCACTTTCCGAAGGACCCCTTTGGCCTTGAGAAATTCGACGGCACCTGCCTTTACGAGCCTGAGGATCCCATGCTGTCGGAGTATCCCGAGTGGGGCACCAAGGCCTTTGACCACAAAAAAACTGAGGTGCGAAGTTTTCTGATCTCCAGCGCCTGCTACTGGCTGAAGGAGTTTCATTTCGACGCCCTCAGAGTGGACGCGGTGGCCTCCATGCTTTACCTGAATTTCGGGAGAAACACGGGCAGAACTAACGTTTACGGCGGCGGTGAGAACCTTGACAGCATCGCTTTCCTGAGACAGCTGAACGCTGCAGTAGCGGCGGAGACAAAAGGATATCTGATCGCCGAGGACTCCTCTATAATGAGCGGGATAACGAAACCCGTAGAAAAGGGCGGAATTGGCTTCGCCTTCAAGTGGAACCTGGGCTGGATGAACGACACCCTCAAGTATTTTGAGCGGGATCCGGTCTACAGGGGCTACCACCACGGAGAGCTCACCCACACGGTGGATTACGCTTTCACCGAGCATTTCATTCTTGTACTTTCCCACGATGAGGTGGTCCACCTGAAAAAGTCTCTTGTCGGCAAGATGCAGGGAGCGGAGTGGGACCGGCTCGGTGCCCTCAAGACTCTCTACGCCTACCAGTTTGCCCACCCCGGCAAGAAACTTCTCTTTATGGGCCAGGAGTTCGCCCAGCCCACCGAGTGGTTCGAAGGGGCGGAGATCGACTGGAGTCTGGCCTCAAACGTCTGGCACCGGGACGTGATGGAGGAGTTGAAACTCTTGAACGGGATCTATCGGAAGTACCCCTGCCTCTACGCCGATGAACTTGACGCCAATACCTTCAACTGGATCAACGGCGGCGACGCCATGCGCTCTACGGTGAGCTTTATCCGCCGGAACCCCTGGAATTACGACGGAGCGGTGCTGGTGATCTGCAATTTCACCCCGGTCTACCTTGAAAACTACAGTGCGGGGGCGCCCCGGAAAGGCCTTTACAATAGGATATTCTCCACATTCGACACCCTTCCCGGAGCAGGGCCTGCATCTCAGGACACTCCGCCTCTTGCGGCGGAAAGCCGGGAATGCGACGGGCTGCCCTACATGCTGACATACAATCTGAGACCCTACGAGACGGTGTATTTCGAAGTGCCGGGAGAGGCGTGACGGGGTCTTGAACCGTCGGGTTGCACAAACCGGAGAACATTGGCAAGTGTTGAAAAAAGGCTCCGGGAGCCGGATCAGACCTTGAAAAAAAGGCCGGAAAAAGGTATAATAACAGCCTGCGGACAGGCAGAAAAAAACAGGGAGGAGAGCCGCGTTTCCGAAAGGGCGGCATAGTGAAAAGACCATGAAAGAATTAAAAGGCGCAGCGGTATTCGGACAGTCCGGAGGCCCCACATCAGTAATAAACTCCAGCGCGGCAGGCGTGTTTCTTACGGCTCTTGACAGCGGCTGCATCACCAAAGTCTACGGGGCTGCCCACGGGATCAAAGGCATACTTGACGAGCAGCTTTATGACATTGGCGAAGAGGACAGAAAAGAACTTTTGTATCTCAAAAACACCCCCTCGTCGGCTTTGGGCAGCGTGAGGTACAAACTGGCGGACGCGGAAAAGGACGACACGGACTATAAGAGACTTCTTGAAGTTTTCAAGAAGTACGACATCAGGTATTTCTTCTACAACGGCGGAAACGACTCCATGGACACCTGTAACAAGATCTCCAAGTTCATGCAGAAGTCCGGCTACGAGTGCAGAGTCATGGGCGTGCCGAAGACCATCGATAACGATCTTTTCGGAACGGATCACTGCCCGGGCTACGGAAGCGCAGCGAAATATATTGCCACGTCCCTCATGGAGGTCTACTGCGACGCCAGAGTTTACGACAAGGGCTGCATAATAGTCATCGAGATCATGGGCAGGAATGCGGGCTGGCTCACGGGAGCGGCTGCTCTTGCCAGTTACAAAGGCGCAGGCCCGGACCTTATCTATCTGCCGGAGCTTCCTTTTGACAAAGAGAAATTCATCGAGGACGTGAGGCGCATCTCAAAGGCCAACAACGGAAACTGCATGATAGCCGTCTCCGAAGGCGTTAAATATCCCGACGGGAAATACGTTGCCGACAGCGGCGTAAAGGACAAGTTCGGCCATGCCCAGCTGGGCGGAGTTGCGGGTGCTCTCGGAGCTATCCTGAGAGACGCGATCCCCGAGTACAGGGTGAGGACCATTGAGCTCAGTCTTCTTCAGAGGTGCGGAGCCCATTGCGGATCCGGCAGGGACGTTGAGGAAGCTTTTGCGGCGGGAAAGACCGCAGTGGAGATGGCGACCTCAGGAAAGACCGACTTCTGCGTAGGCTTTGAAAGAGCCATAAAGAACGGTGAGTATTCCTGCGAGATGAAGCTCATACCCCTTTCCGATATCGCCAATACCGAGAAAAAAGTGCCCAGAGAGTGGATCAACGAAGAGGGCAATTTCGTGAACGAAAAATTCGTGGAGTACGCTCTGCCCCTCATCCAGGGCGAACCGGATTACTGCCGTGAGGACGGTCTCCCCAGGTTTGCAAGACTTAAAAAGGTCATTGCGTCAAAATAATACACGCCGGGCCCTTTAACAGGGCCGCAGGCAACAGTCTTTGATAGACAGTGCGGAAAAGGACCGGGATACAATCCTTTTCCGCTGTTTATACTCTTTGAAACGGCTAATTATTGCCGGAAACAGTCTTTCACGCCCCATCTGAGGACCCCGGAGAGAGCCGGGAAACGGCGGTGAAAGAAGAACCGGAAGCGAAATGCTTCCCGCCCGGACCCTTAAGAAAAAGGACGGGCTGTTGTGCGGTGCAGATCCCAATGTGGGAAGAGGAGGTACCAAAAAATGAATAGAGGTCTTAAGATCGACCGTATCAGAGTGAAGAACTCCGGCGGGGCCGTTGACGTCTATGTCAGCGGCGGTGTATTCGGCTATGATGAAGCCAAAAAGTTTGTTCTGGGAATTCTCAGCAAAGAAATCAACAGTGAAAAGATCAATATTATCCCGGTGTGGAACATAAGGTATGAGGACGCGGTGACTCAGCCGGAGCTTCGGGCGATGCTCTGGACCACGTTAAGAGAGTTTATCTGCGACAAGCACCCGGCTTCCTGCGCCATGATGAGACTCCAGGGGTCTGCCCATAAAATAACCCCTGAGGGTTTGTTTATTATTGTCAATCCGATTGCCTTTGAGATATTGAGGAGCGAAAAGATCGCCGAGGTCACATTGGCGTTTCTAAAACATCTCTTCGGAAGGACGGTGCCTGTCTCCATAATTCCGGTGGAGGACAGTTCGTTAAGCGCGGGAAGGTCTCCGAAAAAGAAAAAAGTCGTGAAGTACTTCTTTGACGAAGAGGACTACAACAGGGAAGTGGCGGAGACCATAAAAAGCAACAGGGTAAAATTCAAGAAAAAATATCAGAACACCCGGAGCGGCGACAACTACAAAGGAAACGGATCCGGAAGAAAGCGCATACTGACCCCGAAGGAGGGTGAAGAGCTGCCGAAGGACAGCAAGGGGAGGACCATACTTATTGGCGGAGAGATCGTTGACGAGCCTGTGAGAATGGATTCCATCACCTCGGATATAGGTTTCATTGTGGTCAAGGGCAAGGTCTTCAAACTGGACACCCGGGTCCTGCCCAGCAAGTCCTGTCTTGCGGTCATATACATCACCGACAGCACGTCCTCCATTGCCGCCAAGTTTTACTACGAGCCCGAGGACAAGACCTTCGTGGAGAAAAATTTTGCACCGGGGAAACATCTGGTACTCTATGGGGACGTTGCCGACGACAAATACTCCGGCGAGAGAAGTCTTAAGATAAGAAACGCAGCCACCTACACCCCTGAAAAGAGGACGGACAATGCGGAGACCAAGAGAGTCGAACTCCACCTCCACACCACCCTGAGCGCCATGGACGCGGTGACAAGGCCGAAAGCTCTGATAAAACGGGTCACGGAGTGGGGACACAAAGCCGTTGCCATAACGGACCACGGAGTCGTGCAGGCCTACCCGGACATCTTCAAGGCCGCAAAAGAACTTAAAAGCGACATCAAGATCATCTACGGCATCGAGTGCTATCTCACCGATTTCCCGGAGGACGCGCCGCCGGAGAGCACCGCGAAATGCAAGACCTGGCACTGCATAATACTTGTCAAAAACCTGGTGGGTCTGAAGAACCTATACAAGCTCATCTCCCGTTCAAACCTCAAGTATTTCCACAAGAAGCCCAGAATGCCCAAGTTCGACATAGAGGCGAACAGGGAGGGCCTTATTATTGGCAGCGCCTGCTCGGAAGGTGAACTCTACCAGGCCATAGTTGACGGCGCGGATGACGATGAGCTGAGAAAGATAGCCTCTTTCTACGACTACCTTGAGATCCAGCCAACCGCCAATAACTTTTACCTCATCCGGGAGAACAAGTTTTCCTCGGAAAAAGAACTGGAAAACGTAAACAAGAAAATAGTTAAGCTTGCCGACAGCCTGGGTAAACTCACCGTGGCCACCTGCGACGTGCATTTTCTCGACCCGGAGGACGCGATCTACAGGGAAGTGATGCAGACTGCCCAGGGCTACAGGGACGCGGCCTACCAGCCGCCTCTTTTCCTCAGGACCACGGAAGAGATGCTGATGGAGTTTATGTACCTTGGTGACAGGGCTTACGAAGTGGTGGTGGAAAACACCAATAAGATCGCGGACATGATCGAGGTGATAAGGCCTGTGCCCGCGGGAACCTATCACCCCTACATCGAAGGCTCCGAGGAGAACCTGAAAAAAATGTGCTACGAAAAGGCGGTGGCCACTTACGGCGACCCGGTGCCGGAGCACATAATGGCAAGGCTTGACAGGGAGCTCAACGCAATCATCTCCAACCACTACGCGGTGCTCTATATGGCCGCCCAGAAGCTGGTTGCCCACTCTGCGGAGGGGGGCTACACCGTCGGCTCCAGGGGATCTGTCGGATCCTCTCTTGCGGCCTACATGGCGGGGATCACCGAGGTCAACGCGCTGCCTCCCCACTACCGCTGCCCGAACTGTTTCTACAATGAATTCTACTTCAACCAGGAGTACGAGGCGGGCTGCGACATGCCGGAGAAGGACTGCCCTAAATGCGGCACAAAGCTCATTAGAGACGGTTTCGACATACCTTTTGAAACGTTTATGGGCTTCAAAGGGGACAAAACGCCTGACATCGACCTGAATTTTGCCTCCGAGGACCAGGTGAGGGCCCACAAATACTGCGAGGTGATGTTTGGCGAGGACTACGTTTTCAGAGCCGGCACCATTTCCGGCCTTCAGGAGAAGACCGCCTTCGGCTACGTCAAAAAATACATGGAAGTGAACAACAAGGTTGCCAATGAGGCGGAGATCATGCGTCTTTCTTCGGGTCTTGAGGGGGTCAAAAAGACCACCGGCCAGCACCCGGGAGGCATCATGGTGGTGCCAAGGGACAAGGACATCCACGACTTCACGCCAATACAGCACCCCGCGGACGATGACGGTTCCGGCAAGATCACAACCCACTTCGACTACCACTTCCTCCATGACACCATCTTGAAGCTTGACATCCTTGGCCATGACGGACCGAAGATCGTCAAGATGCTCCACACCTTCACCGGCATCGACCCAATGAAGGTGAACATATCGGACCCCAAAGTGCTTTCCCTTTTCGTGTCGCCGGAGGCCATTGGCGTCGACGAAAACCTGCTTCCTGAGCCCCTGGAGACGGGAAGCCTGGGTATACCGGAGTTCGGCACCTCCTTTGCCATAGGTCTTCTCAAGAGTACCCAACCCAAAAACATATCCGACCTGGTGCGGATCTCGGGTCTCTCCCACGGCACCGACGTCTGGCAGGGAAACGCCTCGGAACTGATCGCCAATAAAATCGCCACCCTCTCGGAATGCATCTGCTGCAGAGACGATATAATGATGTATCTGATCAAGATGGGCGTTGACAAGCAGACCGCCTTCAACGTGATGGAGGCCGTGAGAAAGGGCAAAGTCGCCGGCGGCAAGTGTGAGGAATGGCCTGCCTGGAAGCAGATGCTCAAGGACCACAACGTTCCCGACTGGTACCTCAAGTCCTGCGAGAAGATCCAGTACATGTTCCCCAAGGCTCACGCGGTGGCATACGTGCTGCTCTCGGTGCGTATGGCCTGGTTTAAGATCTACCAGCCCCTTGCCTATTACGCCACAAGGTTTACCCTCAAGATAGATTTCTTCGACGGTGCCAATATGATCCGGGGCCTTGACCGGGCAAAAATGGTGAGGCAGGAACTGAAGACCCCCGGAAGAAAGCTTTCGGAGAAGGAAAAGGACCAGATCACCATATACGACCAGCTTCTGGAAATGTACGCAAGGCATATCGAGTTTCTGCCGGTGGACCTTTACAAGTCAAAAGCCTCAATGTTCCTGCCCGAAGACGGCAAACTGAGACCTCCTTTCTGCGCTCTTGCAGGGGTCGGGATCTCGGCGGGAGAAGCCATTGAGAACGCCGCAGCCACGGGAGAACCGTTCAGCAGCATTGACGATTTCAGAGCGAGGACAAGGGTCAACAAGAGCGTGATAGAGATACTGAAGGAAAACGGCGTTCTGAAGGGCCTGCCGGACAGCGACCAGCTGTCGTTCTTTGATCTGTGACAGGGCTGATTTGAGTGCTTTTTAAGGGCTTTCGGACCCGAATGACTAAAGGTTTCGGGCACTGACTGTTTTTTCTCTTGACGAAACGCCTTCGCTGTGTTATCGTCTCAATCGGAAATATATTGTGCGGAGATCTTTCGCATGTTACTAATATAATTACTTCTGGAGGCTGAAAATGTCTGAATTTAAATTTGTCCATCCGGTAAAAGTCAGGAGAGCGATTGCTCTTCTGATAGTGCTTGCGATGGTATTGGCAATGGTCCTGGGAGGCTGCGTCGAGCCTGAAACGCCTGATCCGACTCTTGCACCGGAGCCTACTGAGATCGCCGCGACCGAACCGGTCTCCGACGTAACGCCGGAACCCGCTACAAGCGCGCCCACCGATCCTCCTGCAGCTGAGACACCTACAAATGCCCCTGAGGAGACCCCGGAAGTTTCAACGGACGTTCCCGAGACCACTGCGACAGCCGGAACCGCGGAGACGACCGTTCCCACGGATACGCCGGAGCCCACCCAAACCCCGACATCTGCGCCGACGGATACCCCGACGGCGGAGCCGGCAACCCCCGTGGAGAAAACAGCGGAGCCCACGGCCACAAACACGCCCACACCGACTCCCACTCCTACACCTACGCCGACTCCGACCCCCACGCCAACTCCGACGCCCACACCCGCGCCGACTCCCACTCCGCCCCCGTCATCGGCCTACAACATATTTGACCGCTGGGACAGCTCAGTCGCGGGAGTTATCGGAACGCGCAAGCAGACCAACGTCAGCATGACCCCCGAGGGAATGAGATTTGAATACGACATCTCAAACGGCACCGGAGACCCCAACGTTGTCTTTAACATCGCATCCTACTCCTCCATCACCGGCAAGCAGGCTTTGACCGGCAGCGACGGCGCATACGTGGTCTTCAAGGTGAAATGCGAACTTGGCGACGGTGATTTCGAACTCTTCACACAGACTCCCAAATCAGGCGACAGCGCCAAATCCTCCTACGTCCAGAACGGAGAGTGGCAGTACGTGATCTGCGACATGACAGGGACCACCTTCGTAAACGCAGGCACTCTGACCACCATGAGGATCGACTGGTCCTCCACCTATTCCAAGAAGACCGCCTGGATGGTCATCTCGGAGATAGCTTTCTTTGCCGAGAAAGCCTACGCCTATGCCCATGCAGGGCTGCCCCTTGATCTTCACCAGTCATCCGAGTGCACAGGCCGCATGACCTTCCCTGTCAATACCGCGGCAAAACCCTACGTAGTCCTCGACAACGGCACCGCCGAACTCAAGAAGATCGACGGCATTAATGCTGCCGAGATAATCTCCACTTCCGCAAACCAGAAGATCGTTCTGAGTCTCAGAGAGATGGCGTCTCTTCAGAAGCCCTCAAGGTATCCTGTTCAGGCCCGCTACATTGCGATCAAAATGAAGACCGAGGGGAACGCAGCCGCGACAGTAACTCTGTCAGGCTTTGCGGATCTCGCCGGCCAATACGTCTCCGTAGAAGTCAAGGCCGACCTGAACGCCGACGAAAAGGGCTGGCAGGGAGTGTATTTTGACATTGGCGATCTCTTTACGGATCACCACAGCATTATGAAGCTGAACCTCAAGATCACGAACCTTACCAGAAACACCGGAAAGATAATGATCGGCGACATTGTGATCTCCGACAACCTGGACGACGCCCTTGACACCTGCGGCCTGTCGAAGTACAAGCTGAACTATGCGGGCGTCAGCTACACAGATCCCCTTGCGGCCCAGAAACTGACTGCTCCCAACGAGGATGAAACGTTGAAGGTGTGGTTTGATCACTCGACGGAAAAAGTTCCTCAGAACGTGGTGGCACCGACAAACATTTCCGGTTATACTGTCAGCATGGCGAAGAACGAGACCGAGAATGCCCAGTATTTCATCGCTCCGTCGAAGAATATGAACGTCAACCTCACGGTGGATCCCTTCAGCGACGGAAAAGGCCACACCATCACTCCGGAGGTGGCATACGAGTATTACCACAACATATCCCATGTAATGATGCCCGATGCGGTCATCGACCTGAAAGAGCCGGTATACGTTGCCGCAGGAAACTCCCAGGCCTTCATTATCCGGGTGACCACGAATGCAGACACCCCGGCAGGCACCTACAACAGCGTGGTGCACGTGTTTGACGCCGACACCGGCAAAGAGATCAAGCGGTCGCCGATCGCCGTGAAGGTTTACGACTTCGCCCTCACAGACGAGACCGTATTAAGGACCGCATTCGCACTCTGGCCTTCTTATGTGTCAGCCCATTACCCGGACGGAGGCGCCGGATACGACAGCTCGGAATTCAGCCAGCTGATATACAACTACTATGAATTCTTCTTCAAATACCGCATCAACGTGACGGATATACCGGGCAGCGGCATGACCTCCGG
The DNA here is from genome assembly GCA_947304585.1 of uncultured Clostridia bacterium. Classification (GTDB taxonomy): domain Bacteria; phylum Bacillota; class Clostridia; order UBA1212; family UBA1212; genus UBA1212. The sequence continues at coordinate 16,686 of CAMZBI010000015.1, read as the reverse complement.
AAGAGGCGTGTCCTACATGAACGATCCCAGGGTCAACACCGCCCGCTGGTCAAATTACGACTACAGCGCCTGGAATGATCTCCAAAATGACGGCTACACTGAGAAACCGATGTGGCTGAAGAAGATAATCTACTACCCCGGCGAAGCAGACGAGCCCAGGACAAACGCCCACTTCTACGCCCTTAAGAGCGCTGCAGAGAAGGTTGCCGTCAGCGAACCGGAATACAGAATGGTGGTCCCCATTGAAAGAGACCTCTGGGTCAAAGAGGACGGAACCATTGTGAACAAGAAGTCCGAAGCTGCGATGGATTCCGTTGGCTTTGTCATGAAATACACCAATATCTACTGTCCGAAGGTGGACGCCTTCACGCCAAGGGAACTCTCGAGAAGAGGCGGGGCCTCGTTCCTCCAGTCCCTTGAACAGGACAAGGCCTACGGAACCTACTACGAGAGAGCGCTGGACGGCGTCAGCAAAGGTGCTGAACTCTGGTCCTACATCTGCATCAATCCGAAGGAGCCCTACGTCAACTGGCAGATCGACAGCGACGGCACAGAGGCCATCGTAAGTCTCTGGCAGATGAAACAGCTTGGCGTAACAGGCATGCTCTATTGGGCGGTTGACTACTGGAACGTCAGCTACTGGAGAACGTCTGATCCCTGGGAGCACGAGTCCAAGGGCGACGGAATACTCATCTACGCCGGGCACAAGGAACACAGCCTGTATCCGATACCGACCATCAGACTTGAGCAGATCAGAGACGGTATTGAGGATTATCAGATGCTGACCATGCTGGAGGAAAAGCTTGGCAAGGCTGCCCTTGACCAGATGCTCACCAAGGTCTGCACCAGCGTCCTCACGTATACGGATGACGACACGTATCTCCACGCAGTGAGAGTTCAGCTTCTCACCGCGCTGGAAAACGCTTACAAATAAGAATTTTAGGGCAGGCCTTTGATCTTCATCGTCCTGCCCTGTTTTGATGAAGGGAGAAACCTTTATGGACAATGCCGGCAACGCTCCCGCAGGTTTCGACGTATCCGCGGGGCAGAAATTCTACAAAATACCGGACAGCCGCTTTGATCTTTACGGGGTGTTTTATTCCGAAGAAGAGGGGCGGTTCAGAAGACTTCCCGCAGAAGTTGCGGAGGCCGTGAGTCCCTCCGTTGCGGAGCTCTCAAAACACACCGCAGGGGGAAGGATCAGATTCTGCACGGATGCGGACCGGATATCTGTTGCAACGAGATGTCAGAATCTTGCCATGTCTCCCCACATGCCTTTTTCGGCCACCCACGGACTGGTCCTTGTGGAAGAGGGGGAGGAGAGGGCCCATGCGGCATCTTTTATGATCAATCACTACGCCAATGTGAAAGAGTCAGTGCTGCCCGACGGCTTCTATTCCGAAAAGCTCCTGCCGGGAGGAAAAATGAGGGCATATACTCTGTACCTGCCCCTTTATTCGGACCTCAGAGAGCTTACAATAGGCCTTCCGGAGAATGCGACGGTGACAAATGGCCCGAAATACAGAGACATAAAGCCCCTCCTTTTCTACGGCTCCTCCATAACCCAGGGAGGATGCGCCTCAAGACCCGACAATCTCTACTGCGCTTACCTTTCCAAGTGGTTCGACGTGGATTTCATAGATCTTGGCTTCTCGGGGGCTGCCCTTGGCGAACTGAAAATGGCCGAGTACATTGCCGGGCTCGATCCCTCCGTGTTTATATGCGACTACGATTACAACGCCCCGGGCGCGGAGCACTTAAAAGAGACACACCTGAGACTTTACCGCATTTTCAGGGAAAAACATCCGGACACGCCGATCATCTTCATGGGCAACCCGGACTGGAACACGGACTCGTCCTCTGAAGAGAGACTGAAAGTCATTAAGAAAACGGTGGCCTATGCCCGCAGACACGGGGATAATAACGTGGAACTGGTCCCGGGAAAGGCTCTTTACGGAAAATTTGACCGGGAGAACTGCACGGTGGACATGACCCACCCCAATGATCTTGGCTTTTATATGATGGCACAGGCGGTGGCAAAGCCGCTGAAAAAATATATTTGAAGAGGAATCGTTATGAAAAAAATAATTCTTGACGGAGCAATAGGCACCACTCTGTGGGAAATTGCCGCAAGCCACGGAGCGGAAAAGGTCCCGGTGTGGCGGTACAACATCGAGCACCCGGAATTTGTTGCCGAGATCACAAAGAAGTACATCGACGCGGGAGCGGACTACGTTCAGGCCAATACCTTCGGCGCCAACAGACCTGCGGTGGAGAGAAGCTCAAAATATGACGTAAGAGACGTGGTCTCGGAAGCTCTCAGAATTGCCAAAGAGACCGCAAAAGGCCATGACGTCAAGATCACTGCAAGCTTCGGGCCCCTTATGCAGATGCTGGAACCCTACGGAGACCTGGAAGAGGAGGAGTGCGGAGACATCTACGAAGAAGTGTTTGCCGCCGCAATGCCCTGGAAACCTGACGCCATCTTCCTTGAGACCTTCATCGACCTTGAGATGATGAGAGTTGCAGCGGAAAGAGCCGTCAAATTCGGCGTGCCCGTGTTCTGCTCCATGTCTTTTGAGAAAGTCGGCAAGACCATGTTCGGAAACTCCGTATCTGACGTGATAGAGACCCTGGAGCCCCTTGGCATCTCTGCAATAGGTCTCAACTGCTCCCTCGGCCCTGACGCTGCAGTACCGGTAATCAAGGAATTCTCCGAGAAGACTTCTCTGCCTCTTTTCTTCAAGCCCAACGCAGGTCTTCCCATTTCCAAGGGGGGCGGAAAAGAGGAGTCTGCCATTGGCCCCGAGGAGTTTGCCGAGGCTCTATCGCCTGCATTCCCCTATGTGACTTACATTGGCGGGTGCTGCGGAAGCAATTGGCAATACGTTGAGGCTATAAGAGCAAAGCTTGCCGAAAAAGGCTATTGATCCAAAAAGAGGAACGATTTTATGGCGAAAAAGGAACGATCCCTTCGCAAGGAGCTTGCAAACAGAAAATACAAGATACCGAACCGCCTGTACTACTGGACGTACCACTTCCTGATGGCGGGGATCATTGCCAAGAAATACAGGCCCCGCATCGTGGTGAAGGACAGTATTTCGGATTGCGACGGCCCCTGCTTCCTGATCTGGAACCACCTCTCGAGGCTTGACCACGCCTTCGTGATGCAGGCCGCCTACCCGAGGCCGATCAATATCGTTGCCGGCTACAGCGAGTTTTTCAGGAGCCACCTTCACACGGTGTTCAAGATGATGAACATCATACCCAAAAAGATATTCACCAACGACATGCTGAGCCTCAGGGGCATGAACTCGATCATCCGCCAGGGCGGCTGCGTCGCCTTTTCTCCCGAGGGCATGAGCTCCATTTACGGAACGAACCAGCCAATTGTCCCGGGCACGGGCAGATTTCTGAAGCATTTCCGCATTCCCGTCTATTTCCTGTTCCTTAAGGGCAGCTATCTCACAAGCACCAAGGTCTGCCTTGACGAGCGCTACGGCCGTGTGGAGGGCGAGCTCTCTCTCCTGCTCTCGACTGAGGATCTTGACAGGATGACCGAGGAGGAGATCGACAACAAGATCAACGAGGCCTGTCACTTTGACGATTACGAGTGGACCAAAAAGGAGCGGATCAAATGGAAGCACAAAACAGGCATGTGCACCGCTCTTACGGACATGGGCTACCGCTGCCCCAGGTGCGGCGCCGAACTTCAGCTGATGAACGACCCCGACGAGATCAGGTGCAAGGTCTGCGGCAACGGCTTCACCGTGAACGACTACTACGACATGGTCCCCCTGGACGACTCCTGCGTGGTGCCGGAATCCCTCTCCAAATGGGTGGCCTGGGAGCGGGAGATCGCCATCAAGGAGATCAGAGAGGATCCTGAATACTCCTTCACCGCCAACGTCACCCTCGGCGACATGCCCGACGACCACTACATGAAAAACTACGCCACCACGGAGCCCTGCGGCAGAGGCCGGTTCACCGTTGACCACAAGGGCGTCCACTACAAAGGCACCCGCCACGGGAAAGATTGGTCCTTCGACATGCCCTACGAGCTGGTGTATTCATTGGTTATTATGACGAGCACCGCCAAGTTCGGCCTTTACGTCGATGGCGAGTTTTACGAGTTCATGCCGGATATCCCCTGCGTTGGCAAGATCCTCGTCCTGACAGAAGAGATGCACCGTCTCCACGTCAACGAGTGGAAGAATTTCCCCTGGAACGACTATATGTACAAGCAGGACTGAAGCCGACACAGGATATTTAAACGCCAATACGGCAGGCATCTTCCTGAAAACCGGATAAACACGGCTGCCCCGGAAACAGTACCGGAAGGCAGCCGTGTTTGCGCTATACGCAGGGAAAATCATTGGCGTCAGCACTTTTCAGGCCGGCTCTTTAGACTTTTGAACTTGTCGATTATCGGTTTAACGTAGCATGCGGTCACCGCAAACACCGCCGTAAAGGCCAGATGGGCAATGTAAACGAGCCAGCCGTGATCCTTGTTGAGGAAGGGCAGTCCGCTGACCGGCGGGTCCACCACGTACATGAAGTTGACGCGGCTGACGTAGCTCACCGTCTTTTCGCCGCCCTCCACGGTGTATTCCACCACGTCGTAGGTCAGACTGTTGATGTATACAGCGATAAGGGCGATGAGGCCCAGCATTTTCAGAGCGGCGGTGTAGTCTTCGAAGGTCCAGTTTATCTCTTTGCTCTTAAGCAGCAGGCAGATCGCATAAACCACCAGCACCGTGTGGTACGTGAAGTACTGAAACGTGACAAAGGGCATGCTCAGAGAGGAACTTGTGGGTATCAGGATCGCCGCCAGACCTCCAACAAGGCAGGAGGGAACCATGAAAGCCATCAGGGTCCTTTTCAGCTTCTCGCTTTTTGAAAAATTCAGCAGGGCGATGAAAATGAGCTGTATGGAGCAGAGGTGGAAAGGCAGGTCGGTCTTGGGAAGATAGCCGCCGTAGGTGTTTTCATTGGCAAGTATAAAAGAGAAAATCTTGATGGTCTCGGACACTATGCCGACGTAGAGAAGTAGTCTGAACCACTTTTTTAGGTCCAGTTTCCGCAAAAATATGCACATGACCGTCCCCGCGGCCACACAGACCGCCAATATTATCAGGTGTTTTGTTCCGAACATAATGTGCTCCTTTCAAAAAAGCCTTTTTAACGGGCAAACTGTATCATTTGTCGTCAGGCGCCTCTTCCTCTTCACTCACCGATTCGGCTTCACCGAACATCTCGGATATGCTCTCCCGGACGATCTCAAAGGCGGAATTGATCATCATATCCCATTGGCTGCAGCGCATGGCATGCACAGAATCCTGGAACCCCTTTTTCCTGACAACAGGATAGTAGCAGATCTCCGCCTGAGCGTGTTTCTTCGTGTAACACACGGTAACGTGCATGAAGAACAGTCCCTGCTGCTGAATGGTGATCACTTCGTTTTCGCCGGCAACCCCCTGCCAGGGACCGGCTGCCTTGGCCATTGTCATACCGATCCTGAGACCCGCCTCGTCAAAACCCTTCTTGATCCTTTCGGCAAGAGCGCGGATGTCCAGCCTCTTGAGGGGATAGGTGTAGGTGGATGTATTGGTAAAAAATACTCTTATGGATGCCATGATAGAACCTCTTTCTTGTTTGTTGTTAAAAACCGGGATCTGTGCCCGCCAATCGTTACGCACATTATAACCGAATGAAAGGAACTGTTCAAGAAAGTCGAACCAACGGATTTTTCAACGATCCCGATTGAAAGCGGCTGCAAAAACTGTTATCATCATAAAAAACAAGACGCTGCGGGCAGAAACGGCTCAGGGCTGCAGGACGTTGCCGAAAAAGGACAAAAAAATGAAAATAAAGGTCAAAAAAATGTCATACAAAGAGGTGGAGGCACTCCCCGCTCCCTCCCGGAAACTTCCGAAAAAACCGGGGAAGGTTTTCCGGTTTCTCATGAAAGCCCTTGGCGCCGGGGATCTCAAGGAGACTTCCTTTGTGAACACCTTCACCGGAGGCCTTGATGGGCTGCCGGAGGAACCGTCACTGATCCTTATGAACCACTCAAGTTTCATTGATCTTGAGATCGCCGCGAATATAATCTACCCCTCGCCTTTTGCCATAGTGTGCACGTCGGACGGGTTTGTGGGCAAGGAGTGGCTGATGCGGAATCTGGGCTGCATTCCCACCAACAAATTTGTGACGGACGTGGGTCTCATTGGCGATATGAAATACGCTCTTGAAAAGAACCGCACCCACGTTCTTCTCTATCCCGAGGCCAGCTATTCTTTTGACGGGAGGGCGACACCGCTGCCAAGGCGCCTTGGGGTCATGCTGAAGAAGCTGGGCGTGCCCGTCATGATGATAAGGACATACGGGGCCTTTACCCGGGACCCTCTTTACAACATGCTTCAGAAGCGAAAGGTGAACGTAAGATCCGAAACAAGTCTTTTGTTTCCCCGGGAGCAGCTGAAGGACATGAGTGTTGACGGTATCGACAAGGCTTTGGACGAGGCTTTCTCCTTCGACAATTTCAAGTGGCAGAAGGAAAACGGCATCGAGATCCGGGAGGAATTCAGGGCTGACGGCCTTGAAAGGATACTTTTTCGGTGCCCCTGCTGCGAGACCGAAGGCTTTATGAAAGGCAGCGGGACAAAGATCTCCTGCGAGAGCTGCGGAGCCTCCTGGGAGCTTGATGAATTTGGCGAGCTTAAAGGGGAAGGGGGCTTTGACTCGGTACCAGCCTGGTACGACTGGGAACGCTCGGAGATCGCCCGGGAAATAGACGAGGGCAGGTTCCTGATCGACTGCGACGTAAATATTCTTGTACTGAGGGATTTCAAGGCGGTATACGATATTGGCAAGGGTCACCTCACCCAGGACGGTTCAGGCATTCATCTGACCGGCGGGGCGGGGCTCCTCGACTTCACAAGGCCGGCATCCGCTTCTTACAGCCTTTATTCCGACTACTTCTGGTACGAGATCGGGGACATGATCTGTATCGGAAACAAGGAGTTTCTCTACTACTGCTTCCCGGATCCGGAAGCCAGGGTGCCTGTTGCCAAGGCCCGCATCGGCGCCGAAGAGGCCTATAAACGGGCAAAAGCGAGATAAAACATTAAATTACCTTTAAAAAATCGAGGATCTCGGGCCGGATTTACCAAAGGCCCCGAATGTGCTACAATAGAGTCGGAAATAAACGGTTTTGAAACAGTCATCTGCTCCCCGGCAATGGCCTTTGGCGGGGAAACAAAAGGATGACGGCAATATCCACTTGATCATAATTTTAGCTTGGACTGTCTATGGCCGCATTACGGGCGGCGGGAAGGAGCAGATCATGAAAAGAACAATATTGGTCATTTTTGCGCTGATTTTGACGTGCATGCTGGCGGTCAGCTGTTCCGGGGCGTATGCACCTATGGGAGGAGAACTGGCGAAGGACGATTACGACTACGAAGGATTCGATGGAGAGCCCGCAGAGTCAAACGCTAAAGGGAGCAGCAGCGAAACCGCCGCCAAGGTGATCCGCACAGTCAGTGCTAAGGCGGAAACGCTGAATTTTGACCGGGATTACGAAACACTGAAAACGAAGCTCACCGGCTGCGGCGGCAGATTTGAATCGGTGTCGGTGAGCGAAAGAAGATCGTCTTACGATAAACCTTTGCGCACCGCCTATATGACCCTGAGAGTCCCTCAGGCAGAACTTGACAAATTCGTAGACGAGGTTTCGGAACTCCTCAACGTGACAGCGTACACCGAAAATAGTAAGGACGTGACGGGCGAGTACGTAGACATCGCCGCAAGACTTGAGACGATGGAGGCCCAGAGGAAAGCGCTGACGGAAATGCTTGAAAAAGCGGATAACGTTCAGGAGATGCTTTTGATACAGGAGAGACTCTACAACGTCATTGCGGACATCGAGGCATATCAGGCCAGACTTAACCATATAGACTCTCAGGCCGCCGATTCAACGGTCAGCCTGGAACTTATAGAGACGAAAGAATATACGCCTGTGGAGGAGGTCTCCTTCGGTCAGGAATTCCTTGAGGCGATCAAGGAGGGCGGAAACACTGCAGTTACGTTTGTAAAAGATACCCTGGTGTTTTTGGCAAAGGCATTGCCGGTGCTCACGCTGATATTCCTGATCCCCGGAATAGTGGTGCTGATCGTCCTTTTGAGCGTAAAGTCCAAGAAGAAAAAAGCGCTGAGAGCAAAGAGTGCAGAAGAAAAGAAGGACCCCGGAAAGACCGCCTGACTGTAAGAAAAAGGAACGAATCCCCGCCTCGAGGAATGAATTGATTTTGGACTGGTATAACAACAGTCAGTACATATTAGATGCTTATAGCCTTGGGTCACGTTTTATTGTCATACTACCTGCGTTTGTATTAAGGGATGGTGGCGAAAGAGGAAAATGGCTATTAGAAGAAATTCGGTTTCTTGTCGAGATGATGATTTCACTTGAGGTAGGATAACATGAATCGTTCAAAACGGGAAAAAGAGATTATAAAAAAGATTGAGGCATTCTCTAAGTTGTTTGGAGTTCGGATTGTCAATTTTAAGTACTATTTTGAAGTATTTGGCAATTATCTTTTTGAAATGATTTGCGAAAACGAGACAATTGCTTTTATGTCCGATAGGGGGGAAATCGCTGTAAATAACAAATATGTACTGGATGACTCATATCATATTGCCGGGCAACCGGATAATCAGGACCGAGTGTTAGAAGAGATGGCTTTGATATGCGCAGAAAAACGCAGAGAGAACCAGGTGCGTTACTCTGCAACTCAATGTGTGAAAATGCTATCAAGCGACAACTATCTGTTAAGGGCGTATTCAACTTTCTTTTTTCCTTTGGATAGCAACGAGAAAACAATAAACGAACAGATTGATTTATTGGAATCAATGTTTAAAGTTGAACATGATAGTTGGACAAGGATGTTTTTGGTTAGACAATTACTCATTCTAGGACAAGATAAATTCTTCACGTACTTTGTAAGTGCAATCAATAGCCCGGACGTGAGAGTCAGGAAAATCATGCTACACTTTATTCCCGATATTATCAGCAGTTTATCAAATGATAATTATCATATATTGCAGTTTTTTCTTGAGGAACGCGTAAAAATAGAAGGAGATGTATGTGGTACAGAATTCATTTGGAGCCAGATAATACAAAAGCTTGAACAATACTTTTCGTACAAGCCTTAGTGACAAATCCGATTTACAAAATCGAAGTTTCATTATTTATGAATATTCATGCATAATTCGAAGGCTTTCGTAATGACAGGTGAAAGAAAACATGATGGCGAAGTTGTTTTCAAATTTAACGGTAGAAGTGAAATGATTATTTGGGATATCGGCAGGTACATTTGGTAATTCCGAACTATTTAACAACAGAAATTTGTCTATATTTTGGAATACATGCTGTACCTCCTGATGGCGTGTCAATTTGTATTCACCCACCTGTAACTTCCTGTCCAGAGCATTGGCGACAGTTCTGCCCCGCGCTATCAAAAATGCCAAAGGCTCTCGCAAAAAACTGTGTTTGAATAACTGCGGAAAAATGATATAATCTAATCACATAAATCGATTCCGCCTTTAAGGCGGGCTGCTTACACATAATTTTAGGAGGATCTTATGAAAAAACTGTTAGTGATTCTGCTTGCTGTTGCAATGGTATTGTCACTGCTTGCTCTGCCTACTTTTGCAGAGAACGTGGATGCCCTTGTTGACGGTGTTATCACAGAAGGTGAGTACGCAACAGTGATCGAGATGAAGCCCGACAACGTTCAGACCTGGACAAACGGCACCCTCGATACCACCGTTACGTATTACCTGAATGCTCCGAGAGACGTTCTTCTTTACCAGTGCCTGTTCGTTGGCGTGAAAGTGCCGAAAGCCGGATTCCACGAGGGCGACATGTACCAGATCGACTTCAACCCGGGCAACATCCCCGACGACAAGCCGGGCCTGTTCCTGTCCCTCATGATCAAAGACGGCGCTCTCGTAGTTCTCCAGCACAACTGGGGCACCGCTGTCCTTGACGATGATAATTCCCAGGGCGCCGATATTACGGAGCTTCTCCAGGAGACCGCTTATGAAGACGACGGCGAGAACGTTGTGATCGAAGTCAGACTTCCGAGAGAGTTCTTCATGGTCGGCGAATACGAGGAAGGCGAATTTTATCAGTTCAAAGAAACAATGAAGATGGGTATGTTCGCAGTTATCGGCGGACACGGATACACCACGATGCCCAATAAACCCGGCACAGACTGGACAGTTAAAGGCCTTGGCATCAACGATAACGAAGTTACCATCATGAAACCCGAGGATACCCCCGGCGAGCACACCGTTGTCGAAGGCGTTGAGATCCTGGATTTCTACGATGCTGATGGAATGGGAATGAGCTTTGATACGTTCTTCGTAAACAGAGTTCAGCTGAACAACATCGTTATGAACGGTGTTGACGGCGGAGCCAGCAGCAAACTGGAAGAGATCGACAGAGAGATCAACGGAAGAGAAGACAGCTATCAGAACTTCACTTTCCGCGGCTGGGCGGGCTTTGCAGATCCCATGGTCGCAGCAGGCTATCAGATCGACGACAATGATCCTATCATGATCGAGAACGTGTTCAAGTCCACAGAGCCGGCCGTTAAAGGCGCAGGCGGTGAAAACGCTTCCCGTCTCGAAATCGAAGTTGACGTAACTCCTCTCCAGGACGGCAGCGTCCATGAGATCAGAGCCGTTGTCAAACTTCAGGACGACGAAGGCGAGACCTACTACTCATACCTGAACCAGGACGAAGTAGCCGCCAACATGCAGTTCTACTATGTTGCACCCGGCGACACCCCTGTGCCCACAGACACACCTGTTCCGACGGATACTCCCGCTCCCACGGATACTCCCGCTCCCACGGATCCGCCTGCTCCCACTGCCGAAGAGCAGCCCACAGATGCTCCGGCACCTGTAGAAGAAGAGACAGAGAAGCCTGAAGAGAAAAAAGGCTGCGGCGGCATCGTTCTCGGCGGCATCGGCGTAGTTTTCGCAATTGCAGGAACTGCCGTCGTTCTCAGAAAGAAAGAGAGATAATAAAACGTTGAGGCTTTCAGACAACTGAAAGCCGGGAATAAGGCTTGAATGCCTGAAATAACATACCGGCCGGACTCGCAGATCAATGCGGAGCCGGCCGGTATTCATATTGTTAGAAGAACCATTTCCTGCCGCTTTTTGATCAGGCGGCAGAGCGATGAATTGGCGGGTGCCTGCAGGGAGATACTTTGCGCTGCAGGAACTACTGTGCCCTGCAGGAACTACTGTGCCCCGCAGGAACTCAGGCTGTCAGCCCTTACCCGTTTATCAGTTTGAAGCGGGTGAACACCGCCAGATGGTCGGAACATTCATAGGAGCCCTCGGCAAGGATAAACGTTTCGTAGGACAGTGGACTGAAGTAATTGGCGCTGTAGAAGACGTAATCTATCGGCTCCCGGGTGGGCTCGTATTTTGAATAATTCTTGTTGTGGTACTTGGTCAGGGTGGCGGTGCGATCGGCGGGAACGGTGACCGGGGCGTTCAGGCGGGTGTCCTTGAGGTTCAGGGAGCACTCGTTGCCGTCAGCGTCGGTGGTCGTCAAGGAGCCCTCCATGAGTTTGATGGCGTCGTGGAAGTCACCGCTGCTTTTTGTACGCAGGGAGTTGAAATCCCCCGTCACGAAGATGGGCTTGCCGGAGAAACGCCGGGCGTGGCGGACGATTATGGCTGCCTGCTCGGCCCGGAGAGCGTTGCCATCGGCTTTTTCTTTGTCGCCGTTGATGTCAAGGTGGGTGTTGTAGAGAACAAACTCCGTGCCTGTTTTTCTGTCCCGGAAGAGGCCGTATGAGCAGACCCTGACAAAGGAGGAGTTGGGATATCCGGAGCCCGGTACGTCAGGCGTTGGCGAGAGCCAGAAAGTGCCGGAATCCAGAAGCTCGAATTTGTCCTTGCGGTAGTAGATCGTATTGGCCTCGCTGCCCTCGGTCCTCTCGGAGCCGAAGCTGTCGTAGGAGTTGTTGAAAACGTATGACCCGAGCCACTTCCGCCAGGTCACGGTAACCTCCTGAAGGCCTGCGATATCCGGCATATGCTCGTCAATGAAACTGCGGAGCAGGGCGGCTCTTATGGGGAAGGGGGCGTCGTTCCCGGCCTCGGTCTGGATGTTAAAGGTCAAAATATTGAGAGTGTAATCGTTCACGTCCCTGTCCGGGTCTTCGTAGACGTCCGGCGTCTCGTATACTTTGGCATCTTCTGCTTTTACAAAACGTATCTCGCTGATCAATAGTGTCTCTCCGTTCTTTACTGCGATCTGCTCGAAACTGATCCTCAGCACCTGATACATGTCCTGGTTGAGGTCGTCCGAGAGGTCGAAAACGATGTAAGTCCAGCCGTCATTGCCAATGATCTTCGCGGTGTGCTCGGACCCGGCAATGGAAAACTCGTCGGTGTTGTTGGATCCTGTCAGTGAGACCAGCCTGTCGTGGGCGCTGACGTTTTTGACCTTCAGGACCACAAAGGGATTCTCCTCAATGCTTACCGGCGACTCGCCAAGCTCTTTGCAGAATTCCCGGTATTCAAAGAAAATGACAGGCTTGTCGGCGTTGTCCTTTTTCACGCCCTTTGACGAGAGCTTAAGAACGTTTCCCAGCTCGGGGTCCTTTTCGTAGCCTGCGGCGCAGAGCTTGGCGTTGGTGAAATACTTGAGGATGTTCCTGGAGAGGGCGGCGTTGAGGTCGATGGCCCCGGTGTCCACCTTGGCGTTCGGGTCGTATTTCGGACCGCAGCCCTGAAGGGCAAAGACAAATGCCGCCAGCATGACGATCGCGGCGGCAAGACGTATTACAGTTTTGATTGATTGATTCATATGATGATCTCCGATCATAAGGCGCGGCCGTTGTCGGAAATGACAGGGCCCGGCGCTGTTTTCAGTCTCCTTTTACCGGAGTGTAGCCCGCTTTACGGATGAGTTCCTGCCCCTGAGGGCCTTGGATCCATTCCAGCAGAGCCCGGGTATTTTCGTCGGCATCGCTCCTCACCACCGCGTAAAACTCGGAGGCCAGAGGATACGTCCCGTTCTCGATATTCTCAACAGTCGGCTCCACACCGTTTATAGCCAGCAGTTTAACCTTGAAATTGCTCATCAGTTCGGTGGTGTAGAACCTGAAGGAATAGCCAATGGCTCCCCGGTTGTTCTTGTAGCTTGACACCCGCTCCACCATGTCGCCCATGCCGCCAAGGGTCTTCTCCGTCTCTGGGGTCATAAGAGGCGTGTCCTTCATCACGAAGCGCTTCATTGCAGTCTGACTGCCGCTGCCTTCCTCCCGCTGAAAAGCCTGGATCCTGCCCAGCCACCGGGGGCCGCCCAGCTCCGTCCAGGAAACAGTGTTGCCGGAATATATGTCTCTGATCTGATCAAGGGTGAGACTGTCGACGGGATTGTCGGGGTGCACAAAGAAAACAAAAGCCTCTCTGCCAATGGGAACGTACTCAAGGGTAACACCGTTCTTCGCCGCGTATGACTCCTGCTCTTTACTGGGGCCCGCCACAAAAATGATATCGCAGTCTCCGTCAACTATTTTCGTATAGGCAATTCCGGTGGTGCTGCAGTCCACGTATTTCAATATTTCTGAGTCTTCCCCGTCGCCAAGGGCATCCGGATACACAGCCTCGGCGAATGCGGCGTAGATCGGATAGAGAGCTGTGGCCCCGTCCATAAAAGGGAGATCGTCCGACATGGTAAACTCTAGAGAGGCGTCTCCGTCAAGCTTTGCGACCGGGCTGTCCTCTCTGAAAGGCAGATACGTCCTGTAGTCGAAATATTCGTTCAGCTCCCGGCTTTCCATAACGCCGTCGTAGACGATGCCGCCGGCAAGGGAAAAAGTCAGAAGCCCGGCAAGAACTATGCAGATCACCGCCCTTGGCCTGTTGAAGACCTGGAGCAGCCACATCACGCCAACTGTTTCCAGCAGAATTCCGGCAATTATCAGCAGGACCCTGTAATACCAGCTGAAAATAAATGAGATCAAAAGAAACTCGGTGAAGACGATCAGAACACCGTCAAGAATTGCCAATACCGGGATGAAAACACGCAGCCTGGACGTTTTCATTGGCGAACCGGCTCCTCTTGCTTTGCGCTTTTCCGCAAGCCGGAGAGCGCCCACAACTGCCGTTGCCGCGGGGAGAAGAGTGTATGCGAAAAAAATACCCAGCAAAACCGCTATGACAATTAAGTATTCCAATAAAACACCCATGATCGGACTCCTGTTCCGGCATCGGTATACCTAAAGCAGACAGTTCTTTTGAAGCTGCAGTTTTGAAGCCTGCAGTTTTTGAACCCGCCGGTTTCTTAAAGCAACATTTTTTGAAGCCGGCAGTAAGATATCTCTTAGAGCCGGCTGATGGTTTTCATTCAACGAAGCAGTCTGCGAAACCGGAAGACATTGGCGTCGGTCCGGAAAGGCTCTGCCTCAGGATTATTATTTTCTGCTTTTAATGCGGTCAGCCAGCTTGCTCTTGAAGCCCTCAAGCGTGTCGGCTACCGTGAGGTCTGTCTCTCTGTCTCTTACGGAGATAGTGTTTTCGGAGACTTCCTTCTCACCGATGATGACCATGTAGGGAACCTTTTCGTCCTGCCTTGCGCTGCGGATCTTGTAGCCGATCTTCTCGTCTCTGTCGTCCAGTTCAGCACGGATGCCGGCTCTCCTGAGATCGTCCCAAACCTTCCTTGCGTAGTCAAGGCTCTTTTCGGAAACGGGAAGCACCTTCACCTGTACAGGGGACAGCCAGAGCGGGAAAACGCCCTTGGTCTCTTCGATCAGGTAGGCCATGAAACGGTCGAGACTTCCGAGAATTGCCCGGTGGAGCACCACAGGGGTCTTTTCGCTTCCGTCTCTGTCGATGTAAGTGAGCTGAAATTTTGCGGGGAGGCAGAAGTCCAATTGGCAAGTGGACAGGGTGTATTCAGCGCCAACGGCAGGCTGAACGTTCACGTCAAGCTTCGGCCCGTAGAAGGCAGCTTCGCCAATCTCTTCGGTAAAACTGATGCCGAGATCCGTCAGAACTTCCCTGAGCGCAGACTCCGCATGCTCCCACATTGCATCGTCCTGGTGGTACTTGACCTTGTCGTCGGGATCTCTCAGGGAGAGCACGCAGCGGTAATCGGTGATGCCGAAATCCTTGTACACGTCAAAGATCAGATCCACCACGCTGCTGACCTCTGCCTTGATCTGCTCCGGCGTGACAAACAGGTGGGCGTCGTTCTGACAGAAGTGCCTGCCTCTCTCAATGCCCTTCAGGGTGCCGCTGGGCTCAAAACGGAAGTCGTGGGCGATCTCGCCAATTCGTATCGGCAAGTCCCTGTAGGAGTGGGGCTGATTGGCGTAGATCATCATGTGGTGAGGGCAGTTCATCGGACGCAGCACGAACTGTTCCGATTCAACTTCCATCATGGGGAACATGTTGTCCCTGTAGTGATCCCAGTGGCCGCTGGTTTTGTAAAGGTCAACGGTTCCGACGCAGGGGGTCAGCACGTGCTGATAGCCGAGAAGCCGCTCTTTTTCTTTGATGTAGTTCTCCAGCTCCTGCCAGATGGTGTAGCCCTTGGGGAGGAACATGGGAAGGCCCTTGCCAATGAGATCGTCGGTCATGAAGAGCTTCATGGTCTTGCCGATCCTGCGGTGATCCCTGGCTTTGGCCTCCTGGACCTGCTGCTCGTATGCATCCAGCTCCTCCTGGGACCTAAAGGCAACGCCGTTGATCCTGGTGAGCATCTTGTTCTTCTGATCGTTTTTCCAGTAAGCTCCGGAAACAAAAGTCAGCTTGAACGCCTTCAGCGCCTTCGTATAGGTGATATGGGGCCCTACGCACATGTCAATGTAGTCGCCCTGCCGGAAGAAAGTGATCCTTGCGTCATCCGGCAGATCGCCAATGTGCTCCGCCTTGTAAGTCTCTCCCCGCTCCCTCATAAGGTTCACGGCCTCTTCCCTGGGAAGCTCATAGACCTTGAACTGCAGGTTCTCTTTTGTGATCTTTTTCATCTCCTGCTCGATGGCCGGCAGCGCATCCTCGCCAATAACGACGTCCCCGAAATCGATGTCATAGTGGAACCCCTTGTCCGTGGCGGGACCGTACCCGAAATGAGCTCCCGGGTAGAGCCTTTTCACGGCCTGAGCCATAATGTGGGCGGCTGAATGCCTCAATACTTCAATCTCTTCTTCCTGGGGGCACTCTGCAACGTGTCCGTCGTTCATAAGTATTTTCATTTTGCAAGATCTCCTGACTGTGTTCTGTTGTGAAGTTCTTTCGCGCCGGGATCCGGGTCTCGCGCGCGCTTATAAAAGTATACACCAAAACGGGAGGCGGCGCAAGCGGCGCGATAGCGCCTGGCGGCGCGCTGCTTCGCAGTGAGTGCGGCTGACGCCGCAAGTGGGTGCGCGGCGGCGCTGCAAGTGGGCGTGCCTGCGGCACGAGCGGGGACGCCGCTTGAATAGTGAAGAGTGAAAAAGTGAAGAGGGAACAGCACAGTGTACGGTGATCACTCACGCCGGAGGCGTGCCTCACTCGGCGCTTGCGCCGCACCACTCGCAGCGGAGCCGCGTTGCGCCGCCAGGCTCGAATCACTCACGCCGGAGGCGTGCCTCACTCGGCGCTTGC